>NZ_JBNCKU010000013.1:0-169539 GCF_049841715.1 Micromonospora sp. DT41 | reverse complement strand
CGAACCCAACCGCATCGACAATGAACGATCACACGCGCGGGGCCGGAACGCCCGACATCAGCCGTGAACGATCGAGGCTAGACTCACGTCGATTCACGGGGGTGATCACAATGGACGATCAAATCAAAAGGGAAATTGTCAGCTTCGGTCAACGTCTGCGGCATTTTCGAGAGCGGAGCGGCCTGACTCAGCAGGAGTTGGCCGATCGGTCCGGGCTCAGCGGGGCCGCGATCCGAGACCTCGAACAGGGCCGCAGCCGCCAACCGAGGCCACGCTCCGTACGGGCCCTGAGCGTGGCGTTGGACCTGTCCGGTCGGGAGGCCGCGGCCCTGCGGGGCTCGGCGCAGGCCGTCCCGGCGACAGCCGCCCGCCCGGGGGAGGACGACCCGGCGATGTCGATGAGGATCAAACTCTTCGGCCCGCTGTCGCTGTACGAGGATTCCCGGGCCGTGCCGCTCGCCGCCGGCCGGCACCGGCTGGTGCTCGCCCGGCTGGCTCTGACGCCCAACGCGGCGGTGTCCCGCGACGAACTGATCGACCTGCTGTGGGGTCAGGACGTGCCCGGCACCGCTGTCAACCTGGTGCAGACCTACGTCAGTCGGCTACGTCGGGTCCTGCCCGGCGACACTCCGGGGCGGTCCCACCAGGCGCTGGCGCTGGTTCCCGGTGGCTACCGGCTCACGGTGGCCACCGAACAACTCGACCTGCTGGTCGGTCAGAGCCTGCTGTCCCGGGCCAGGGCACTCGACGACGGCCCGGCGGCGTTCGCGCTCCTCGACGACGCGGTGTGGCAGTGGCGGGGCGTGCCTCTCGCGGACGTGCCCGAGATGCACGGGGATCCGCTGCTGACCGCGATCGAGGAGGAGCGGATCGCCGCGACGATCCGGCACGCCCGGCTGGCCGGGTTGCTGGCCCGTTGCGACAGAGCGCTGCCGGTGGTGCGGGACGTGGCCGGCCAGCATCCGCTGCACGAGCCACTCCAGGCCCAACTGATCACGACCCTGGCCGGGGTGGGTCAGCAGGCGGCCGCCCTGCGGGCGTACGAGGACGTCCGTCGACGGCTGGCCGACGACCTCGGCATCGATCCCGGTCAGGACCTGGCCGAGGCGTACCGGGCGGTGCTCGGGCGGCCCGGCCCGTGCGAGACGGTTGACGTCCGATCACCCACGACGCGGGCGGTGCCGTTGCAGACTCCGGCGCCACCCGCCGACTTCACCGGCCGCGTGGACCATCTCCGCCGGCTCCGACACCTGCTCGGCCGCGACCCGCGACGGCCGGTGCCGGAGCCGGTCACCACGTGCGTGATCTCCGGCGCCGCCGGTGTCGGCAAGACAGCGCTGACGCTGCGCGCCGCGCAACTGCTGCGGCAGTCGTTCCCGGGCGGGCAGCTCTATGTCGACCTCCAAGGTTTCGGTCGCCTGCCGGTACCGCCGCTGGACGCGCTTGCCGGTTTCCTGCGGGCGCTGGGCCTGAACGGCCGACGGATACCGCGCGACGAAGCGGAGTGCGCGGCCCTGTTCCGCAGCGTCCTGGCCGACCGGCGCATGCTGATCGTGCTGGACAACGCGCACAGCGCCGCGCAGGTGCGGCCTCTCCTGCCGGGCACGGGCGGCAACGCGGTGCTGGTCACCAGCCGCCGCAGGCTTGCCGACCTCGCCGGTGCCACGACCGTCGACCTGTCCGTGCCCTCGGCCGGCGAAGCGCTCGACATGCTGGCCGCGTCGGTGGGCCCGGCGCGCGTGGCGGCGGAGCACGAGGCTGCCGTCGGCGTCGTACGGGCCTGCGGGCGACTCCCGATCGCGTTGCGGGTGGCGGGCAGCCGGTTGGCCAGCCTGCCGGCGTGGACGGTGCGAGCGGCCATGGAGCGGCTAGCCGATCAGCGGCACCGGCTCGACCTGCTCCGGATCGGCGACGTGGGAGTGGAGGCGAGTTTCGACCTCAGCTACGCGGAGCTGTCCGTCACCACCGCGCGAACGTTTCGTCTGTCGGCGTTGTTGCCCGGATCCGGCTTCGGTGTGGCGGCTGCGGCGCGGATGTTGGACGAGGACGAGGCGCGGGTGGAGGAGGCTCTGCACGAACTGGTGGACGGCAACCTCGTGCAGGTAGGTGCTGAGGGTCGCTTCCGGTATCACGACCTGCTGCGCCTCTACGCCGAGCGGCGGGCCGGGCGCGAGGACGCCGAGCGGGACCGGTCGGCCGGGTTGGGCCGGCTGCTCGACTGGTACACCGAAGGGGTCGTGGCGGCCCTGCGGGTGATGCGTCCCGATCTGGCATGGGCGCCAGCGGACCTGGTCGTTACCGCCGCGTTCACCGACGAGGCCGCGGCTATCGGCTGGATGGACACCGAGTTGGCCGGCATGACACAGGCCATCCGGGCGGTGGCCGAGGGTGGCTTGACGGAACGGGCCCGGCAGCTCGACGACGGGCTTGCCGGCTACCTCAGCGCCCGGCGGCGGACCGGGGCCAGGCGGGTCGGCAACGGGAGCTCTGTCTGGTGACCGAATATTAATTAGGTTACCCTAACCAGATGACGGAGCGCCCCAGAGCAGTCACGTCCGCCACTGTCGTGCGGACCGAGCGGCCGACCCCGCACCTGATCCGCCTGGTCCTCGGCGGCCAGGATCTGGCCGGGCTGCCGGTCGGGGAGCACACTGATCACTACATCAAGATCGTGTTTCCGGTGCCCGGGGTGGAATATCCCCGGCCGCTGGACCTCGCCGCGATCCGCCGGGACCTGCCCTCGCACCAGTGGCCGCGGCTGCGCGCGTACACCGTGCGGCGCTGGGATCCCGTCGCCGGGGAGCTCACCGTGGACGTTGTGCACCACGGCGACGAGGGGTTGGGCGGGCCGTGGGCCGCCGCGCTGCGGCCGGGCGACCCGGTGCACTTCGTCGGGCCGGGCGGGGCGTACGCGCCGAGCCCGGACGCGGACTGGCACCTCCTGGTCGGCGACGAGAGCGCGCTGCCGGCCATCGCCGCCGCCCTGGAGCGGTTGCCGTTCGGTGCGCCAGCCCACGTCTTCGTGGAGATCGCCGACCCGGCCGACGAGCAGAAGCTGCTCAGCCCGGGCGCGGTCGAGCTGACCTGGCTGCACCGGGGCGACCGCCCGGTGGGCGAGGCGCTGGTGGCGGCGGTACGGGCGCTTGAGTTCCCGCCGGGCCAGGTGCACGCCTTCGTGCACGGCGAGGCGACATTCGTCCGGGAGCTGCGCCGGCTGCTGCGCGCCGAACGGGGCGTACCGGCCGGTCAGCTGTCCATCTCCGGATACTGGCGGCGCGGCATGGACGACGAGGGCTGGCGCTCCACGAAGCCGGACTGGAACCGGCAGGTGGCCGCCGAGGATGCTGCCGCCGCCTGAGGCGGCTCACCCTCCGGTCGACTCGTCCGGCTCCCGGGCCGGAACCGGTGAGCCGGCGGCGGCCACCGCCACACCGGCGTCCCCCGCCCGGCGCGTCGTCGGTCCCGCAGGGCAGGATGTACGCGGAGGAGGTGGCGCATGGCTGGGCGGATCCGGGACGAGGACATCGCACTGGTCCGGGAACGCACCTCGATCTCGGACGTGATCTCCGAGACGGTCACCCTGAAGTCGGCGGGCGGCGGCAACCTCAAGGGCCTGTGCCCGTTCCACGACGAGAAGAGCCCGTCGTTCAACGTCTCGCCGGCCCGCAACGTCTGGTACTGCTTCGGCTGCGGGGCTGGCGGCGACGCGATCAAGTTCCTGATGGACGCCGAGCACCTCAGCTTCGTCGAGTCCGTGGAGCGGCTGGCCGGGCGTGCCGGCATCCAACTGCGCTACGTCCAGGACGACGGCAACACCCCGCGTCCGCGTCCGCAGCAGGGCCAGCGGCAGCGACTGGTCGCCGCGCACGCCGCAGCCGTCGAGTTCTACCGGGCCCAGCTCAGCACCGCAGGTGCCCGGCCGGCCCGGGAGTTCCTCGCCCAGCGGGGCTTCGACCGGGCCGCCGCCGAGCGCTACGGCTGCGGCTTCGCGCCCGAGGGATGGGACCTGCTCACCAAGCACCTGCGCCAGCAGGGCTTCACCCACCAGGAGCTGGTGACCGCCGGGCTGTCCCGCGAGTCCCGCTCCGGCACGCTCATCGACAGGTTCCGCCGCCGGCTGCTCTGGCCGATCCGCGACCTCACCGGCGACGTGATCGGCTTCGGCGCGCGCAAGCTCTTCGACGACGACGACGGCCCGAAATACCTGAACACCCCCGAGACGCCGATCTACAAGAAGTCGCACGTGCTCTACGGCATCGACCAGGCCAAGCGGGAGATCGCCAAGCAGGGTCGGGCGGTGATCGTCGAGGGCTACACCGACGTGATGGCCTGCCACCTGGCCGGCGTGACCACTGCGGTCGCGACCTGCGGCACCGCCTTCGGCGCGGACCACATCAGGGTTCTTCGGCGGCTGGTGCTCGACGGTAGCGTCCACTCTGGCGAGATTATTTACACGTTCGACGGCGACGCTGCTGGACAAAAGGCAGCAATGCGGGCCTTTGAGGATGACCAAGAGTTCCTAGCGCAAACCTTCATCGCGGTCAGCCCTAACAATATGGATCCGTGTGAACTGCGGCTGGCAAAGGGAGATTTGGCTGTCCGTGACCTAGTCGCGTCTAGGGAGCCGCTGTTGACCTATGCACTTCGCAGCATTGCTAGCCGCTACGACCTCGATACCGCTGAAGGTCGGACTGGAGCGATGCGTGCTATCACGCCGCAGATGCTGAAGATCAGACGATGGGAACTGCGTGAGCAGTACTTGCGGGAGTTATCACACATCACCGGGGTTGATCCGGAAGAGGTCCGCGTAATCCTGAAGACCGCAGACAAAGCTAACGGCGGCCTCGTGGCCGGACTCCCACGACCAGCTACGAAGGCTTCACCCGCAGTGGACAGCCCGCAGTCGATGGTCGAGCGGGAGGCGCTGAAGCTCGCCCTGCAACAGCCGGTGCTGGCCGGGCCGATGTTCGACGCTGTCGAGGCCACCGAATACCGGCACCCGGTGCACGTGGCGGTGCGTACGGCAATCGCAGCCGCCGGTGGGGTCGTGTCGGCGACCGGCGGCGCGGTCTGGATCGAGTCGGTGCGCGACGCCTGCGACGACCTGGCGTCGGCGGCGTTGGTCGGCGAGTTGGCCGTGGAGCCGCTGCGGATCGATGGCGAGCCGGACCCCCGCTACGTGTCGATCACCATGGCGCGGGTGCAGTTCGGGTCGGTGACCGCCCGGATCCGGGACCTCAAGTCCCGGATCCAACGCATCAACCCGGTGAACAACAAGGACGAGTACTTCGCCGCCTTCGGCGAGCTGCTGTCACTGGAGCAGCACGCCCGGGCGCTGCGCGAGCAGGCCGCGGGAGGGCTGTGATGGGACTGTTCAGTCGTAAGCCGAAACTGCCCCCGGCGGACCGGCCGCCGCTGGTCCGCGACGAGCGGGTGCTCGCCTGGGCGGCGGTGGGCAACGGCGAGGGCGACGGCGTGGTGGTGGCCAGCAACCTCGGGCTGTGGCTGCCCGGCCGGGGGCACCGTATCGGCTGGCACGACATCCTCAAGGCGGTGTGGTCAGGTCGGGAGTTGACAGTCACGCTCGCCGAGCGTGTCGCCGAGCGCGACGGCTACACGGTGGTCGTCGACGGTCCGGCCGAGACGTACCTGCTGCTCGACCCGGGTGAGCTGCCGCATCAGGTACGCGCGCGGGTGACCCGCTCGGTCGCGTACACCGAGCACCACCGACTGCCCGGCGGCGCGGTGCGGGTCGCGGCCCGCCGCGTGGCCGGGGCCGACGGTCTGACCTGGACGGTCCGACTCGACCCCGGCACCCCTGCGGACGACGAGGCTCTGCTCGCCGAGACCGACCGCCTGGTCGGTGCGGCCCGTGCCGCCACCGCGCCGGCCGATCTCTGACCGGTCGGGTCAGTTGGCGCCGAGATCCTCCAGCGCCTTCTGCGCGCCGCGGTGCAGCGGCACCGGCAGGGTCCTGCGGGCCTTTTCCAGCGAGATCCCCTTGGCCGCCGGGTTGGCCTGGGCCAGGGCGTCGCGCTTCTCGAACACCGTCCGGGTGATCGCGCAGGCGACATTGGCGTCCAGATCCTTGCGGACCAACAGCACATTCGGCACGACGATGGTCGGGGTGTCGGTTGCCGTCCCGTACGCGTCCCGCCCGATCGTGCCTTCCTGGTAGCCGGGGCTCGACGCGGTCATCTTCGGCAGCAACGGCGCGATGTCGACGAACTTCACCGAGTCGCCGGCGGTGGTGAACAGGTCGGTCAGGCCCCCGGTGGGCAGACCGCCGGACCAGAAGAAACCGTCGACGCTGCCGTCCTTGACCCCCTCGACCGTCTTGGTCAGGTCCAGCCGCTGTGCCCGGATGTCCTTGGCCGGGTCGAGGCCGGCGGCCTCCAGCAGCCGGTTGGCGATCACCTCCGTACCGGACTTCGGCGAGCCGGTGGAGATTTTCTTGCCGCGCATGTCAGCCACCGACGTGATCTTGGAGTCCTTGCGGACCACCACCTGGGTGTAGTTGTCGTAGATGCGTGCGAGCGCCTCGACCGGCTGCGGCGCGCTGAAGTTGCCCTTGCCCTCGACCGCGTTTACCGCCGTGTCGAACAGCGAGAACGCCACGTCGTACTGCCCATTGACCAGTTGCTCGACGTTCTGCACCGACGCGCCGGTCTCGGCGGCGGTGCCGCTGAGCTTGCCGCCGGTCGCCTCGGACAACTGCCCGGCCAGGGCATTGCCGACCACGTAGTAGACGCCTGTCGCGTTGCCGGTGGCGATGCCGACGCGGGTCTCCCGGGTCACCTCGCAGGTGACCTCGCTGGCCGCGTCGTCCTTGGCCGCGCCGCCTTGCTGACCGCCGCAACCCGTGGCGCCGACCGTGACGATGGCGAGCGCGCTCAGGCCCGCCGCGAGCCGTACGTCGATTCGTCTCACAGTTTCTCCTCCACAGGACTGGCTGGTGATTCGGACGTTGGGCGACCGGTGGATCCGCGTCGGACGAACACACCCGCCGCCGCGACGGCGGCCAGTGCGACGCCGACCGTGACCGGCGCGGGTTCGAGCCAGAGCAACGTGACGCCAGCGAGGGCACCGAGCACGCGCTCCGGTGCGCCGGCAGGGCCCACACCCGGCAACCAGCCACCGGCGGCAACGGCGAGCACCGCCACGCTGAGCGCGGTGACCACGGCGGCGAAGGCGATCCGCTGGACGCCACCGATGCCGAGCAGACCGAGCCCGGCCGGCGTGATGACGAACGCGATCGGGGTCAGGTAGGCCGGCAGCGCGTACCGCAGGGTCTGCCACATTGTCGGCACCAGCCGGCCGCCGGTGACCGCGGCGGCGGCCACCGCGGCGAGCGCGGTCGGCGGGGACACCTCGGACAGGACCGCGAAGTAGAAGACGAACATCGCCGCGGCGGGCGCGGTCACGCCCAGGTCGAGCAGGGCCGGACCGACGATCACCCAACCGATCACGAACGAGGCGGTGACCGGCACGGCCAGACCCAACAGGCTGAGCGCGACGGCGGCGAGCAGCGCGGTGAGCACCAGCACCAACGTCGGGTCCGAGGTGGCCGCCTTTGCGCCGCCGATCAGCAGCGCCGCCGCCTGCGGCCCGAGGCCGGTCTTCGTGGTGGTCGCCGTGATGATGCCGGCGGCGGCGCAGACCGCCGTCACCGCGAGCACGCCGCGTACTCCGGTGACGAGCGCGGTCACGAGCCGCGCCGGAGTGAGCCGGTGCGCACGGTCCAGGAAGGACAGCGCGGCGGCGAGGACGGTGGCGAAGACGACCGCCCTCGTCGCGGACACGCCGACAGCGAGGAACACGATGATGGCGATCAGCGAGGCGAAGTGGTAGCCGAACCGGGTCAGCAGACGCCAGGGCGAACCGACGTCGATCACCACCGGACGGACGCCGGAACGGCGAGCGTCGATCTCCACGGAGAGCAGGATGCCGAGGTAGTAGAGCACCGTCGGCACCGTGGCCCAGCCCAGCACCTGTAGGTACGAGACGCCCAGGTATTCGGCGATGATGAACGCCGCCGCACCCAGGGTGGGTGGGGAGAGGATCGCACCCACTCCGGCTGCGGCCAGCATGCCGCCGGCCCTCTCCGCGGGATAGCCGGCGCGGCGTAGCAGCGGCCAGGTGACCGCGCCGATGCTCACCGTCGTCGCCGCACCGGAACCGGAGACGGTGCCGAGCAGGAACCCGGAGGCCACCGCCGTCCGACCGGCTGCGGTACGCGAGCGGCGGAACGCGGCGGCCGACAACTCGACGAAGAACCGCCCGGCCCCGGACAGCTCCAGGACCGCGCCGTAGATGGTGAACAGCACGATGTACGAGGCGGCCACGTCCAGTGGGGTGCCGTAGAAGCCGCTGTCGGAGTTGTAGAACGCGTCGACCAGTTGACTGAAGTCGAGCCCGCCGTGGGCGATCGGCCAGGACTGCGGTAGCAGCCCTCCGTAGTAGCCGTAGCCGAGGAACAGCAGGCAGACCGCCGGCAGGATCCACCCGGTGGTACGTCGGCACGCCTCCAGCAGCAGCAGGAGCAGCACGGTGCCCAGCACCAGATCCATTGGTGCCAGCAGGCCCTGCCGGTCGAGGAACGCGTTGTAGCCACCGCCGCCCGACCCGATGGTGACCGGCAGGACGGGGTAGAGGCAGGCGGCCACCGCCAGGACGACCAGGACCCAGTCCGGCACGGTGGGTCCCGACGAAGCCGGCAGCGCGACGGTGCGGTCCCCGTCGCCTCGTTGCGAGCGCAGGCGGGCCGGCAGCCGCAGGTCGGCTGGGTAGGCCAGGAAAACCAGCGGGAGCACGCCGGCCAGGAAGATGATCAAGTAATACTTGCTGCCCTGCGACAGAGGGCGGAACACCTGCCAGAGGGCGAGCCCGCCGATCGCCAACGTCGCGGCGGTGAGGAGCCAACCCGCTGGCCCGGACAAAACTCGGCCCGGCTTCTCGTCCTCGAACTGGGCGGCCAGGTCCCGGGTCGCCCGCTCGGCAACGGAGCTGTCGTCGTCGGCGTCACGCGCTGTCGTGTCGGTGCTCGCGTCGCTCGTGTCGGTGCTGGGTGCCGTTGTGGTGCTTTGCGCGGTCGTGTCGGTGCTGGGGGTGGGCTCGGCTGTCGGCCGAGGTCGGGGCGGCAGGCCGCCCGTGCCCGACGCGGGCTCCTCGGCGGGAGAATTGGCTGTTCGGGCAGGTGGAAACGAACCGTCGGGCAAGCTGGTGGGCGGCGGCACGAGGGGACGATACACGTCGATCGTGCGGCCGTGGGGCATCGATCGACGTTTGGCTGTCACGGCTCGGGCGGTGGGGCCGATTCGCGCCGCTGGTGCCCGGCGCAGCCTGCCCGGTACGCGTATTTGCGTGGAGGGGTGTCGGACCCGGCGGTTAGTGTCGGGCGGTGACTTCGGGGCGATCACTGATTCAGGCTCGTGGGCTTGTGAAGCGGTTCGGTGACTTCACCGCCGTGGACGGCATCGACGTCGAGGTGCGCTCCGGTGAGGCGTTCGGCTTCCTCGGGCCCAACGGCGCCGGCAAGTCCTCCACCATGCGGATGATCGGCTGCATCTCCCCACCGAGCGGCGGGAAGCTGCGCATCCTCGACATGGATCCGGTGGCTGACGGTCCGGCCATCCGGGCTCGGCTCGGCGTGTGCCCGCAGATGGACAACCTCGACCCGGAGCTGACCGTTCGGGAAAACCTCACCGTCTACGCGCGCTACTTCGGCATCCCGCGCCGGGTGGCGAAGGAGCGGGCCGCCGAGCTGCTCGACTTCGTCCAGCTCACCGAGCGGGCCGACAGCAAGGTCGAGCCGCTCTCCGGCGGGATGAAGCGCCGGCTGACGATCGCCCGCGCGCTGGTGAACGATCCGGAGATCGTGCTGCTCGACGAGCCGACCACCGGCCTCGACCCCCAGGCCCGGCACCTGGTGTGGGAGCGGCTGTTCCGGCTCAAGCAGCAGGGCGTCACGCTGGTGCTCACCACGCACTACATGGACGAGGCCGAGCAGCTCTGCGACCGGCTGGTGGTCATGGACGGCGGGCGGATCGTCGCCGAAGGCTCACCCCGGGAGCTGATCGAGCAGCACTCCACCCGCGAGGTGGTCGAGCTGCGCTTCGCCGCCGAGTCGCAGGAGCCGTTCGCCGGCAAGCTCGCCGGGCTGGGGGAGCGGGTCGAGGTGCTGCCCGACCGGGTCCTGCTCTACGTGCCCGACGGCGACGCGGCGGTCGTCGAGGTTTCCGCGTCGGGGCTCACCCCGGCAAACGTGCTGGTGCGGCGCAGTGGCCTGGAAGATGTCTTCCTGCACCTGACCGGCCGCACCCTTGTCGACTGACCGGGATGGGTGGCGGCGGTCGATGCCGTCCGTGCCGCTTCAAGATCCACTCGCTTTCCGTGAAATCGGGGTGTCGTGGCGACCTGGACACCCCGAGTTCCTGGAACCCGAGTCGATCGACAGCCCGAAACCCGGGCGACACGTCGATGGCGTCGCCGTAGGGTGACCGCGGCCTGTCGTACCCCCGGGGTAGGAAAGGTCGGGACACGGGGGTGGTCATTGTGAGTGTGGCGGGGCGGGCGCGGGTTCCCTGGGTGCCGGCGTACGCCGTGTTCGAGCACTATCTGGTCGGTCTGCGACGCACCTGGCGGGCGGGGGTGTTCTCCTCGTTCCTGCTGCCGGTGTTGACGGTGCTCGGCTTCGGGCTCGGCGTCGGCGCGTACATCGACCAGGGCGTCGGCGGTGTGCGTTACCTCGACTGGCTGGTCCCGGGGCTGATCGCCTCGACCGCGCTCCAGGTGACTGTCGGTGACTCGACCTGGCCGGTGTTCAGCAACTTCCAATGGGTCAAGACCTACTTCGCGCAGAGCGCGTCGCCGCTGCGGGTGGGCGACATCCTGGCCGGGCACCTGGCCTTCGTGCTGTTCCGGGTGCTCACCACGATCGTTGCGTTCCTGCTGGTCACCGGGTTGTTCGGGGCATTGCGGTCGCCGTGGGCGGTGGCCACCCTGCCGGTGGTGGCGCTGCTCGCGCTGGCGGTGGCCGGGCCGACCTTCGCGTTCTCCGCGTCGGTGTCCACCGACAGTTGGCTGGCGATGCTGTTCCGGTTCGCTGTCATCCCGATGACGCTGTTCGCCGGGGTCTTCTTCCCTGTCGAGTCGCTGCCCGACGCGTTGCGCTTGCTGGCGTACGCGACGCCGCTGTGGCACGCCGTCGACCTGTGCCGGGCGGCCACTCTCGGTGTCGCCCCACAGTGGTCGGTCGCCGGGCACCTGCTGTACCTGGGGGCGTGGGCGGTCGCCGGTTGGCTGCTGGCGCTGCGTGCCTTCCGCCGCAAGCTCGTCGTCTAAGGGGAGGTTTCGTGGTCACGCTGATGCTGCCCCGGATGGTCGATGTGTCGGCCGCGTCCCGGCGGTCGGGCTCGGTGGTCGAGCGCAACGTCGCGGCGCTGAAGTCGGTCTACTGGCTGCTGCTGATCTCGGGCTTCGTGGAGCCGCTGCTCTACCTGCTGTCCATCGGGGTGGGCGTCGGTTCGCTGGTCGGTGACCTGCCGCTGCCCGACGGGCGTCTCGTGTCGTACGCCGCGTTCGTCGCTCCGGCGATGCTCGCCTCGTCGGCGATGACCGGGGCGCTCGCGGAGACCACATTCAACTTCTTCGGCAAGATGAAATACATGAAGCTGTACGACGGGATGATCGCCACCCCGGTACGGCCTTTCGAGATCGCCGTTGGTGAGCTGAGCTGGGCGATGCTGCGGGGCAGCGCCTACTCGGCGGCGTTCCTCGCCGTGATGGTCGCGCTGGATCTGACAAGCGTCGCCCACGCGGTGACGGCCTTTCCGGCGGCGGTGCTTGTCGGGTTCGCGTTCGGCGGCCTCGGCATGGCGCTGTCCACGTTCATGCGCAGCTGGCAGGATTTCGACCTGATGGGCTCGGCCCAGTTCACGCTCTTCCTCTTCTCGGGGACGTTCGTGCCGGCGCAGGCGTACCCGACGCTGTTGCACTGGCTGATCGAGATCACGCCGTTGTACCGGGCGGTGCACCTGATCCGGGGCGTCACGCTCGGCGGTGTCGGGTGGTCCTGGCTGCTCGACGTTCTCTACCTGCTGGTGATGCTGTCGGTCGGCCTGCTGGTGGCCTCGCGCCGGATGGGCAGGTTGCTCTACAGGTAGGGGTTACCGGCCGCCGCCCACGGGGCATGTCGGAGGTGACACCACCGACGATGAGGAGGGGCGATGGCCTCCGACGAGTCATCCGCCCGCAGCGGGACCGGGCGCACGGACGCCGACGGGACCGAGCGCGAGCGTGCCGGCCGGCCCGGGCGCGAGGATGCCAGCGAGAGTGGGCGTGCGGACGCCAGCCGGCCGGTCGGCCCCGACGACGGGCCGGACAGCCCCACCGATCTGCCCGGCAGCGACTGGAAGGCGGCGCTGCGCCGGACGGTCCGCGAGTTCCAGGACGACAGTCTGACCGACTGGGCGGCGGCGCTCACCTACTACAGCGTGCTGTCCATCTTCCCCGGGGTGCTGGTGCTGATCTCCATCCTCGGCCTGCTCGGCACGAGCGCCACCGAGGGCGTCAAGGACACCGTCAACCAGGCGGTGCCGGAGGGCAACATCCAGAAGATCATCGAGGACGCGATCACCCAGGCGCAGGGCAGCGGCGGGCTGGCCAGCATCGCGGCGATCATCGGTCTGCTTGCGGCGTTCTGGTCCGCGTCCGGCTACATCGCGGCGTTCATGCGTGCCTCGAACACGATCTACGACGTGCCGGAGGGCCGGCCGATCTGGAAGACGCTGCCGATCCGCGTCGGCGTCACTGCCGTTATCGGCGTGCTGTTGCTTGCCTGCGCGGTGATCGTGGTCTTCACCGGCCGCTTCGCCGAGCTCGTCGGAAACGCCATCGGCCTCGGCTCGACGGCGGTAGCGGTGTGGAACGTCGCCAAGTGGCCGGTGCTGCTGGTCCTCGTCAGCCTGATGTTCGCCATCCTCTACTGGGCCTCGCCTAACGCGCGGCACGGCGGGTTCCGCTGGGTCAGCCCGGGTGGCGTGCTGGCCGTGGTGATCTGGCTGGTCATCTCCGGTCTGTTCGCCTTCTACGTGAGCAACTTCGGTTCCTACAACAAGACGTACGGGGCACTGGCCGGCGTGATCATCTTTTTGATCTGGCTCTGGCTCAGCAACATCGCGATCCTGCTGGGTGCCGAGTTCGACGCCGAGTTGGAGCGCGGTCGGGCCATCTCGGCGGGCCACCCGGCCGACGACGAGCCGTACGTCGAGCTGCGTGACGACCGGAAGCTCCGCAAGAAGCGGAACGCCGCCGGCAGTCACTGACCTGTCCTCTGTCGCCCCGCCGCCCGCATAACGGGTGGTGGGGCGGCTTTTTGCCCGCCGATCGGTACGCGCCGCGAGCGGGCGAGGGCACTCGGTCATCCTTTCCTTGATCGACTAGTAGCTTTTGTTCCTTCGGACAAAAGTTGAGAACAGAACGGCCGAAGCTCTGGACAGGCGGCGCGGAACGCTCCTACTGTGTCGGACACAACACCTCGACATTGCGTCGATGTGAACGAGTTCGATGAAGAGGTGAGTCCCGGTGCGGACCGTCGAGCCCCTGCATGTCCGACTGTTGCGGTTGCTCCGCGACGAGGGGGCCGTGTCCCGCGCCGAGTTGGGTGACCGGCTCCAGATGCCCCGCCCCCGGCTGCTTGCCGAGCTGGATCGCCTGGTGTCCCTGGGTTACGTCGCCGAGGCGGGCCTCGCCGCGTCCCGGGGTGGGCGTCGCTCCACACTCGTCGAGCTGAACCCGAAGCTGCGCTTCGCGGCCGTCGACCTGGGTGCCAGCTCGATGGACATCGAGGTGGTGAACGGCCGACTCGAACCGGTCGCCCACTACGCCGAGCCTGCCGACATCCGCAATGGACCCAAGGTGACCCTGCAACGGGTGAACGAGTTGCTGCACAAGGCCCGGGTCGACGGCGCGTACGAGCGGCTGGACGCGGTGGGCGTCGGTGTGCCGGGGCCGGTCAGCTTCCGCGACGGCGTCCCCGTCTCACCGCCGATCATGCCCGGCTGGGACCGCTTCCCGGTGCGCGAGCTGCTCAGCCGGGAGCACGGCTGCCCGGCGGTGGTCGACAACGACGTCAACATCATGGCGATCGGTGAGCGTCACGGCGGCGTGGCCCACTCGGTCGACGACTTCCTCTTCATCAAGATCGGCACCGGCATCGGCTGCGGCATCTACCTCACCGGCGACGTCTACCGGGGCACCGACGGCTGCGCCGGCGACATCGGCCACATCCAGGTCGACTCGCACGGGCCGATGTGCTCCTGCGGCAACGTCGGCTGCCTGGAGGCGCTGTTCAGCGGCGCCGCTCTGGCCAAGGACGCCACCGCCGCCGCCCGCAGTGGCGTGTCGCCGGCACTTGCCGAGCGGTTGAGCCTGCGCGGCGCGGTGACGGCCCTGGACGTCGCCGAGGGCGCCATCGAGGGTGACATGACCTGTATCCAGCTGATCCGCGACGGCGGCCGGCGGGTCGGTGGGGTGCTCGCCGGCCTGGTCAGCTTCACGAATCCGTCGATGATCGTCATCGGCGGCGGGTTGGCCCAGCTCGGGCACATCCTGCTCGCCGAGATCCGCAGCGTGGTCTACCGCCGTTCGCTGCCACTTGCCACCGGCAACCTGCCCGTCGTGCTGTCCGAGCTGGGCAACCGGGCCGGTGTCGCCGGCGCGGCGGTGCTCGCCAGCGATGTCGCATTCGGGGAAGCGTCATGAGCCCGCGACCCGAGACGCCATCCGTCATCCCGCCGCCCGCGACGCCGCGGTCGTCAACCGAGCAACAGTCGTGAGCGAGGAGGAGACTGTGGCCCAGCCCGAGGAGAACGCCCCCACCGGGTCCGCGGACGCCGACGCCGGAACGCCGCTGGTCGAGGCCCCCGCCGACACCGTCGCGGGCGAGGTGGTCCTGCGCCTCACCGACGTCGTCAAGACCTTCCCGGGTGTACGCGCCCTGGACGGCGTGCAGTTGGAGGTGCGGGCCGGCGAGGTGCACTGCCTGCTCGGTCAGAACGGCGCCGGAAAGTCCACGCTCATCAAGGTGCTCTCCGGGGTGCACCGACCGGATTCGGGTCTTGTCGAGTGGCGCGGTGAGCCGGTGACGTTCGCCAACCCGCAGGCCGCGATGCGCGCCGGCATCGCCACCATCTACCAGGAGCTCGACCTTGTCGAGGATCTGTCGGTGGCGGAGAACGCATTCCTCGGTCACGAGCACCGCCGCTTCGGTTTCGTGCGGCGTGGCCGGATGGCCCGGCACACCCGGCAGATTCTCAGTCGGCTCGGCCACGGCGAGATCCCGCCGGGGCGGATGGTCCGGTCGTTGCCGGCCGCAGGTAAGCAGATCGTCAGCATGGCGCGGGCGCTCTCGCACGAGGCCCGACTGATCATCATGGACGAGCCGAGCGCCGTGCTGGCCCACGACGAGGTCGGCAACCTGTTCCGGATCATCCGCGAGCTGACGGCACAGGGCATCGCTGTCATCTACATCTCCCACCGCCTGGAGGAGATCCGCGAGATCGGCGACCGGGTCACCGTACTCAAGGACGGCCGGACCACGGCGGCGAACCTGCAGGCGCGCGACACCCCGACCCGCGACCTGGTGAGCCGGATGACGGGCCGCACCATCGAGTACGTCTTCCCCGACCGGCCCGCCGACGACGCCACTGGCGCCGAACTGCTCCAGGTGGAGGGGCTGACCCGTCCGGGCGAGTTCGCCGACGTCTCGCTCACCGTGCGTGCCGGGGAGATCGTCGGCATCGCCGGCCTGGTGGGCTCCGGCCGCTCGGAGTTGCTGGAGACCATCTACGGCGCCCGCCTCCCGGAGGCCGGCACGGTGCGGATGGAGGGGCGTGCGCTGCGGCCCGGTGTCGGCGCGGCGGTCCGCGCCGGAATGGGGATGGCTCCGGAGGAGCGCAAGAGCCAGGCGCTGCTGCTCGGTGAGCCGATCTTCCGCAACGTCACGCTTGCCACGTTCGGCAGGTACGCGCGGCTCGGCTTCACCGACGCGGGCAGGGAACGCGCCGAGGCGAACCGGATCGCCGAGAGCCTGGAGCTGCGGCCCCGGGACGTCAACCGGCCGGTGCGCACCCTGTCCGGCGGCAACCAGCAGAAGGTTGTGGTCGGGCGTTGGCTGCTCGGCGGCACCAAGCTGCTGCTGCTCGACGAGCCCACCCGGGGCGTGGACGTGGGTGCCCGGGCGGAGCTCTACCAGGTCATCCGCGGGTTGGCGGCGCAGGGCGTCGGTGTCCTGCTGGTCTCCAGTGAGGTACCCGAGGTGCTCGGCCTGGCAGACCGGGTGCTGGTGATGCGGGAGGGGCGGGTCGTCCGCGAGGCCCCGGCCGGCGAACTCGACGAGAACACTGTGCTCGACCTCGTGATGGCGGGGTCCCTGATGGAAGGCGCACCGGCATGAGCGACGCGACTCCCAGTCCCACAGCGACACCGGAGCGCCCGCAGCTTCCGGCCCAGTCGCCGCCGGTGGATCCGGCGGAGACGGCAGTGGCCGGCGACAAGGCGGCATCGACGGGCCGACTCTCCTGGTGGCAGGGCGACGGCGGCGACGGTGCCAAGCGCAACCTGGGTCTGATCGGTGTACTCGCCGCGCTCATCGTGGTCGGCGTGGTCACCAAACCGGACCTGTACGGCGATCCGAACTGGGTCTGGAACAACGTGCTTGCCATCCTCCAGCTCGCCTCGGTGGTGGGTGTGGTGACGGTCGGCATGACCTTCGTGATCATCGGTGGTGGGATCGACCTGTCGGTGGGCGCGATCGTTGCGCTGGCCGGGGTCTGGTGCACCACTGTGGCGACCCAGAGCTACGGCGCGGGCGGCATGATCTTCACGGCCATCGTGGTGGGCATCTGCGTCGGCCTTGTCAACGGCGTGCTCATCTCGTACGGGCGGCTGGTGCCGTTCATCGCGACGCTCGCAATGCTCGTGGCCGCCCGTGGCCTCGCCGCGTCGATCTCCAACAAGCAGACCCAGGTGTCGAGCAGCACCTTCATCAACGACATCGCCGCCCGTAAGGTCCTCGGCATCCCGATCCTGGTCTACATCCTCGGCGCTGTGGTGCTGGCCGGGTGGATCCTGCTCAACCGGACGACGTTCGGCCGACGGACCATCGCGGTCGGCGGCAACCCGGAGGCGGCGCGGCTGGCTGGCATCAACGTCCGCCGGCACACGATGCTGCTGTACGCGCTGTCCGGCCTCTGCTGCGGTATCGCCGCCATCATGCTCACCTCCCAGGCGACCTCGGCCCAGGCGGCGATGGCGAACCTCTACGAGCTGGACGCGATCGCCGCCGCGATCATCGGCGGCACGCTGCTCAGCGGTGGCCGGGGCACGATCGTCGGCTCGCTGCTCGGCGTCATCATCTTCGCCACGATCACGAATCTCTTCGCCATCAACGGCCTCTCCATCGAGGCGCAGAACATGGTCAAGGGCGGCATCATCGTCGCGGCCGTCCTGGTCCAGCAGTTCCAGTTCAAGTCCTTCACACGGTTCCTCGCGCGGAACAGGGTCACCACCGCAACCTGACGCACCGCACCGTTTGCACCTGGCGACGTCGAGCTTCTTTCGACAGTGGCCGGGCCTCGCACACCCTTCACCACTCCATCCGCTCCCAGGAGGTCGTCATGACCCAGCACAGCCGCGACCTGTCGCGCCGCCGGCTGCTCTTCGGCGGGGCCGCTGTCGGCGCCGCCACCCTGCTCACCGCCTGCACCAGCAACGAGACCCCGGCGGCCAGCACCCAGACCAAGGCCGCCGGCGATGGCGCCGGCAACAACGCACCGGGTAAGAAGGTCGTCATCGGCTTCTCGGCGCCGGCCGCCGACCACGGCTGGATGGGCGCGATCCACGCCAACGCCAAGGCGCAGGCGGCCGCGTACTCCGATGTGGAGTTCAAGGAGGTCGACGGCGGTACGACGTCCGAGGCCCAGCGGTCCACGCTCGGCACGCTCATCGCCCAGAAGCCGGACATCATCGTCGTGCTGCCGCACGACGGCAAGGAGGTCAACGCTGTTGCCCTCCAGGCGATGCAGGCGGGCATCCCGATCGTCAACCTCGACCGGATCTTCCCCGACGCGCTTGCCTCCCGGCTGGTGATCAAGGGCGACAACTACGGCATGGGCGTGTCGGCCGGGCACTTCATCGGCAAGCAGCTCAAGGACAAGGGCGTCGCCAACCCGATCATCGGTGAGATCGCCGGTCTGGAGATCCCGCTGACCGTCGAGCGCAGCGAGGGCTTCAAGGCGGCCCTGGCGACGTACGGGTTCAAGGTCGCCAACCGCCGCTCGGCCGAGTTCACATCGGACAGTGGTCAGCGTGAGGCGGCCCAGCTGCTCCAGGCCCTGCCGAAGATCGACGCGATCTGGAACCACGACGACGACCAGGGAATCGGCGTGCTGGCCGCCATCAAGCAGGCCAACCGGTCGGAGTTCTTCATGGTCGGCGGTGCGGGGTCGAAGCTCGCCATCGACGCCATCAAGGCCGACAACACCGTGCTCAAGGCGACGGTCACCTACAACCCGTCGATGGCCTCGTCCGCGATCTCCCTGGCGCGGCTCGTCGCGCAGGGTCGCGGCATGGGCGACCTGACGGAGCTGCAGGTGCCCAAGGAAGTGACGCTCGCCTCCGAGACGATCACCAAGGAGAACGCGAGCAGCTACGAGAAGCTCGGGTTCTGACATCTGGGGGGAGACCCACCTTGTCCACGACAGACAGAGAACTGCGGATCGGCATGGTCGGTTACGCGTTCATGGGCGCTGCGCACTCGCAGGCGTGGCGCACAGTGAACCGCGTGTACGACCTGCCGGCGCGGGCCAGCATGGCGCTGATCTGCGGCCGGGACTCCGGGCAGGTGGCGCAGGCCGCCGACCGGCTCGGCTGGGACGCGTACACGACAGACTGGCGTGACCTGATCAACCGGGACGACATCGACGTGGTCGATATCTGCACGCCGGGTGACAGTCACGCCGAGATCGCCCTCGCCGCGTTGGCCGCCGGCAAGCACGTCCTGTGCGAGAAGCCGCTGGCCAACACGGTTGCCGAGGCACGGGCGATGACCGCTGCGGCGGACACCGCACGGGCCGCCGGGGCGCGGTCGATGTGCGGGTTCAACTACCGCCGGGTGCCGGCGGTCACGATGATGCGCCAGATGGTCGCCGACGGACGACTCGGGGTGATTCGGCACGTCCGAGCGACGTACCTGCAGGACTGGATCGTGGACCCGCAGTTCCCGCTGGTCTGGCGGTTGCAGAAGGAACGGGCGGGCTCCGGCGCGCTCGGTGACATCGGTGCGCACATCATCGATCTGACGCAGTTCGTCGTCGGTCAGCGGATCACAGGCGTCAGCGCGGTCACCGAGACGTTCGTCAAGGAGCGGCCGTTGCCCGCCGGGTCGAGCGGGCTGGCGGCCACTGTGGACGGCTCGGCCGACGGCAACGGCTCGGCCACCGGGCCGGTCACCGTCGACGACGCCGCGATCTTCGTGGCCCGGCTCGACGGTGGCGCCCTGGCCACGTACGAGGCGAGCAGGTTCGCCACGGGCCGGAAGAACGCTCTGCGTGTCGAGATCAACGGCTCGCTCGGCAGTGTCGTGTTCGACCTGGAGCGTCTCAACGAGCTGGAGTTCTACGACGCCACCCGGCCGACCCTGGAGCAGGGGTTCAGCCGGATTCTGGTGACCGAGGGCGAGCACCCGTACATGTCGGCGTGGTGGCCGCCCGGCCACATCATCGGCTACGAGCACTCCTTCACCCACCAGATGCGCGATTTCATCGAGGCGATCGCCACGGGCACCGACCCGGCACCGTCCTTCGCCGACGCGTTGCAGGTCCAGCTGGTGCTGGACGCGGTGACCCGTTCGGCAGAGGTCGGATCCACCTGGACCGAGGTGGAGCCGGCGCTGACCGCGGTGGCCGTCTGACAGTGACCATTCCGCGACGGCGGTGCTCGCGCCGCCGTCGCCCGACCGGCTTTCCGGAGCCGACCGGCGAGGGACCGACAGCGGTTTGCGCCCCGCGGTCGGGACGAGGTCGGCACCGGAAGGTGTGCGGCCGGGCCTGATGGCCCGGTGCGCACGAGCAGGACGGTTGTCCGGTGTGGCCGGACCGGGATTCCCCGGCCACACCGGAGGACCGCCACCACCCCGGAGATCGGGAGGACCCGATGGCACCGTTCGCCGCTGCCCCCACCCGTACCGCTGTCGTCCGCCGATGTCCGGCGGGCCGTGCCCCAGCCGAGGATCCGGTGGACGCGGCGACCTGAGACGTCCGGTCGGGGCGTGCCAACGCCCCGCCCGGCCGGATGCGGGGGAGGCAGGGTCGAGACGCCGACCGACCCTGCCTGCCAGCCCCGTCTGCCCGTACCCGTATCGGGAGCCGGTCCGTCGTCGTCGCCGCCGACGCCGACGCCGGAATCCGGCGTCGTTTCCGGTGCGGGTCGGGTGGACGGGGCCCATCCACAAAGGTTGTATCTTTACGAAAAGCATTCTGATATTCCTATATTTGATTGCATCGCCACCGACGGTTCCTCCTGGACGGGGAAGGAGCACCATGCGAACAGGTGTCTGGCTGGTGGGAGCGCGCGGTTCGGTCGCGACCACCAGCATCGTCGGAGGACTCGCGCTGCGAGCCGGCCTGGCCGGGCCCACCGGCTGCGTCACCGAGCTGCCGGAGCTGCGCGGTCCCGCGCTGCCGGCCTTCGCCGACCTGGTCTTCGGCGGGCACGACCTGGCAACCACGCCACTGTGCAAGCGTGCCGAGGCGCTTGCTGAAAGCGGCGTGATACCCGGCCGGTTGGTCGCCGCGCTCCGCGACGAGCTGGCAGCCGTCGAGCAGGAGCTGCGCCCCGCCCCGACCGGCGTCACCCAGGCCGACCGGGTCGCCGCCGTGGTCGGTGACCTCACCGATTTCCGTACGCGGCACCGGCTGGACCGGGTGGTGATGGTGAACGTCTCCGCCACCGAGGCGACGCCCCAACCGCATCCCGGGCACGCCGACCCGGCCGCGCTGCGCGACGCCGTCGCCGGCCCGGACGAGGTGCTGCCGCCCAGCTCCCTCTACGGCTACGCCGCGCTGCTTGCCGGCTGCCCGTACGTCGACTTCACCCCGTCCACCGGGCTGCGGCTTCCGGCGCTGACGGCGCTGGCCGAAGAGGCGCGGCTGCCGTACGCCGGGCATGACGGCAAGACGGGCGAGACGCTCGTCAAGTCGGTCCTCGCGCCGATGTTCGCGATGCGCAACCTGGCGGTGCGCTCCTGGTCGGGCACCAACCTGCTGGGCGGTGGCGACGGCGCGACCCTCGCCGACCCGGCCGCCAACGCGGCGAAGGTGCAGAGCAAGCAGCGGGTGCTCGGCGAGACGCTCGGCTACGTGCCGCAGGGCGGCACCCGCATCGAGTACGTCGAGGAGCTGGGCGACTTCAAGACCGCCTGGGATCTGATCACGTTCGCCGGGTTCCTCGGCACCGGGATGCGGATGGAGTTCACCTGGCACGGCTGTGACTCCGCGCTTGCCGCGCCGCTGGTGCTCGACCTGGCCCGGCTCACCGCCGCGGCGCACGCCGCCGGGCGCGTCGGGCCGCTTGTCGAGCTGGGCTTCTTCTTCAAGGACCCGCTCGGCGCGTCGACCCACTCGCTGGCCGAGCAGTGGGCCCGGCTCACCGACTTCGCCAAGCGGCTGCACACCGGCCCGGATGGTTCCGATGACCACGCTGGCTGACCTCGCCGAACTGGTCCGGGCACCGGCCGCGCTCTCGGTTCCCGGTGACGTCGTCGCCGGCGCGGCGGCGGCCGGCACGCTGAGCCCGCGTACCCCCGCACTTGCCGGAGCCTCGGTGCTTCTCTACTGGGCCGGCATGGCCGCCAACGACTGGGCCGACCGGCGGTTGGACGCCGTCGAACGGCCCGAACGCCCGATCCCCAGCGGTCGTGTCACCCCGGCCGCCGCTGTCGGTCTCGCCGCAGGTCTCACCGCCGCCGGTGTGGGCCTGGCCGCCGCCGCGGGCGGTCGCCGCGCGGCCGCGCTCGCGGTGCCGCTGGCCGCCACCATCTGGGGGTACGACCTGCTGGCAAAGAACACAGCCGCCGGTCCCGCGGTGATGGCCGCCTGCCGAGGACTCGACGTGCTGCTCGGCGCGTCCGGTGGTCGGCTGGCGCGGGCACTGCCCTCGGCGATCACCGTCGCCGCGCACACCTGGACGGTCACCGAGTTGTCCCGCCGGGAGGTAAGCGGCGCCGACGCCGCCCTGCCGCTGCGTACGCTGGCCGGCACCGCAGTGGTCGCCGCCAGCGCCGCGGTCGCCTCCCCGGGCGTCCGGCGCGTGGCGAGGCGAACCGCCGACCCTGCCGGTGTGCCCGCGAGCCGGACCCGGTGGGCCGGGATCGCGCCCGCGCTG
Organism: Micromonospora sp. DT41; assembly: GCF_049841715.1. NCBI lineage: Bacteria > Bacillati > Actinomycetota > Actinomycetes > Micromonosporales > Micromonosporaceae > Micromonospora > Micromonospora sp. DT41. Next base: position 147,096 of record NZ_JBNCKU010000013.1, on the reverse strand, counting down.
CCTGCCGTGCTGGCCGGGTGGTACGCCGCCCGGTACGGCGCGGCACAGGTGCGGGTGGTCCAGGACCCCTCGGCCGGAAAGGTCCGCGCTGCGGTCGGCGCCGGGATCACCGGCCTGCCCGCCCTCCAGGGAGCGCTCACCGCGCGCGGCGGAGCCGGGCTGCTCGGGCTGGCCGTCGCGGCGGCGGCACCACTGGGTCGCCGGCTGGCCCGGAAGGTCTCCCCGACATGACGGTTCCGCATCCCCGGCAGTCGCCACGCAGTGCGCCCGAAGCGACCCGACCGGTCGCGCCGAGCGGCGACGCCACCACCCTGCGCCTCGGGTACGGCACCAACGGTTTCGCCAACCACCGGCTCGACGACGCGCTCGCCGTCATCGCCGACCTCGGCTACGACGGAGTGGCCCTCACCCTGGACCACGACCACCTCGACCCGTTCGCGCCGGGGCTCACCCGCCGGATCGCCGTGCTCGGTCGGAGGCTGAGCGCGTTGGGTCTCGGGCTGGTGATCGAGACCGGCGCCCGCTACCTGCTCGACCCGTGGCACAAGCACGCTCCGACGTTGCTGCACGACGACCCGACCCGGCGGATCGAGTTCCTGCGCCGGGCCGTACGGATCGGTGCCGACCTCGGCGCGGAGGCGGTCTCCTTCTGGTCCGGCGTACGCCCCGACGACGTCGCACCGCAGATCGCCTGGGATCGGCTCGTGGCCGGCTGCGCCACAGTCCTCGACGCCGCGGACGCCGCTGGCGTCACCCTCGGCTTCGAACCGGAACCGGGGATGCTTGTCGAGGACATCGCCGGCTGGCGCCGGCTGCGCGCCGCGCTCGGCGACCCGGCCCGCTTCGGCATCACCCTCGACATCGGACACTGCCGCTGCCTGGAGCCGTGGCCGGTGCCGCAGTGCGTTGCCGAGGTTGCCGAGCACCTGGTCAACGTGCAGATCGACGACATGCGCCGAGGTGTGCACGAGCACCTGGAGTTCGGCACCGGCGAGATCGACTTCCCGCCGGTGCTGGCCGCCCTGGCCGAGGCCGGCTACGGCGGGCTGGTAGCCGTCGAGCTGCCCCGGGACTCGCACGCCGCGCCCGCCGTCGCCGCCCGGTCCATCGAGTTCCTGCGCGCGGCGGCTGGCGGCGACACCGAGGCCGAGGTACCCGCCGGCCCCCTTTGCTCTGCTTCAACAGACGCACCAGCGACCGTCCGCTCTCCGGACACGGGCCGTCGCGTGGGTTGAAGCAGAGCAAAGGGCGTGCCTGGGGTGCCCTGCGGAGCAGCACAAGGGGAGGAGACGGGATGACACCGGATTCACTGCGGGCCGCGCTTCGAGGCGTACCCGATCCCGAATGGCTGGACTCGGCGCTGCACCGGGTCGCGGCCGAGCCCACCGCGATCAACAGGCTCTTTCCGGCGGTCGGCAGGCGCTGCGGCCGGGCCGCCCTGCCCGACGCGCCCGGCTGGACCGCCGACGACGCGGCCCGGGTGCTGCTGCTCACCGCCCTGCCCGGCGAGCACGCCGCCTACGCCGAAACCCTCTACCAGCATGGCGACGCGGCCGAACGGCGTGCCGTGCTGCAGGCCCTGCCGCTGCTGCCGATCGGCGCCGAGGCGGTGCCGCTGCTGCACGACGCGATCCGTACCAACGACACCCGGCTCGTCGCCGCGGCCCTGGGCCCGTACGCCCGGCACCTCGACCCGGCCGCCTGGCGGCAGGCGGTGCTCAAGTGCGTGTTCAGCGGCGTGCCGCTGGCCGCCGTCGCCGACCTGGACAGCCGCGCTGACGGGGAGTTGGCCGCGATGCTGGCCGCGCTCGCCGCCGAACGGCACGCCGCCGGCCGGGAGTTGCCCGCCGACGCCACCGACCTGCTCGACCGGCTCACCGCCGCACTGCCCCGGGAGGCGTGAATGCGCATCTTCGACCCCCACATCCACATGACCTCACGCACCACAGACGACTACGAACGGATGGCCGCCGCCGGTGTCCGCGCCGTCGTGGAGCCGGCGTTCTGGCTGGGCCAACCGCGCACAAGCGCGGCCTCGTTCGTCGACTACTTCGACTCGCTGATCGGGTGGGAGCCGTTCCGGGCCGGGCAGTTCGGGGTGCGCCACCACGCCACGATCGCGCTCAACCCCAAGGAGGCGAACGACCCGCGCTGCCGTCCGGTGCTCGATCTGCTGCCCCGCTACCTGGACAAGGACGCGGTGGTGGCGGTCGGCGAGATCGGGTACGACTCGATGACGCCCGAGGAGGACGAGGCGTTCGCCGCGCAGTTGGCCCTCGCCGTGGCGCACGACCTTCCGGCACTGGTGCACACCCCGCACCGGGACAAGGCCCGGGGTGTCGAGCGCACCCTCGCAGTGGTCGCCGAATCCGGCATCGACCCCGGTCGCGTCGTCGTCGACCACCTCAACGAGGTGACGGTCAAACTCGTCAGGGACACCGGCTGCTGGCTCGGCTTCTCGATCTACCCGGACACCAAGATGACCCCGCTGCGGATGGTCGAGCTGCTGCGCGAGTACGGCACCGACCGGATGCTCGTCAACTCCGCCGCCGACTGGGGGCGCTCCGATCCGCTGCTGACCCGGGCCACCGGCGAGGCGATGCTGAAGGCCGGGTTCGGCGACGACGACGTCGACCGCGTGCTGTGGCGCAACCCTGTGGCGTTCTATGGGCAGTCCGGCCGGCTCGACCTTACCGACCTGGAGGACCCCGCCGCCGTGGACCCGCAGACCGGCAACTCGATCCTGCGCGGCGGTAGCTGATGCGGCTGCGACATGCCGGCGGCGACACCATCCACCTCGGCTACTGCACGAACGTGCACCCCGCCGAGGATCTCGCCGGCATCCTCGGTCAACTGGACACCTACGCCGTGCCGGTCCGCGCGGCGCTCGATAGCGACCTGCTCGGGCTCGGCCTGTGGCTCGCCGCCCCGGTCGCCGCCGAACTGGCCGCCGACCCGGCGCTGCGCCGTCGGCTGCGCGGCGAGCTGGACGCGCGCGGGCTGGAGGTGGTCACCCTCAACGGCTTCCCGTACGCGGCCTTCCAGGCGCCGGTGGTCAAACACGACGTGTACCACCCGGACTGGACCACCGAGCAGCGACTGACGTACACGTTGAATCTGGCCCGGGTGCTCGCCGACCTGCTGCCCGACGACGCTGCCCGGGGCTCGATCTCCACACTGCCGCTTGCCTGGCGGCACCCCTGGGACGCCGAACGGGCCGACGCCGCGCGGCACCGACTGGACCAGCTCGCCGCCGGCCTGGCCGCCGTGCAACACGACACCGGCCGGGAGGTGCGGGTCGGCTTCGAGCCGGAACCCGGCTGCGTGGTGGAAAGCACCGGTCAGGCCGCCGCGCTGCTGTCCGGTATGGACACCGACCGGCTGGGCATCTGCCTGGACCTCGCCCACCTGGCCTGCGCGTGGGAGGAGCCGACGGCGGCGCTGGCCCGGCTGCGCTCGGCCGACCTGCCAGTGGTCAAGGTGCAGGTCTCCGCCGCCGTCGAGGCGGCCGACCCGACCGGCGGCGCCGACGCGCTGCGGCGCTGGGTGGAGCCGCGCTTCCTGCACCAGACCCGGGGTGCCGGCTGCGCGGGGGTGGCCGACCCGGCCGACCCGGCGTACGCCGCCGACGACCTGGACGCGGCGCTGGACGCGGAACTGCCCGGTCCCTGGCGGGTGCACTACCACGTACCCCTGCACGCCCCACCCGAGGAGCCGCTCGGCTCCACCCTGCCGGTGCTGCGTGCCGCCCTCGCCGCGCTGTTCGAGGGTCCGACCGCCGGCTGTGACCACCTGGACGTCGAGACGTACACCTGGGGGGTGCTGCCGGCCGCACGACGGCCCGGCACCGATGCGGAGCTGGCTGCGGGTATCGCCGCCGAGCTGGCATTCGCCCGGGACGAGCTGATTGGCCTTGGCCTGCACACCGAGCGGGCCGTGACCACGGGAGAGACGCGATGAGCCGACGACTGGTGGTGCTCGACGTGGTGGGGCTGACCCCACGACTGCTGGCCCACATGCCACGACTGCGCGGGGTCGCCGATGGCGGCTTCCGGGCCGAGCTGGGCACCGTGCTGCCAGCGGTGACCTGCTCGGTGCAGTCCACATTCCTCACCGGCGAGCAGCCCAGCGGGCACGGCATCGTCGGCAACGGGTGGTATTTCCGAGAGCTGGGCGAGGTGTTTCTGTGGCGCCAGCACAACGCGCTTGTCGGCGGGGACAAGCTCTGGCAGGCGGCCCGCCGTGCCGAGCCCGGCTACACGGTGGCAAACGTCTGCTGGTGGTACGCGATGGGCGCGGACGTCAACTGGACCGTCACCCCGCGCCCGGTCTACTACGCCGACGGGCGCAAGGAACCGGACTGCTACACCGACCCGCCGGAGCTGCACGACGCGCTGACCGGGCGGCTGGGTACCTTCCCGCTGTTCACCTACTGGGGGCCGACGGCAGGGCTGCCCTCGTCGCGGTGGATCTGCCAGGCGGCCGAGCAGATCCTCGCCGACGTGTCACCTGACCTCACACTTGTCTACGTCCCGCACCTGGATTACGACCTGCAACGGTACGGCCCGTCGTCAGCCCAGGCCGCCGCGGCTGCGGCCGAGCTGGACGCGGTGCTCGGTCCGCTGCTGGACGCCGCCCGTGCCCGGGACGCGACAGTGGTGGTGCTGTCGGAGTACGGCATCACCGACGTGTCCCGGCCGGTGGACGTCAACCGGCTACTGCGCGCCGAAGGGCTGCTGCGGGTCCACACGCAGGCCGGCATGGAGTACCTCGACCCGTGGACGTCGAAGGCGTTCGCTGTCGCCGACCACCAGGTCGCGCATGTCTACGTCAAGGACCCGGCCGATGTGCCGGCTGTGGCAAAGCTCTGCGCCGGGTTGCCCGGTGTGGCCGAGGTGCTCGACGCCGACGGCAAAGCCTCGTACGGGCTGGACCACCCGCGCGCCGGTGAGCTGGTGCTCGTGGCCGAGCCCGACTCCTGGTTCACGTACTACTACTGGCTCGACGACGCCCGCGCACCGGACTTCGCCCGCCTCGTCGAGATCCACCGCAAACCCGGGTACGACCCGGCGGAGCTGTTCTTCGACCCGGCCGCGCCGCTCGCCGCCAAAGGCCGCGCCGGGGTGGCGTTGGCGCGCAAGAAGCTCGGCATGCGTTACCTGATGAACGCCATCGGTCTGGACGCCGGCGCACGCGCGGTACGCGGCTCGCACGGGCGGCTGCCCACCGATCCGGCGGACGCCCCCGTGCTGCTCTGCTCGGATCCGGCCGCTGCCCGGGAGCGGATCGAGGCCACCGAGGTCAAGGCGCTGCTGCTGGAACTCGCAGGGCTGAGCGCCGGCGACGGCTCAGTGGAGCGGCCGGGGGAGGGGTCGTGACGGTAACGGTCACCCCGACCGACACGAGTGGACTGCGGGCGCGCTTCGACGCGGAGCTGGCCGCCTTCCTCGACCGGCAGGGCCCGGACTGGCCGGACGGGGCGCCGCGCGGGGTGTTCACCGCACTGCAACGGTTCGTGCTCGCCGGCGGGAAGCGGCTGCGTCCGCTCTTCTGCTACTGGGGTTGGCGTGGGGCCGGGGCTGCCGACGGCACACCGATCGTGGTGGCGGCTGCCGCGTTGGAGCTGTTCCACGCGTTCGCGCTGATCCACGACGACATCCTGGACGGCAGTGACCGTCGCCGGGGCGAGCCGTCGGTGCACCGCCTCTTCGCGGACCTGCACGCCCGCTCGTCCTGGCGCGGCGACCCCGAGGCGTACGGGCGCAATACGGCGCTGCTTTGCGGGGACCTGTGCGCGGCGTGGTCGGATCAGATGTTCCACGAGTGCGGCTTGAGCACGGAGCAGGTGCACAGGGGCTACGGCGTGTTCGCGTTGATGCGTACCGAGGTGATCGCGGGGGAGTACCTGGACCTGGTGTCCGGTGTGGGTGACGGCTCGGTGGCAAGCGCGCTCACAGTGATCCGGATGAAGGCCGCCCGGTACACGGTGACCCGGCCGTTGCAGATCGGCGCGGCCCTGGCGGGCGCCGGGCCGGAGCTGCTCGCCGCGCTTGGCGAGTTCGGTGACCCACTTGGTGACGCGTTCCAACTGCGGGACGACGTGCTGGGTGTCTTCGGTGACCCGGCGGTCACCGGCAAGTCGGTGCTCGACGACCTGCGCGAGGGCAAGCCGACGGTGATGATGGCGCTGGTCCGCAGCGCGGCCGACCGGTCGCAGACGGCCCGGCTGCGGGAGCTGTTCGGCAATCCCTCCCTGGACGCGGACGGCGCGGCGGAGCTGCGCGAGATCATCGAGGTGACGGGTGCGCGGGAGCGGATCGAGCAGATGATCCGGGTCCGGACGGACGCGGCGTTGACCGCGTTGCGCGACGCCGTGCTGACCGAGGAGTCACGGGCCGCGCTTGTGGCGCTGGCGGGACAGACGATCGATCGCCGCGCCTGACCACCAACTTTCGATCGAATAGACGAAAGTTGATGGTAGGTCACCGGAAGCTATGGACACATCGACGTCCACAACTTAGTGTCGTGCCCAACACGACAGTGTTTCGTCGATGTGAACCGGCGGCGCGGTAACCCATCGACCCATCACCACCGCTACGGCATCCGGCGCGACGGCGCGCGCCCGGCCTGGCAGCCATTTCGTCAGGAAGGGACAGCCCATGCCCACAAAGGACGCTCCCACACATCGATCCCGACAATGGTTCTCCGCAGGCTCGGCGCTGCTCCTGGTGGCCGCTGCCGGCACTGTGGCGCTCGGCGCCGGCCCCGCAGCCCTCGGCGGCCCCACGCCGGCCCAGGCACACACCATCAACGCCACCGACTTCCAGCAGGTCGAGCTGGCCCGCGGTGTCGCCGAGATGGGTGAGCCGATGTCACTTGCCGTGCTGCCGGACCGCTCGGTCCTGCACACCGCCCGCAACGGCACATTGCGCCGCACCGACGCGGGCGGAACCACAACAGTTGTCGGCACAGTGCCGGTCTACACCCACGACGAGGAGGGGTTGCAGGGCGTCGGGGTCGACCCGAACTTCGCCAGCAACCGGCACATCTTCCTCTACTACGCCCCGCCGCTGTCCACCCCCACCGGCGACGCGCCCGCCACCGGCACCAGCTGGTCGGCCTGGCAGGGTGTGAACCGCCTCTCCCGGTTCACCCTCAACGCCGACTTCACACTGAACCAGGCCAGCAAGGTCGACGTGCTCGACGTACCGGCGGACCGCGGCCTGTGCTGCCACGTCGGCGGGGACATCGACTTCGACGCCAGCGGCAACCTCTACCTGTCCACCGGCGACGACACCAACCCCTTCGAATCCGCCGGCTACTCGCCGCTTGACGAGCGGACCAACCGCAACCCGGGGTACGACGCGCAGCGCAGCGCCGGCAATACCAACGACCTGCGCGGCAAGATCCTGCGGATCAAGGTGAACGCCAACGGGACGTACTCCATCCCGTCGGGCAACCTGTTCGCGCCGGGCACGGCAAAGACCCGGCCGGAGATCTACGCAATGGGCTTCCGCAACCCGTTCCGGATCAGCGTCGACAAGGCCACCGGCGTCGTCTACGTCGGTGACTACGGTCCGGACGCCGGCTCCACGAGCTCCACGCGCGGCCCGTCCGGGCAGGTGGAGTTCAACCGGGTCGCCGCACCGGGCAACTACGGCTGGCCGTACTGCACCGGCACCAACACCACCACCGAGACGTACAACGAGTGGGACTTCGCCACAAACGCCAGCGGGGCGAAGTACAACTGCACAGGCGGGCCGACGAACAACTCCTTCCGCAACACCGGCCTCGCCACCCTGCCGCCGGCCCAGCCCGCCTGGATCCGGTACGCCGGCGACGCCGGCACCCCCACCGAGTTCGGCGGCGGCTCCGAGTCGCCGATGGGCGGCCCGGTCTACCGCTACAACGCCTCGTCGACCTCCACGACCAAGTTCCCGCAGTCGTTCGACGGGCAGTTCTTCGCCACCGAGTTCGGTCGCGGCTGGATCAAGCCGATCCACGTCAACGCCGACGGCTCGCGGGGCACCATCGACACCTTCCCCTGGGTGGGCAAGCAGGTGATGGACTCCGCGTTCGGGCCGGACGGCGCGTACTACGTGCTCGACTACGGCACCGGCTACTTCAACGGGGACGCCAACTCGGCGCTCTACCGCTTCGACTACGTCGGTGGCGGCAACCGGGCGCCCAGCGCCTCGGCGAGCGCCAACAAGACCTCCGGCGCGGCGCCGCTGACTGTCGTGTTCTCCTCGGCCGGCTCGTCCGACCCCGAGGGTGGGGCGCTCACCTACTCGTGGAACTTCGGCGACGGCACCACCTCCACTGCGGCGAACCCCACGAAGACCTACAACACAAACGGCACCTACACCGCCACGCTCACAGTGCGCGACCCGCAGGGCGCCACAGGCAGCAGCAGCGTGCAGATCAACGTCGGCAACACCGCGCCCACTGTGACGATCAACAGCCCCGGCAACGGGCAACTGTTCAGCTTCGGTGACACGGTCTCGTACAGCATCACCGTCACCGACCCGGAGGACGGCACCATCGACTGCACGAAGGTCAAGATGACCTACGTGCTCGGGCACGACCAGCACGGGCACCAGATCACCTCGAAGACCGGCTGCTCCGGCACGATCACCATCCCGGTCGACGGTGAGCACGACGACGCGGCGAACATCTTCGCGATCTTCGACGCGGAGTACACCGACGCCGGCGGTCTGACCACGCACACCCAGCACACGCTGCCACCGCGTCACCGGCAGGCCGAGTTCTTCGGCACCTCGTCAGGGGTAAACGTGTTCAGCAAGACCCCGGCCGAGGGCGGCAAGACCGTCGGCGACATCAACAACGGCGACTGGATCGCGTTCCAGCCGTACCGGTTGGGCAACGTGACAGCGTTCAACGCCCGGGTCTCCTCGGCGGGCGCGGGCGGCACCCTCCAGGTCCGCGCCGGTTCGGCAACGGGCACCGTCCTGGGCTCGGCCACCGTTCCGGTGACCGGCGGCTGGGAAACCTTCACCACGGTCAGCGGGACGATCACCAACCCGCCGACCGCCACCACCACGCTCTACCTGACGTTCGCAGGGACGGGCACCGGGGCGCTCTACGACATCGACGCCTTCACCCTCGTCACCGGCACACCCGCCACTGGCGGTACCGGCCCGATCAAGGGTCTTGCCGGCAAGTGCCTGGACGTGCGTAACGCCGCCACCGCCGACGGTACGCAGGTCCAGATCTACACCTGCAACGGCAGTGCGGCGCAGACGTGGACGGTGACGCCGAACTCGACGATCAAGGCGTTCGGCAAGTGCCTCGACGTCTCCGGTGCCGCCACCGCCGACGGCACGAAGATTCAGCTCTGGACCTGCAACGGCACGGGCGCGCAGAACTGGTCCGCCCAGGCCGACGGCACGGTACGCAACCCGGCGTCCGGCAAGTGCCTGGACGTCTCCGGCAACAACTCCGCGGACAGCACCCCCGTGCACCTGTGGACCTGCAACGCCGCCGCCAACCAGAAGTGGACCCTGCCCTGAGTTGAAAGGAAGGGCCCCTTGTTAACGCCTAGTGTTGTACAAGGGGCCCCTCCTAACAGTCTTTAGGAGAGCGATATGCGCAGACTCCTGCGACCCGTCCTCGGCGCGGCCACCGCCGTCCTCGCCGTCATCGCCTGCACCACCCCGGCCACCCCCGCCAGCGCCGCCGACGCCCCCTACGACGTGCTGGTGTTCTCCAAGACCGCCGGCTTCCGGCACGACGCGATCCCGGTCGGCATCCAGACCATCCGTGACCTGGGTGCGGCGAACAACTTCACGGTCACCGCCACCGAGGACGCCGCCGCGTTCACCACCGGCAACCTCGCCCAGTACGAGGCTGTCGTCTTTCTCAACACCACGGGCGACGTCCTCAACGCCAGCCAGCAGACGGCCTTCGAGTCGTACATCGGCTCCGGTCGCGGGTACGTGGGCGTGCACGCCGCCGCCGACACCGAGTACGACTGGCCGTTCTACGGCAACCTGGTGGGCGCGTGGTTCGCCTCGCACCCGGCCATCCAGCAGGCGAACGTCAAGGTGGAGGACCGTGGGCACGCGGCGACGGGACACCTGCCGCAGACCTGGACCCGCACCGACGAGTGGTACAACTACCGGACCAACGCCCGGTCCACCGCCCACGTGCTGGCGACCCTCGACGAGTCGTCGTACTCCGGTGGCGGGATGGGTGCCGACCACCCGCACTCCTGGTGCAAGAGCTACAGCGGTGGCCGGTCGTTCTACACCGGCGGTGGCCACACCCAGGCGTCGTACGCCGAGCCCGCGTTCCGCAACCACCTGCTCGGCGGCATCCGGTACGCGGCCGGTCGCAGCAAGGCCGACTGCCGGCCGGAGACCGGCTACACCCCGCTGTTCAACGGCTCGACGGCCGGCTGGTCCCAGGCGGGGCCGGGCAGCTTCACCAACTCCGACGCCACCCTCACGTCGGTGGGCGGCATGGGCCTGTACTGGTACAACGCCAAGCAGTTCACGAACTACTCGCTGAAGCTGGACTGGAAGCTGGCCGGCGACGACAACTCGGGTGTGTTCATCGGCTTCCCGCCGTCGAGTGACCCGTGGTCGGCGGTGGACAACGGCTACGAGATCCAGATCGACGCCACCGACGCGGCGGACCGCACCACCGGCGCGGTCTACACCTTCAAGTCCGCCGACATCGCGGCCCGCGACGCGGCGCTCAACGCGCCGGGGGAGTGGAACACCTACGAGCTGCTGGTCGAGGGCGAACGGCTACAGATCTTCCTCAACGGGGTGAAGATCAACGACTTCACCAACACCGATCCGGTACGGTCGCTTGCCGGCCACATCGGCATCCAGAATCACGGCACCGGCGACGACGCCTCGTTCCGCAACATCCGGATCAAGGAGTTGGGCACCACGCCGCAGCCTGGGAACGTCACTGTGCAGGCCGAGGCGTTCAGCTCGGCAAACGGCGTCTCCGCGTTCACCAAGGCGGGCGCCAACGGCGGTCAGACGATCGGTTACATCGATCCGGGCGACTGGGCCGCGTACAACGGAGTGGACCTGACCGGGGTCACCTCGTTCACGTCCCGGGTCGTCTCCGGCGGCGCGGGCGGCACCATCCAGGTGCGTACCGGTTCGGCCACCGGCCCGGTGCTCGGCTCGGTGGCGGTGCCGAACACCGGCAGTTGGACGACGTTCGCCAACGTCACCACGACCCTGTCCGGCGTCCCGTCCGGCGCCCAGAATCTCTACCTCACGTTCAGCGGTAGCGGCACGGGGCTCTTCGACGTGGACGACTTCACCCTCGTCAAGGGCGGTGGCAGCGGCACTCCCGGTGTCGGCCCGATCAAGGGTCTGGCCGGAAAGTGCCTGGATGTGCGTAACGCGGCCACCGCCGACGGTACGCAGATCCAGCTCTACAGCTGCAACGGCAGTGCGGCGCAGACGTGGACGGTGACGCCGAACTCGACGATCAAGGCGTTGGGCAAGTGCCTCGACGTCTCCGGCGGCGCATCGGCCGACGGCACCAAGATCCAGCTGTGGACCTGCAACGGCACGGCCGCGCAGAACTGGGCCGCCCAGTCCAACGGCAGTCTCCGCAACCCGTCGTCGGGCAAGTGCCTCGACGTCAGCGGCAACAACTCCGCCGACAGCACCATCGTGCACCTCTGGACCTGCAACGCCGCCGCCAACCAGAAGTGGACCCTGCCCTAGCCTCCACCCTCACCCCGCTGATCTTGCACTTGCTGCCGGGACCATTGCCGCTATACCGGGCATCTCGGCGACCCAAAGTGCAAGATCGGCGGGGTGCGGGGGCGGGGTGCGGCGGGGGCGGGTGGGGTTCACAGCCTGCTGCCGTACCTTGGCTGCATGGGGCGGTTCGCGCAGTGGCGCCGGGTGGTGCGGGCGCACGGGTACCGGCTGCTGCACCGGGCCGAGGAACCTGATCCGCTGGACGGGCCGGCACCCAGCCTGAACCGGCTCGACGCCCTCGTGGAGGGTTACGCCGCTGGTCAGCCGGTGCGCTGGACCCTGGCCGGCCAACCCCGTCCGTTGCCCGGCCCGGTCGACGTCGCGGCGTACCGGATCATCGAGGAGTCGCTCAGCAACGCGCGCCGGCACGCCCCGGGCGCGCCGGTCGTGGTCCGCCTCCGCTACGACCCCGAGGGCATCACCATCGAGGTACGCGACGACGGCGCCGACGCCACGGCGGTGGTGGGGGAGACCCGGGGTGCGGGGCGGGGCCTCCTCGGGGTCCGCCGTCGTGCCGAGCGGCTCGGCGGTACGTTCTCCGCCGGCCCGCGCGCCGAAGGCGGCTTCACCGTGCGGGCCGTCCTGCCGGCGCCGGAGGAAATGGTCAGATGACGATCCCGTCGCGGGGCTTTCGCGACGGGTGCGGCGGAAATAGGCTGGGGGCGGCGACCGTGACGGTGGCCGGTGACCCGGTGGGAGGCGCAACCCGCCGGGCCCAGGTGCGCTCGGCACCCACCGGTGTTCCGCCTCGGTCTCACGTACCGGTCTGACCGGTCACCCTCGCCTCGGTCCGCACAACGGAATCCCCATCACATCAGGGGAGAAGGACAATGGCGCGACCCATCACGCTCTTCACCGGCCAGTGGGCCGACCTTCCGTTCGAGGAGGTCTGCCGGCTCGCCTCCGAGTGGGGCTACGACGGTCTGGAGATCGCCTGCTGGGGCGACCACTTCGAGGTCGACAAGGCGCTCGCCGACGACTCGTACGTCGATCGCAAGCGGGAGACGCTCGCGAAGCACAACCTTCAGGTCTTCACGATCTCCAACCACCTGGTCGGTCAGGCGGTCTGCGACCACCCGATCGACGAGCGGCACCAGGACATCCTGCCCGGCCGGATCTGGGGCGACGGCGAGCCGGAGGGGGTTCGCCAGCGGGCCGCGGAGGAGATCAAGGACACGGCGCGGGCTGCGGCGAAGCTCGGCGTGAAGACTGTCGTCGGCTTCACCGGGTCGTCGATCTGGCACACGCTGGCGATGTTCCCGCCGGTGCCGCCGTCGATGATCGAGCGCGGTTACCAGGACTTCGCCGACCGGTGGAACCCGATCCTCGACGTGTTCGACGAGGTCGGGGTGCGGTTCGCGCACGAGGTGCACCCCAGCGAGATCGCGTACGACTACTGGACGACGAAGCGGACGTTGGAGGCGATCGGCCACCGGCCCGCTTTCGGGCTGAACTGGGACCCGTCGCACTTCGTCTGGCAGGAGCTGGACCCGGTGAACTTCATCTTCGACTTCGCCGACCGGATCTACCACGTCGACTGCAAGGACGCGAAGGTGCGTACCGGCGACGGCCGGCGCGGTCGGCTCGCCTCGCACCTGCCGTGGGCGGACCTGCGTCGCGGCTGGGACTTCGTCTCCACCGGGCACGGCGACGTGCCCTGGGAGGACTGCTTCCGGGCGTTGAACGCGATCGGCTACACCGGTCCGATCTCGGTGGAGTGGGAGGACGCCGGGATGGACCGTCTCGTCGGTGCTCCGGAGGCGCTCCAGTTCGTCCGCCGGCTCGCCTTCGACGCGCCGAGCGCGGCCTTCGACGCCGCGTTCAGCAGCAAGGACTGACCGGCGGCGGGGACTGAGCGCGTCGGCGTCGGTCAGCCGTACCCCGGACAGACCACGGGCCGGTCGCCTTGCGGCGACCGGCCCGTCGACGTGCGGTTGGTCAGAGCGTGCTGCCGTTGGTGCCCGAGCCGGACGGCTTGGAGCGGGGGGTCGTGGCCGACGGCGACCCGGAGGTCGTGCCGACCGTGCTGCTGGTGCCCGACGAACCGGAGCCCGCCTTGGCGCCCACCGTTGCGGGCGTGCCGGCGAACGCGTCGTCGGCAGCGGTCAGTTCCTGGCTGCCGTTGCCGGTGCCCAGCTTCTCGCCCAGCTTGGTCTGGCCGAGCTTGTCCTTACCCTCGCTGTAGAGCTTGTTGGCCTGGGCCTGCGCCACCCCGGCCGCCTCCTGGACGGTCGGGTGGTCGAGCACCTTGCGGCCCCGAACCACGAGCTCTTCGTACTTCTCCCGGCCGGCACGGGCGCCCAGGACGAATCCCGCAGCCAGCCCGCCAAGAAACATGATCTTTCCGCGCATGGCGGCTCCTTCCGTACCTGACGCGCCGTCGCCCCTCGGGGTTGCCCCGTCGGAGCGACCAATTCGCGCCTGCGTCCTCTGTCCGCAGCTAACTACCCATCCTGCTCCCCGCTCAAGCCTGCTTGTGTGGGGATGGCGATTTGCCCTTATTGCGAATGTGCTGTGTCGCTTACCTGCCCGACCCGATCATGATGACTGAGGGGCGCAACCCACTGGACCATCACCGGGGGATGTCCTGTACTCTTGTCCCGTCGCACGGCACCGGGAGATCCGGGTCCGGGCGGTGCACGATCCCCTGTAGCTCAATTGGCAGAGCAGCCGGCTGTTAACCGGCAGGTTATTGGTTCGAGTCCAATCGGGGGAGCTTCGCTCCACATCAACGCCCGTCGGCCCGACAGCCGGCGGGCGTTTCCGCGTCCCAGCCCTACCCCCTGGCCCTCGATCGGTGCTGGTGGACGGTTTGCCCCTCTCTGGGCGTCCTCGGCCGGCAGGATGGTCGATGTCGACCTAGACTCCGGCTGCGTCGATTGATGCGTCGATTTGGGATGGTGCGGATGTCCGGACGAGGAGGCTTCGGCCGGGCCACGCTTGTCGCGGTGGCCGTCGTGCTGGCCTGGCTCGTGGTCGGTGGCGTGGCCGGGCCGTACGCCGGGCGGTTGAGTGAGGTCTCCACAAACGACAACGCCGCCTTCCTGCCCACCGACGCCGAGGCGACCCGCGCCCAGGACCTCGCTGCCGGGTTCGTCGACCGCGAGACCGTCCCGGCGCTAGTCGTCTACGAGCGGACCTCGGGGATCACCGACGCGGACCGCCAGCGGGTGAGCGCCGACGCGGGCCGGTTCGCCCAGGTGCCCGGCGTGGTCGGCCCGCTGCCGCCGCCGATCCCCAGCGAGGACGGCCAGGCACTCCAGGTAGTCGTGCCTGTGGACGACGCCGAGGGCGAGGAGATCGGCTCGGTCGTCGAGCGGTTGCGCGACATCGCCGGCGGCGAACGGGACGGGCTCAGCGTGGACGTCGCGGGGCCGGCCGGCCTGCTCGCCGACCTGATCGAGGTCTTCGCCGCCATCGACGGGCCACTGCTGCTTGTCACCCTCGTGGTCGTGCTGATCATCCTGCTGGTCGTCTACCGCAGCCCGGTGCTCTGGATCTTTCCGCTGCTGGCCGCCGGCATGTCGTACGCCCTCGCGTCGGTCTTCGTCTACCTGCTGGCCGACGCCGACATCATCAAGCTCAACGGGCAGGCTCAGGGCATCCTCACAGTGCTGGTCTTCGGTGCCGGCACCGACTACGCGCTGCTGCTGATCGCCCGCTACCGCGAGGAACTGCACAGGCACGACCGCCCGTGGGACGCCATGCGTACGGCGTGGAAGGGCGCGGCGCCCGCCATCATCGCCTCCGGCAGCACAGTCATCGTCAGCCTGCTCTGCCTGTTGCTGTCCAGCCTCAACTCCAACCGGGCACTCGGCCCGGTCGCCGCCATCGGCATCGCCGCCACCCTGCTGGTGATGCTGACATTCCTGCCCGCGCTGCTGGTGCTCGGCGGCCGTTGGGCGTTCTGGCCCCGCCGACCGGAGGAGGACCAGGCCGACCCGCGGGCCGAGCACGGCATCTGGAGCCGTATCGCCGGGTTCGTGGCCCGGCACGCCCGCCCGATCTGGCTGAGCACAGCTGTCGTGCTTGCCGTTCTCACGCTCGGTCTCACGCAGCTCGGCGCCACCGCCCTCGGTCAGTCCGACCTGTTCACCCAGCGCACCGATTCGGTGGACGGCCAGGACGTCATCGCCCGGCACTACCCGGCCGGCACCGGCAGCCCGGCCACCATCTTCACCACTGAGCAGACCGCCCGACAGGTGGCACAGGTGGCGCAGGGGGTGCCCGGCGTCGCGGCGGTCCGTCCGCTCACCGCCGGCCCGCAGACCGGCCCACCCGACCCGAACGCCCCGCCGAAGGTCGTCGACGGGCGTGTGGAGTTGGAGGCGACGCTCGCCGACGAGCCGGACAGCGACGGCGCCGAGCAGACCATCCGCAACCTGCGCGTCGCCGTCCACCAGGTGCCCGGCGCGGCCGCTGTGGTCGGCGGCTTCACCGCGATCAACGTGGACACGTCCGACGCCGCCAGACGCGACCAGAACGTCATCATCCCCGTGGTGCTTGCGGTCATCGCTGTCATCCTGGCCCTGCTGCTGCGTGCCCTTCTCGCCCCGCTGCTGCTGATCGCCACAGTCCTGCTCAGCTTCGGCGCCACCCTCGGCCTCTGCGCGCTGCTGTTTCGCCACGTCTTCGACTTCCCCGGCGTGGACACGTCGTTTCCGCTGTTCGCGTTCGTCTTCCTGGTCGCCCTCGGCATCGACTACAACATCTTCCTGATGAGCCGGGTCCGCGAGGAGTCGGTGAAGCGCGGCACCCGGGCCGGTGTGCTCGCCGGTCTCGCCGTCACCGGCGGTGTGATCACCTCCGCCGGCATCGTGCTCGCCGCGACGTTCTCCGCCCTTGCCGTCCTGCCACTTGTGGTGCTCGTCGAGCTGGGAACCGCTGTCGCGGTCGGCGTACTCATCGACACGATCGTCGTCCGGTCGCTGCTGGTGCCGGCGCTCGCGTACGACATCGGGCCGAAAGTCTGGTGGCCGGGCCGGTTGTCCCGGGCGAACGGTGAGCGGGAGGCGCGCGATGCCGGCTGATACGGACGTGGTCATCGTCGGCGGCGGCCTGGCCGGCCTCGCCGCCGCCCGCCGGCTGCACCGCGCCGGCGTGCCGTGGCGGCTGGTGGAGGCCAGCGACCGGCTCGGCGGCCGGGTAGCCACCGACGTCGTCGACGGTTACCTGATCGATAGCGGCTTCCAGGTGCTCAACACCGCGTACCCGAGGCTCGGCACACTTATCGACACCGGGCGGCTGAACCTCGGCTACTTCACCTCCGGCGTGCTGGTGCGCAAGGGCGATCACCTGCTGCGGCTGGTCAACCCGCTGCGCGAGCCGACCGGCGGGCCACGCACCGCGCTCGCCGGCGTCGGCTCGCTGCTCGACCGGGTGCGCTTCGCCGCGCTCGCCACCGGCTGCGCCACGCTGCCCGTGTCCCGGCTGCTCGCCGCGCCCGAGACCACCACCGAGACGGCGCTGCGCCGCGCCGGCCTCTCCGACGCGATCATCGAGGAGTTGCTGCGCCCGTTCCTGTCCGGAGTGTTCATCGACCGCGAGCTGGCGACCTCCAGCCATGTGCTCGCGATGGTGCTGCGCTCCTTCGCCCGCGGCCGGATCGGCCTGCCCGCCGACGGGATGGCCGCGCTGCCCCGGGCCATCGCCGACCCGCTGCCGGCCGACCTGCTCGACCTGGACACCCCGGTCACGCAGGTCGCGCCCCGCCTGGTCCGTACCCGGGACGGCGAAATCCACTGCCGGGCCGTCGTGGTCGCCGTCGACCCGCCCGCCGCGTCCGCGCTGCTTCCGGCCCTGGCGAGGGTACGCATGCACAGCTACACCACCTACTACCACAGTGCGCCCGAACCGCCGCTCGACGAACCGATCCTGCTCGTCGACGGCGACCGGCGGGAGATCGTCGCCAACACGGTGGTGCTCAGCAACGCGGCCCCGACGTACGCGCCGGACGGTCGGCACCTCGTCGCCACGTCGGTGGTCGGACCGACCGCCCCGCCCGAGCCGACCATTCGGGCCGAACTGACCCGGCTGTACGGTCGATCCACCGCCGACTGGACCCACCTCACCACAGTGGCCGTCCCGGACGCGCTGCCCGCCGCGCCGCCACCGCAGGGGCGACTGCGCAAACCCGTGGGGCTGGGGCAGGGGCTGTTCGTGGCCGGTGACCACCGGGACAGCCCGTCCGTCCAGGGTGCACTCGCCAGCGGTTGGCGCGCCGCCGGGGCGGTTCTGGAGGAGCTGCGCGCGACGTAGCCCGGCGTCGGAGGGCCAGAAAAAGCGGGACATCGGAGGCTTAGTTGATCACCTATGATCCCCGCCATGCCCGCACCTCTTCCGGCTCCCACCTTCGATGCCGGTGCCGCGTACCCCGAGGTCAACGACCTGCGTAAGGCGCTCGACGCCGCCGACTGGCCCGCCGTGCGGGCGCTGTTCGTCGACCGCGACCAGGACAGCCGTACGCTGCTCGTCGGGGAAGGCGGCAGCCACGCCAAGACCGACATGTTCCTGCGCCGGGTGTACGACGAGGACCCCACCGACGCCCTCGCCGGCGTACTGCTCGGCACCCACCTCATCCGTGCGGAATGGCAGATCCGCAGCGGCGCCCGAGCCCAGGACGTCAGCCGGTCGCAGTTCGACCAGTTCCATGACCACCTGCGCCGCGCCGAACAGGTGCTCATCGACGTCACCGCCCGACACCCCGACGACGCGGCCGCGTGGACCCAACGCATCACCCTCGCCCGGGGCCTCGAACTCGGCCAGAACGAGGCGCGCCGCCGCTACGACCGGCTCGCCCACCACCACCCCCACCACATGCCCGCACAGGCGAGTCTGCTCCAGCAGCTCTGCCCGAAGTGGAGCGGCGACTGGGACCGGATGTTCGCGTTCGCCCGCGAGTGCGCCCAGGCCGCACCCGACGGGGCGCCCAACGCCGCGCTGATCGCCGACGCGCACCTGGAACGCTGGCTCGACTTCGACAGCGCGCGGGAGCAGACGGCATACCTGCGAAGCACGCCAGTGGTGGACGAGATCATGCAGGCCGCCCAGAAATCCGTGCTGCACCCGGACTTCGCCGATCGGTCGGACTGGGTCTGGGCCCGCTCGATGTTCGCGCTGATGTTCAGCCTGACCGAGCAATGGTCCGCCGCCGCGAGCCAGTTCACCGCCCTCGGCAACCTGGGCAGTGAGTTCCCCTGGATCTACGTCGACGGGGCCGAAGGATTCACGAAGTACCGCGCCAAGGCGTACGCGAAGGGTGGCCAGTCGTGATCCAGCACCTGGACGTGGACGGGGTGCCCACGCTGCTCGCCCCCACCGGCGGGCCGATGCACGCCGGGTTGACCTTCCGGGTCGGCACCGCAGACGAGACGCTCGCCCGGGCCGGCATCACCCACCTCATCGAGCACCTCGCGCTCGCGCCGCTCGGCCTGGCCGACTACCACATCAACGGCATGACCGCCCCCGCGTACACAATGTTCCACACCCAGGGCTCCGAAGCCGACATCGCGGCGTTCCTCACCGCGGTCTGCGCACACCTTCAGGACCTGCCGCTGGCGAGGCTGGAGGTCGAGAAGGAGATCCTGCGCACCGAGTGGAGCAGCCGGGGCGCCGCCGCGATAGACGACATCCCGCTGTGGCGACACGGTGCCCGGGACTTCGGGTTGACCAGCTACCCGGAGTGGGGCCTCGGCGCGCTCACCGCCGACGACCTGCGCGAGTGGGCGGCCCGGTGGTTCACCCGGGAGAACGCGGTGCTCTGGATCGCCGGCGGACGGGTGCCCGCCGGACTTCGACTCGCGCTGCCCGCCGGGGTCCGTCAGCCCGTACCGGTGGCCTCGTCGGCACTGCCGCAGACCCCGGCGTACTTCGTCAGCGGCTCCCGGGCCGTGGTGCTCGACTCCGTGGTGCGCCGCAGCACCGCCGCCAACATCTTCTCCGGGGTGCTGGAGCGCGAGCTGTACCGATCGCTGCGCCAGGACGCCGGCCTGTCCTACACCACCACCACTGGGTACGAGCCGCGCGGCGACGGGTACGCGTCGCTGCGGGCCCTCGCCGACGCGCTGGCGGAGAAGCAGGACGCCGTGCTCGGCGGCTTCATCGACGTCCTCGCCAAGATGCGGGTCGGGCGGATCGAGCAGGCGGACCTCGACGCCACAGTCGCCAAGCGGGAGGACTTTCTCGGCATCGCGGAGGTGGACGCCGCACGGCTGCCGTCGTACGCCCTCAACGTGCTGACCGGGCAGCCGAACTCCACAATCGACGAGCACCGGGCCGAACTGAAGGCCGTCAACCTCACCGACCTGCACGAGGTGGCGGGGGAGATGATGGCGTCGGCGCTGCTGATGGTGCCCGGCGGCCACCGCGCCGACTGGGCCGGCTTCGTCGCCGCGCCCACCCACTCCGCCGACACCGTCGACGGCACCACGTACCGGGCGAAGCAGGGCGCCGGCGGCCTCCGCGTCGGCACGGACGGGGTGACCTACCTGAACCCGAGCGGGCCGCTCACCGTTCGCTACGACAGCTGCTCGGCAATGCTCGCCTGGCCGGACGGCGCCCGACAGCTGATCGGCGCGGACGCCATCGTGCTGCACATCGAGCCGACAATGCTCGAACTGCCCCCGGGCACGATCCAGGCCATCGACGCCGCGGTGCCGTCCGACCGGCACGTCACCATGCCGGCCCGCACGCCGGAGCAGATCCCCCAACCGAAGCCGATCGCTCACCAGGAAGAGCCCGCCGGACGTTCCTGGTGGGAGATTCCGGTGATGGTGCTCAGCAGCCTGGGCACCCTGCTGATGGGCGGCTTCTGCCTGCTGCTGACCATCGGCATGTTCGCCGCAGACAGCAGTCCGGACGACAATTGGTTCTGGGGCGTCATCGCAGTTGGTTGGCTGCTCACTGTTATCCTCGCGTTGCCCATCGTGCTGCTCAACCGACGGCGGCGGTGATGAGGTGGGGCCGGATCACTGCTGGCCTGTGATCCACCGGGCGGGATAAGATCCGGCGCGGTGTCAGGGGCGGTAGCTCAGCCGGTTAGAGCAGGGGACTCATAATCCCTCGGTCGCGGGTTCGAGTCCCGCCCGCCCCACCGACCGATGTCATTCGGCTCTTGGCCTGCGCTTCTTGGCTCGTATGCCGTCCTGGGCGGGCGAGTCGGCAGACCGGCAACGCGACCAGCACCTCATGGCCCCCAACCTGGCATCGGCCAGCCACCGCCCATGGCGACCATGCAGTGGTCGACCATGTGCGGCGTTGACATTGAGGTCAGCTGGGGCTCAGTGCTCGGTCGAGGAAGGCCCTGGTGAGTTCGGTGACTTCGTCAAGATTGCTCTCCAGCAGGAAGTGCCCCCCGTCCAGGAGGTGCACCTCGGCGTCGGGCAGGTCTTCGCCGAAGGCTGTCGCTCCACCCGGTGAAAAGATCTGGTCGTTGCCACCCCATACCGCCAGTACGGGAATCCGGTTGATCCGCAGGTGCTCCTGAAGTCGGGGGTACAGAGCGCGGTTCGTCCGGTAGTCGTGGAACAGGCGCAGCTGGACCTCGTCGTTGCCCGGGCGCTGCAGCAGAGCGTGGTCCAGCGTCCAGGTGTCGGGGCTGACCACGCTCGGGTCCGGCACGCCGTGGGTGTACTGCCAGACGACGGCGTCACGTTCCAGAGCTGTGCGCACGGCCGCCTCGGTCTGCGGGTTGCGGTTCTCGCCGTACGTCCAGATCGGGTTCCAGAATTCGGGGACGAAGCCGGCCTCGTAGCCGTTGCCGTTCTGGCTGATGACGGCGCTGACCGGGCTGTGGGGCTGCAGGGCGAGCCGCCACCCGACCGGCGCGCCGTAGTCCTGCACGTAGATGGCGTACCGCTGCAGGCCGAGTTGGTCGAGCAGGCCGGCGGTGAGCCGGGCGAGCGAGTCGAAGCTGTAATCGAACTCGTCGACCGTAGGACTGTCCGACTGACCGAAGCCGAGGTAGTCGGGGGCGATCACGTGGTATCTGTCGGCCAGCCTCGGGATCAGCTCGCGGAACATGAACGAGCTGCTGGGGTAGCCATGCAGCAGCACCAGGGCGGGAGCGTCGGACGGACCCGCCTCCCTGTAGAAGAGCCGATGCCCCTCCACGACGGCGTATCGGTGGAACACTCGCATGTCTAACCTCCATTGCATGATTTGGTGGTTATGAAGCTAATGCTAAGCTCCTAACCATGCAAGCTGGCAATGGAGGTTAGTTCAGTGACCATGATCTCCACCGACGAGGAACTCCTGCTGTTCATCCTCAACAGCACCCCGGTGATCGACGGCGAGGCGAAGGACCTCCTCGCCGACGCGGCCGAGGCGCGATCGAGGCTGCGCGGCCTCGGCGGGACCGGCACCCGGGAGGAGTTGGACGCCGTACGCTCCGCCCGACCTCTGTTGCAGGAGGTGGCCCGCAGCGATCGCCCCGCCGACTCCCTCGCACCACTACTGGTCGGTGTGCATCAGGCACCCCGGCTGACAGCGACGCGGCTCGACTGGTCGCTGATCGCCCCGCCGGATCACCGCAGCGTCGCTCGGGCAGTGCTCAGCTGGGCCGCCTTGCGCGAAAGCGCGCCCGGCCGCCTCCGACCCTGCGCGAACGACGAGTGCCGCCTCTTTCTGGTCGACCGAAGTCGTTC
This sequence comes from Micromonospora sp. DT41, assembly GCF_049841715.1. Taxonomy (NCBI): domain Bacteria; kingdom Bacillati; phylum Actinomycetota; class Actinomycetes; order Micromonosporales; family Micromonosporaceae; genus Micromonospora; species Micromonospora sp. DT41. The sequence goes on along the minus strand of NZ_JBNCKU010000013.1, from coordinate 124,691 downwards.
GAACACCGCACGCTGGTGCTCGATGGCAACCTGCGGTAACCGACTGAAGGCCCGCCGGCACTACCGCAGGATTAGGACGGAACCCTGACCGGCCCGGGGGCGGCCGACGACAGCGATCTCCGCCACCTGGTCCAGGTCGTCCTCGAACAGGTCCGCGTACACGTCAAGGCGGCCCCGCCAGGCGGGCCGCGCCGGCCCAGCCGGCCACGCTTGGGAGTCACAGGATCGGAAGACCTCAGGGCTCTGCCCCGAACCCCGGCCCTCCTCAGAGATGCCGGGCGGATCACCTCGCCGGGCACCACAAGGTCTGGACGGTCTACGACTGCCCGACGAGGAGATCCACCAATAGGCGAGGCACGTTGAACCGTTACCGGTCAGGCGCATGCAAGCGCAGGTCTCACCGCTGCCTAAGCGCTCCTGCTCTCTCATACGCGCTCCCGAGAATGGGCTATCGGAGGTCGTGGTCCGGTTTAGATCTTGCAACCTCAACCAGACGTGAGCTCAAGCATGTCCAGCTGTGAGCGCGGTAACAGCAACGGAGCCGGACGGACCGTGAGCTAGTCAAAGGTCATGTCCATGATCAGAGGCAAGGTCCTAGGAGGGAAGCTCGGCCCTGCTCGGGCGCGGGAGGCGGTCGACACCCTGCCCTCGTTGGTCATCGATGACGTGGGCGTCGCAATGCTGCTTGTGGGAGGGCCCATGCTGGTGCCGCGCCGGGCGGACGTCACCGTGCAACCCAGCTCATCGCATTCGCCAATCTGGTGATGGCCGGCCTGTGACTATGCGGCGTCAACCTCGCGGGAACTGCGCGATGCGCCGACGGTCACCAGCCCCACACCGGCGAGCGTGATTGCGGCGCTAACGGCCCATGACACCTGAGGGAAGCTGTCCGCCGACGTGTTCACCCTCATCCCTGGCTCCAGGAACGCGTCGGTGGGAGGTCCGGTCGCGATCACCCAGTCTGACCATGCCGCAGCCAGTTCCGAGCAGGCGCGAGCCGCTGCGACTGACAGCAGGAACAACCCCAATGGGAGCAGCCGACGCCGGTCGGCCCGCCACCCTGACAGCGCGAATGCTCCCATGGCCACAACTGCTGCCAGCAACGCCGGCCACACCGTCGCGGCCAGGTCGAGCAGCGGTTGACGGTCGCTGCCGCGCGCGAGGCTCAGCCCGAGCCAGGCGAGCAGCACCAGCGCGAGGACGCTCGTCACCAGACCTCCGCGCCTGCCGCGTGACGGCAACGCCAACGCGCCAGCCGCGAGACAGACAACGCCGAGCAGCAGACCGAGGGCTGCGAGCCTCTCGCGGTCGATCATCTCCCGTGCCGGCTCCGACATGGCGGTTGTCGCCACCCCTTGGCCGTACGTCAGCCAGCCTGCTTCGTCGGCCTGCTGCTGCCACCAGAGCAGCCTTGTCGTCGCTACTGCGGCGAGTAGCCCGATGCCGGCGGCGATCGGCCACCTCACTCGACGTGCACCTCGTTGCAGCAGCACGTACCCGAGCAGGGCGAGCAACGTGACAAGTGTGAACTGCAACGACGCGGCAGGCATGGCGAGCAGCGTCGCCGCGATCGAGAGCAGACCAGCCACTGCGGATCCGACGAGCAGACCGGACGAGGGACGCATGGCCAAGATCGTGGCAGGAAGCGGACGCGAATGTGGCCCCGAAAGGGCTGCTCCCGACGGTATCTCCCTCGCATGCACGCTGCCTGAGAATTCCTTTATGCGGAACAGTGGTTCGGAATAGTCGGGCCCGGGCAGTCGGAATCAACCGTTCGGCTTGGCGAGCCAACTCTCAGACCTATTGACTTACCTGCGCGTACGCGACCTGCGGAACTGCTGCCAGTGCGGCTTGACGGGCAATCCGGCGGGAGCGGTCAAATCGGCGCTTGAAGCACGTCGCCCAAGCCACTGTTCCATGTAGCGCAACCATGTTCCGCTCTGCGTTTTTCTCCGCTAGTCTTCCCTCACCACGACGGCGGGGGCCGGACGGCGAAGAGGGCCAACAGTGCCCTACCGAGAGCGGAGGGGCAGGGGTCACGTGCCGAACAACGTCTTGATCGAAGCCGTGCGGAAGGGGGTGCGCGTCTTCGACCTCGGTCGGCTTCTCTTCGTGGGAATGCCCCAGTCGCCCAACCACCCGCACTACTGGCACGCGCTGCCGCGCCGGCACGGGGACATGGTGCGGGCCGACGGCGGCTCCGCCTCGAACGACATCATCACGATGGGCACCCACGTCGGCACACACATCGATGCCTTCGCCCACGTGTCGCAGGACGGTCGCCTCGTCGACGGTTCGGACGCCTATGACGCCTCGGCGGGTGGTCGCTTCGCCAAGCTCGGAGCGCACACCATTCCCCCAATGGTGTGCCGTGGCGTCCTGCTCGACGTGCCGACGGCCCTCGGCACCCCGGAGGGGTGTGCTCCCGGCTACGAGATCACGCCCGATGACCTGGAGGCCACCCTCGAACGGCAGGGCGGGTCCATCGAGGCCGGCGACGTCGTCCTGATCCGCAGTGGCTGGGGGCGACACTTCGACAACCCGGACCGTTCCGTGTTCATCGGCGGCGACTCCGGCGTACCGGGCATCGGCGAGGCCGGCGCGCGTTGGCTCGCGGAGCGGGGAGTCCTCGCCGCGGGCGCGGACACCATCGCCTTCGAGTGCCTCCGGCCCGGCGCGGGGCACAGTGTCCTGCCCGCGCACCGGGTGCTGCTCGTCGAGTCGGGCATCTACATCATGGAGACGCTCGACCTTGAGGACCTCGCCGCGCAGCGCGTGCACGAGTTCGTCTTCGTCGCCTCGCCGCTCAAGTTCTACGGCGCGACCGGCTCGCCCATCCGCCCGTTGGCGGTGACGACCGGTGAATGAGGTGACCCTCGCGCAGACGATCGCGCGCTTCGCCGCCCAGACCCGTTACGAGGACCTGCCCCACGAGGTGGTGGCCAGTGTGCGGCAGCGAGTTCTGGACACCCTCGGCATCTGTATCGCGGCGCAGAGCCTCGACAGCAGCCGGGCGGTCATCGACTACGTCGCCGAGCAGGGCGGTGCTCCTCAGGCTCGCGCGATCGGCGTGCCGCACCGGGTTCCCGCCGCGCTGGCCGCCTTCGGCAACGGGGTGCTGGCGCACTCCCTCGACTACGACGACACGCACCTGCCGTCCGTACTCCACCCGAGCGCGAGCATCGTGCCGAGCGTGCTTGCCGCCGCCGAACGTGCCGGCGCCGATGGGCGTACGGCGGTCACTGCCATCGCCGTGGGCCTGGAGGTCTGCGTCCGCATCGGCATGGCCGGCTACGACCGGGAGGCCGGCAACTCCGTGTTCTTCGAGCACGGGCAGCACGCGACCTCCATCTGCGGTGCCCTCGGTGGGGCGGTGGCAGTGGGTGTCATCCTCGGTCAGAACGAGGAACAGCTCACGAGTTCCCTCGGGGTCGCGGCGTCCATGGCCGCAGGCATCATCGAGGCCAACCGCACCGGTGGCAACGTCAAGCGACTGCACTGCGGCTGGGCCGCGCACTCCGCCGTGACCGCCGCCGACCTGGTCAGCCGGGGCATCACGGGGCCGCCGACAGTCCTCGAAGGACGGTTCGGGTTCTTCCAGGCGTTCCTGCGCGGCGAGTTCGACGCCGCCGCCATCGTCGAGGGCCTGGGAACCGAGTGGGAGGTGCCCAGGATCTTCTTCAAGCCGTACCCCGCGAACCACTTCACCCACGCCGCCATCGACGCGGCCACCGGGCTGCGGCGCCGCGGAGTGGACCACCGCGAGGTACGTCGCCTCACCCTCGGTGCTCCCGCGCCGGTGATCCGGACGATCGGTGAGCCGATCGAGGGCAAGCGTCGCCCGACCACTGGCTATCAGGCCCAGTTCTCGGGCCCGTACGCGGTGGCCGTCGGCCTGCTCGGCGGAGGTGGTGGCCTCGGGGTCGCCCTCGACGACTACACCGACGCCCTCGCGGTCGACCCCACGCGTCGGGAGATCATGGACAAGGTGAGCGTCGTCGCCGACGACGAGTGCACCAAGATCTTCCCCAGCCAGTTCCCGGCGGTCCTCACCGCCGAACTCGTCGACGGCTCGGAGGTCACCGAGCGGGTCCTCGTCAACCGGGGCGGTCCGGAGAACCCGCTCTCCGACGACGAGGTCGCCCTCAAGTTCCGTGACAACGCCGGTCGGCACCTTCCCGAGACGGTGGTGGCGCGGATCGCCGCGCACTCGCTGGCTCTCGACGAATTGAGCGATGTCGGAATCGTCCTCTCGTCGCTCGACGACGCGGCGGATTCCGCGAACACCAGCGCCGCGCAGGAGGGCCAGCTATGAACTACGACCTCATCGTCCGCAACGTTCGTCTCGTCACCCACGAGTCGCCGCAGACCGTGCTCACCGACATCGCCGTGACGGACGGGCGGGTGGCCGCCGTCGGTCACCTCGGCGATGTCACAGCGACGACGACCGTCGACGGTGGTGGCAAGCTCGCACTGCCGGGTGTCGTCGACGCCCACCAGCACTGGGGCATCTACAACCCGCTGGAGATCGACGCGGAGACCGAGTCGAAGGCGGCTGCCCAGGGCGGCGTGACGACGGGCCTCAACTACATCCGCACCGGGCAGTACTACCTCAACAAGTCCGGCGCGTACCGGGACTTCTTCCCCGAGGTCCTCGAGCGCACGCAGGGCCGGGCGTACATCGACTACGCCTTCCACCTGGCGCCGATGTCCAAGGAGCACATCAGCGAGATCCCCGAGCTGATCGAAGAGCACGGCGTCTCGTCGTTCAAGATCTTCATGTTCTACGGCGGCTACGGCCTGCACGGCCGGTCGGCTGACCAGAGCTCGTTCCTGATGACGCCGGAGGGGGAGCGCTACGACCTCGCGCACTTCGAGTTCGTCATGCGCGGCATCCAGGCCGCCCGGAACGCCGCGCCGCAGATCGCCGACTCGATCTCGCTCAGCCTGCACTGTGAGACCGCCGAGATCATGTCGGCCTACACCGCGATGGTCGAGCAGGAGGGACAGCTCACCGGGCTCGAGGCGTACTCCGCTTCCCGGCCGGCGCACTCCGAGGGCCTGGCGATCTCCATCGCCTCCTACCTCGCGCACGAGACGCAGCTGGCGAACATCAACCTGCTGCACCTGAGTGGACGCAAGGCCGTCGAGGCTGCGCTGCTCATGGCGCGTACGTTCCCGCACATCAACTTCCGCCGCGAGGTCACCATCGGTCACCTCGTCGCCGACTACCACAGCGCGTCCGGCATCGGCGGCAAGGTGAACCCGCCGCTGCGCTCGCGTGACGACGTCGAGGGCCTGTGGGAGCACGTCCTCGCCGGCGAGATCGACTGGGTGGTGAGCGACCACGCCTGCTGCCGTGACGAGATGAAGTTCGGGTCCGAGCGTGACAACGTCTTCGTTGCCAAGTCCGGCTTCGGTGGCGCGGAGTACCTCCTGCCGGCGCTGATCAGCGAGGGCCGCAAGCGTGGCCTCGGCTGGGACCGGATCGCGGCCCTCACCGCCTGGAACCCCGCCGAGCGGTACGGGCTGTCCGGCCGCAAGGGCGTCATCAAGGTGGGGTACGACGCGGACTTCTGCCTCGTCGACGACTCCCGGTCGTGGACGGTACGCGCCGAGGACTCCCTGTCGACGCAGGAGTACACGCCGTTCGAGGGCTTCGAGCTGTCCGCATCGGTAACCGACACGTTCGTACGCGGCCACCACGTCCTTGCCGACGGTGCCATCCAGGGCACGCCCCGCGGTGAGTACCAGCGGCGCCCGCTGACCAGCGAGTAAGACCCGGCAGAACGGCGTGACGGATGGGAGACCGCACGATGCGTATGGACGGGTTCGTCCTGGGGGCCGGCCCCGCCGGTCGCTGCGATGACTACCGGGTCGGCGGTGCCGTCGTGCACCGTACCGACGACGGCTGGCTCATGTGGTACTACTGCCGGGACCGCGCCTACGACCGGCCGGCGCCGGGAACGCTGGGGTCCGGGCGGGTGGCCCTGGCCACCTCGCGCGACGGCATCCGGTGGAAGCGGTACGACGGCCCGGACGAACTCGGCTCGGTGTTCGCCCCGAGCGGTGACCCGACGAGCTTCGACGCCTCCCATGTCGGGCTCACCGACGTCACCTTCGACGGCAGGCTCTGGCACCTCTGGTACTTCGGGGGTGACCTGACCGAACGGGCGAGCAGGACGGCGCTCGGTGCGGTGACGGGTCTCGGGATGCGCCCGGGGCACGCCACGAGCCCGGACGGGGTGACGTGGACACGCGTCCCCGGCCCGGCCACCGGCGGCGCCCTGCTCGACTACGCGCCGGACCGGCTGTACTGCGCGTGGCCGAACGTCTTCGGTGACCACGACGGGACGCTCTACGTCCAGACGACCTCACCGACCCTCGACCTCGGCACGTTCCGTACCGACACGTTCACGTCCACCGACGGGGTCGTGCTTACCGACGTGGGGCCGCTCGTCTGGGCCGACGGCGTACGGCAGTGGGACGAGGGGGGCATCGTGACGCGGCAGGTGCTCCCCAACCCGTTCGACGGAGGGCGTCGCTGGTTGATGCTCTACACCGGCCTCGACGAGCACCACGGCCGTTCGGTGGCGACAGCCGATTCCGACGACGGCCGGCACTGGCACCACCAGTCCGACGGTCCGGTACTGACCGCCGGGGAGCCCGGCGCGTGGGACAGCCTCGGAGCGGCGGCGACCCGGCTGGTCCCGGTCGACGGCCGGCTGCACCTCTACTACTACGGCTTCAGCTCGCTCGCCGACGACGACTCGCCACGCGGGATCGGCCTCGCGATCGCCGACCGCCGGCCAGGGGCATCGTTCCGACGCGTCAGGGTGCCCGACGAACAGCACTGAGGTGGCCTCTCGGGCACCCGAAGGAGGAAATGAGATGGCGGACGTCAACCTGCTCGTGGCTGGCGCGGGCGGCGGCATCGTCGCGGCGTTGCGGGCCCAGGAGCTCGGTCTCTCGGTCGCGGTGATCGACGCGAACGAGCACTTTCTGCGGGCGAACAACACGTCGATGTCGACCGCCATGATTCCGGGTGCCGGATCGCGGTTCCAGCGCGAGGCGGGAGTCGAGGACTCGCCGGAGACCTTCGCCGAGGACGTCCGACGCAAGACCAAGGGGCGTGCCAACCCGGTCGTCACCGAGGCGTTGAGTCAGATCTCGGCCCCCCTCGTCGAGTGGCTCGCCGACTCGCTCGAACTCCCGCTCGAACTCGTCACGGACTTCGAGTACCCCGGGCACAGGCGGCACCGGTGCCACACAGTGCCGGGGCGGCACGGCACGATCCTGCTCGGCATGCTCCACCGTGTCGCCCGGGAGCGGGGGATCGACGTCATCGTCCCCGCGCGCCTGGTGACGGCCCGGCACGAGGGTGACGTCGTCATCGCCGTGACCGAGCAGCCGGACGGGACGCGGGAGGAGATCTCCTGCGACGCCCTCGTCCTCGCGACAAACGGTTTCGGAGCCGACCCGGCGCTCATCGCCGAGCACACCCCGGAGATCGCCGGCGCCGTCTACCACGGCAGTGAAGCCTCGCGCGGCGACGCCCTGCGCATCGGGCAGACGTTCGACGCGGCAGTCGACTGCATCGACGCGTACCAGGGCCATGGCGCGCTCTCGCTCAGCGGCACGCTCGTCGGTTGGGCGACTGTGATGCACGGCGGGTTCATCGTCAACACGAACGGGAACCGCTTCGCCGACGAGACCCAGGGCTACTCCGAGTTCGCGGCCCTCGAACTCACCCAGCCGGACAACCGCGCGTTCATCATCTTCGACCAGCGGATCCACGACGCCTGTCTCGCCTTCGAGGACTTCCGCCAGACCAAGGAGTCCGGGGTGCTGCGGCAGGGCAACTCGGTGGCCGAGCTGGCCGAGCGGATGGGTCTGCCCGCCGACCGGCTCGAGGCGTCCTTCACGGAGGCGGCTGCCGGCCGCCTCGGCGGGACCGACAGGTACGGGCGTTCCCGGTGGGGCGACGTGGACCTTGTCGCTCCGTTCTACGGGGTCGAGGTGCGTCCCGCGCTCTTCCACACTCAGGGAGGGCTTTCCGTTGACGCGACGGCGCGCGTCCTCAATGGCGCCGGTGCTCCCATTGCCGGGCTCTACGCGGCCGGTGGTGCCGCCGTGGGCATCAGCGGCAGGGGAGCGGACGGCTACCTGGCCGGCAACGGGCTGCTCGCGGCACTTGGACTCGCCTTCATCGCGGCCGAGGACGCGGGCCGGCGGCTGCTGTCGCGGACGGATGGCCAATCGGCCGTTTGACCAGGGTGAAAGCGGCTGTTCGAGTTGCGTCAGCCTCTTGTCCAGCCGACGATCACGTCGCTACGCTGCACCCAGCGGAAAGACGTTACATATAAAGGAATCTGCGGCGCTCGCCCTTGGAGGTACGAACGTGAAGACGGGTCTCAAGCAGCGTGGCCGGGCCAACTTCAACCTGCTGGCGGATCTGGCCGCGTGGAGCGGCCGGGAGCTGCAGGCATCGGCCGAGCAGACGCTGGGCAAGCAGTTGGAGAACAGGACCCTCCCCGAAGGCGCCCGCGAGCGGCTGCGCCTCGGCTATGAACTGCTCGGCAACTCCAGGTCCTTTGCCTGGGACCGCTTCTACACCCGGGTCATCGCCGAGCGTCAGTACGTAGCGGCGCTGGAGGCGTACGAGGACGGAGAGGCGGAGATCCGGGCCGAGTACGAGGCGAACGCCGACAAGGGCGGGGTGCTCGAACTCAACCCGGACGTCGAGATCCCCGAGTACTGGACGACGGAGTTCCACCTCACGCCCGGTGGCTGGGACGGCCACGAGCACATGGGCTTCATGATCCACGACTACGTCTACGACCTGATCTTCGCGACCGGTGGGATCGGCGCCATCAAGCCCGGCGACCACTTCTCCGACCTGCGCTACGTGGCCGCCGTCGAGGGCAACCGCGACCACTACGACAACATCCTCGAACTCGGCATCGGGACCGGCCGCTACGCCCTGGCCCTTCAGCGCGCCTACCCGAACGCGAAGATCCACGGCGTCGACCTCGGCGCGACCGAGCTGCTGCACGCCAAGCTCATCGCCGCCCGCAGCGGCTTCGAGTGGAACCTGCGCCAGGCCCAGGCCGAGGCCACCGGCTACGACGCGGACACCTTCGACCTCACCTCGGCCTTCATCCTCTTCCACGAGATCCCGGCGCCGGCCGCCAAGGCCGTTGTCCAGGAAGCCTTCCGGGTGACGAAGCCGGGCGGGGAGTTCCTGGTCGCCGACGTGGCGCCCTACAGCGAGCACGAGAACCTCTTCCGCTCCGTCGTGCTCGACTGGGAGACGGAGAACCGCAACGAGCCGTTCTGGCGTGGCGCGCTCCTCACCGACCGCAAGGCACTGCTCGAATCCGCCGGGTTCGTCGACGTCCAGGAATGCAGCGTGGGCACGGCCAACTACCCGTGGATCACCAAGGGCGTCAAGCCCGCAGCCTGAGGCACCACACCCTCGAGCTCGAGAAAGCCAGCGCGGTGTCGACATCCCCTACCGACGCTCGCTGTGAACGCCTGCGTCCGGACGTCGGTCCGACACCGCGCCACCCCTTGAGAGGAAGCCATGGAAGTTCCCAAGTACCTGGAGAACGCGACGACCGACGATCTTGTCCGGATGATCGCGGGCCTCGCGGAGGAGTTGTGGGTGACCAAGGACCGACTTCTCGTCCTTGAGGAGATCCTCGCGGGCAAGGACCTGCTGTCGGACTCGACAGTCGACGAGCACCTGCCCTCCGAGCAGTTGCAGACAGTGCTCCAGCGTGAACGGACCCGCCTCATCAAGCGCGTTTTCGGCGCGCCGGAAATGGACCACTGACATGACTGCTCTCATCGACCCCGCGCTGCGCTCCACGCTTGGGCAGGCCCTCGGCCTCACCGGACGCACCATCGTCGTCACCGGCGCCAACTCCGGCATCGGGCAGGCTCTGGCCCTCGGCCTCGTCGAACTCGGCGCCAACGTCCTCGGTGTCGCCAGGCGTGCGGAAGGACTTGCCGCCGTCGCCGAGCAGGCCGGCCCCTCGTTCGCGTACGCCATCGCCGACGTCACCGACGAGGCTGCCGTCGAGGCGGCGATGGACCGCGCCGTCGAGACCTTCGGTGGTCTGCACGGTGTCGTCGCCAACGCCGGCATCGCCGTCGTCCAGCCAGCACTCGACGTCAGCGCCGACGACTTCCGCTCCGTCGTGGACACGAACATCAACGGCGTGTTCATCACGGCCCGCAGCGGAGCCCGGCGGATGACCGAGGGCGGCTCGATCGTCCTGACCAGTTCGAGCTTCGCCCGCCGTGGCTTCCCCGACTGGTCGAGCTACAACGCGAGCAAGGCCGCCGTGTCGATGCTCGCCGAGACCCTCGCCGTCGAGTGGGCGTCGCGCGGCGTACGCGTCAACGCGATCGGGCCGACCGCGACGCTGACACCTGTCAACGAGGCGCTCTTCGCCGACCCGGGCTTCACCGCGTCGGTCGTCGCGGGCATCCCGGCCGGCCGCATCCTCGACGCCCGTGAGCTCATCCTGCCCACCGCGTTCCTGCTCAGCCCGCTCAACGAGATGGTCCTCGGCCAGACGCTGATGGTCGACGGCGGCCAGACCCTCTGAAACGGCTTCGAGACGGCTTCGAGCACCACAACCCTGGAGACCTCGCATGACCCAGAACAGCCCCCGCGTCGTCCACGACGTACCCGACGCGTCCTTTCCTGACTGGTACCCGAGCAGCCCGGTAGTCACCGCCGGCCCGTTCGCGTTCACCGCCTCGATGAGCGCCACCGACTTCGACAACGGCGGCCTCGCCGAGGCAGCCCAGGCCGAGCCCGGCCTGCCGCTGCACAGCGGCCACCCTGTGAAGAAGCAGGTCCGCGAGGTGTACCGCCGCCTCGACTCCGCACTCACCGTCGCCGGGTCGAGCCTCGAACAGGGCGTGTGCATCAACCAGTGGCAGCCGACCTTCCACACCGACGGTCACCTGGACCCGGAGTGGACGCCGCGCTACCAGACCCACTGGGAGGACTGGCGTTTCGTCGCGCACTCCTACATCCAGGGCCGCGACGAGTTCCTGCTGTCCGACCGTCCGGCGAGCTGCCTGCTGCCCGTCGAGCGTCTGCTCGCCACCGACACCCACGTCGAGATCCAGCTCATCTCGCTGCTCAACGACTCCGGCATCGAGAAGCGGGCGTACGCGCACGACGTCCACAACCCGCTCGGCGGCTACTCGGTCGGTGTCGAGTCCGGCCCGTACCTGTTCAGCGCCGGCTTCATCCCCACCGACTTCGAATCCGGTCTGCACCCGAACGCCAGGGTGCCGCAGCACATCTGGTACGGCAACCAGGTCGCCGCGGAGACCGACGAGACGCTGCGCCAGATCCGCATCACGATGGAGGCTGCCGGCGGGCAGTGGAGCGACGTCATCAAGGTCGTCATCTACCTGACGCCCGAGGGCGTCCGGCAGTTGCCCGCCATCGACGAGGTCTGGGCCAAGCACTGGCCGACCGAGCCGCCGGCGCGCACCATCGTCCCCGTCTCCGGCATCGGCGGAGTCAAGGGCGGCAACGTCGAGATCTACGTCATCGTGGCGCGCCCCGAGCACGGCGGCGACCGCCACATCGTGCACACCGACAACGCGCTCGCGCCCATCGGGCACCAGGTCCAGGCGGTCCGCAGCGGCTCCCTGCTGTTCCTCTCCACCCAACTCGGACGGACCGCCTCGGGTGCGCCCGACAGCGCCCTCGCCCGGAGCCTGCCGCACACCCGCCGGCACATCGTCGACCAGGTGCGACGCATCCACGACGACGTCGCGGCGATCTGCACGGCCGCCGGGACGTCGATCGAGAACGCGGTCCGCGCCGACCTGTTCCTGTCCGACCTCGAAGACGTACCCGCCGTCTTCCAGGCCTGGCCGGAGCCCTTCACCAACGGGCTGCCCGCCGCCGGGTTCTACGAGATCCCCAAGGGCTTCCAGGAGGTCCCCGGCTGCGACCTCAGCGTCGACCTCATCGTCCACATCCCGTGAGCAGCGAGGCGTACCGGGCCGTGACCGAGACCAACGCCCGCATCGACGAGGTCCGCGACGGCATGCGGATCCTGTGGGACGTCACCATCACGATGGACGACGGCCTGCCACTCGCCGCCGACGTGTTCCTGCCGGAGCAGCCCGGACAGTATCCGGTGCTGATCAGCTACGGCCCGTACGCCAAGGGGCTGCCCTTCCAGGAGGGCTACCCCACGGCGTGGGAGGCGTTGTCGAGCAGCCACCCCGACGTCGTCGAGGGCAGTTCCTGCGCGTACCAGAACTGGGAGGTCGTCGACCCGGAGAAGTGGGTGCCGCACGGCTACGCGGTGGTCCGGGTCGACTCCCGGGGCTGCGGTCGCTCGCCCGGCTACATCGAGCACTTCTCCGCGCGCGAGACGGCTGACTACGTCGCGTGCATCGAGTGGGCGGCGAACCAGCAGTGGTCGACAGGCAAGGTCGGCACCTCCGGGGTGTCGTACTTCGGGATGAACCAGTGGCAGGTCGCTGCGGAGCGGCCCCGTGGCCTGGCTGCGGTCTGCATCTGGGAGGGCGCGAGCGACTTCTACCGCGACGCGTCCCACCACGGCGGCATCCTGTCGACGTTCTGGGAGCACTGGTACGACAAGCAGATCAAGGTCGTCCAGTACGGCCTCGGTGACCGTGGCCCGGTCAACCCCATCACCGGGCTCAACGTGTGCGGCGACGAGACTCTCAGCGACGACCAGCTCGCCGCGAACCGCAGCGACTTCGGCGCGATCATCCGCTCCCACCCGCTGCTCGACGACTGGTACCGCGAGCGCTCCGGCGTGCTGGAGAACATCGAGGTGCCGTTGCTCAGCGCGGGAAACTGGGGCGGCTCCGGGCTGCACCTGCGCGGCAACGTCGAGGGCTTCCTGCGCGCCGGCAGCGCGCAGAAGTGGCTGGAGATGCACGGCCTGGAGCACTGGACGACGTACTACACGGACTACGGGCGACAGATCCAGCTCGCGTTCTTCGACCACTTCCTCAAGGGCGTCGACAACGGCTGGGACCAGCGCCCGCCGGTGAGTCTGCTCGTCCGCTCACCGGGCGAGGTCTACGAGGAGCGGGTCGCGTCCGCGTGGCCGCTGCCCGAGACGGCGTGGCAGCGCCTCGAACTCGACCCCGTCCGGCTGGACCTCGTCGAGAAGGGCGACGCCGCGGCGGGATCCGTCGAGTTCTCCGGCGAGCAGGACGTCACGTTCCGGCTCCCGGTGTCGGACGTCGATCGCGAGGTCAGCGGCCCGGTCTCGGCGAAACTGTTCGTGTCCACCGACTCGGACGACGCCGACATCTTCCTCACCGTGCGGCTGTTCGACAGCGAGGGCAAGGAGGTCACCTTCGCCGGTGCCGTCGACCCCAACGCGCCGATCAGCATGGGGTGGCTGCGCCTGAGCCATCGCGAACTCGACGAGGTCGCCTCCACCGAGTGGCGGCCGATCCACCCGCACTCGCGCACCCTGCCCGTCGAGGCGGGCACCGTGTACGAGGTCGACGTCGAGGTCTGGCCGACCTGCATCGTCGTTCCCGCCGGTCACACGCTCGCGGTGACAATCGGCGGCCGGGACTACGAGAACCCGGAGCTCAAGGACGCGGTGACGATGTCCAACTTCAAGAACGCGATGAAGGGCTGCGGGCCGTTCCTGCACGACGACCCGATCGACCGCCCGGCGCAGCGGTACGCCACACGGGTCAGCATCCACTGTGGAGGCGACCACCGATCGAGCATCCTGCTGCCCTTCCAGGAGCGCTGATCGTCGTGTCCGCGGACTCCGTGGGTCTCCCGCAGCTTCCCCCGTGGCTGCGGGAGGCCCTACGGTCTGCCGTCTCGGCGGAACTGGTCGAGCGGGTCGTGGCAGTCGACCTCGACGCGGCCTTCGACCATCTGCGCGACGACGAGGAGTTCGTCGCGCAGTTGACAGCGAGCGTCACGGAGAACGTGCGCACCCTGCACCGGGTGGCGATGGGCGAGGTCCGCATCGAGGAACTCGACCTCGTGCAGCCCCGACGCCTCGCCGTGGTCCAGGCCCGGCGGCGCGTCGTGCAGGCATCACTGCAACTGTCGTACCGGGTCGGATTCCTCACCGTCTGGCGGGACTGGGTGGCCCGCCTCGACGCCGTCGAGACGGACCCGGTCCGCCGGGGCGAGGGCGCCCGCCTGCTCACCGAACTCGTCATGGCCTACCAGAACGCGGCACTGGCCCAGGTCGCCCGGGAGCACATGCTCTCCGAGGAGAGCCTCCAGCGGTCGCGGGACCACCTCCGCTTCCGGCTCGTCAAGGACCTGCTCAGCGACGATCACGTACCGGACAAGTTCGAACTGCTCGGGCTCGGCTACGACATCGACGCCGACCACATCGCAGTGGCCACGCGTGGCGATGCCGGTGGCACCGACTGGGTGCGACGCGCCCAGAGCGCCTGCGCGGTGACGGACGTCCTGCACCACCCCGAGCAGGACGGCACCCAGGTGCGCTTCCTCGCCCGCCGCGCGTGGACCGCCGAGGCGCGGACGGCACTACGCCGGCTGCTCGTCGAGGGCGGTATCGCCGCCGAGGTCAGCGCACCCGCCCGGGGTCTTGAAGGGCTGCGCCACAGCTACGGCCAGATCGGGCGGATTCGTCGGATCCGGGAGGCGTTCGCCGGGAAACACCGACGCCACCAGCTCGCCGGTGACGGCGTCCTCGAATACGCCGACGTCCGCCTGGAGGCGATCTTCCTCGACGACCTGCCCATGGCGGCGCAACTCGTCGAGGAGGAACTAGCGGCCCTCAGCGGTAGCGGCAGCGGGCTCGACGTGCTGCGCGAAACGCTGTGTGTCTGGCTGCGCGAGCGCAACTACGCGGCGACAGCGCGCGCCCTGCACCTGCACGAGAACACGGTGCGCAACCGCATCCACCGGATCGAGGAGATGCTCGGCCACGACCTCCAGTCCCGCCAGGCCGAACTCATGCTCGCGCTACGCCTGCACGACCTGCTCGCCGGCCTGGACGAGACCGTCATACCGATCCGCCGTGTGAGGTGAGCAGTTCCCGGGCCCGCTCGGTCGCCAGCACCGCGTACTGCCGCATCGCCGTCTTGACGGCGTCCAGGTCACGCTGCTGGTAGCCGCCGACGATCCGCTTGTGGACGTCGACGAACTGCGAGGAGCTCTTCCGGGTCTTCCCGAAGCTCTGCGCCATGATCGTCGGCATGGCAAGCGCCTCGTACTGGGCGATGGCGCGCCGGTTGCCCGACAGGCCGACGAGGAAGCGGTGGAACCTGTCGTTGGCGGCGAGGTACGCGTCGAAATCGGTGAACTCGTCGTTGAGGATGAACCCGCACAGTTCGCTGCACAGCTGGTCGAGGACGGCAAGGTCCTCCCCGGTCACCGAGCCGACCGTCAGATCGGCGATCCCCGTCTCGATGATCGCGCGCGCCTCGAACGCCTCAGCGGCGTCGTCGACGGTGAAAGGTGCGACCCGGTGGCCGTAATCCGTCGACGTGACGAGCCCTTCCCGGCGCAGCGTCGACAGTCCGGCGAGGACGGCGGCCGGCTCGACGTCGAGGCGTCGGGCCAGCTGCGGGACGTCGATGTCGTCGTTGCCGTCGATCTCCCGCGCGAGGATCATGTCCCGCAGCCGCTGGTACACCTGGTTGAAACGGTCGAGGGTGAGGCCACCGAACCCGCCGCGGAAGTACGTCAGGGGCAGGCCCTCGCGCGCCTGCGCGTCAAGCGCCCTACCGATGAAGATGCTGTGGCTGCCCGCCTGCACAGTGTCGGACACCTCGCACTCGATCGAGGCGAGCGCGTCGGTGAGGACGGGATTGCCGAGGACACCCTCGTGGGTGCGTACGCCCGTGAACTTGTCGTCGCTGGGGCGGGCGAACTGTAGCGCCAGCTGCTCCTGACCCTCGCCGAGGATGTTGAGGCAGAACGTGCCCGCCTCGGCGATGCTGCGCTCGGTCGGTACCGAGCGGTTCACGCACACAAGCACCATCGGCGGGTCGAGCGACAGGGAGGTGAGCGCACTCACCGTCATGCCCGCGCGTGCCTGGACGCCTCGCGAGGTGAGGATGGCGACGCCGGTGGCGAAGCAGCCGACGACGTTGCGGAAATGGTCACGGTCAACGTGTGGCGTCCGAACGACGGTCATGGACCCGAGTCAACCTCCGAGGGGAGGGCAAGACAATCACGCCTTCCCACAACCTGCCCCGGTCAGGCTGTGGGAAGCCGTAATTGTTCGGGGATTGACCAGCGGATTGACTGATCTCGTGAGACTCGGATACTTCGCCATGCCGCTGCACCGTCCCGGACGCCTGTGGACGGAGACCCTCCATGAGGACCGTGAGGCGGTCATCCTCGCCGATCGGCTCGGTTTCCACGATGCCTTCATCGGTGAGCACCTGACGGACAACCTTGAGAACATCACCAACTCGATGCTGTTCCTCGCGACGCTTGTCAGCGACGCGCCACGGATCAAGCTGGCGACCGGGACGACGAACCTGTCCCACCAGCACCCGGCGCTCGTAGCGGCGAACGCGGCGATGTTCGACCACCTGACTGGTGGCCGGTTCATCTTCGGCATCAGCCCGGGCGCGCTGCCGTCGGACGCCGAGGTGCTCGGCATCCTCGACGAGGACCGCAACGCGATGTTCGCCGAGGCCATCGAGGTCATCCTCAAGATCTGGGAGGGCGAGCCGCCGTACGACATCGTCTCTGCCAGCGGGCGCTTCAACGTCTCGACGCGGCGGTCGATGGACCTGCCGCTCGGCGTGGGCTACCTGCCCAAGCCCCTGCAGAGCCCGCGTCCGGAGATCGTCGGCACCGTCGTCGCGCCGTTCTCCAAGGGTGTCGTGGAGATGGGCCGCAAGGACTTCCACCCCCTGTCGGCGAACTTCCTGCTCCCGCAGTGGGTGGCCACGCACTGGGGCAAGTACGTCGAGGGCAAGCAGGCCGCCGGTGTCGAGGCGGACCCGGCCGACTGGCGGATCGCGCGGACGGTCTTCGTCGCCGACACCGAGCAGGAGGCCCGCGCGTACGGGCGCGACGACGCGAACAGCCCCTACCGCTTCTACTACGAGCAGATGCTGCGCAAGATGACCAAGCTCGGTCGGCTGGGCCTGTTCAAGCGCGACCGCAACGAGCCGGACGAGGCCATCACCATCGAGCGGGTCCTCGACGACCTCGTCATCTGCGGTACGCCCGAGCAGGTGGCCGAGCAGCTCGTCGCCTTCCAGGAGGAGACCGGCCCGTTCGGGGAACTCGTCTACGCCGGCCTCGACTGGGTCGACGAGAAGCTCGCGCGCCGGTCGATGGAACTCATGGCGACCGAGGTCATGCCGCTCGTCGAGAGGCACGGCAGCGGTGCGTGACCGGATGCCCCAGTTGCCGACGGCGGTCCTGACGCCGGCGCAGCAGGAGGCGGTCGCGGCGATCAGCGCCGGGCCACGGGGTGCCCTCTTCGGGCCCTTCGTCCCCCTGCTGCGCAGCCCCGGTGCGATGGTCCGACTCCAGGAGGTCGGCGCGTACCTCCGGTTCGGGTCCAGCCTGCCCAAGGCGGTTCTCGAACTGGCCATCCTCCAGGTGGCCCGTGCCCGGAACCAGGCGTTCGAGTGGGGCTACCACTGCCCGCTCGCCCTCGACGCGGGTGTGCCCCGGGACGTCGTGGCGGACGTCGCTGCCGGCCGGGAACCGCGTTCGATGCAGGAGCCGCTGGCGACGGGCTACGCGATCGTCGCCCACGTGCTCGCCGACGACGCGATCCCCGACGAGCTCTACGACAGGGCGGTCGACGTTCTCGGCGAGGAGGGCCTCATCGACATCGTCGTGTGCGCGGGCTACTACACGACCCTCGCCATGGTCATGAACGCGACGGGGACGGACGCCGACGCGCTCGACCCGCCCATCGAGATGAGCGCGTCATGAGCGCCGTGGTCGTCGGTGGGCGCACCCTGCGGGAAGGTCCCGGCCCGACCGTCGTGCTGCTGCACCCGCTCGGCGCGGGCGCCGACTTCTGGACTGCGGCCGCCGCCGAACTCGACGGCGTCGGCGTGTACGCCGTCGACCTCCCGGGCCACGGTGGCTGCCCGGTCCCCGAGGACACCTACGACACGGCGGACGTGGCGACCGCGCTCGCGACGCACCTGCGCGGTCTCGGTCACGAGAACGTCCACGTGGTGGGGCTGTCCCTCGGTGGGCTGATCGCCCTTGAGCTCGCTGTGCACGATCCCGGACTCGTCGCCAGCCTCGTGGTGGCGGCAGCCGTCCCGACGTACCCGCAGGACTGGCGCGAGAAGTGGCGTGCCCGCGCCGCCGAGGTCGTCGGCGCGGGCATGGCCCCCTTCGTCGAGCCCACTGTGCAGCTGTGGCTCACCCCCGAGGCGCTCGCCGCCGACGGGCCCGAGGTCAGCTACGTACGCAACGCTCTGGCCGGCACCGACCCGCGCGGCTACGCCCTCGCGTGCCTGGCGCTCGCGACCGCCGACGTCACGCCGCGACTCGGCGAGATAACAGCGCCGACCATGCTCATCGACGGCCAGCTCGACGCGCCGCTGTTCCACGACGGCTCGGCCCGCATGGCCGAGGCGATCCCCGGTACCCGCCGCGCGATCGTCGCCGGAGCGCGGCACGCAAGTGCCCTGGAGTTCGCCGGGCCCTTCGCGCGGCTCGTCGGGGACTGGGTGCGCGTCGGCCACCTCGAAGGGAGCAGGCAATGACAGCGACGGCCCGACCGCGCGTCGGCTTCGTGGGGCTCG
The DNA here is from genome assembly GCF_049841715.1 of Micromonospora sp. DT41. Lineage (NCBI taxonomy): Bacteria > Bacillati > Actinomycetota > Actinomycetes > Micromonosporales > Micromonosporaceae > Micromonospora > Micromonospora sp. DT41. The sequence continues at coordinate 105,911 of NZ_JBNCKU010000013.1, read as the reverse complement.
GCGTGATGGGCTCGGCGATGGCGGGCAACGTCCTGACCACCGGCGCTTTCGAGGTCGGCGGTTTCGACATCGACGCGGACCGGCGCCGGGCGTTCGCCGAAGCCGGCGCCGTGGCGTACGACGACCTCGCCGCGCTCGCCGCCGTCAGCGACATAGTGCTCACCTCGCTGCCGAGTGCGGCGGCCTTCGACGCCGTCCTCAACGGACTCGCCGAGCACGCGCGCCCGGGAACTGTCGTCGTCGAGACGAGCACCCTGGACCTGCGTACCAAGCTCGACGGTGCGGCCCGCCTCGCGGGGGCAGGCATCGAGATGCTCGACGCACCGGTGAGCGGCACCGGCGCGCAGGCCCGGACCGGCGACCTCATCGCCTACGTCAGCGGCGCGCCGGAGGCGATCGAGCGGGCCCGGGGCCTCGTCGAGGCGTTCACGCGCGCCCACTTCGAGCTCGGCGAGGTCGGCAAGGGCACCCTCATGAAGCTCGTGGCGAACCACCTTGTCGCTGTGCACAACGTCGCCGCGGCCGAGGCGCTCGGGTTCGCCCAGGACCTCGGCCTCGACCTGCGGCAGGTGCTGGCCGCCGTCGGGGACGGGGCGGGAGCCTCCCGGATGTTCGGGGTTCGCGGGCCCGACATGGTGCAGGGGCGCTACGAGCCGGCGAGCATCCGGATGGACGTCTTCGCCAAGGACCTCGAGATCATCGGTACGGCCGCGGCCGAGGCGGGCACCGCGACACCACTGTTCGACGCCGCACGTGCCGTCTACCGAGACGGTCTGTCCGACGGCCTCGTGGCCAGTGACACCGCCGTCGTGTTCGAGGTACTCCGCCGACAGCCACGCCCAAACGAACCGGCGCCCAGCGGGCGACGGGAATCCACGTCGACAAACGACAGAGAGGAACAGCCATGATCACCGGAATCCGCGGTGTGAACATCAAGGTCCGTGACCAGGACCGATCGGCGAGCTTCTGGACCGAGCAGGTCGGCCTGGAGGTCGTCAGCGACGTCGTCATGCCCGACTTCGCTCCCCGTCGGTGGCTCGAGACCGCCGCCAAGTCCCGCAACGCGGTGATGGTCCTGCACTGGCCGGTCTTCGACGAGGTGGAGTTCTACTCCGGCATCACCTTCACCTGCGATGACATCCACGCGACCTACGAGGAGCTGACCGCCAAGGGCGTCGAGTTCGTCTCCGAGCCGGTCCTGGCCAACTTCGGCTGGTGGGCGTCGTTCAAGGACCCCGACGGCAACGTGTTCGTCGTACGGCAGGAAAAGGGCTGAGCGGCGTCTAGGTCCCGCGCCCGCCGGGTCTCCGGCGGGCGCGGGCATCAGCGGGGACGACATCACACGACGGGGCTGGAAGGTGGTTGACGATGGTGGAACGTACGGTGATCCTTCCTCGCTGGGTGTACCTCGGCGCCGGTGAGGTACGCACGGGCGCGGCGGTGGTCGTCGAGGGCGATCGGATCGTTCAGATCCTGCCGGCCGAGCAGGCCGAGGGCATCGACGGCCGGCGGATCGAGCTGACCGACAAGGTCCTGCTGCCGGGTCTGATCAACATGCACACGCACGCGGGAGCCGGCCCGGTCGGCAGGGCCATCTCCGAGGACTACGAACTGCCGACGGGCATGCCGTTCTACGTGCCGCTGTCGCGGCTGTGGCGGCACGCGTACCGCGAGGAGCTTCGGGAGCAGTTCCGCGCGGTAATCGAGTGGGACGTCCTCGGCATGATGCGGACCGGAACGACGACGATCCTCAACCACGCGTCGACGGACATCGAGGGCTACCTGCACATCGCCGAGCGGGTCGGGGTACGCACCTTCGCCGGCCCGACGATCCCGCTCGACGTCACCCACCGTCTCGGGCAGCTCTCCGGTGGGCTGGAGGACCGCAAGCAGACCACCTCGGAGCAGGCCCAGTTGGCCGAGCTCGAAGAGCTGGAGCGGCTCTTCGGGGAGTGGGACGGCGCCGCGGACGGGCGGATCACGATGATCCTCGGACCGGCCGCTGTGCACACCGACGAGTTCAGCGTGCTCGCCGGGGTGGGCGCGGCGGCGCAGCGACTCGACTGCCTCGTCACGACGCACCTGTGTCAGGCGCCGAGCGAACTCGCCACCACCCAGGAACGGTTCGGCACGACCCCGCTGCGGGTCCTTCAGCGCGCCGAGCTGGCCAACGAGCGGCTGATCGCCGCGCACGGCACCTACCTGCCGGACGAGGACCGCCAGCTCGCCGCCGACACCGGGATCACCATCGTCCACTGCGCCTCGCGCAAGGCGAAGGAAGCTGTCATCTCGCCGTCGGTCTCCTTCATGGACTCGGGCATCTCCGTCGCGCTCGGCACCGACGGCTTCAACTGCGACATGGTCGAGGAACTGAAGTTCACGGCGATGCTCGGCAAGATCGGCGTCGCCCAGTCGCACCGGCCGACGGCCGCCCAGGTCGTCGACCTCGCGACGAGCCACGCCGCCTCGGTCCTGCGCCGCCCGGACCTCGGCGTCATCAAGGAAGGTGCGCGGGCCGATCTCATCGGCGTCGCCATCACCGACCCGTCGATCGCACCGGCCCTGGACGTCGTCCAGTCCCTCGTCTACTACGGCAACGGCCGCGACGTGCAGTTCGAGATGGTCGACGGCGCCGTCGTCATGGAGGACGGCACCTTCGTCGGCGTCGACATCAACGGCGTTCGCGCTCGTGCGGAGGCGGCCCTCACCTCGATCTGGGAGTCGGCCATCGACGCGGGGGTCGTCAACGAGGTTCTCCCGAGCATCAACCGGTCGCAGGCGCTCGCCTAGCTCCGCCGGCCCGGGCCCTGCGCCCGGAACCCCAACCGATCTCACACCCAGGGCATCTAGGAGGCGGTCATGACCGATCTGCTCCTCAAGGCTAGGCAGAACACCACGCTACTGGCGGACCGCCCCGCCATCGTCGGCGACGTGACGACAGTGTCGCGCCGTACCCTGACGTGGGGCGAACTCGGCACCCGTATCGACGGTCTGGTCGGAGGGTTCCGGGAGCGGGGCCGCAAGCCCGGCGACCGCATCGGCATTGCCCACTACCAGGGCACCTTCGGGCTGGAGCTCTATCTCGCCGCGCAGGCGGCGGGTCTGCAGCCGGTGCTGCTCGGTATCACCCTCAACAAGCACCTCGACGCCGCCGCGCGGGCTCTGGACCTCAAGGAGCTGTTCACCGGACCGGAGTTGCTCACCGAGGCCCGCCGCGCGATGGGGTCGGCCCCCGTCTGGTTCACCGAGCCCGGCACCGACAGCTACGACGAGGTCGCCCGGCCCGACGGCGACATCGAGTGGGTCGGCCTCCGGGCCGCCGACACCGTGTCCGGGATCCAGTACTCGACGGGTACGACTGGCGTACCCAAGGGTATGGTCCGCTCCGTCGGTGCGGACTTCTGGGACGCGGTGAACCGTTCGTTGTGCATGCGGCTGCGTCACTCGGAGCGTTGGGTCGCCGCGAGTCCGACGAACATCAACGTCTCCGTCGGCGCCCTCCGGTGCATGACACTCCTGGGCGGCACGACGATCGCCCTTGACGACGTGTCCGTCGCGTCGATCGAGCGCAACAGCGAGGACGGCGTCACGGTCCTGCCGCTACAGGCGCCCGCCTGGCGCGAGATGCTCGACTCGGGCGCGGCGCAGCGCCTGCTGGAGCGGGGTCTGCGGGTCTGCGTCGCGACGGGTCAGCGGACGCCGCGGGCGACGCTGCGCCGCCTCGGCGAGCTCATGACCGACCGGGGTGAGGTCGTCAACAGCTACGGCCTCACCGAGACGAGCACCCTCACGATCCTCACGTCGTCGATGCCGGAGTACGGCGACTCGTCCTCGGTCGGGCGGCCCGCGCCGCTGAGCACCGTCGACATCGCCCCGCGCAAGGACACGTACGGCGACCCGCGCGGTGCCGGCGAGGTCCGGGCGACCGGGCCGGGCATCTCGCCCGGTTACATCCTGCCGTCCGAGCTTCACCCGACGGCACCGTCCAACGTCGGCACGTCGACAGACGACTGGTTCTACACAGGCGACGTCGGCCGCTGGGACGAGCGGGGCAACCTACAGATCCTCGGCCGGTGGAAGGACGCCTTCGTCCTCAACGGCACGTACGTCTACCCGTACGAGATCGAGGGGATTCTCGGTGAGATCCCCGGCGTGCGCGACTCCGTGGTGCTCGGCCTGCGTACCGACGGTGAGGCCGTCGGCGGCGAGGTTTCGGCCGACTTCGTGGCCGTCGTCGTCCACTTCGAGGGCGACGTGGCCGAGCAGCGGGCCGCGATCGGGGCGGCTGTCGCCGATTTCCCGGCCGACCTGAGGCGGCTGTTGCTCGTCGACGAGATGCCCCGCAACTCCAGCGCAAAGATCAACCGGGCGGAGGTCGCAGCCCTCGTCCTGGCCGGCGTCCCGGCGGTGCTGGAGCTGTGATGGGAGGGATCGACGTGACGCCACTGCGCATCTGCATGATCTCGCCGATCCACCTCTCCGAGCCGATCACCTCGGCCCGGGCGGCGCGGTTGCGCACGCTCGGCGGATCGGATCTCGACGTGGACCTCGTCCGACTGCCGGCGGAGGCGCCGCGGGGCCTCGACCGACCGGAGGACATCGAGGCGGCGGCGACGCACATCGTCGCCGTGGCGGCGGGCCTGGACCCGGCGCGCTACGACGTCGTCATGCCGGACTGTGTCCTCGATCCCGGCGTCGAGGCGCTCGGCGAGGGGGAGATCCCGGTCCTCGGCTTGCTCCGCCTCATCGCCGGCGGCCTGTACGGGATCGGTGGTCCATTTTCGGCTGTCACCCGAAACGAGACCATCGCTGACGAACTCGCGGCACGACTGCGCGGCTACGGCCTGGCCGACAGTTTCCGGGGGACCGACATCCTCAACCTTGGAATCGAAAAGGTGGTCCACGAAGAGGAATGGACGAGCGCTCTGGACCGGATCGTGCGCGAGCGCTCCAGGGCTGGTGTCGGGATCGTTCTCAACGGGTGCAGCGCCGTAGCGACTGGCCCATCCTCCTGGTCGGACAGCTGGATAGTTGACCCAACGACATACGCTTTTGACCTGATCAGGGCCCGTTTGCGGAACGGTTTGCAGCCGGTCGGCTAGGCCTGCGAGAGCTGTGCCGGGCGGTGGTGACGCCACCGCCCGGCAGGTGCGGCCGATGTTGCCAAACCGCAGCCGATCTGGCCGTTGACATCACTGTGACTGCTCCATAATCTCGCATATAGAAAGCCCGTTCCACAGAACGAAACACGAACGGCTAAATCCCTTCGACGGCTTCGGGACCGCACCACAGTGCGACCGGCTCTCGCATCCCCTTGGATCACTCCTGCCCGGCTAGCTGGACCGGGCCCCTCTCCTCATCGGAGGACACCGTGAAAGAAATTTCCTCGACCCCGTTCAGCCGAAGGCGTGCGTTGTTCCTCGGGCTGTCCAGCGCGGCAGCCCTCGCCCTCACCTCGTGCCGCGGCGCCGACACCTCGACCGGCACCGGCGACAACATCGACGCCCTGTCCCGTGACGGCGGGCCGGGCGACGGGCCGCCCGCCGGTGTGCAGCTGGCCGCCACGCAGGTTGCCACAATCGCCGTGTCGAACCTGTCCTCGTCGGTCGACCCGATGGTCGTCGTCAGCGGCGGCGCTCGGCGCTTCGACATGTACGAGTCGCTCGTCGACACCCACCCGAACACCGGCGAGCCCCGCCCGTTCCTCGCCACGCAGTGGAAGCAGGTCGACGACCGCACCTGGCAGTTCACGCTGCGCGACGGCGTCAAGTTCCACGACGGCACCCCGATGACCGCCGAGGACGTCGTCTTCAGCTTCCAGCGGGCGTCCACCCCGGGCTACGGCATCGCGACGCACTTCTCGACGATGGAGAGCACGCGCATCGTCGACGAGAAGACCGTCGAGCTGGTCACCAAGACCCCTGACGTGCTGATCCTCAAGCGTCTCGCCCAGGTCGCCATCCTGCCGAAGAAGTACTACGAGGGTCTCGGCTCGGACCAGAAGGCGCGCGACGCCGCCTTCGCCAAGGCGCCGATCGGCACCGGCCCCTACAAGTTCGTGTCGTACGCCTCGGACAAGGCAGTGGTGAAGAAGGCCGGCGACACGACGTGGCGCAAGCCCACCCTGGAAGAGATCACCTTCCTGCTCGTCACCGACGCCGGTACGCAGCTCAACTCGTTCCTCGCCGGGGACGTGCACTACATCAACATCCAGCCGCTCAACAACCTGCCGACCCTCACGAACGCCGGTGCGACCCTCATCGAGCTGACAAAGGGCAACGACCTCGGTGCCTTCATGGACTCGGTCGACAACAAGGGCAAGCCGAAGACCGGGCCGATGGGCGACAAGCGGGTCCGCCAGGCCCTCCAGTACGCGCTCAACAAGCAGGAGCTCGTCAAGGACGTCCTGCAGGGCCGCACCGTCGCCGACGACGGCCAGCTCATCGGCAAGGGCCTGCCGGGCTACACGGACACCGTGAAGGACTACCCGTACGACGTCGAGAAGGCCAAGGCCCTGCTCGACGAGGCGGGCTACCCCGTGAAGGCCGACGGCACCCGCTTCACAATCACGATGGCCTCCGCCTTCGCGGGTACGGGCTCCGTGCGCCGTCTCATCGGTGAGTGGATGCAGTCGTCGATCAGCAAGCTCGGCATCAAGGTCGAGTTCACGGCGCTCACCGACACCGCGCTGCAGCTGGAGTACTTCTACAACACCAAGCAGCGCCCCGACATCTACCACTTCGGTCTGTTCACGCGCCCGTACATGGACGCCGCGCGGGCCTACAGCCGCTTCATCTCCACGAGCGGCTCGTACCACATGGCCAACCCCGAGTTCGACGAGATGTACAAGCAGCAGCTCGGTGAGCAGGACCCGGCCAAGCGGCAGGCGATCCTCGCCAAGATGACCGAGCTGTTCCACGAGGAGTCCTGCTTCCTGTTCGCCTGCGGTGACGTCTGGATCGACGCGGGGGCCAAGAACCTCAAGGGTCTGGTCCAGTGCGACGTCCAGACCGAGCAGTACTACGACCGGCTCTACCTGACGGCATGACGGTGATTCCGTCTGACGGGTCGTCGGCGTTGTTCGCTCCGGTTCCCGAGTCCACTCGGGATCCGGAGACGATGGAGGCTTACGAGAAGGCCCACGCGTTGTTCGGGCACGTCTCCGAGCTGTTCTCCGTCCTCGCGAACGCGCCGACGGCCCTGTCGGGGTGGGTAGACCTGCTCCGTCGCCTGCGCCGTGAGCTGGCGGTCGAGCCGCGGCTCACGGAGCCGGCGATCATCACCGTTGCGCGGTTGCACGGCAACGGACGGATCGCCGCGTCGCACGAGCGGCTGGCGGCCGCCGCCGGGGTGGATACACGACTGCTCCGCGCGGCTGTCGCCGGTGAGACCGACGGGCTCGACGCCGACGAGCGTCTGGTCTGCGAGCTTGCCACCGCGATCGTCGGCGGTGAGGCTCCGGAATCGCTCGTGCGGCTGTGCCAGTCGCGCTTCGGGGTCCGGGAGACCGCCGAGCTCATCATCGTCACGTCGTTCTACTGCATGGTCTGCCGTGTCACCGCCTCGATGCAGGTCTACGTCGACCTGCCGCCGACACAACCGTCCGGGGACTGATCGGCGCCATGGCTGCTGTACTCGAATACGACAGGTACCCCGGTTCGGGCCCGCTCGCTGTGCTGTTGCACGGGTGGGCCTGCGCCGGGGAGGACCTGCGGCCGCTGGCCCTCGAACTCGCGGGCCGGTACGAGGTGCTCGTGCCCGGCCTGCCGGGTCACCCCCGCACGGGGGCGGCGCTCGGTAGTGCGTACGGGGTCGAGGCGATGGCCCGGTGCGTTCTCGACCTCGTGCGAGCGGTGGACCGTGGGCCGGCTCTTCTCGTCGGCCACAGCCTCGGTGGCGCCGTCGCGCTCGCCGCGGCGCGGCTCGAACCGGAGCTCGTCACCCGGGTCGTCACTGTGGAGTCGTCGTGGGCCTGGGTGGCGGCACCTGAAGGGGTCGTCGACCCCGCTGAGGTGGAACGCCGGATCGCCAGTGTGAACAACAAGCGGGAAGAGCTCGGCCTCGCCACAGTCGCCGGTGAGCTCGACCCCGCAGCTATGGCCGAGTCGATGTCCTCGGTGCTCGCGTGGTCCCGGGACCCCGACCGGGGGTCGCCTCTGCACCGTCTCGGCGTCTTCGGCGACCCTGGCTGGGCTGGGGTGCAATCGGCCGGGGCGCAGGGGACCGCGGCGGAGGGCGTTCGGGTCGTCCAGTTGCCCGGGTGCGGGCACTGGCCGCACGTGGAACGTCCAGCCGAGGTTGCCCAGATGGTGGCGGCTGCCGAGAGCGGCTGAGAAGAGCATTGACCGCCCCGTAGTACTCAATTACGTTGTGCGGAACGCCGTTCCAAAATCGGGAGGTGTCGTGAGCTGTTTGAAAGTTGTGCTTGTCCACGGCGCCGGCCGTGGTGCCTGGTGTTGGCGGCGCCTCACCCCACTGCTCGACGCGGCAGGGGTGCAGTGGGAAGCGCCGACGCTTACCGGGCTCGGAGAGCGCGCGCACCTGCTCACCCCCGAGGTCGGCATGCAGACCCACATCGACGACGTGAACGCCGTCGTCGCCCGGCACGCTCCGGCCCCTGTGTGCCTCGTCGGCCACAGCTACGGCGCGGTAGTGGTGGCAGGCGTCCTCGGGACCAGGCCCGAGAACGTCGCGCGGGTCGTCCTGATCGACGGCCCCGTCGTCGAAGACGGCGAGAGCGGAGCGGACGTCCACCCGGCCGGTGACGCGATGCGGGCCCGGGCGCGGCGGATCGCCGACACCGACATCATTCCCATCTCCGGTGGGCCCGACGACAGGCTCTCCCCGGCGGACAACGCCTGGGTCGCCGCCAGCGTCACCCCCCAACCCCTGCGGTGCGTCACCGACCCGGTCCGCCTGCCCGGCGGATGGCCACGGGACCTGCCCAAGGACTACGTCCTGTGCGGCCCGCCGGATGCATTTCCGGACCGGCCGTACCTCTCCCGGGTCCGGGCCGGCGACGGGTGGTCCACCCACCACGTCGACAGTCCGCACGACGTGATGATCGCGCGGCCCGACTGGCTCGCGACGTTGCTCGTCGGTCTCTGCGCGAACCCCAACGACGACTCCCGACGCTCGTGCCCGTAGCGACGGAAAGGCTGAACGCATGACTCTCAACGTCGCGCCCCCGGGCACCGCCCCCGCGACGACCGGTGACGGTGACGGAGGCCCCCGGGCCCCCATCTGGTCCCGGTTCCTCTCGCACGGCGTCGTCAACTTCGCGTTGCGGAGCATCGTGCGCCTCGTCCTGGTCATCATCGGCGTACTCACGCTCCTGTTCGTCCTGCTCCGCGTCGCCGGTGACCCGGCCGAGGCCCTCGCAGGGCAGGACGCCGAGCCCGCCGACCTGGAGCGCATCCGCGAGGATCTCGGGCTCAACCGGCCGATCATGACGCAGTACCTGGAGTTCGTCACCAGGGCGTTCCTGTTCGACTTCGGCGACTCGTACCGGCTCGGAACCGACGCCATGGCCGAAGTGCTGCACCGCATGCCGGCCACCCTCGGGCTCATCCTGGCCGCGCTCCTGCTCGCGCCGCTCATCGGCGTGCCACTGGGCATGATCGCCGCGCTCACCCGCAGCCGGATCTACAACAAGCTGATGGACGTCATCGTCGTGGGCGGCCAGGCCATTCCGGTCTTCGCCGTCGCGGTCCTGCTCGTCTACCTGTTCGCAGTCGACCTGCGCTGGGTGCCGTCCATGGCGACGGAGGGCTTCGCCTCGGATCCCCGGGCGATCATCCTGCCGATCCTCGTGCTCGCCATCCATCCCATCGCCCGCGTCCTCGAAGTGACCCGGGCGGGCCTGGCGGACAGCATGCAGGAGGACTTCGTCCGCACCGCGCTGTCGAAGGGCGTGCCGCCGGCCCGGCTCGTGACCCGCCACGCGATCCGTCCGGTGCTCAACAGCCTCATCACCGTCATCGGCGTCGACTTCGCCGGAATGCTCTCCGGTGGCGTCGTCGTCGAGTTCATCTTCGTCTGGCCCGGCCTCGGCCACGTGCTCATCTCCGGCGTCTCCAACCGCGACTACCCCCTGGTGGGGGCGGCGACATTCGTCGCGGCCGTCCTCGTCGTGCTCGTCAACCTCATCATCGACATCGCCTACCGCCGGCTCGACCCGCGGATTCGAAAGGGGCGCTGACCATGGCTCAGACACCGCCACCGGGCAGCGCGCCGGGCCCGGCAGGCCACGCCGACACGGTGGCCGCCGACGTCCGTGCGGCTGCGGCGACGCCGGGCGGTCCGCCCGTACCCGGCCAGCGCGACCCGTCGCGGACCCTGGCGCGCTCGTTCCTGCGGTCCAAGGGCGGGGTGGTCAGCCTCGTCGTGCTGCTGGCCATCATCGTCGTGACACTGCTGGCCGACCAGGTCGCACCATACGACCCGGAGGAGCCCAGCCCTGCGAAGGCGCTGCTCAAGCCCGTGTGGGCCGGCGGCAGCGGCGACCACCTGCTCGGCACCGACGAACTCGGCCGCGACCTGCTCTCCCGGCTCATCTTCGGCGCCCGGACAGCCCTGGCCCTCGCCTTCGGCGCCGCCACGATCAGTGCCATCGTCGGCACCGTGCTCGGCCTCGTCGGCGGCATGAACCGTCGGTGGATCGGGCCTGTCGTCGACTGGCTCTGCGACGTGCAGCTCGCCTTCCCCAACATCGTTCTCGCCCTTGTCGTCATCACGTCGCAGGGCAACAGCATCGGCTCGCTGCTGTTCGTACTGTCGATCTTCGGGTGGGTGCACTTCGCCCGTGTCGTGCGCAGTGAGGTGCTCACCCTCCGGCAGGCCGACTTCGTGCTCGCGGCGCGTGGTAGTGGCGGGTCGACCCTCAGCATCACCTTCCAGCACATCCTGCCCAACGTGATGTCGTCCGTGCTCGTCCTCTGGACGTTCGCGGTCGCGACGGTGCTCCTGCTCGTCAGCGGCCTCAGCTTCCTCGGCCTCGGCGTGCAGCCTCCGGCCTCCGACTGGGGGCAGCTGTTCGCCTCCGGTCGCGCCTTCCTCATCCAGAACCCGTGGTACGCGTTCATGCCCGCCGTCGCCATCACCGTCACGGTGCTCTGCGCGACGGTGCTGGGCCGGACGCTCCGCAAGACTCTGAACCCGAGGACCCGATGACTACCATTCCGAACCCGCCCCTGCTCGCGGTGCGCGACGTCACCGTGTCCATCACCAAGGGCAAGCGCGAGACCGAGGCCGTGACGGGCATCGACTTCGACCTGGCCGCCGGGGAGATCGTCGCCATCGTCGGCGAGACGGGGTCGGGCAAGTCCCTGTCGGCCCTCTCCGTGCTCCAGCTGATCCGCCACCCCGTGCAGCTCACCCGCGGCAGCGTGCTGCTGGACGGCAAGGACCTCACCACGCTCGAACCCGCCGACCTGCGCCGGGTGCGTGGCGGCGACATCGGGATGATCTTCCAGGACCCGATGACCGCGCTGAGCCCGTTCCACACGGTCGGGCAGCAGATCGGCGAGGCCATCATGCTGCACCGCAAACTGCCGAAGGCCGCGGTACGCGAGAGAATCCTGCGCCTGCTCGGCGACGTCGGCATCGTCAACCCCAAGCAGCGGATCGACCAGTACCCCCACGAGCTTTCCGGCGGCACCCAGCAGCGCGTCATGATCGCGATGGCGCTTGCCAACGAGCCCAAGCTGCTCATCGCGGACGAGCCGACGACCGGCCTCGACGTGACAGTCCAGGCCCAGATCCTGCGCCTCGTCCGCGAGGCCGCCGTGTCGTGGGGAATGGGCGTACTGCTCATCACCCACGACCTGGGTGTCGTGGCCGGCTACAGCGACCGCGTCGTCGTCATGTACGCCGGCAACGTCGTCGAGAGCGGGCCCACCGAGGAGGTTCTCGCCTCGCCGGCGCACCCCTACACGCGGGCGCTGCTCGACGCGCGGCCGGAGAACGGCAGACCCGGCACGAAACTCAACGCGATCTCCGGCGGGCCACCGGAGCTGTTCAAGTTCCCCGTCGGCTGCCGGTTCCAGCCGCGCTGTGCGACGGCGACCGCCGACTGTGGCACGGCGAACCCCCCGCTCCTGCCCGCGCCGGACGCGCCCGAGGGGCGGCTCGTCCGCTGCATCCATCCCTACGGGTCGCCGGCGCCAAGCGAGCCGGTCCGGTCGCCAGGCGTGTCGATCGCCCCGCCCTCGGTCCGCGCCGAACCCGGCGTCACCGCCATCCACGCCGAAGGTCTGCGCCGCGTGTTCGGCAGCGGCACCAACATCACCAAGGCTGTCGACGGGGTCGACCTCCGGCTCGCGTTCGGCGAGACCCTCGGCATCGTCGGCGAATCGGGCTGCGGCAAGTCGACGACGGCGCGGATCCTCGCCGGCCTCGACCAGCCGACCGACGGCGTCATCGGGTACGCCGACGGCAAGGAGCTCTCGAACCGCCGCCGCGGCGTCGACCACACCTTCGTCCAGTACGTCTTCCAGGACACCTTCGGCTCGCTCAACCCCCGGCGTACCGTCTGGCAGATCATCGAGGAACCGCTGCGGCGGCTCACCGATCTCTCGAAAGCCCAGCGGGCCAAGCGGATCCGCGAGTACATGGCCGAGTGCGGGCTCATGCCGAGCATCGAGTCCCGCTACCCGCACGAGCTGTCCGGCGGCCAGCGCCAGCGCGTCGGCATCTGCCGCGCTCTCGTCGTCCAGCCCAAGGTCGTCGTCATGGACGAGCCGATGTCCGGCCTCGACCTGTCGGTCCAGGCGCAGATCATCAACCTGCTGGAGGACCTCAAGAAGGACCTCGGGCTGACCGCGGTGCTCGTCTCCCACGACATCGGCGTCATCCGGCACCTCTGCGACCGCGTCGCGGTGATGTACCTCGGCCGTGTCGTCGAGACCGGCCCGGCGAGCACCCTGCTCACCGGGCCGCTGCACCCGTACACGGCGGCGCTGCTCAGCGCCGTCCCGCACCTGGGAACCGAGGAACGGCGCCCCGAGATCCCGCTGCGCGGCGATGCCGGCGACGTCGACCCGTTGTCGGTCTGCGGTTTCGCGCCGCGCTGCCCGATCGCGCGCCCCGAGTGCCGGACCCGCGAGCTGGGCCTGCAACCCGGACGGGACGGTGTGCTCGTCGCATGCCACTACCCGGGGCAGTTCGACCAAGCCTGAACCACCTGCCGCTGTGCCCCGCGCAGATGAAGTAGCACCGCCACAAAGTAGAGGAAGGCCGATACATGAACGAGCTTTCACAGTGTGATGTTCTGGTCCGGGGCCGGGTCATCACGATGGACGCCAACCGGCGTGTGCTCTCCGACGGCTGGGTCGCCATCACCGACGGCGCCATCGTCGAGGTCGGCACCGGGCCGGCCCCCTACCAGCCGGGCGAGACCTGGGGCGGTGCCGACTACCTCGTCATGCCGGGGCTCGTCAACACGCACACGCACCTCGTCCAGGGCTGCATCCGCAGCATGGCCGAGGGCACGAAGTTCCAGGAGCGGCTGTTCGGGTTCTACTACCCGATGACCGGCGCCTGCGACGAGGAGCGGTCCTACTGGTCGGCGATGACGCCGACGCTCGACCTGCTGCGCTCGGGCGTGACCACGACGACCGACGACCACTTCACCCACGCCAACAAGCGCTCGATGGACGGCGTGCTTCGCGCCCTGACCGACTCGGGCATCCGCGCCCGCGCCGCGCGCCTGCTCATCAACGACCCGCTCGCGGTGCCGGAGGAGCTGCGCGAGGACATCGACACCGCCCTGAGCGAGACCGACCGGCTCGCGGCCGCCTTCGACTCCGAGACGATGTCGGTCACGGCCAGCTCGATCGGCATCACCTACGTCAGCGAGTCCGACCTGCGCGCGCTCTACCAGTGGACGCTCGACAAGGGCAAGCAGTTCGACATCCACGCTCCCTCGATGATGGACGGCGCGTACCTCAAGGAGGTCCGTGGCTGGGAGGGCGGCTCGTTCGAGTGGCTGCACTCGGAGGGCATGCTCGACAAGCACGTCATCGGCATCCACGCCCAGCACATCCGCCCGGGTGAGGCCGAGCTGATCGCCCGTGCCGGCGCCACCATCTCCCTGGTTCCGGACATGGAACTCATCCTCGGAATGGTCACCTTCGACTCGCGTCAGTACCTCGACGCCGGGGTCACCGTCGGTATCGGCCTCGACGGTCCGGTCGTCTCGTACGGCCACAACTACTGGCTCGGGCTGCGGTCGTACCTCATGGCCCAGCGCATCGGTGACAGCGCGCGGCGGCTCACCCGTGGCGACAAGGGCAACTTCGGCGACGAGCTGCTGTTCGGCACCGCCGAGGAGGCGCTCGAACTCGGCACCATCGGCGGCGCCCGCGCGCTCGGCCTCGGTGACCGGATCGGCTCGCTCGAGGTGGGCAAGGAAGCCGACCTGCTCGTCATCGACATGTCGCGCGAGACGACAGCGGCTCCCGACGGGGCGCTGCTTGCCAACCTCGTCTGGTCCGGCGGGCCGGCCCCGGACTCCATCGACCGGGTCGTCGTGCGCGGTCGCACGATGATGCGCCGGGGTGAGCCGGTGCAGGTCGACCTCAAGGAGGCCGTGCGCCGCGCGAACGAGGTCCAGCGCGAGCTGTTCGAGGAGACCGGCTGCGACAGCTTCCTTCGGCGCGGCTCGACCTGGCAGTGGTCGTGACGAGCGACGCGCTGCCGGACGCGCCCGCGAACCCCACCATCGGGTGGATCGGGCTGGGCGGCATGGGGATGGCGATGGCCACGAGGCTCGTCGATCGTGGCCGTCCCGTCCTCGGATGGAACCGGAGCGCGGCACGCGCTGCCGACGCCGCCGCCCACGGCGTCACTGTCAGCACAGACATCTCCGAGGTGGCAGCGCGCGACATCGTCGTCAGCACGCTGCCCGACGACGAGGTGGTGCGCCAGGTCCTCGCCGGTGACACGGTCCTCGCGGCCGTGTCACCGGGCAGCGTCCACGTCAACTGCGCCACCATCTCGCCCGGGCTGTCGCGCGACCTCGACGGCCTCTACCGGACTCGGGGCGCGCACTACGTCTCGGCGCCGGTCTTCGGGCGGTCCGCGGCAGCGGTCGCTGGTCAGCTCACCGTCGTCGCGGGTGGGGACGCGGAGCCGGTGGATCTGATCCGTCCGGTCCTCGCCGACCTGGCGGTCAGCGTCCACACCTTTCCGGAGGCGGCACAGGCCAACCTGGTCAAGATCCTCGGCAACTACCTGATCGCTGTGACGGCCAGTTCGCTCGGCGAGGTGGCCGGGGTCGCCGAGAGCGCCGGGGTGGACCCGGGACAGTTGCTCGACGTACTCACCGAGCGGTTGTTCTCCGGGCTGATCCATCGCGCCTACGGCGAGATGGTCGTGGCACAGCGTTACGAGCCGGTCGCGTTCACGATGCGGCTGGGTAAGAAGGACGTCGACCTGGCCCGCGCGGAGGCGCGGCAGCACGCGGGTCGGCTTCCCCTCGGTGACGTCATCGCCGGGGCGCTCGGCGAGGGCGTCGACGGCACGGCCGCCGAGAAGGACTGGGCGTTCGTCGCGGAGTGGTTCCGGACGCAGGCTGGAGGATCGAAATGAGCCGTTGGCTCGTCGTGGGTTACGGCCGGGCCGGCGAGGTGCACGCGGCCGCGCTCTCGCGTGTCTCGACGGCTGTCGTCGCCGGTGTCGTCGAGGCCTCGTCGGAGGCCCGCGAACGAGCTTCCGCCGCGGGCTATGCCGTCCACAGCGACCTCGACGCGGCGATCAAGGAAGCGCGTCCCGACGCGATCTCGGTGGCGCTGCCGCACGATCTGCACGAATGGACCGTCGAGGTGGCGGCGGCCAACGGGATTCCCGTCCTCGTGGAGAAGCCGCTCGCCCGCGACGCCGAAGAAGCGGGCCGGATGGTGGCCGTCGCCAGGGCCGGCGGTGTCGAGCTCGGTTGCCTGATGAACTACCGGTCCTACGCCCAACTGCGCTGGGTCCGGGACATCGTCGCCGACGGCACGCTGCGGGTGCACAACGTCGTCGTCGAGGTCAACCTGCCGGCGGCCGTCCAGGTGCCCGGTTGGCAGACGAGCGAGGCCCGGGCGGGACGCGGCCTCCTGCTCACGGTCGGGGTCCACTACCTCGACCTGCTCGCGTGGTGGTTCGGTGCTCCGGAGCGCCTCGTGGCCGACGTCAGGGGATCGTTCGACGACGCCGCGACGGCGCTCATCGCGCTGCCCGGCGACGTGCGGGCTGCCGTCTCGATGGTGGCGGTCGCAGCTCGTGGCGCAGGCGTGCGGATCACCCTCTCCGCCAGCGAGGGGACCGTTGTCATCGAAGGTTCCCGGGTGGTGTCGAGCCCCGAGGGCATGACCCCGCCGGAGCCGGAGACCGAGGGCGCGGACCTGCTGTACGGCGCCGGCCATCTGGAGTATTTTCGGGCGGCCGATCGTGCCGTCGAACTAGGGAAACCCTTCCCCGTGAGGGGGGACGACGGCTTGGAAGCCGTACGCCTCGTGGATCTCTGGTACGCCTCGGCGCGGGCCGGCGGATGGGTCGGGTACGGCGAGTAACATGGCGACCCACCACGATCGGCTTACCGGCACCGTGCTCGATGCCACTGACTGCGGCCGAGGGGCACGATTTGGGAAGGGACAGACAGTTGTCGCAGGGCAGGCAGCGGGCTGACGCTGAGCTCCAGATGGGGGCTCAGGTCTCGAGCGCCACAATCGCGACGGTCGTGCGGGCCGCGGATCTGTTGATGTATTTCAAGGACGCACCGACCCGCGACCTCGGCGTCAGTGAGATCGCCGATGGGCTCGGCATGTCGAAGGCGGCGACGCACCGCATGCTCGCATCACTGCGCGTGCGCGGTCTGATCGAGCTCGACGAGACGACGCGCAGGTACTCCCTCGGCATCGGCATAATGCAACTCGGTCTCGCCTACATGGAGCACATCGACATTCGCCGGATGGCGCATCCGGAGCTCGTCCGGCTGTCAAACCGGACGAACGAGACGGCGACCCTGTCCGTACGCGTGGACCAGCGCAGGCGCATCTACGTCGACGAGGTGGTGCCCCGGCGCGAGGTCATCATGTCGGTGAGCCTCGGCACGCCGTACCCGCTGCACGCGGGCGCGTCGTCGAAGGCGTTCCTCGCCTTCTTCACGGAGGACGGGATCGACCGTTACCTCGAAAACGCGCTGGAACCGGTCACCGACGGCACGATCACCGACACGGCTGCTCTGCTGAAGGAGCTCAGGGTCGTCCGGGAGCGGGGTTGGGCGCGGTCGACAGGGGAGCGGCGCAGCGGTGCCGCATCGGTCGCCGCGCCGGTCTTCGACCACAAGGGCGCGGTAACGGCCGTCATCAGCGTGTGCGGGCCCAAGGAGCGGTTCGAGTCCGAGTTCGACGACTGCCGTGACGCGTTGCTCGAGTCGACCGCGCGGCTGTCCGCGCGCCTCGGCTGGGAGCCCGGCCGCACGGAGAGGTGAGCGGTCGCCGGTAACCGGTACCGGCCGGGGCGGTGCAGGCTGTACCCAGCGGAGGTTTGCTGTCGACCCGTTTTCGGGTGACATCGGGGTATCCGACTCGTGCGGATACCCCGATGTCACCGTTGGCGGTGGCCTCGTTTCAGTCGCGTCGGGCGGAGCCGAGGAACGCGTACGTCAGCAAGCCCGCTACCGCCAGGACGGCGGCGACCACCGCCGCCGGTCGGCTGGCGTGGGGTTGGCTCTGCCAGGTGGCGAGGGCGCCCCACGTGCTCGACTGGGTGAACAGGGCGGCGACGACCGTCCAACCCAGGGGGAGGAACCAGGCGCGGGCCGCGCCGACGACGCTCGCGCACAGGGCGGTCAGGCCCAGCAAACCGGCGGCGTCGCGGAGCACCAGCGCGGCGGGGCCGAAACGGGCGTCGGTGGGCAGAGTGGCGAGCAGTACGACGAGCACGAGCGCCAGCGCGGCCAGCAGGTGCAGGGCTCGGCGCCAGGGCCAGCGCAGCGACGCGGTGCGCTCCAGATCCTCGTCCGGGGCGGCAAGCGTTGTCGACAGGACCGACACCATCAGCACGAGCGTCAGCACGACGATCAGGATGATGGCGTCGCGTTCCTTGGCGAAGGTCAGCCACAGCGCCCAGATCAGGGCGGCGGCGCCGACGGACGCGGCGAGTGCCAGGGGTACGCGTCGCGCGCGCAGGTGGAGGATCACCGCGACAGCAGCCCGGTGCTGTCCCGGCAGGCCAGGATCGCGTCGCGGACCGCCGTCACGCGGGAGAGCGCCTCCGCTTCCGGCAGCTTTTGCAGTCCCTGCCACAGCGCGACAGCCTCGGCGGTGATCTCCGGATCTTCCTCGATCATCTCGGGGATCGCCTCGACTGCGGAGACCGGCTCGCTGCCGAGCAGGTAGTAGGCGGCTGCCCGTTCGACAGCGCCGTTGCGCTCGCAGCGCGTGTCGCCGTACCCGGTGCCCAGACCGAAGACCATCTCGGGCACCACGGCGTCGGGATGGGCCAGGCCACCACGTTCGTCGATCCGGACGAAAACCGTGACGACGTCGAGGTCACGAGCCGGCGGACCATCGGTGAGGTAGGCCCGCCGTTCCTCGTGCGCCTGGGTGGGGGCGTTCGGCAGCTTCGCGAGGACGGCCAGCCCTTCGCGGGCGAGCGGGGTCAGGGTGTCAAGCACGTTGGCGTGGATCCGGGTGACGCAGACCTTCGGCGTGTCGTTGGTGCAGACGAGTTCGCGTGCGACCGGATCGACCGGTGCGACGAGAGCGGCCTCGTCGCGGGGGACGATCGCCGCTGCGGCGCCGAAGCCGAGCAGCACCGGCAGCGCGGCGGCCAGCCAGACCCGTGGGCCCCGGGCGACCAGCAGCAGTACGCCCGTCAGCGCGAGCCCGACCATCCAGACGGCGAGCGCGGCGGTGACCCCCGCGTCGATGGTCTGGAACGGATAGAACGAGCCGCTGCCGTAGGCGGGGGACAGCACCGCAGCCAGCCAGTCCGGCTGCATGACCGCTGTGAAGAAGACCAGCAGCACACCGGCCACGGCGAGCACGGGGGCGGTCACCAGCGCGGGCAGCAGCCGCCCGATGCCCAGGCCCAGCCAGGTCGCCGCGATCAGGGACAGCGCGCCGACAAGCACGATGGCGACGACGTCCGGCGGAAAGTAGCCGGCGGTCGAGGCGAGCTGTACGCCGCCCGCGACGACGACGAGCACGTAGGCGAGCCCGAGCGTGGCACCCATCGCGACGAGCACCGGCAGCATCCGCCGCAACGGTGAGCGGGGTGTGGTGTCGAACAGCTCACCGACCTTGGCGCGGTGCTCGCGGCGGCCCTGCCACGCGCCTGCGGCCAGGGCGATCGGCCACAGCAGGAGCATGTACTCCTTAGTGGCCAGCGTGAGAGGCAACCAGCCGTCCGCCCAGCGTCCCCGGGCGAGGTAGAGGGCGGCCACACCGACCGCGAACGCGAGCAGGGCGGCGCCGGCAGCCGCGGAGCGGCGCAACTCGATCCGGAGGATGCTCATCGGACGGCCTCCGCCCGGTGGCGACGCAGCAGGGCCGAGTAGCCGCGTTCGGCAGGGCTGTCGCCCGCCTGACCGTCGTCGCCCTGCGCGACCAGCCCGGCGGGCGTGCCCTGCCACACCAGCCGACCCTCGTTGACGAGCACCACCTCCGTGCAGGCGGCCACCACGTCCTCGACCAGGTGGGTGGAGACCAGCACGCACGCGTCAGTGCCCAGGTCACGCAGCAGTTCGCGCAGGTCGAGGCGCTGCTCCGGGTCGAGGCCGACGGTCGGCTCGTCCATCAGCAGCACCTGCGGGTCGTTCACGATGGCCTGGGCCACGCCGGCGCGGCGCAGCATCCCGCCGGAGAGTGTCTTGAGCCGGGCGTCGGCCTTGGCGCTGAGCCCCACCCGGTCGATCGCGCGTTGCGTGGCCGCCGGGATGTCGGCCTTCGGCATCTCCTTCAACCAGGCCAAGTACGCCACGAACTCGCGCACCGTGAACCGCGGGTAGTAGCCGAAGTGCTGCGGCAGGTAGCCCAGCGCGCGTCGGGCCGGGCGCAGGTCTGCGCGGCCGTCGACCGGGCAGCCGAGCAGTGTCAGCCGCCCACCGGACGGCGTGAGCACCGTCGCGAGGGCGCGCATCAGCGTCGTCTTGCCCGCCCCGTTGGGCCCCAGCAGGCCGTGGACGCCGGTGCCCAGGCTCAGATCGAGCCCGTCGACGGCCAGGTGACGCCCGGCGCGCACCTTCAACGCCTCGGCGTGAATGGCCCAGGGATGGGTGGTAGCTGTCGTTTCCGCAGTGCTCACCGCTCGCATTGTGGTTCCTCTCAGAACGAGGTGATGCGCCGGAAACTGTCGGCGCGTAGCAGGGTCAGGGCGGCCAGCACGACCGTGAGGAGGGCCCACGCGCCGGTGGAGGCGGGTTCGAGGAGCACGGGCAGCTCCGCGCTTGCCAGGCTGGGTGCGACCACGGCGGCGGCCCAGGCCGCCATCAGGCCGATCGCTGCGCGCTGGACGCCGACGAGGGAGCCGAGCAGCAGCGTGGCTGCCGTGAAGGCCAGACACGGCAACAGCAGCAGCGCAGGGCTCGGCCGGCTCGTACCGACCGAGGTGACCGCGGCGAGCACCGGGATGACAAGGACCAGCACCACTGCGGTACGCCGCAGCAGCATCCTCAACCCGGCCGACGGGGTACCGGCGATCAACTCCCAGGCCGGATCGGCGCGTCTGCTCCAGGCGGCCGCGACACCGGGCAGCGGTGCCAGGGGCGCGAGCAGCAACACGATCGACGGCAACTGGGGCAGAAGGTTGGTGAGCACGGTGGCGGTGCCGAGCACGGCGGCGGTCATGGCCACCCACGGCAGCAGCGCCGCCACGAACCAGCGCTGCCGCACCGGCGTACGGAGGAAGGCTCTTGATCGTGGGGCGGGGCCGGCGGCGATCTCGCTGTCGACGGCCGCCGCGACCTGGGCGATCAGGGCGCGCGACGCGGCAGTGGTGCTGCCGGCGAGCCGGGCACGGCAGTCGCCGCAGCTCTCCAGGTGCACCTCGATCGACCAGACGGTCGCCTCGTCCAGCCCGGGGCCGCCCTCGGCGTAGCTGTCGATCTCGCTCAGGGTGGGATGCGTGGTCATGACAGGGCCTCCCGCAGGGCGATCCGGGCTCGGCGGACCCGGGACTTGACGGTGTTCTCGGGTACGCCCAGCAGCACCGACGTCTCGCGGACGGAGAAGCCGTCGAGGACTGTGGCCCGCAGCACCGCGCGGACCTCGGGCGGCAGGGCGGCCAGGGCCTGTTCGAGTTCCTGCCCGACCCGGCCGGCCAGCACCTCGTCCTCGGCGGCCGGCGCCACTGTGACGCCCGGGTGCACCTGCGGCATCTGTGCCTGCCGGGCGCGGCGCCGGAACGCGTCGACAAGGCGGTGCGCGGCGATGGTCCACAACCAGCCGACGGCGCTGCCCTTGACGTGGTCGCCAGCGAAGCTGCCAGCAGCCCGCCAGACGGCCAGGTAGGTCTCCTGGAGCACGTCGGCGACCACGTCCGGATCGGCGCACCGGCGACGCAGCCGCACCTCCAGCCACGGCGCCGTACGCCTGTAGAGCTCGTCGAAGGCCCGCCGGTCACCGCGGGCCACGCGGCGCACGAGCTCCTGCTCGTCGGCCGCATCCAGGCTTCGTCTCACATGGGGTAAGACGACGGCTCCCGGATGATCGGGTCCCGCGATGGTGTGATCGCCGTCACTGCTGCTGCGCATGTCCTCAGTCGTTACGCCGGGGCGGCCCCGGTCCGCCGATCGTGGCGCAGCACCCGGTGACGGCCGGGGAACGGACCGGCGTCAGCTCCGTCCGGGCGTCACGCGGGCGGCGGAGAATCGTCCCCCCGGGGCGCCTTACGCAGCCACAGTGACACACCGGCCAGGCAGCAGACCGCACCTACGACGACGATCGCCGTCTCCTCCAGCTCGGAGAGGTCGTCCAGGAACGGAAATGTGTGCGAGAGCACCAGCGCCACGAACGCGATCAGCAGCAGAAGCACGGCGAGCACTCGGTTTCGGAGCATGAACGCATCGAAGCACACCACGTCGAGCATCCACGTGCGTCCACCCCGATCAGGCAGCCCCTCGTCGTGACGGCGGGCGGTGGACGACGGCCACGGCTGCCAGGCAGAACACGGCAGCGGCGACGAGCGGTGGGCGGGCACCGAGGTGGACGGCCGCCGAGCCGAGGGGGATCGCCACCACGAGGGGCCCGAACATCGCCGTGTTGGCGGTAGCGGAGACCCGGCCCAGCAGCGTCGACGGCGTGTGCGTCTGAACTGCTGTCACCCCGGCGACGAGGGTCCAGGGCAGGCCGACACCGGCGAGGGCCGCGCCGGCGACGGTGACCGGCCACCACGGTAGGCAACGCACCAGACAGCCGAGGGCGAACAGCGCAGCCCCGGCGGCGCCGAGAGCGTTGGTGCCCCACCTGTTGATGAGCCACCCGACGATCAGGCCACCGGCGATGGAACCGGTGCCCTGTGCGCTGGCCAGCACACCGAGGAACGTCGTCGGTAGGCGTAGCTCCGAGACGACGATCGCGTAGATCGCCGCGGTGGAGAAGCCGGACATGGCGATCGACACGGCCGCGAGCACGACCGGCACACGCGTCGCCCGCTGCGCGGACAGCAGCGAGATCCCCGCCCGCAGGCCGTTGTCCCGCCGGGCTGGACGGTGAGGTGGCGTGCGGTGCAGGCGGACGGCTGCGTACAGGATGGCGACGAGGACGGGCATCGCCGCGCTCAGCGCGACGACGGCGTGACCGCCGCGCCAGGCGTAGAGGCCCGCGCCGGCCAGTGGCGCGATCAGCTTCATGCCCTCCTGGGCGCTTGAGCGCCACCCGTTGACAGTGCCGAGTTCCGCAGGCGGCAGCGCGGACGGCAGCAGTGCGGTCTCACCGGCGTCGATCAGGACGTAGCTGAGTCCGTATGCGCACGAGACGGTGAAGATGAGCCAGGTCTGTCCCGGCCCGTGCACCGCGAACAGTGCCAGCAGGACGGTGGCCAGGGCGAGGTTGACGGCGATGACCAGCGGGCGTCGGGGGCCCGGTCGAGCAGGGCGCCCAGCCACGGGCCGGCGAGCACCGGGGCGTACACGCAGAGGCCGGCGAGCGCCGCTAGGCCTGTGGAACCCGTCAGGTCCAGGATCCAGATGCCGGAGACCAGGGACATGGCACTGCCGCCGAAGCCGGACAACAGCGAGATCGTCACGAACAACCCCGCGTTGCGGCGCATGAGCCCTCCAGGTTGAGCCGGGATGACTCATACTCTGATTCTTGAGCCGTGGGGGAGCAATACGCCTAGGGCTTTGTCAATGGCTTGTTGACAGGGTGGTGGTCAGCCTTCCCGTGACGATTCGGACCGGTGGCGGCACTTGGTCGCCCGCCGCCGCCAGGTCGGTGACGAGGTGCAGAGCCAACGCGTACAGCGAGCCTGGAGCCGCATCGAGGGCGACGTCCACCGTGCTGCGGACGAGTGCGGCCCGGCGGAACCGGGTGTCCCACAGTCGGTCCGCGCCGATCCACCGATCGAGGTCGACCACGGCGGCCCTTAGCGCCACGATCTGCGGCGAGAGGCTGAGGTCGAGGTATTGCCGCCGCGATCGCCGCGCGGCCAGCAGGCGTTGCCGGCGCTGTTCGGCGGCCTGCCGGGTGCCGAGGCCCAACGCCGTCGCGATCTGAGCCCACGTCGCGCCACCGTGGCGCGCCCGGTCGATGAGGTCCAACTCCTGCTCGTCCAGCCCGGTGCGGGTCACCCGCACGTCCGTCAGCCGGTCCAGCTCCGTAGTCACCTGTCAACATTACGTTGACACGGCGGACACGCGCTCCTGCTGCCGGAGCCCAGACCTGACCAGCCGATCAGCCCTTTAGTGGATAAGTAGGTATGCGTGTCGCAAACAGGACAAGACGGTAAAGCCCCTGGTGGGGCACTGTTGGGGCAGGGAAAGAGGCGGACAGATGTCGGCCATATCCCTTCCCACCGCCGCGGGCACCAGCAGCGGTGTTCACCGCCCACCGGGACAAGGACGTCATCACCGCCGGCAGTTCGCCGCTTCGCGGTCGCCACCGCATCCGCGCCTACCGGCATCAGCCACCGTGGACTCCGCCCGGGGCCGACGTCGCTCACCCGCGCGACCGGCCCCGGCGACCCGAATTCAGGAAGGACCCCCCAATGGCCGCTCCCACGGCGACCGTAGCACTGAACGCATCCGTCTTCGCGCCGGGTGACCAGATGCTGCTGACCGTCACGTACTCCGACGCCGACACCAAACCGCTCACCGTCACCATCGTGGTCACCGACGCGCAGGGCAACAGCAGCGCACCGGTGAAGGTCAGCGCCGTCATCGACCCGCTCACCGTCACCGTTTCCGACAGCTCCGGGCGTACCTGGAACCGGGTCTCCGACAACGGCTCGGTGGCCGTCTACCGGGCGGTGGCGTGATGCCCCGGGTCACCGTCCAGGTTTGCGACGCCGCCGGTCACGCCGCGACGGCGACCGCCGACTACGAGCTGAGCCAGCCGGTGCTCGGCGGCTACTACCTGTCCGGCGGCGCGGATCCGACAGCCGACATGGCCGGCGGCAACTTCCGCTCGCTGACCCAGTACCGCAGCCTCGCCGACGGCTACATCTTCCCCGGCTACAACCGGCCATGGCTGACCAGCCTCGGCAAGGCCCGGGTGCAGATGAACATGGTGCTGGAGCTGAAGCACTACGGCGCACCGAACGCCGGGCCGCAGACGTTCACAGTGGACGGAACCTCGTACACGGTGCCGGCGCCGTCGATGACCATCCAGCAGCGCCCCGGCACCACCTGGCCGAGGGCGTACGGGTACACGCAGGTCATCACCGGCCAGTGCGACGGACTGCTGCACCGCGCCCTGGCGCAGTATCGGACACTCGGCTTCGGGGTGAACATCCAACTCGCCTCCGAACTGGACACCGACCACGAGTTCGGCACCACCGAGAACGGCAAGGCGTACACCTGGGCGGAGTCGGACGCGCGGGCCGTGCAGGCGGTGAACTACATCATCAGCTGGTTCAAGGGACGGGCGCTGCCCACCGGCACCACCTTCTCGATCGGGGTGGGCGGCTTCGACCGGGCCTGCTACCAGCGCACCCACCCGGAGTCGCTGATGGCCCGGCTGGACTTCCTCCAGTGGAACGCCTACGCCACGGCCCCCGGGCAGACCGCGTTGGCCCGTTTCCGCCGTACCAGGGACTGGGCGGTGGCGGACCTCGGACCGGTGGCGCTGTCCCGGCCCGTGATCATCGCGGAGTACGGGGTGCGGGTGGCGGAAATCCCCGACCAGGCGGCCTGGATCGCCACCGTCCCGGCGGCCATCGCCCAACTCAACGCCGAGCGGGGGCCACGCATCGTCCGGACCAACTACTTCAACTCCGGGTGGGGCACCCTGTCGCCGAAGGCGGCCGGGTTGGCCGCGTTGCGCGAGGCGTACGCCAAGCGGCCGTACGTCTGAGCGACAGTCGAGCCGGCACGATCGGCGCCGGCTCAGCCGTTGTCGAGCCGTTCGGCCTCCGCATCCGTGCGCGCCGCGCCGAACGGCTACCTATGCTCGGATCATGGAACTGAGGATCTTCACCGAACCCCAGCAGGGCGCCAGCTACGACGAGTTGCTCGCGGTGGCCCGCTGCGCCGAGGACGCCGGCTACGGTGCGTTCTTCCGGTCCGACCACTACCTCAAGATGGGCGCGGTCAGCGGCGACCCCGGCCCCACCGACGCGTGGACCACCCTCGCCGGCCTTGCCCGGGACACCAGCCGGATCCGGCTCGGCACCCTGATGACCGCCGCCACCTTCCGGCTGCCCGGCCCACTGGCGATCACCGTGGCGCAGGTCGACCAGATGAGCGGCGGCCGGGTGGAGCTGGGCATCGGCACCGGCTGGTACGGCGACGAGCACACCGCGTACGGCATCCCGTTCCCGCCCCTGGGCGAGCGGTTCGACAGGTTGGAGGAGCAGCTCGCGGTCATCACCGGCCTCTGGTCCACGCCGCAGGGGGAGCGGTTCGATCACGCCGGGCGGTACTACCCGGTCAGTGACTCGCCGGCCCTGCCCAAGCCGGTGCAGCAGCCCCGTCCGCCGATCCTGCTCGGCGGCATGGGCCCGAAGCGCACGCCCCGGCTGGCCGCCCGCTACGCCGACGAGTTCAACCTGCCGTTCGCCTCCGTGGCGGACACGGCGGCACAGTTCGAGCGGGTCCGCGCGGCGTGCGCCGAGATCGGTCGCGACCCGGCCGGAATGGTGTGGTCAAACGCCCTGGTGCTCTGCTGCGGGCGCAACGACGCCGAAGTGGCACGGCGGGCCGCCGCCATCGGCCGCGAACCCGACGAACTGCGGGCCAACGGCCTGGCCGGGACGCCCGACGAGGTCCTGGAAACCATCGGCCGGTACGCCAAGATCGGCAGCCAGCGCCTCTACCTCCAGGTCTTGGACCTGGGCGACCTGGACCACGTCGAACTGGTCGCCACCGAGGTGATGGCCAACCTGTGAGCGCTGGCCCGGCGGGTCAGTCCCCGCGGTGGGCGTTCCCGGCCGGGTCGCGCAGCACGGTGTCCAGCCGACCGTCGCGGTCGCTGTCCACATAGGTGATGTCCGGTACGCCGTCACCGTCCACGTCGATCTCCACGATGTCGGCGAGGCCGTCACCGTCGAGGTCGGTGACCACCTCGACCGAGCCGTCCAGGTGCCGGGTCACGATCGACAGCGACCCGGCGCCGGGCTCGCGCGGCGGCGGCCCGGGCGACGGTACGGGCGTCGGCGCGGGCGCGGGAGCGGGTGTCGGACGGGGACCAGGCGTGGGCGACGGATGGCTCGCCCACCGGGCGTCCGGCGGAGCACTGGCCGGTTCGACCGCGCTGCCGGTCGGGTCCAGCTCCTCCTCGGACGGGAAGACGTCGCCCCGCGGGGCAGGGTCGCGATAGCTGCTCATGGGCGTAGGGTTCCCCGACGATGACGAGAACAACCGTGCCCGATCGTCCGGTGTCCGTGGCGCCCGGTCTGTCGGAGGATGCGGGAAGCTACGCCACGGTCATGAACGGGGGTCCGAGCGTGGAGCTGCGCCGGAGTCGGGGGTCCCGGCTGCTCGCCGTTGTCTGCGTACTCGGTGGGGTGGTGTTGTTGGCCCTGCCCAGCGACGGCTCCCCGCTACGGACGGTCATCGCGGTCGGCGCTGTCGCGCTCGGCCTCGTGGCGCTGTTCAGCGCCCTGCGGCCGTTCCGGTTCGGGATCGACGCGGAGGGCCTGACCATCAGGCGTCCGGGCCTGCGGCGGTCCATCGCCTGGGCCGAGGTCGACGCGCTGGTCCTCGACGAGCCACCTCGACGCGACGGGCGCCCGGAGCCGCCGCGCCTGCTGCTGGTGCCTCCGCCCGGTGTGCCGGTCGAGCCGGTGACCGCCCGCCACCCGATCGACGGGCGGCCCGCGATCGAGCTGCTCGTCCTCGACCAGGTCCGGGAGCAGCCCGAGCAGGTGGCCGCCGCGATCACCAGCTACGCCGGTGATCGTTTCGTGGACCTGCCCGCGCTGCGTCGCGCCGCCTTCGCCGACCCCGACCTGCCCGCCAGCCTGCGCGGCTACCAGATGAACCGGGTCGACCAGTTGATCCGGCTCGGTCAGGACGCGCTGGTGTCCGGCGACGCGCAGATCCGGCAGGCCGCCCGTAACGAGATCGAACACGCCCGCGCCGCCGGGTTGCCGGTCGCCCAGCGGGGGTACGGGACGCTCGCGGCCGAAACGGCGCTGGACGCCCTCGCCGCCGCGTTGGCCGACCACCCGACCACCGACCGGAGGACCACGCCGTGACCGCCCTCGAACCGGGCGGCCCGTCGGCCGCTGCCGACGTGCCGCGCCGTAACTGGGCCGGCAACGTGCGCTACTCCGCGCGGGAGTTCCACCGACCCGACACCATCGACGACCTACGCCGCCTCGTCGCCGGCAGCACCCGCCTCCGGGCGGTCGGCAGCGGCCACTCCTTCAACCGCCTCGGTGACACCGACGGGGACCTGGTCAGCCTCGCCGGGCTGCCCCCGACGGTCGAGGTCGACCGGGAGCGCGGGCAGGTCACCGTCGCCGGCGCGCTGCGCTACGGCGACGTCGGCAAACACCTGCACACCCAGGGGTACGCGCTGGCGAACCTCGCCTCACTGCCGCACATCTCGGTGGCCGGCGCGGTGGCCACCGCCACCCACGGCTCCGGCCAGACCCACGGCAACCTCGCCACAGCCGTCGCCGCCCTGGAGTTCGTCACCGCCGACGGCGACCTGTTGCACGTCGACCGTGACGACGACACGTTCGCCGGCATTGTGGTCGGGCTCGGCGCGCTCGGTGTGGTCACCCGGCTCACCCTGGACGTGGTGCCGACCTACGACCTGCGCCAGTACGTACGCCTCGACCTGGCCCCCGAGGCGCTTGACGAGGCGCTCGGCTCGGCGTACAGCGTGAGTGTCTTCACCGACTGGCGTACGCCACGGCTGCGGGAGGTGTGGCGCAAACAGTCGGTGGACCAGGCTCCGCCGGAGGCGGACTGGCTCGGCACCACCGCCGCCGACGAGCCACGGCACCCGGTGCTCGGGATGCCGGCGGAGAACTGCACCCCTCAGCTCGGCGTGCCGGGGCCGTGGCACGAGCGGCTGCCGCACTTCAAGCTCGGCTTCACCCCGAGCAGCGGCGACGAACTCCAGTCCGAATACCACGTGCCCCGCGCGTCGGTGGCCGAGGTGCTCGCCGCGTTGGCCGAGGTGGCGCACCTGATCGCGCCGGCGCTGCACGTGTGTGAGCTGCGTACGGTGGCGGCGGACGAGCTGTGGCTCAGCCCGAACTACCGGCGCGACAGCCTCGCTGTGCACTTCACCTGGGTGGACGACGCCGCCGCGGTCCTGCCGGTGCTGGCCGAGGTCGAGGAACGCCTGGCTCCGTTCGCGCCCCGCCCACACTGGGGCAAGGTCTTCGTCACCGATCCGGGTGCCCTGGCCGCCCGCTACCCGAGGTACGCCGACTTCGAGGCCCTGCTGACCACCCTGGACCCAAAGGGCAAGTTCCGAACCAACCTCCTAAACCACTACTTCCCGGCGTAAGGTGCCCATTTCCCTCCGGTGATCATGAGGTTGGCGGGGTCGGTGGTCGGCGTGTCGCACGCTAACCTCATGATCAACCGGACGTGGTGGTCGGGGCGCGGAGGGTGCTGCGCTGGACCGCTCGGCTGATGTCGCTGGGGGAGATGATGCCGGTGAGACGACCCTCGTCGTCCACCACCAGGGCCCGCCCGTCGGCGCACTCGGTGAGCCGGGGCAGCAGGTCGTTGAGCTGCTCACCCGGCTTGGCGAGAACCAGCTCATCGGCTCGGCAGGCCACCTCGGCAAGCGTGGTCGACGCCCGCCGGTCCGCCGGTACGCCCCGTACCCGGTCCAGCGTCACGAGCCCGCTCGGGCGACCCTCCTCGGTCAGTGGCAGCGCAGAATGCCGGTACGCGAACAGGTAGTGATCGACGAACTCGGCGACAGTCAGGTCCGCCGAGGCGGTCTGCGGCTGCGGAGTCATCACGTCGGCCACCCGGATCCCGCGCAACGCGCTGCCGGTGCGGGCCTGCCGCTCCTCCATGCCGGCGGCACCGATCAGGAACCAGCCGATCAGCGCCAGCCACAACCCGCCGAACCCGACGCCGGACAGGAACTGCCACAGGCCGACGCCGATCAGCAGCACGCCGAGCACCCACCCCGCCCGGGCGGCTACCACCGAGGCCCGGGTCCGGTCGCCGGTGGCCTTCCACACGGCGGCGCGCAGCAGCCGGCCGCCGTCCAGCGGTGCGGCGGGCAGCACGTTGAAGATCGCCAGCAGTACGTTGATGCCGGCCAGCCACGCCACCGCGCCGAGCAGCAGCCCGCCCTGTCCGGCAAGCGCGAGAATCACCGCGATGGCACCGAAGAACGCGCCGAGCAGCAGGCTCACCAGCGGGCCGACGCCCGCGATCCGCAGTTCCGCGCCCGGGTCGCGCGGCTCGCCCCGCAACTCGGCAACCCCACCGAAAAGCCACAGCGTGATGCCATCGACGGCCAGCCCGTTGCGCTTGGCCACCACGGCGTGCGACACCTCGTGGGCGAGCAGACCGACGAAGAAGACCACCGCCGCCACCAGCCCGGCGATGGTGTACGCCAAGGGGCTGCGGTCCGGGTACGAGCGGGGGAACTGGTTGGCGGCCAACCCCCAGGCGATCAACGCGAAGATGACCAGAACGCTCCAGTTGACGCCGACCGGCACCCCCGCGATCCGACCGAGTCGGAAACTCGCCCTCATCTCCGGCTCATACCCGCGAACGGCGTTCTCATGCCGCTTGGCCAATCGGCGGGAGGGAGGAGGGTCGGGCAATGCGCGGTTGGGCGACCGTGAGCGCCAGCAGGCCGTGCTCCAACCCGACCACCAGGGTGCCCCCGACGAAGTGGCATGTCAGTGCCGGGTGCCGGACCGGGATGCTCTGGAGAAGTCGGTGCGTCTGCGGATCCCAGAGCCGGACGGTGCAGTCCAGGCTCGTCGACACCACGATCTCCCGATCGCCGTAGGGCATCGGGTGCACGGCGGTGACCGGCAAGGTGTGCCCGGACATGGTGGCGACCGGGCGGCCGTCGGCCGGGTCCGACAGCCGGATCGAGCCGTCCTCCCCACCCGAGACGAGCAGGGTGTCGCCGTGCGGGGTGACCGCGCAGAGCGCACGTACGGCATCGTGGTGACCGGGCTGCTGCTGCCACAGCGGTGTGCCGTCGCTGTCCCAGAGCCGTACCGTGCCGGTGTTGTCGGCCGAGGCGAGGACCTGGCGGCCCTGACGAGTGACGACAGTGAGTGCGGTGAGCCAGCCGGTATGCCCGGGGAGGCTGTCCCGTAGGGCCCCGGTTGCCGGCATCCAGAAGCGCACCATTTTGTCGTCGCCGGCCGACGCCACGATCTGGCCGTCGTCGGCGTCGATCACGCACGTCGCGTTCACCGGGTCGGAGTACCCGCCCATCGCCAGCTTCGGCGTCGGCTTGGGCGCCGCGTCCCAGACCCGGATGCTCCCGTCGTCGTGGCCTGTCACCAGCACGGCCGGGTCGACGTCAACACAGGTCAGCGCGTTTATCGGGCCGAACCGGCTGTGGAACTCTCCGCGCGAGGTGCCGTCGGCCGGGTCCCAGACCCGTACGCTGCCGTCGCTGCCGGCGGAGACCAGCAGCCGTTCGTCTCCGATGGGCAGGGTGCAGAGTGCTGTCACCCGTCCGACCTGCCCGTCGGCGGTCGACCTGTCGGGAAGTTCGGCATCCGGGTTCCACAGGCGGATCGTGCCGTCTTCGCCTGCCGTCGCGAGCACTTTGCGATCGGTCATCGACAGTTCGCAGACCGCGTGGATCCAGCTCGCACGGCCCCGCAGGCTGGGATGCTCGACGCCGGACGCGACGTCCCAGAGCCGGATGACGCCGTCCTCCCCGGTGCAGGCGAGGAGCGTCACCCTGCCGGTGTCGATGGTGCACAGGTCGGTCAGCCGTCCGGTGCCGACGGCGAATTCGCGATCCGGTTGCCCGGTGGCGGCGTCCCACAACCGGACCATGCCGTCGTAGCCCGCTGACGCGAGCAGGGTGCGTGAGCCATCGCGGACGGTGCAGAGAGTTGTCACCCAGTCGGTGTGTCCGGCAAGCGTGTTGAGGGCCTCGCCGGTCACCGGATCCCACAGCCGAATGTTGCCGTCATACCCGGCCGACGCGAGCATCCCCGCCCCGCCGAGCGGCAGGTGAGTCACGGCGGTCGCCCAGCCGGCGTGACCGGTAAGCGTGTGGCGCAGGGTTCCGGTGCTCGGATCCCACACCCGGACCATCCCGTCGTCGCCGACCGAGGCGAGCAGGTCGCCGTCGGGGAACGGCACCGCACACACACCCCGGACCCAGTCGTCGTGGCCGTGGAACGTGTGCACCGGCTGGCCGCTGTGCGGATCCCAGACGCAGATCGACCCGTCGTAACTGGCGGTCACGAGGAACAGCTCACCGCCCACCCGGACCGTGCACATGCTGCGCACGCAGTCGTCGTGGCAGCTCAGCAGGCTCTCCGACTCGTTCGTGAGTGGATTCCAGAACCGTACGGTGCCATCCTCGCCTGCTGAGGCCAGCAAGGTGCGGCCCGCCACCGTGATCGGGCAGACGTCGTAAACCCCCTGCGTGTGGCCGCCCTCGAAGACGCCGCGTTCCTGCCGAGGCGGAGTGCGTGCCCAGCGTGCGTGGTAGGGCGCACCGGCAGGAGAGACGTCACCGTGCAGACCGTCGAGCTTGTCGACCACGGAGAAGAGCGCGGCCCGCTCGGCCGGTGGGGCTGCGATTGCGGCGGGAGTGCGTTGCAGCAGGTGGGTACGGGCGCGGGCGGCCGTACCCTGCGCCGAGCCGCTCACCCTCAGGAGGCGGTCGAGCCGGGCGTGCAACAGGTAGTTGTCGTCGCCGAGAAGGTCGTCGACGCAGCCGGCGCGGGCGGCATGGCCAGGCAGTGATCGCAGTAGGTAGTCGGGTGCCGCCGCCCAGTCGCTCTGCCACCCGATCGCCGTCCACTCCTGGAACAGTCGGCGTTCGTCGTCGGCCTGGCTCGTCAGGTCGGCGCGGGCGCTCAGCAACGCGTCGTTGAGGGCCTGGTGGAACAACCGGTACGTGGGCTGCCCGGCGCCGCCGGTCTCGACCAGGAAGTTCGCCGCGGAGGTGCGGGCGAACTCACCCAGCTGGGCCTCGGTGGCAGTGCCACCGAGCGCTGCCACTGCGGCCTGCCAGAGTGCCAGCGGCAACCCGGGCGACTCGGCGTACGCCAGCGCGGTAAGCGTCAGCCGGGCCGGCGTGGAACCGGCGTCGGGTAGCCACGTCAGGTAGGTGTCCAGGGCATCCGCGACGGTGCCGCTGAACGTCACCCGGGCCGGGTCGATGGCCACGGTGTCGCGCAGCGCTCGAACCCGCGCGACCAGTCCGGCGACGAGGAAGTTGCCGTTTGCCAGTTCGGCGATCCGCCGTGCCACCGGGGCGGCCACGGTCTCGTCGGCGTACGGGTTGCCAGGACGTTCGGCACCCTGAAGCTGGAGAGTCGCGCACGCGTAGTCGACCAGATCTGACTCGGCGAAGAACTCCAGCGCGTCGAGGTCGATCAGGTCCGCGTTGTTGCCGAACCGGCTGAGCAGGTCGCCTTGGTCGTCGGCGCGTCGGCTACCGATGACGACCTGGGCGCCGACGTCGGCGCTGCGGGCCAGAGGCAGGAGCACCTCTTCGATGAGCAGGCGGGCCTGCTCCGGGCTGGATGCCTCGTCCAACGCGTCCACCACGACGTTGATCCGCGTCGGCCGGCGGGCGAGCCGTTCCCGCAGTGCCGGCACGAGAGCCTCGGGGTGCTCCGGCAGCCCGACGCCGGCGGCGCGGGCGATCTCGGTCGCCACGTCCAAGGCGCTCTTGCCCTTGGCATGCACCGCGCAGGACACCGAGCCGACAGTGGCCCGCCAGGCGGAATCCGATGTCGGTAGCGCCGCTCTGATCGTCGCGTCGGCGGTGCTGACGATGCGGCCCAGGACCGCCGACTTGCCGACCCCGGGAGATCCTGTGACGATCATCGGCCGGCCCGTCGGCTGGGTGTTGTCCAGCCAGCTCGTCAACCGTTGCAGCGCGACCTCGCGCCCCCGGAACCGGGAACCCGTTTCGCTGGCGACCGCGACTCCACGCGCGCGTGGCAGCCAGTGCCGCCCGGCCTCGTCGTCGGTGGCGAGGGTCCAGCCCCAGGCGGCGAGGGCGGCGTCGTCGGCATCCTCGGCGCGCCACCGGGCGAGCGAGTCCAGCTTGAGTTCCGGCATCATCTCGTCGATGTGGGCGAAGGTCAGCGCCTGCCCGCGGCCCGACGCGTCGGCCTCCAGCAGGATTCCCGCCACGGCCTCGTAGTCGGGCGACCACAGGGCAGCACCGCTGAAGCCCTTGGCGACGCCGGGGTCGGACTCCGAGGTGAGCAGAACGCGACCCCAACCGCCCTCGGCGCCCACCTGGCCGTGCGCCGGGCGTCCGCCCACGGTGTCCTGCGGGAAGCCGTACGCCCACCACGGCCTGCCGCTGATTGCCTCTGCCGGTAGAACCCTCAGCCGGGCTGCTGTCACGGGGGCGGGAACAGGCTCGACGAGTTCGAGAAGCACCAGGTCAATGTGCTGTTCGGGGCGACCGTTGTGCAGGCACTGACGGACTTTTCGGCGATCCCAGTATTTGACCTTCGCCTTGGGAAAGGAAATCCACAGGTCGGCGCGGAGTTCGCCCTTGACGAAGGCCACATGTTCGCAGGTGAGGACGAGATTCGAGTCGATGACAAAGCCGGTGCCGATCGGCATATGGGTCTTCTCGCCGTCATGGATGGCGACTGTCCACGGGGCGCTCGGTGCTGCGGTCACCGGGTGGACCCCTAACTGTCGAACGTGCTGCCGTCAGCCGGCGACGCCTGCGGTTGCCAGTGGAGGGTTACCTCGAAGTTGCCCTCGGTGGCTGCCTTGGCGATGAGCCAATTCGTGGTACCGGTCACCTTGACACCGAATTTGACCTGCACGGCGTCGGGTGTCAGCACCCTGACCTGGTCGAGCAGCTCACGCGCGGCCTGGATCGCGGGTTTCGCGGCTTCCCTGACCCGGCCCGCGACGTCACCGGAGCTGGCTGGTTGAAACCCGGCGACCGGCTCGATCTCAATCTCGGTGATCGTCCCGCTGTCCACTTCGTAGCGGACTACCTCAGACGACACACCTGACCTCCGGCTTTGAGAAATCGGCAACACAATGCCGGCGATCGGTTGGACACGACCACCGCGGATGCCCTGCTCGTAACGAGCGCAATGCTGCACCGGCGTCAAGTTGGTTGGCAAGCGACCGGGCATGATCGGTTGCCCGGGGATCTGCTGACGGGAGTTGCATAAGCCGTCGACCAGGCGATTTAGGTATCGGCGTCGATCTCGCTGTCGGGTATCTGCCGTTTCATATCGGACCTTGCGCCGTACTCGGTCGATAGAGAGAATCGGGCCGGTATACCGTTGCCGGCGAAACACGGTCGACGATCAAACCCCTCCGCAGATGTCCGCCGTGGCTGTCGGCGCGATTCCGTACCCCTTCAGGAGCACAATGCCCCACGATGGTCTCACCCCCGTGCAGCGTTACGTACTCGTCCGGCTGATGATCAACGCGGATGCCCTGCCATTCAAGCTCTTCGGTAGCCTCACGAAGGACAAGCGGATAGATCTGGTCGACAGGGGTTACGTGGTCGCCACGGAGCGGCCGATCACCCTGGACCTGACCCAGCAGGGCCACGATCGGGCGGTCGCCGAACTCGGAGCCGAGCCGCCCCTGCGGGCGGGCACGGCCGGCGAGACCCTCTACGCCACTCTCGACTTCATCCGGCGGCTGGTGGAGCACACCGGGACGGAGCCCAGGGACTTCTTCCGGTTCCGACTGGCGAAGGACCTGCCGGCCGTCGCGGAGCAGGCACCGGAGCCGGCCACCGAGGCGACCGACGTGGAGCAGCGCATCCGTGCGGCGTACACCGATCTGGCGCCTCGGCCCGGCGACTACATCGCGCTGGCCGCGCTGCGCGCCGCGCTGGCGGGGGTGCCCGGCCCGCAGGTCGACGCCGCTCTCATCGACCTCAACCGTGCCCCCGACGTGCATCTGGTGCCCGAGTCGAACCAGAAGGCACTGACGGCTGAGCAGCGTGCTGCTGCGGTGAGCATCGGTAACCAGCACAAGCATCTCCTCGCCATCGGCCTGTAATGGATGAGGCCGAGCGACGCGCACTCACGGCGCTCCGGTTCAACTGGGCGCCGACCCCGGACGACGTCTGGCAACCCCCGTCCTTTCACGTGGACGGCCTGCACGAGCACGCCGTCGAGCTGATCCTGGACGGGGTCGCGGAAGCGGACCGGAGCGCCGACTCCAGCCCGATCGGCGTCGCTCTGCTCGGGCAGCGGGGCACCGGCAAGACCCACCTGCTCGGTTACGTCCGCGAGCGGGTGCAGGTGATGGGCGGGTACTTCTTCCTGGTCAGCCTGTTGGAGGC
Source organism: Micromonospora sp. DT41 (assembly GCF_049841715.1). NCBI lineage: Bacteria > Bacillati > Actinomycetota > Actinomycetes > Micromonosporales > Micromonosporaceae > Micromonospora > Micromonospora sp. DT41. The sequence continues at coordinate 69,825 of NZ_JBNCKU010000013.1, read as the reverse complement.
GAGTACTTTCTGGACCAACGCGGTGCTGTCCATCCTGGACGGCCTCGCCCGGCCAGGTGCTGACGGCCGGCCTCAGCTGCACTTGTTCCTCCGGCGGCTGGCCGAGGCAGTCGACGCACCGCGGCCGATCCGACGCGCGATCATCGGCGAGTACGAGTTGACCCGCCCGGCGCTCGACGCGTTCGTGGACCTCATCCGCAAGCACAACCGGCAGGTCGGCATCGAGTGCCAAAGCACCGCCCGCGCGCTGGTGCTCCAAGCGGCGGAGTCATCGGCTCTGCAGGACGTGGGATACGGGTTCCTCTGCGCCAACGACGAGGAGGAGCCCGGTGAGCGCGCCACCTGGGGGATCCGGCGAGGCAGGCGATCCCCGCAGGAGATCGTCCGGGACATCTCACGGTTGCTCGCCCTGACCGGGCCGACGGTCATCGCGGTCGACCAGATCGACCTGCTTATCGCCCAGTCGCTCAAGGCCACCAGCGGGGAGGACCAGTCCGACCAGTGGCGGACCTCGCTGCTGCTGGAGCAGATCGCTGGCGGGCTGATGGCGTTGCGCGAGGAAACTCGGCGGACCCTGTCGGTGGTCGCCTGCCTGCCGCACACCTGGATGGAGGTCAAGTCCCAGGCGACCGACACCATCCAGGACCGGTTCCGGGAGGCGGTCCGGCTCAAGGAGATTCCCTCCGCCGAACTGGGCCGGGCGCTCATCGAGCGGCGATTCACCGCACGCTTCGAGGAGATCTCCTTCAGCCCGCCGTACCCGACGTGGCCGGTGCTGCCGGCCGCCTTCGCGGAGGCGGTGCAGTTCACGCCGCGGGAGATGCTCCGTGTCATCGACCGGCACATTCGTGGATGCCTCGCCGCCGGAGAGGTTCGGGAGCTGGCACATCTGCTGTCCGGGGAGTCGACAGCCGTTGCGGCGACGTCGTTCGAGCGGGTCGCGGAGATGCGGGTCGCCGCCCAGGGGGACGATGTCGCGACGACAGAGCAGTTGGCCCGGTTCGACGCCGACTTCGCCGATCTGTGCGCCCGGGCCGACCCGACTGCGGCGCTGCGGCAGGAGACCGAAGATGCCGTCGTACCGGACCTGTTGAAGGCCGGGCTCACCGCGTGGATCGCCGAACGGGGCCCGGCCGGAGACGGGTTCAGCATCGACCCGCAGGCCGGCGGCAAGCCGGCACTGCATGCTCGGCTCCGACGCACCCTGGACGAGGAGATCGAGGACGAGCAGCACTGGTCGTTCCGGGCGGTCAGCGCCCGCCATCACATCGCAGCGCTGAATCGGATCCGCGTGGCGAGCACCACCGCCGGTCTGGCCGAGGGAGTGTCGAAACGACGCCTCTACCTGCTCCGCACCCCGGACTGGTCGCCCGGCGCCCGGACCAAGGAGGTCCTGGCCGCGTTCACCGCCGCCGGAGGCAGCACGCTGGCCTTCAGCGAGCAGGACGTGACGACACTGATGGCACTAAAGGAGCTGATCGGTCGGCACGGTTCGGAGACGCTGCGGCAGTGGTTCGCCAGCCGCCGGCCGACGGAGAAGGTCGCGCTGCTCCAACAGGCGCTCGGCGACGTGACCGCCGAGGCGGGTCAGGCCGACCGTACGGTCGAGTCGTTGTCGGATGCCGAGCCCGGTCCGACAGTGGGCCCGGGTCGATCGACAGCCGATGCGACAGCCGACGTCGACGCGACAGATACCGTCGTGCCGATCGGTGTGGTGGTCGGCGGCGACCGACCGGTGTCGGTCGAGCTGGAGGCGCTCAGGCGACACACGGCGATCTTCGCCGGGTCCGGTTCCGGCAAGACCGTCCTGATCCGGCGGCTTGTCGAGGAATGCGCTCTGCGCGGCGTCTCGGCCATCGTGCTCGATCCCAACAACGATCTGGCCCGTCTCGGCGACCCGTGGCCTGACCCACCGGCGGCGTGGGGTGAGGACGATGCGCGGCTGGCCGCCGACTACCTCGCCAAGACCGACGTCGTGGTGTGGACCCCCCGCTGGCACGGCGGCCGGCCGCTGAGTTTTCAGCCGCTGCCGCAATTCGCCGACATCCTCAACGACTCGGACGCCTTCGCAGCCGGCGTCGACGCAGCGGTGGCGGCGCTCGCGCCGCACGCCCGTGCCGAAGGGCCAACGGACCGAGCGCGCCTCAGCCGGGCCGTGCTACGTGAGGCGTTGACCAGCTATGCGCGCACCGGCGCGAGCGACCTGCGGGAGTTCATCGGGCTGCTCGGCGCGCTCCCCGAAGGTGTCAGCCAGCTCGAAGACGGCGTCAAGCTCGGGGCAAAGATGGCCCAGCTCCTGACAGCGGCCATGGTCAACGATCCGCTGTTCGGCGGTAGCGGCACCGCCGTCGACCCGGGGGAACTGCTCACCCCACCGCCCGGCTACCGGGCCCGCATCTCGGTGATCAGCTTCCTGGGGCTCCCTGACGACCAGCAGCGGCAGACCTTCGTCAACCAGTTGCAACTTGCCCTGTTCGCGTGGATCAAGCGCAACCCGGCAGGAGATCGCCCGCTGGGTGGACTCTTCGTGATGGACGAGGCCCAGACACTCGCCCCCTCCGGCGCGATGACGGCGTGCACGCAGAGCACCTTGGCGTTGGCCTCGCAAGCCCGCAAATATGGGCTCGGCCTGGTCTTCGCGACCCAGGCGCCGAAGGGCCTGCACAACCGGATCCCCGGCAACGCCGCGACCCAGTTCTTCGGCCTGCTCACGAGCATGACCCAGATCGACGCGGCGCAGGAGATGGCGCGGGCCAAGGGCAGCGCGCTCACCGATGTGGGTCGGCTCAGCACCGGCCAGTTTTACGCTGCCGTCGAGGGGAGCGAGTTCGTGAAAATGCAGGCGCCAATCTGCCTGAGCCACCATCCGAAGAGCCCGCTGAGCAACGAGGAGGTCGTCGCTCGGGCACAGCGGGCCAGGTAGGACTGGCCGGTGGTGCGCCGTCATGTTCAGCGGCGGGGTGCCTCGCTGGCGATGGTCGCCTCGCGGGGCAGCGCCGCCGCGCGCAGCGCCCAGTCCAGCGCGTAGTCGGCGATCCGCTCCCAGCCGTCCTGCCCGACGGTGAAGTGGGACCGGTCGGGGAACTCCTCGTAGGCGGTGAGCGCCCGGGACTTCTGGTAGAGCGCCGCGTTGGACTGCACAACTGTCGCCGGTACCACGTGGTCCTGTCCGCCGGCCATCAGCAGCAGCGGCGGGCGGTTGTTGCGACCGTTGTCGATCTTCGCGGGCGAGGTCGGGTCGAGGTTGGCGAACGCGCTTTCGAAGAGCACCCGCCCGGCTCCCGGGACGGCGTAGCGCTGCCAGGCCCGGTCGGAGTCGGCGCGGCTCATCGTGTTGCCGAAGGCGTAGGCGAAGTCGTCAGGGGTGAACGGGACGGCCCGGTTGCGGTTCGCGGGGTTGCGCAGGATCGAGAACGCCGAGCGCAGCTGGCTCAGTGGCACCTTCAGCACTCCCTTGGGCGCCGACGAGTGCACGCCCACAGCGGCCGCGCCGAGGCCCCTGTCGACGAGGATCTGGGTGAACAGCCCGCCGAACGAGTGGCCCATGATGATCGGCGGGCTGGGCAGCGCCCGGATGATCCGGTCGTAGTGCGCGACGATCGTGGCGATGCTCTGCTCGGCGATCGGGCTGGGATCGTCGCGCAGCTGCTCGACATCCCGGTCCATGCCGGGCCAGGCCGGGGCGAGGACGTTCATGCCGCGTGCCGTGTACCGCCTGGCCCACCCCTCCCAGCTGCGCGGGGTCATCCACAGCCCGTGGATGAGTACGACCGTGTCGACCCGGCCCTGCGGCGTGGCGCCCATCGCGTTCCCCCCGGTGTAGCGGTGTCCGGCCCGGCGGTTACCCGCTGCCGGGCGCGGGATTCCTCCGCCCGCCGAATCGTGTGGGCCCTGACAAATGTCATGGTGGGAACGTGACGGCCGCTCCGGACGTCAGGTCCGCGCCTCCGGAGCATCAGTCGCGCTTGAGGCGGTGCGCCGCTCAGGCGGTCGGCGGTGGCGTGGGCAGTTGGTCGACCACTACCAGGCTGCTGCCGGGGCGAACCTCGGCGAGCAGCTCGCGTTGCCCGCTGCGGGTGACCCGGATGCAGCCGTTCGTGGTGTTCCTGCCCAGGTCGTCGTCGTTGTGCCAGGTGTGCACCCCGATGTGGGCGCCGCGCAGGCTGGCGGGTACCGCCTCGGGGTCGTCAGGCACCGAGCCGAGGGCGTAGATGTCCACCCCGCCGTAGACCGCCTCCGGCGGCGGCGTGCGGCCCAGGATGAACGTCCGACCGAGGGGGGTTTCCTGGCCGGACTGACCGAGGCTCGTCTTCCAGGAACGCATCGCCTTGCCCGCCCGGTACCAGGTGAGCCGGTGCACCTTGCGTTCCACAACGATCTGGTCGCGCAACGGCACCGTGTCGAATCCGCCGGGCGGCAGCCAGGCGAGACGCCTGTTGGCCGACGGCAGCAGGACAGCCGTCCAGCCGGCCCGCTGCTCGGCGATCGGCACCGTCAGCTCCACACCGGCGAGTGTCGGTTCGAGGAAGGCAAGTGGACGTCCGCCGGGCGCGTCGTACGCGGCGATCCGCCGGGTCGGATGCACGCCCTCGGTCAGCGGGGTGGTGTCCATGGTGGCCGGGTCGGCCGGGAACCCCTTCGGTGCGGGGTCGTAGTCGACCACTGGCAACCCGTCCGGGGCGGGAGCCGCGGCCGGTACCGATTCCTCGGGACTCTGCTCGATGCTCGGCGGCGTCGGAGCGGTCGCGACAGCGACCGGCCGGTCGCGGTTCGTCGAGCGTGGAGTGAGGGCCTGGCCGATCAGCAACGCGAGGATCACCAGCGCGGCCACGGAGACGGCCGCGCCCACCCACAAACCCCGACGACGATACGGAGACATTCGGTCAAACAGCACCAAACGACTGTATCGGACCACCCGACGTTAGGAAGGGCCCCTTCTTATACAAAAAGCGATAAGAAGGGGCCCTTCCTTGCAGTGGATCAGACGCGGGCGCCGATGTGGATCGCTATCGCGTCGTGGGCTGGCACGTTGGCGGCGAACCAGCCGCTACCGTCCACGGTGATCACCGGTCCGCTGCACGTGCCACCGGAGTACGTGCCGTGGATGACGTCGCAGTAGCGACCGGCGGGCAGCCCGGTGTAGTAGGAGCGGCCGTTCACCGCCGAATCCTCGTCATTGACGGTGATGTAGCCCTTGCCGCCGCGGCTGAACGCGATGTGGTTGTTGCCGTTGTCGTACCAGTTGGCCACGCCCGCGCCCTCGGTGGCGTTGCGGAAGCCGACCATGTTGGCGATCACCGGCCAGCGGTGCTCGCACTCCCATCCGGAGTAGCAGGTGGTGTTCAGCGTCTTGTTGGCGCCGTCCGAGGGCGGGCCGGCGTCCCGGTTGCTGAAGGTGTAGCTGGACATGACTGTCGGCGAGCCGTACGGCCAGGCCAGCATGAAGGCGTTCGCGAGCGCGTAGATGCCCCGGTCCCGATACGTCAGCACGCCGCCGACGTCGCGTTGGGTGTCGTGGTTGTCGACGAACACCGAGGCGACTCCGGTGGGCAGGTGCCCCCAGCCCTCGCCGAAGTTGCGCAGGTACGCCAGTCGCTCCGAGCGGAACACCCGGGCCAGGTCCTTGCCGTACCGAAACTCGTGCACGTCACCGTTGCCGGTGTACTCGGTCGGCTGCACCGGCTCACCGGAGCCGTAGATGACCTCCTGCACGATGTACGCCGAGCGGGAGAGCTTGCCCCGGATCGCGGCGATGTCGGCGGCCGGCATGTGCTTGCTGGCGTCCAGCCGGAAGCCGTCCACGCCGAGCGAGAGCAGGTCGTTGAGGTACGACGCGATCTTCGTACGGACGTAGTCCGACTCGGTCTTCAGGTCCGACAGGTTGACCAGCTCGCAGTTCTGCACCTCGTACCGGTCGTTGTAGTTGACGATGTCGTCGCCGCCGTTGCGCCCACAGTGGTGGAAGTCCTGCGTCTGGTAGATGCCCGGGTAGTCGTAGTGCGAGTAGGACGAGCCGGCCCAGCCCGTGCCGCCGTTGGCCTGCCCGGACATGTGGTTGATGACCGCGTCGACGAGCACCTTGACGCCTGCCGCGTGGCAGGTGTTGACCATCGACTGGAACTGGGCGCGGGTGCCCTTGCGGGATTCGATGCGGTAGCTGACCGGTTGGTACGCCAGCCACCACTGGTTGCCCCGGACGTGTTCCTGCGGGGGCGAGACCTGGACGTAGCCGTAGCCCTTCGGGCCGAGAGTGCTCTGGCACTCGCTGGCGACCGACGGCCAGTTCCACTCGAAGAGCTGGACGATGACCTTCTTGTTGCCTGCGGGCGCCGCGGCGGCCGGGGGTGCCGTCACGGTGAGGGGGACGAGCAGGCTGGCGATCAGGCCGAGGGCGAGGATCGCCGAGGCGCGTCGACGTCGGTGCATCGGGACTCCTGACGGGAGCGGGGGGTGAGGTGGTGGTGCGAGGGAGCACCAGTTGCTCGAATCTTGCAACCCGTGCTGAAAATTGCCGAAAGATTACAAGCTCGTTGCAACGGCTGTCAACGCATGCACATCCGTCGCTGCCTCCTCCGTTCTGCGGGGTTGACTGTCACGCGCGGCGACGCCGACCGGTTCGATCCCGCCCCAGAAAATTTCCGCCCCGGATGATCCGCGCGCGCCGTCCGTCCGTACTGGATGGGGGAGCAGGGGTCGGCCGGTGGTACGCCGCCGCGAGACGATCGAGGAGCAGATGGCCCGGGCAAAGCAGAACGAGAAGGCCACCACGGTCCGGACCAGCGCCAGCAGTCGGGGGGTCCGAACCCGTTCGCGGTCGGCGACCATGCTGCTGATCGCCTCGGTGGTCGCGGCGCTCTGGGCGGCGACGATGCTGACCGGAGCGGGGCAGACGGCATACGCGTACGGCTTCTTCTTCACCGAGTTCTTCGCCGGGGTGGTCGCCCTGGTGTCACTGAGCCTCACCGTGATGCTCGGGCTGCTCGCCACCGACCGGCTGGTGCTGAGCATCCCGCACCGGGTGCTGATGCAGTCGGCACACCGGGCCACCGGCGTCCTGGGCGTGGCCGGGCTGGGCTTCCACGTGCTCACGAAGATCGCCACCGGTCGGGCTGCGGTAACCGACTCGTTGATCCCGTTCGTCGGCGGCCGAGGGCTCTACGTCGGCCTCGGCACGGTAGCCGCCCTGTTGATGGTCAGCGTGATCTGGACCGGCATCATCCGAGCCCGCTTCGCAGGTGTCGGTCCCAAATGGCTGTGGCGGGCCATGCACTCCACCGCGTACCTCTCCTGGCCTTTCGCCATCCTGCACGGCCTCAACGCCGGCCGGGCCGCGAGCTCCTGGGTGGTGCTCAGCTACCTCGCCTGCATCCTGCTCGTCGTGCTGGCACTGCTGGTGCGGCTCTCGGTGACAATCGGCCGGCGCAGCCGCGAGCAGCACCAGGCCGCCCTGCGTAACGCCGCGATGGCCGGCCGGGCCAGCGCGGAGAGCCGTGGCCGCGCCCTGCTGGCCGGTCTGAGCCGACGCCGCGACACCAGCGAGGACAAGCGTCCCGCCTGGGCGGAGGCCACCACCGCCACCTGGACCGCGCCACCGGCCGGCCCACGGCGGCGCGACCCCGAGCGGTTCACCGTCCCGGTGGTCCCCGAACCCGGCTCCCTCGCCGAGCCGACCCGGCCCAGCCGGCGTCGGCGGGACGAGGAGCCGGCCGCCCGGCAGGACGTGGACCGGCGGACGCGCGGACGGCGCGACGAGGCGGAGCCCACCCGCCGGTCCTCCCGCCGCAGCGCGCAGGAGCCGCCCACCCGCCAGCGCGACGAGGAGGAGCTGGAGCCCGTGGCCCGCCAGCGAGGCGAGCGCACCCGCACCCGCACCCGCGACGATGCGACCACCACCGGCCGGCGACGTGACACCACGCCCGTCGAGGAGCCGGTCGCCGAACGGTCCCGCCGAGGCTCCCGGACCGAGGACGACGGCACCCGCTACTCGGCGCCGCCCCGGCGGACGCTCGACGAGCCCGAGGAGCCGTGGGACAGCCCGCGCCGCTGGCAGGCCGCGGAGCCGATCTCGGCTGGCCCGGTCTCCGCCGAGCCGATCTCCAGCAGCCCGATCTCCGCAGGTCCGATCTCCGCGGCGCCGCGCAGCGGCAGTGGCCGTCACAGCGCCGAGGACGACCTGCCGGAGGAGCCGGACTACTGGCGCCCGCCGGCCCGGTACGTCCCCGAGGACGTACCGCCGCCCGTCGACGACACCCCGACCCTTGTCGACCTGGCGTCCCGGCGAGCCCGCCGTGCAGCCGGCGAGAGCCGCTCCGCCAAGCGCCGTAAGGCCAGCGCGGATGCCGTGGACGGGGCGTACTGGGCCGGGCTGCGGGGTGAGGCCAAGTGATGCGGACGACCGTGCCCCCGGTCGCCTGCGTCGGCGAACCCCGACTGACCGCCGGCTTCGCCGAGTTCGGCCGACTCGACCTGGCAGCGCACGAGGAGGTGCACGGCCCGATCGGCCCGATGGAACCGGCGCAACTGCTCCGCCTCGCCGAGGGCATGCAGCTCAAGGGCAAAGGCGGCGCCGGCTTCCCGTTCGCCCGCAAGCTGCGCGCGGTCCTGGAGTCCTGCGAGCGGCAGGACCTCGCCGCCGTGGTGGTGGTGAACGCCACCGAGGGCGAGCCGGCGAGCTGGAAGGACAAGGTGCTGCTCACCCGCGCGCCGCACCTGATTCTCGACGGCGCCGCGCTGGCCGCGTACGCGCTCGACGCCGAGGAGATCGTCATCGGTGTGGCCGACGACGGGGTCGGCCGGGAGTCGCTGATGGACGCGCTGGCGGAGCGGCGGATGCCGGTGCCGGCCACAATCGTCACGGTGCCGCACCGGTTCATCTCCGGCGAGGGCGGCGCGCTCGTCAACGGGATCAACGGGTTGCCGCACATCCCGCCGGGCACCAAGAAGCGCTCCAGCGACTCCGGCGTCGGTGGACTGCCCACGCTGCTGTCCAACGCCGAGACGTACGCCCAGTTGGCCGTCGCCGCCCGACTCGGCCCGTACGAATACGCGGCACTCGGCACCGACGACGAGCCGGGCACCCTGCTGCTCACGGTGACCGGCGCGGCGGCCCGACCGGCGGTGGTGGAGATCGCCGCCGGCACTCCGCTGCGCGAGATCCTCGACCTGTGCGAGGTGCCGGACGTCCAGGGCATCCTGATGGGCGGCTACCACGGCAAGTGGATCACCCCGGAGGCGGCGGAGAAGGCAGAGGTCTCCCGCAAGGGCCTCGCCGCTGTCGGCGGCACCCTCGGCGCGGGCATCATCGTCCCGGTCGGCGTCGACACCTGCCCGCTCGGTGAGGCCGCGCAGGTGGTGCGTTACCTGGCCGGTGAGTCCGCAGGCCAGTGCGGACCGTGCAAGATGGGCCTGCCGGACCTGGCCCGCGCCGTCGACCTGGCCGTCGCCGGCAGCCAACCGGCCGACGTGGTACGCGCCGCAGCCGGCGAGGTGAAGGGCCGGGGCGCGTGCAGCCACCCCGACGGCACCGCACGGTTCGCCCTCTCCGCGATCGAGGTCTTCGCCGACGACCTGAGGATGCACAGCACCGGCGACGGCTGCGGCCGGCGGGTCAAGGGCGTCATGGGGTTGCCGGGCGCGCCCGACGCGAACCCGCAGAAGCTCACACTGGACTGGTCGCGCTGCGACGGCCACGGGCTCTGCGCGCACGTGGTGCCGGACTTCATCCGCCTCGACGGCAACGGCTATCCCGCGTTTCCGGCCACGCCGGTGCCGACCTGGCTGCGCGAGGGCGCACTGAAGGCGGTCAAGGTCTGCCCGGAGCTAGCGCTACGCCTCGCCAAGGCCGAGTAAGGAAGGGCACCTTCTTAACGCCTCGTGTATAGGAAGGGCCCCTTCCTAACAACCTGTGGAGGAAGACACGGATGCGCAACTCGCACGGACGGAGGTGGCTACGCCGTGGCGGTACCGCAGCCGTACTGGTTGTCGCTCTGCTCGCCACGGCCTCCTGCACCGGCACGGTGCCGCCCGACGCTGCCGCCGCCGGGGCGACGCCGGCCCCGGCCAGCTCCCCGGCCGCGCCGACCGTACCCGCCACCGGCTCGCCGACGGCCGCGCCGGCCCCGATCCCGGACACCCTGCGATTCACCGGGACCACCCTCGACGGCAGCCCGCTCGACGCGACGACGTTCGCCGGCCGGCCCGTGGTGCTCTGGTTCTGGGCGCCGTGGTGCGCCACCTGCGCCAGCCAGGCGTGGACAGTTGCCGAGATCGCGCCGCAGTACCGGGACACAGTGCCGATCGTCGGCGTCGCCGGCCTCGGCGAGCGCAACGCCATGAAGGACTTCGTCACCGAGTTCGACCTCGCCGGCACGCCACAGATCGACGACCGCGCCGGCGCGCTCTGGCGTCGGTTCAAGGTGACCGAACAGAGCATCTTCGTGATCATCGATCGGAACGGCACTGTCGTCCACCAGGGCTTCCTGGACGGTGAGGCGCTCACCGCCCGCGTCGCCGCGCTGGCCCGGGCGTGACCACCCCGCTGCTGCTCGCGCTGACCGCCGGCATGCTCGGCGCTGTCAACCCGTGCGGCTTCGCGCTGCTGCCCGCGTACCTCTCGCTGTTGGTCGCCGGGACCACCGACACCCGCGGCGCTGTCGGCCGCGCGCTCACCGCGGCGGCCGGGCTGACCCTTGGGTACGTCGTGGTCTTCGGCGCCTTCGGCCTGGCCCTCGCGCCGCTCGCCGGCTGGCTGCGACCCCGGCTGCCGTGGCTGACAGTGGCGCTCGGACTGCTGCTCGTGGTGGCCGGCTGTTGGCTGCTCACCGGCCGCCGGCTGCCCACCCCCGGCTGGTCGGCCCGAGCGCCCCGACTGACCCGTTCCTGGCCGTCGATGGTGCTGTTCGGCGCGGCGTACGCGCTGGCCTCGCTCGGCTGCGCCATCGCACCGTTCCTGGCCATCGTGGTGACGAGCCTCCAGGCCGGCTCGACTGGCGAAGGGCTGGCGCTGTTCGGCGCGTACGCCCTCGGGATGGGGCTTGTGGTCGCTGTCGCCGCGCTCGGTGTGGCGCTTGTGCGCGACGGCCTGGTGGCCCGGCTGCGGGTCGCCGGCGCGCTGGTGCCCCGGCTCAGTGCCCTGGTGCTGCTGCTCACCGGCGGCTACGTCGCCTGGTACGGCTGGTACGAGCTGCGGCTCGTCGCAGGCCGACGCGAAGCCCTGGCGGACCCGGTGATACGGGCGGCGGCCCAGGTGCAGCACGCCCTCGCCGACGGCCTCGACGCGCTCGGCCCGGTGGTCCTGCTCGCCGTGCTCGTCCTGCTCGCGGCGCTGGCCCTGGCTGTTAGGAAGGGCCCCTTCCTAACGCCTGCGGTAGAGGAAGGGTCCCTTCCTAACACGGTGGCTGAGCGCCCGACGGCACCGGCGGATACGCCGACGGGGGCCGGGATGGACCCAGCCCCCGTCGAGCGGACCGCTTAGCGCGGGGTGAGGCGGTCGGTGCCCATCCGGTCGCGCAGCACCTCGGGGATCAGCACCGAGCCGTCGGCCTGCTGGTACTGCTCCAGGATGGCAGGGAAGAGCCGGCTCGTCGCTAGGGCCGAGCCGTTGAGCGTGTGCACGAAACGGGTCTGCTTGCCGCCCGGCTCCCGGTAGCGGATGGCCGCCCGGCGGGCCTGGTAGTCGCCGGCCCAGGAAACCGACGACACCTCCTTGTACTTGCCGGTGCTCGGCATCCACACCTCGATGTCGAGGGTCTTCTTCATCGAGGCGCTCGCGTCACCCGCCGAGAGCAGCGTCCGCTGGTAGTGCAGGCCCAGCCCCTCGACCAGGCTCTCGGCGTGGGCGAGCATCTCCTCCAGTGCGGCGTCCGCCTGCTCCGGAAGGGTGAACTGGAAGATCTCCACCTTGTTGAACTGGTGCCCCCGCACGGTGCCGCGCTCGTCCGAGTGCGACCCGGCCGACTCCCGGCGGTAGCACGGCGTGTACGCGAACGCCTTCAACGGCAGCTTCGTGGTGTCCAGGATCTCGTCCTGGTACGCGCCGAGGATCGCCGTCTCCGACGTGGGCAGCAGGAACTGCCCGCGCGGGGCGGACGCGGCGTCCAGGTGGTAGACGTCGTCGTAGAACTTCGGGAACTGGCCGGCGGCGAAACCGGCCGAGTCCAGCAGCAGGTGCGGCGGGAGCAGGAACTCGTACCCGGCCCTGATGTGCTGGTCGATGAAGTAGTTGAGCAGCGCCCACTCCAGCCGTGCGCCGACCCCCGTGTAGATCCAGAAGCCGGAGCCGCCGAGCTTCACCCCGCGCTCGTAGTCGACAAGGCCCAGCCCTCGGGACAGCTCCACGTGGTCGCGGACCTTCTCGATCACCGGCGGCTCGCCGAAGGTCTTGACGACTCGGTTGGCCTCCTTGCCGCCGGGAAGGATGTCGTCGGCGGGCAGGTTGGGCAGCTCGCTCATCGCATCGCGCAACCGCGCCTGCACCCCGTCCAGCTCGGACTCCAGGTCCGAGAGCTGCCGGCGACCGGCCTCGGGGGCGACGGCCTCCGGCTCCCGGCCGGCGCGCTTCGCCTCCGCGTACGCACGGGCATCCGCCTTGCGGCGCTGCCGCTCGGCGTCGATCTCCGTGATGAGGGCGCGCCGTTCCTGGTCCAGCCGCTGGATCTCGTCCAGGGCCTGATCGACCTCGGCGGGATCCAGACGCTTCGCCAGCGCGGTCGCCACCGCCTCGCGATCCTTCCGGATCAACTCCATGTCGAGCATGCTGCTCCGTACGCCTCCGTCCGGGGTCGGGTGGACCACCAGATGCTACCGTCGCGCCCGTTTCGACCCGGGCCGGGGAGCGACGGCCCCGTTTCAGAGCCGAATCGGCAATAGCTGTCAGAGCCGGGCAAGAGTTGTCAGAGCCGGATGGGCATCAGCACGGAGAAGGTGTCGGCGTCGCCCGGCCGGCGCACGGCAAGCGGGGCGATCGGCCCGTCCAGCTCCAGCACCAGCTGCGGCCCACCGGCAGCGTCCAGCGCGTCGAGCAGGTAGTCACCGTTCACCCCGATCCGCAGCCCGCCGGCCCGAGGTGCCTGGTCCGGCTCGTCGGTGGGGTCCAGCACCCGTAGGCCGCCCCGGTCGTCGAGGCCGAGAACTGTCACCGCCAGGGGCCGGCCTGCGTACTCGCGGGCCACTGTGGGGGCGGCCGGGTCCGTCAGCGCGGCGCGCAGCGCTGCCACGTCCACCGGGACGCGGTACGTGGCCTTGTGCTCGCCGACCGCCTCCCGAAGCAGGCGGCGGTAGTCCGGGAAGTCGTACGGCAGGGCGGTTCCGGTCAGCGTCCGGCCCGCCACCGAGACCCGCAGGTCGGTGCCGGCCACTGTCAGCCGTACCGGCTCGGGATCTTCGCTGTCGAGCAGCCGGCGCAACCGGTCGATGAGGTCCACGGGCAGGAGCATCCGCGTCGGCGGACCGTCGACTGTCGCCCCGGCGCGGGCCAGCGCCATCCGGTGCCGGTCGGTGGCGACAAGCCGCACGGCGTCCGGCTCGACGTCCAGTAGCACCCCGCAGAGCACCGGCAGCTCCGGGTCGGCGCCGACGGCGAAACGCACCGCGTCCAGCGCGGCGGCCAGCTCTGTGGGGGAGAGCAGCAGCGTCGTGGCCTGAGCCGGCGCGGGGTCGACCAGGGCCCGGAGCCTGTCGATCTCACGGCGGGCGTCGGCGAGCCCGTCGGCGAGCCGGCGCAGATGCGCGTCGAGCAGCCGGTGCACCTCGGCAGGCTCCGCGCGGACCGCGGCGGCGATCTCCGGCACCGGCATGCCGACCCGGCGCAGCCCGGCCACCAGCCGGGCCGGGGCGATCTGCTCGTCGGTGTACCAGCGGTAGCCGGTCACCGGGTCGACGAGGGCCGGCTCCAGCACGTTCGCCGAGTCGTAGAAGCGCAGGGCGCTCACTGTCAGGCCACTGGCCCGGGCCAGCTCACCGATGCTGTGCAGGTCGCTCACCACGCCGGCATCCTGCCCCCTCGACCTGGTCGAGAGTCAAGCCGCCGCCGTTAGGAAGGGCCCCTTCTTATACAAAAGGCGTTAACAAGGTGCCCTTCCTTACACCAGCACGCGGAAGGTGAGCCCTGCCCGGATCAGGCGGTCGAGCAGCGCGTCGCCCATCGCGCTGACCGGGGTGAGCTGGCCGGCGGCCGGCGGTAGGTCGTCGAGGGCCAGGCAGAGCGCGGACTCGGCGAGCATCTTCGCCGTCTCGTCGTAGCCAGGGTCGCCGCCGGCCACCTCGGTGACCACCCGCTTGCCGCCGCCGACGCCCACGAACCGGACCCGGAACCAGGACGTCGCCCGCTGCTGCGCTGTCGGCCCCTGCCCGGAGGCGAGCCGACCGAGCAGCCAGCGTCGGGTCGGTGGCAGCTTCACCAGGCCGACAAGCGCGCCGAGCCCCACCGCGCCGGCCAGCACGGTCGGCAGCCGCTTCACTGCAGCGAAGTGCCGGTAGCGGAAGTCCGGACCGTATTCGGGGCGGGCCGCCGCCGAGCGGCGGACCACCTGCGGGTCGATGGTGGGCAGCGGCACGGCCCAGATGCCCAGCTCCGACGAACGGGCCACCCGGCCCGGCACCGCCCGGACCCGGCGGTCGTCGGGGCGTGGCTCCACGGCCCGGCGGGCGCGGGCCGCCCGGCTCGCCTCCCCGGTACGGGAGAACGCGGTGAGCGCGGAATGGTAGGTGCCGGCGGAGAACCGGGCGCCGGCGCGTACGTAACCGTCGACAGTGATCGGCACGTCGGCGGGCAACTGCTTGATTGTGAACCAGACGCCCAGGTCGTGCGGGATGGAGTCGAACCCGCAGGCGTGCACCAGTCGCGCGCCGGTGCGGGTCGCCTCGGCGTGGTGCCGGACGTACATCAGGTCGACGAACTCCGGCTCGCCGGTGATGTCCAGGTAGTCGGTGCCGGCTTGGGCGCAGGCGGCGACAAGCGGCTCCCCGTGGTGGACGTACGGGCCCACGGTGCTGGCGACCACGCGGGCGCTCTGGGCGACCGTCCGTAGCGAGTCGGCGTCGGTCACGTCGGCGGTGAGCAGCGCCAGGTCGGCGAGTGCGGGGTCGATCGCGGCGAGCCGGTCGCGTACGGCGGCGAGGCGGTCCTGGTTGCGCCCGGCAAGCGCCCAGCGCAACCCGGGCGGCGCGTGCCGGGCGAGGTATTCGGCGGTCAGCCCGCCGGTGAAGCCGGTAGCGCCGAACAACACCACGTCGTACGTCCGCTCCCCATCCATCCTGCGAGTCTGCCACCCATCGACAGCGCTCGCCGATCACGAGGGCGGTTCACGGCGTGAACACGGCCCGGACGCAGCCGTCGACGCGATCCCGGAACAGGGCGTACCCGTGCGGGCCGTCCTCAAGCGGCAGCTGGTGGGTGGCCAGGTGCTCGGTCCGCAGCTCGTCGCGGGCCATCCGGTGCAGCAGCATCGGCACGTCCCGCAGGTCCGGCCGGCGCGCCCCGCGCAGCGTGAGCCGCCTGTCGGTCACCGCGCCCAGCGGGAACGCGTCGACGAACGCGCCCGCACCGCCGAGCAACACCACGACGCCGTCCTTGCGGCAGGCGTGCACGGCCTCGTGCAGCGCGTCCGGGCGGTCGCCGCCCCGGCCTGCGAGACGTTCGGCGACGGACCGCGCGGGCGGCGCGCCGACCGCCAGCACGCACACGTCCGCGCCGCGTCCACCGCTGCGGTCCCGCAGCTCCGACGGGATGTCGGTGCGCCGGTAGTCGAGCGGTTCCGCCCCGGAGTGCCGTTCGGCCATCCGGAGCCGTTCCTCGTGCCTGTCGACGACGACCACCCGGTCGGCCCCACGCATCATCGCGGCGCGGGCGGTCAACTGGCCGACGGCACCGGCGCCCCAGACCGCCACCACGTCACCGGGTCGCACATCGCCCAACTCGGCGGCCAGCCAGCCTGTCGGCGCGGCGTCGGCGGCGAACAGCGCCCGGTCGTCGCCCACCGCGTCCGGCACCCGGAACGCGCCCACGTCGGCGTACGGCACCCGGACGTACTCGGCGTGACCACCAGCGAAGCCACCCGCCGCCGGGGGCCGACCGAAGCAGCCGGCGTCCGAGCGTTCCCAGCCGGGGCCGGCTGTCACCGGGTCGGTGCTGCCGTTGTCGCAGCAGGAGTGCCGGCCCCGGCGGCAGTACCAGCAGCCGCCGCAGGCAACGCTCGCACCGACCACGACCCGATCGCCGACCCGGTGTCGCCGGACTGCCGGACCGGCCTCGACGACCTCGCCCAGGAACTCGGCCCCGAGCACGTCACCGGCGCGCAGCAGCGGATCCCGACCGCCAAGCAGCGGCAGGTCGGCACCACTTGTGCAGCTGCGCCGGACACGGACGATGGCGTCCCGCTCGTTGCGTAGCTCCGGGTCGGGCACCTCGCGTACCGCCAGCTCGTCGGCGGCCACCCAGCACAGCGCCCTCACCCGGGGGCCTCGGGGCGGTCCAGCGCGGAGCGGTCCGGGCGCAGCACCTCACCGGCCTCGACCCGCTGTTTGACCTGGCGCAACGTCCGGCGGACCAGCAGTCGCGGGTCGTCGCCGACAAGGTGCGCGGCCAAGCCGACGGTCGGGGCGGCGCCGGCCAGCGGGCGGGCCGCCAGCTCGGTGCCGCGGTCGCCGGGCGCCGAGCGCATCCGCACCTCGACAGCGCCGTCCAGGCGGCGCAGGGGCTCCGGCCACCGGCCGTCGGGAAGCACCTGCTCCGGCGGGCGGTCCACCGTCACCACCTCCCACCGCGCGGCCGTGGTGGGGTCGCCGTCCGCACCGGGCCGGCCACGCCACCGGGGTACGCGCACAAGCCGTCGCGCCCTGGCCAGCGCGGCGCGGGTCAGGGCGGATCCCGTGCGTGTCAGGCGTCCCATCCGTCCCTTCCGTCCTGCCGGATCCACGTCCCCCGATCGTGCGTCGACACCGGGTGAAGCGGGCTCGCCCGGAAGGGGTGAACCGTCCCGGGTCGGGTAACCGCAGCCCACCAGGGGTGGGGACGCGTCGGTGGGGGTGGGGCCGGGTGCCGGAACAGCGTGATCGCGTGCGGGTGGGCACGGCACCGGGGTTGCCCGGGGAGCCGCCGCTGCTGGCGTCCCGGCTGACCCCGGCCGTGCCGCCCGAGCCGGTGGTGGCCCGGCCCCGCCTGCTGCGTCGGCTCGACGAGGGCAGCGCCGGGCCGGTCACCCTGGTCACCGCACCGGCCGGCTGGGGCAAGACCACACTGCTGGCAACCTGGGTACGCCTCGCAGCCGCCGCGCCCGAGGCGGGCTCCGCGCCGGACGTCGAGGTCGGGCAGGCGGTGGCACCTGGGCCTGCGCCGGCGTGGGTCTCGGTGGAGGCGGGTGACGACGGCGACCGGCTGTGGGCGTACCTGGCGGCGGCGCTGCGGACCGCGACCGGGGCGGCGGACGACAACCCGGTGGCGCCGCTGCCCGCCGGCCCACCGCGCCCCGACCAGCTGGAACTGCTCGCCGCCGGGCTGGCAGCCCTGCAACGCCCGGTGCTGCTGGTACTGGACGACCTGCACCGCGTCGCCGATCCGGCGGCGCTTACCGGGCTGGAGTTCCTACTGCGGCACTGCGAAGGGCGACTGCACCTGGTGGTCGGTGCCCGGGCCGGGCTGCCGCTGGCAGTGCACCGGCTGCGCCTCGCCGGTGAGCTGACCGAGATCGGCCCGGACGAGTTGGCCTTCACCGACGACGAGGTGGCCGACCTGCTCACCGCGCACGGCGCACCGCTGCCCGCCACTGCCGTACGCCGGCTGCGGACCCGTACCGGGGGCTGGCCGGCGGCGCTGCGGATCGCCGCGCTGGCGTTGCGGGGCAGGCCCGACCCGGAACGCTGGGTGGGGCAGTTCGGCGGCGACCAGCCGGAGATCGCCGGCTACCTGCGCGAGGAGGTGCTGGCAGCCGTCGACCCGGCCGACCGGGACCTGCTGCGCCGTACCGCCCTCGCCGAGACGGTCTGCGCCGACCTGGCCGAGGCGCTCACCGGTCGCGCCGACGCCGGGCAGGCGCTTGCCGACCTGGCCGAGGTCGGTGGCCTCCTGCGCCGGGAGGACAGCCGCCCGCCGTGGTACCGCTGCGACCCCCTGCTCGCCGACCTGCTCCGCGCCGAGCTGGCCCGGCTGCCCGGCGACGAGCTGCGGGAACTGCACGAGCGGGCGGCCGACTGGTACGCCGGGGACGGACGCCCTGCCGACGGCCTGCGGCACGCCCTCGCTGCCGGCCGGTGGGACCTGGCCGGGGATTTGTTCGTCGCGCACTGGCCGGAGCTGACCCGGTACGACGACGAACCCGTCAGCGGCCCGACGCCCCCGTCCCCGCCACCGGACGTGCTGCGCGCCGACCCGGAGGTGGCCCTGGCCTGCGCCGCCGAACGGGCGTACGTCGGCGACCTGCCCGCCGCCACCGGCCATCTGCGCGACGCCGCCGCGTACGCCGATGCCCTGCCGGTGCCGCGCCGGGACCGATTCCTGCGGATGGCGACAGCCCTGGAGCTGACGGTGGCCCGGCTCGCCGGTGACCGGGCCGAGGCCCGCGCCGCCGCCGCCCGGCTGCTGCGCACGCGTCCAGCCGCAAGCACGCCGACCGGCATCGCGTCGGCCGGGCCCGCGTCGGCCACGTCCGTGCCGGCCACGTCCGCGCCGGCTGGGCCCGCGTCGGGCGTGCCTGCGGACCGCCCGCCCAGCACCGACGACGCCGACCTACGGGCGTTCACAGGTACCGCGTTGGGGCTTGTCGAGCTGGCCTGCGGCGCGCTGCCCGTCGGGCGGTTCGTCAGGGCGCGGGAGGCGGCCCGGGAGGCGGGTCGACCCCGCACCGAACTGGTCGGCGCCAGCCGCTCCGCGCTGCTGCTCGCGGTGCGCGGCGATCTGCACGCGGCGGAGCGGGCGGCCCGCGACGCCCTCGGTATGCCGCCGTGCCGGGGCTGGTCCTGCCGGCTCGACTGCGCCTACGCGTACCTGGCGTTGGCGGTCGTGGCGCTGCACCGTGACCAGCCCGAGGAAGCCGGCGCGAACCTCACGCTCGCCGCGCAGGCGACCGGCCCGGTCGGCGCCGTCGACGCGGGCTCCGGGTCGTCCAGCGCGGCGGGTGAACCGGTGGCGACGGCCCTCGCGGCGTGGTGCGGGGCGCACCTGCACCGTGACGCCGGTGATCCGGCGACCGGCCAGCGGATGCTCGTCCGGGCCCGTGAGTCGCTGCCTGACGAGCCGAGCGCCGCCGAACTGTCGGGTCTGCTGCGGGCCGCGGAGGCCGAGATCCGCGCTGAGCGGGGCGACCTGGACGGCGCCCGGGTCCTGCTGGCGGACGCCACCGCCGACGCGGCCACCCCGGCACTCGCCGTGGCGCTGGCCCGGGTCCAGCTGCGCGCCGGTGACCCCGCCGCCGCCGGGCGGACCCTGCCGGACTGGCAGGCGCCGCCCGCCGCCGCCTGGCCCCTGCCGGTACGCCTGGACGCCGGCCTGCTGGACGCAATGCTGGCCGACCGGAGCGGGGACGTACGCCGGGTCGGCCGCACCCTGGAGCAGGTGCTGGACCTGGCCGGCGCGCAGGGCTGCCGTCGGGTCTTCACGCGTGCCGACCCGTCGGTGCGGGACCTGCTGGCCGCGCACCTGGACGCGGGCACCGCACATTTCCCGCTGGTCAGCGACCTGGTGCGCCAGGTGGAGCAGAGCGCGGCCCCGACGTCGGCAGAGCCGGCCCGATCGCTCGACGAGCCGCTCACCGAGCGGGAGCTGACGATCCTGCGCTACCTGCAGAGCATCCTGTCCAATGTGGAGATCGCCGCCGAGCTGTCGCTGTCGGTGAACACTGTGAAGACCCACGTCCGCAACATCTACCGCAAGCTCGGCGCGACCCGCCGGCGTGAGGCGGTCCGGCGGGCGCGCGAGCTGCGCCTGATCTGAGCGGCGGTGAGCCCCTCGAATCAGGCGACGGGTCAGGCGTTGGCTGCGGCGTCCACGGCGGCCAGCAGGTCGGGCAGGTCGAACCCGCCCTCGTGCCGGACGTCGTTGATGTACAGGGTCGGCGTGCCGTTCACGCCGCTGCGGATTCCGCCCACGAAGTCCCGGCGCACCCGGTCGGCGTACGCACCGCGCTCGACCTCGTCGTTCACGGCGTCCGGCGGCAGCCCGAGCTGCTCCACGCCGAGTGACAGGTGCACCGGGTCCAGTTGGTCCTGGTGCTCGTACAGCCAGTCGTGCATCTCCCAGAACTTGCCCCGGCTGGCGGCGGCCTCGGCCGTCTCGGCGGCACGCTCGGCGTACGGGTGCACGTTGGCGATCGGGAAGTAGCGGTAGATGAGCCGTACCGTGTCGGAGCGCTGGCGCAGCAACTCGTGCAGGTTCGGGTAGGCGGCACCACAGAACGGGCACTGGAAGTCGCCGTACTCGATGATGGTCACCGCGGCGTCCGACGGCCCGCGGACGTGGTCCTCGGCGGTGACCGGCTCCCGCAGTCGGGCGGTCACCTGAAACGGCGTGGTCATCCGGCCACCACCTTCCGGTCGACGGCGATCCGCTCCAGCGCGTCGAAGATCCCGTCGGCGCCCGGGTTGACGTCTGGCGAGGACAGGTAGCTCCAGGCGACGGTGCCCGTCGGGTCCAGCACCACGAGCGCCCGTGCCGCCACGCCCCGCGAGGTGTACGCGCCGTACCGGCGGGCCACCTCACCCTTTGGTTCGAAGTCGGCGAGCAGTGGAAACGTGATGCCCTGGCTCTCGGCGAACGCCCGGTGCGACCACAAGCTGTCCACCGAGATGCCGAGCACCATCGCCTGATACTGGTCGAACATCGGTCCCGCCGCCTGGTAGAGCGACATCTGGTCACCGCAGACCGGGCTCCAGTCGGCGGGATAGAAGGCGAGGACGACGGGTCGACCCCGGAACTGCTCGGGCCCGATCTGGCGCCCGTCCGGAGTGCTCGCCAGTGTGAAATCGGGCGCGGGGCGTCCCGGCTGGATCAGCCCGTTGGGATCACTCATGTACCCAGCCTGCTTCCCGGGCGGGTGAGGTGGGCTCACCCGCCCGGGGTGGTTCCGCGTTCGTCAGCGCAGGACCGGGGCGACAGCGATGTGGTTCTGGACCTCCCGGATGCCCGGCGCGGACCAGGCCACCTGCTCCACCTCGGCGCGTTCGGGCATGGAGTGCACGAGCCCGGTGAGTACGACTGTGTCGCCGTGCACCCGGACGCCTATCCGTTCGGCTGCGGTGGCCTCGGCGCGGGCGAGCGCGTCGACGATCCGTTCGGCCAGGTTCGCGCTGTCCAGCGGGGCGACCGGTCGGACGCTGATGCCGTTGCTGACCCCGCGTACGCCGGTCAGCCGGCAGACGGCCCGTTCGGCGGCCCGGCGCTGGTATTCCCACTCGACCTCGCCGTGCAGCGTCACCCAGCCGGCCGACACGGTGACCTGGAGCTTCTCGATGGGCACGAACGCGTCCCACTCCAGTGCGTGACCGGCTGCGGCGGCCAGGTCGGGGTCGGCGCGCTCGGCGCTGCCGGGGAGCCGCACGGCCACGTCGTTGGCGACGGCCCGGACCTGGGCCACGCGGTGCGTGGCCCGTTCGGCTGCCCACTTCTTGGCGTAGCTGTCCACCCGCCCGGTAAGCGTGACGACACCCTCGTCGACTGTCACGCCGATCTCGTGCGGCTGCACCCGGGGTTCCCAGGTCAATTCGTCGAGTACGGCGGACTGGATGTCCTGGTCGGTGCGGCTGATCGTCGCGACGGCCATCGGCCCTCCTCCGCTGGGTTGACTGGCGGACCGGGGTCGCGGCCGGAGCCGCAGGCCCGCCGGGGTCCGATCCTGCCGTCGGCACGGGTGAGGCGTCCTCATCCGGTACGGGTGAGCGTCTCCTTCGCAAGCTACGAACATCGATGATGGGAGCGCTTCCATGGCGGCGCGGGATCGGATAGGGTAAGCGCGTTCCTCGATCGCGCAGAGCCGTCGCGTCGGGTGGTTGGAGTCAGGGCAACTCCGGCCCGTCCCAGCGTCGTGCCCGTCCCCCGGGCCATGGCGTGACCACTCGTCGTTCCCGTCCCCCGGGCGTCCCTGCCGAGAGGAACAAGCAGTGTCCAGGAGTCTCGCTGGTGCGGTGGTGTCCGCGCTGGCCGCCGCCGCGGCAGTCGTGGTGGCCCCCTTCGCCGCCGCCTCGGTGCCAGCGGCCGACTCGGCGTCGGCTGCGGCCGCCGCCGAGGCGTACAGCTGGCGCAACGTCCAGGTCGGTGGCGGCGGCTTCGTGCCCGGCATCGTCTTCAACCTCACCGAAAAAAACCTGATCTACGCCCGCACCGACATCGGTGGGGCGTACCGCTGGGAGCAGTCCAGCCAGTCGTGGACGCCCCTGCTCGACTGGGTCGGCGCCGACCGGTGGGGCTACAACGGGGTCGTCAGCATCGCCACCGACCCGGTGCAGACCAACCGGGTGTACGCGGCGGTGGGCATGTACACAAACGGGTGGGACCCGAACAACGGCGCGATCCTGCGCTCGGCCGACAAGGGCGCCACCTGGCAGATCACCGAGTTGCCGTTCAAGAACGGCGGCAACATGCCGGGCCGGGGAATGGGTGAGCGGCTCGCCGTCGACCCCAACCGGAACAGCATCGTCTACTACGGCGCCGAGGGTGGCAACGGGCTGTGGCGCAGCACCGACCACGGGGCGACGTGGGCGAAGGTCACCGCCTTTCCGAACGTCGGCAACTACCGGGCCGACCCGAGCGACCCCAACGGCTACAACGGGCAGAACCAGGGCCTGACCTGGGTGAGCTTCGACAAGAGCACCGGCTCGGCCGGCTCCACCACGCAGACCATCTACGTCGGCGTGGCGGACAAGGAGAACCCCGTCTACCGCAGCACCGACGGGGGCGTGACCTGGTCGCGGATCCCCGGCCAGCCCACCGGCTACCTGGCCCACAAGGGCGTCGTCGACCCGGTCGGCGGTCACCTCTACATCGCCACAAGCGACACCGGCGGCCCGTACGACGGTGGCAAGGGCGACGTCTGGAAGTTCACAAGGTCCACCGGAGCGTGGACGCGGATCAGCCCGGTGCCGTCCACAAGCGCGGACGCCTACTTCGGCTACAGCGGCCTGACCATCGACCGGCAGCACCCGAACACGCTGCTGGTGGCCACCCAGGTCTCCTGGTGGCCGGACGCGATCTTCTTCCGCAGCACCGACGGCGGGGCGAGCTGGACCCGCATCTGGGAGTTCACCAACTATCCCGAGCAGTCCCGCCGCTACACGATGGACGTCAGCTCGGTGCCCTGGCTGACGTTCGGCGTCAACCCGGCGCCACCGGAGTCCTCGCCCAAGCTCGGCTGGATGAACGAGTCGGTGGAGATCGACCCGCACGACTCCAACCGGATGATGTACGGCACCGGCGCCACCATCTACGGCACCACCGACCTGACCAAGTGGGACACCGGCGGCCAGTTCACCATCAAGCCGATGGTGCGCGGCCTGGAGGAGACCGCCGTACTCGACCTGATCAGCCCGCCCAGCGGCGCGCCGCTGATCAGCGCGCTCGGCGACGTCGGCGGCTTCCGGCACACCGACCTGGACGCCATCCCGTCCATGCTGTTCACCCAGCCGGTCTTCACGAGCACCACAAGCCTGGACTACGCCGAGAGCAAGCCGGCCGTGGTCGTCCGCTCCGGCAACTTCACCGACGCCGACCGGCCCGGCGACAGCCACGTCGCCTTCTCCACCGACGGCGGCGCCACCTGGTTCCAGGGCACCGAGCCGTCCGGGGTCAACACCGGCGGTACGGTCGCCGCCGCGGCCGACGGCAGCCGGTTCGTCTGGGCGCCCGGCGACGCCGGTCAGCGGGTTGTCTACTCGGTCGGCTTCGGCAACACCTGGACACCGTCGACAGGCATTCCCGCCAACGCGACTGTCGAGTCCGACCGGGTCGACCCCAACCGGTTCTACGGCTTCAGCGGCGGTCGGGTCTACCTCAGCACCGACGGCGGTGCGAGTTTCACCGCCACGGCGGCGACCGGGCTGCCCACCTCCGACGTACGGTTCAAGGCCCTGCCCGGCCGGTCGGGCGAGCTGTGGCTGGCTGGTCCCGGCGGGCTGTGGCGGTCCACTGACGCGGGCGCCAGCTTCGCCAAGTTGGGCGGAGTCAGCGCCTCCGGCAACGTCGGCTTCGGCAAGGCCGCGCCGGGGCGGACCAACCCGGCCGTCTTCCTGTACGGCGCTGTGGACGGCCAGCCCGGCGTGCACCGCTCCGACGACGGCGGCACGACCTGGGTACGCGTCAACGACGACAGCCACCAGTACGGCAACCCGACCGAGGCGCTGACCGGTGATCCCCGCGTCTACGGCCGGGTCTACCTCGGCACAAACGGTCGGGGGATCGTGGTCGGCGAGCGCACCGGCGGCCCCACCACCCCGCCGCCGACGACGCCCCCTCCGACGACGCCGCCGCCCACCACGCCCCCTCCGACGACTCCGCCTCCGACCACTCCGCCTCCCACGACCCCGCCGCCTCCGACCACGCCTCCGCCGGGTGGCGGGTGCGCGGCGACGTACCGGGTGACGGGCTCCTGGTCTGGCGGTTTCCAGGCCGAGCTGGTCGTCAGCAATCCCGGAAGCGCGCCCATCGCCGGCTGGACGTTGGGCTGGACCTTCCCGAACGGCCAGCGGATCAGCCAACTCTGGGGCGGCACGCACACCCAGAGCGGGGCGGTCGTCTCGGTTCAGGACAGCGGCTGGAACGGCGCGCTCGGCGCCGGCGCCAGCACCACCGTCGGCTTCCTGGGCACGTGGACCGGCAGCAACGCACCTCCGGCAACCGTCACCTGCACGAGTCGCTGACCTCGGGTGGTCCGGGGACAACCCCCGGACCACCCCCGGAACACCGGTCCGCCGGGGCTGTCTGAGGGGTCCGGCACCCCGGCGGACCGGCCTGACACCCGCTCAGGCTCCTCCATCGTCGGTCGCGCCGACGCCGTGTCGAGCACCAAACCGGCCGCGCACACACAAGAGCGAGCCCCGCCGACCGGAAGGTCGAGCGGGGCTTGTCGTGCGGGTGGGCTGTCAGTCGTCCAGGCCGACGGGGGAGTTGGGGCGGTCCACGTCGACGAACTCGACGTCGTTCACCGCGCGGTCGTCCCGGCTGCCGGCGGCACGAGCGGCGGAGCCGACGGCCCAGCCGACCGCCGCGCCGACAAGCGCGGCACCGATCAGCAGCGTCCACGGCAGGGCCGGCTGGCGACCGGCGAGCGCGTCGAAGGCACGGGAGGCGCGCCGCCGCGCCTCCTCGGCTGCCGAGCCCACCAGATCACCAGCGCCGTCGGCGAGGTCACCGCTGTTGCGGCGGGCCGAGCGGGCGGTGTCCCGGACGCTGTCCCCGGCGGAGCTGACGGCGGAGACCAGGTGCTCCCACGCCTGGTCCGCGATCCGCTCCGGCTTGCTGCGGCGGTCCAGCAGGTTGGTTCCGAACATCGTGGTTACCTCCTCGGGTGCCGAAGCCACCTACCTCGGACTTCGGCGGCTGTCCAGCGCGTCACGGCTCGCTCATCCCGCAGTGCCCCGCGCCGCCCGCGCGCAAACCCGGCCGGCACGGTCTCCCGAACGGTTCAGCGCAGGGTCACCACGGCAGCGCCCCGGGCGAAGTCGTCGTCATCGTCGTCATCGTCGCCCCCGCCACCGCCGAAACCGCAGGCCAACACGAGGGCAAGCAGCAGGCCGACACCAGTCAGCCCGGCCAGTCTCTTGATCATCGAAGGTCCTCTCCGTCACGGTGGGTGTCCCGGGCTGATGCTAGGGGGCATCGGCAACCTCGGGCGGATGATTGGACCTCGGTATCGGATGCCCGAGGGGGAATCACGCCCATCGAGCTCAGCATCCCGGTAGACGCGACACGCCGGGCTCAGTCGGGCTGAGGCGCGGGGCGGGCGGATTGTGGGGCGTGTCGCGTTCGGGCCGCTACCCTTGTCCGCGGCGCGTCGGTTCCGACCGATTGCCGACTGAGCAGATAACGAAAACTATTGACTGATCAGATACCGAAAAGAAGGGATATGGGCCACTTTGGGTGGCCGGATCCGTGAATTGCTCATCCCGAGGGGTGGCGACCGAGGCCGTCGGAGGAATACTCTCGGTCGCGGCCCGCGTACTGATGAGACGCCCGGGGGACGGGCGGGTGGAGGTGCTCGCGTGAGCCTGTCGATCGTGCAATCAGTTCTGTCCGGTGGTGTCGTGGAGATCTCCCCGCGTGGCGAGATCGACGTCGACACCGCATACGAGGTGCGGGAAGCGATCGCGGAGGTGCTGGCCAAGGGCCGCCCGCTGCGCATCGAGCTCAACATGAGGCTCGTCACCTTCATCGACTCCGTCGGCATCAGCGCCATGGTCGCCGGCTTCCAGACCGCCGAGGTCAGCGGCGTCAAGCTCGTCGTCACCGAGCCCAGCCGGTTCGTGCACCGGCAGCTCTGGGTGACCGGCCTGCTCGGCCTCTTCGGTGCCCCCGAGCCCTACTTCGCCGGCGCTGCCACCCCCGAGGTGCTCCCCGGCGCCTGAGCGTCGCCACACCTCGCGCGGGGCCCGTCAGGGCTCCTGGTCCAGACCGGTCAGGTCCACGTCGGCCGCCTCGGTAACCGCCCGGATGGCTGTCACCGACGCGTACCCGCCGGCAAGCAACGCGACGTCCGTGCCGGGCTGCGCGGCCTGGCCGGGCTCCTCCAACGAGGTACGCACGAAGCCGTGCCCCGACTCGGCAACAGTCATCTGCACCTGGCCGAAGCTGGCCAGCGAACCACGGCGCACCCCGCGCAGCCGCCCGTGCGGCAGGTCGGGGGCGTTGACGTTGAGCACGCTCTCCGGCGGCCCTGCCGTGAGCCGGGGCAGCAGGTCCAGGGCTACCCGGGCGGCGGTGCCCCAGTGCCGCTCGACGTCGCGTACCCGTGCCGCGGCGTCCACCGCCGCGCCACCGCTGGCGGCCGTCGCCTCACCGGCCGACAGCACGTCCAGCGACACCGCCATCGCCCGACAGCCGTTCGTGGCGGCGGTGAACGCGGCACCGACAGTGCCCGAGTGCAGCACGGCACGGCCGGCGTTCGCGCCCCTGTTGATGCCGGACAGCACCACCGACGGCGGCGGCCCGAACGCGCCGTGCAGCGCGATGAGCGTGATGAAGCCGGGCGAGCCGCCCACCCCGTACGCCGGCACACCCGGCAGGTCCGCCAGCGGATGATCGTGCACCACGACCCGGCCGTCCCGTTCCACAGCGCTCATCGCGGCGCTGGTACCGCTTGCCTCCTCCAGCGGCGCCGCGACCACCACGTCCAGTCCCCGCTGCGCCGCGGCCCACGCCAGCGCCTGGATGCCCGGCGCGGCGATCCCGTCGTCGTTGGTGATCAGCACCCGCAGGGTCATCTGTCGACCACCCGGTCGGCCAGTTCGTCGGGGGTGGTCCGCTCCTGGGGCCGGCTGTCCGCCGGTGCCAGCTGGACCCGCTCCACCAGCCCGGTGATCGAGTCCAGCCGACCGGTGCCCAGGCCGTGCCGGGTGACGTTCAGTGCCCCGGCTGCGGCGCCGGTGCGGATGGCGGTGCGGATGTCCCCACCGCGGGCGATCACGGCGGCCACCCCGGCGGTCATCGAGTCGCCCGCGCCACGCGGGTCGGCGGCCTCCAGCCGGGGCATCTGCACCTCGAAGAGTTCCCCGTCGATGAGCGTCAAGGCCGGCTGGTCGGCCCGGCTCACCACCACCGTCTCGGCGCCGGCCGCGTGCAGTTCGTACATCGCCCGGGTCAGCTCCGCTGTCTCGTCGTTGCGGGCGCGCCCGTCGCGGATCAGCTCCTCGTGGCTCACCTTGAGGAAGAACACCCCGCTCTCCAGCGCCGCACCGAGGTGCTCCCCGGAGAGGTCGACCACCACCCGGCTGCCGTTGGCGCCGAGGTCGGCGGCGAAGCGCCGGTACACGTCGGCCGGGACGAGCCACGGCTCGTTGGGCCCGCTCAGGATGCTCACCTCGGCGCGGAGGCCCTCGCCGAGCGCCAGGTTGTAGAGCTCGTCGAGCTCGTGCCGGCTCAGCGGGTGCCCCGGCACGTCAACGATCTCCTGCCGGGAGCCGTCCCGACGGTCGTGCACGTAGGCGCCGCTGCCGGAGTCCCGGACCACCACCTTGAGGTCGACGCCCTCGCTTACCAGCAGCGGCTCCAGCACCTGGCCGATCTCGCCGCCGAGCGCGGCGCACAGCACCACGTCGACACCGAGCGACAGCACCATGCGGGCCTGCCAGACGCCCTGCCCGCCGGGGTGCAGGTGCAGCTCGGGGTGGTCGTTCGGCTGATCCACAGTTACCGTCAGTTGCGGTGTGGGCGCGAAGACCATCACGTGCCCGCTCACCGGTCATCCCCGTTCATGCGTCCGCCCTTCATCACGACCGGTGATACCTCAACAGCTGACGGTAGTGATAACGCGTCGCCAATGCCCGGGCAACGGCCGGTGTCCGTCCGGACGTTGCCAGCCCCACCGGTGTACGGGACGATCGTGCGACCCATCGACGGCGGGAGACGGCGTGCTCAGCAGCGACACGTTCAGCTACACCGTGCAGGCCCGCTGTTCGCTCGCCGACGCGGCGGCCCTGCTTGGCGACCTGAGCCGCCAGGGCGAGCTGCACCCACTGATCATCCGGGTGCGGCGAGTCCCGCCCCGGCCCGGAGCCGTGGCCAGCTACACGATCAACGACCGTCTGGTCGCCGGCCCGCTCCGCTTCCGAACCACCTATCACGCGGACGTGCTGACCCTCGACGACGACGAGATCGTCACTGTCGCACGCCAGTGGCCGGCCACCACGGTGCGTAACCACACACGCCTACGCGCCGAGCCCGACGGCCTGGTCCGGATCGACGTCGAGATCACCCTGCGGGCACCGAAACCCCTCTTCCGGTACGCCTTCAGCCAGGCCCGAGTCGCCCACCTGGCCCTGGCGGCCCGGCTGGGAGCGGCCCTGGACCGCAGCGACAACCCCCCACCGTCGACCTGACCAGCCGCCGCTTGGCGCGCGGACCTTGTCATGATCGTGCTCGATCCAGGATGTCGTGGTGTCGGGCCGTTGGGAGGCCACTACATCCTGGTTCGAGTGCGGTCGCGCAGACGTACACCGGCCGGCGTCCCCGCGTGGGGGAGCGCCGGCCGGGTCGGGTCGGGCTAGTACACGGACAGGTGTACGTGGTTGGTGTGGTCGCTGGACGGGTCGCCGTTCGCCCCGCTGTACGACTTCCACCCGCTGCTGGGCAGCCAGATCTGCCTGTACCAGATCACGTACAGCACGGCGAGCCGGTCGGCGTTGCGGATGAAGTACGCGGCCAGGTTGTTGCCGTACGTCTTGTCGCCGCCGGTGGCGTCCCCGCCGAAGCCGTTCTTCTGCGCGGCGAAGTCGCAGGCGCGACCCTTGGGGTGCTCGCCGGAGCCGCCGGAGCGGTGGCAGGAGACGTACCTTGTGAAGCCCGCGGCCTTGGCCTGGTTGAGGGCGTGCAGGGTGCGTGGGGTGATGCAGCCGTTGGCCGGGGTCGGGTCGTTGACGCTGCAGGACTCGGACGGCCAGGAGCCGTCGGAGTTGCGCGGCGCGGGCTTGGCGTTGGCGGTGGAGGTGCCCCGGTTGGAGCCGGAGTCGGAGGCGGTGGTCTGCTGCCTGGTGTTGGCAACGGCCAGGGCGCGTTCGGCCTGCTCCTTGCGCTTGGCCATCACCTCGACCTGCTTGCGCTGCTCGCGGATCTCGCCGTCGAGGGCGACGCGGGTGCGGTTGGCCTCGTCCTTCGTGGCGATGAGGTCGCGCAGCACCCGGTCCTCGTTGGCGGCGACCACGTCCAGCGCGGCGGCGCGGTCCATGAAGCCCTCGGGGCTGTTGGTGTTGAGCAGCGCCGAGACGGTGCTGAGCCGGCCGGTGCGGTACGCGACGCCGGCGATCTCGCCGACCTTGCCGCTGCGTTCGTCCATCTCGGCTTCGGTGGTCTTGAGCTTGGCGGCGAGTTGCTGCTGCCGCTGGATCGAGGTGTCCAGGGCGCGCTTCGCGTCCAGGTAGCCCTTGCTGGCCGCGTCGAGTGCGGCGCGCAGGGCGGGGGTGCCACCCTCTTCGTCGTTGTCGGGTGCCGCGGCCCGTTGGGTGGCCGGGGGAGCGGCCGAGGCGGCGCCGGCGGGGATGGCGACGCCGAGGGTGAACATCATGACGATCAGCGCCGCCAATCGGGCGGCGGGGGGTCGTGCTGGTGCCACTGCGCATGTCCTTCCGTCAGCCGCCGACCGGGTTAGCTGACGGGTTCGGGACGGAAGATCCCTACCGCTGACGCGGATGCACCCCAGGAACATGGTTCCCCGGTTCGCCCTCTCGGGTGATTAGGCGGCGGCCGCCACCGGCGCCGGGAGGGCGCCGCCGGGTGGTGGCCGGGAGCCAGCCTACCGGTGCTCATGGGGCTGGTGCAGCGATTGTGACTGACGGTGCGCGAAGCGCTACCCAAAACACCGACAAAAGGTATAAAAGCTGACAACCCGCTCACCAAGTGACGGCACCGCAGGCCCCCGGGGCCGCACCGGGCTCGATCTGGAGCGTGGCGTGCTCGATCCGGAAGTCCTCCTGCAGGGCGGTGCGCGCCGCCGTGAGCACGGTGCCGACCTCCGCGTCGGGCGCCATCGTCAGGTGTGCGGAGGCCACCTCCATGCCCGAGGTGAGCGTCCAGACGTGCAGGTCGTGCACCTCGACCACGCCGGGTACGGCGGCGAGCCGGTCGTGCACGGCGGTGACCTGGAGGTGTTCCGGAGCGGCCTGCACGAGGATGCGGACCGCGGCGCGGCCGAGCCGCCAGGTGCGCGGCAGGATGAACACGCCGATGGCGACCGCTACCAGTGGGTCGGCCCACCACCAGTCGGTGACCGCGATGAGCAGTGCCGCGCCGATCACGCCGACCGAGCCGAGCAGGTCGCCGAGCACCTCCAGGTAGGCGCCCTGGAGGTTGATGCTGTCCCGGGCGCCGGTGCGGAGCAGGGCGAACGCGATCACGTTCGCGAGCAGGCCGAGCACGGCGACCACGAGCATCGGGCCGACCACCACCTCGTGCGGGTCGCCGAACCGGCCGATCGCCTCGATCACCACGTAGATCGCGACGCCGGAGAGCAGGACGGCGTTGGCGAGGGCGGCGAGCACCTCGAGGCGGTAGAGCCCGAAGGTGCGCTGCGGGTCGCGGGCGGCCCGTTGGGTTGCGGTGATCGCGGCGAGGGCCATCCCGATGCCGAGTACGTCGGTGAACATGTGCCCGGCGTCGGAGAGCAGGGCCAGCGAGCCGGTGTGCAGTGCGGCCACCGCCTCGACCACCATCAGGGTGGCGAGCAGCCCGAACGCTACCCAGAGCCGGCCCCGGTGCTGCTGTGCGGCGTTGCTGACCGACGCGTGGTGGTGGTCATGACCTGAGCCCACGAAACCCACCTTCCTGTGCCGGCCGGGACGGGGTCAAATGTATGTTCACATCGCTATGTATGCAACTGTAGGGCGCTGGTGGACCCTCGGCCCCGCCAACACGGATTCAGCCGATCGGGTCGATGGTGGTCAGTCGCTGGGTGGCCCGGGACAGCGCGACGTAGAGCGTGCGTACACCCGCACCCGGATCCGCCCGGATCTCACTCGGCGCGACGAGCACCACCCCGTCGTACTCCATGCCCTTGGCCTCCAGGCTTGTCACCACCTGCAACCGTGACCCGCCGAGCGCGCCGAGCCAGCCCGCGACCTCGTCGCGGCGGGGGACCGGCGTGATCACCCCGACCGTGCCGTCCACCTCGGCCAGCAGGCCGGTGGCCGCCTCAACCGTCGCGGCCTCCAACCCGGCCGCCGGTACGACGTGCTCGACCGGATCGACCCCGGTGGAGCGGACGGCCCTGGGCAGCGGCAGGTCCGGATACAGCCTGCGGATCTCGGCCGCCGCCACCGCGAAGATCTCCGCCGAGTTGCGGTAGTTGGTGGTGAGCGTGAAGTCCAGCCGCTTGCGCCGACCCAGCGCCTGGTCACGGGCCCGGGTCAGCTCCTCCGGGTCACCGGTCCACGCGGTCTGCGCCGGATCGCCCACGATGGTCCACGAGGCCAGCCGACCGCGCCGGCCGATCATCCGCCACTGCATCGGTGAGACGTCCTGCGCCTCGTCCACCACGACGTGCGCGTAGTCCCGGTAGTCCGCCGGACGCTCCCGCGCCGCCGCGCGGGCCGCCCGCTGGCGGTCGCCAAGTGTGCTCAGCTCCCGGACCCCGCCGGCGAGCTGGAACGGGTCACGCCGGGCGCGGGCCGGCTGCACGGGCTTGCCCAGCAGCGCGTCCAACTCGTCGAGCAGCGCCACGTCCGCGATGGTCAGGCCGTCGGTCTCCAGAGTCCGGTACGCCGCACCGAGCAGCCGGATCTCCGAGCCGGAGAGGATTCCTCCGGCGTACCTACGCAGACGGTCGGGACGGGCCAGCCAACCGAGCACGTGCCGGGGATGCAGCCGGGGCCACCACGCCTTGAGGAACTCCCGGAACTCCGCCCGCTCGGCGACCTCGTCCTCGAAGGCCCGCTGCTCCGGCAGCCGGCCGATGCCCAGGCGACGGGCCTGCGCCCAGAGCGCGGCGAAAACCCCGTCGAAGCCGGCCCGACGGACCTCGTTGCGGCGGGCGCCCCGGTTCAGCGCGCGGTCCCGGATCGCGTCGAGTTCGGCGCGGTCCAGCCGCAGCAGCGTGCCCCGGTAGAGCAGTCGCAACTCACCAGGCCCGCCCGGCACCGCGTCCCGGACGGCGCGCTCCAGCACCCGGCGCATCCGCAGCGAACCCTTCACCGCCGCCACGTCCGGCGGATCGGTGCGGGTGGCTGTCATCCCCGGAAAGAGGGTGCCGAGCGAGTGCAGGGTCGCCGTGTCCTCGCCGAGCGACGGCAGCACCGAGGCGATGTACTCGACGAAGACCGTGGACGGGCCCACCACCAGGATGCCGCCGCCGGCGTACCGGCTGCGGTCGGAATACAGCAGGTAGGCGGCCCGGTGCAGGGCGACAGCGGTCTTGCCGGTGCCCGGGCCGCCGGCGACGATCGTCACCCCGGAACCGGGCGACCTGATCGCCTCGTCCTGCTCCCGCTGGATCGTCGCCACGATGTCCCGCATGCCCCGCCCGGTGGCCTGGGACAGGGTGGCCAGCAGCGCGCCGTCGCCGACGACTGTCATCCCCTCCGGCGTGGCGGTGGGGTCCAGCAGGTCGTCCTCGATGCGGGTGACCCGTTCCCGCCGGGACTGGATGGTCCGTCGACGCACCACGCCCAGCGGCTGCGCCGGGGTGGCCTGGTAGAACGCGGCGGCGGCCGGCGCCCGCCAGTCGACGACGAGCGTTGTCGCGTCCTCGTCGCGGATGCCGAGCCGCCCGACGTGCAGCACCTGACGGTCCCGCAGGTCCAGGCGGCCGAAGACCAGCCCTTCGTGCTCGGCGTCGAGGGTGTGCCGCCGCTGCGCGGCGTGGAAGACCATCGCGTCACGTTCGACGAGCGCGCCGAACGTGCCCACCCGCGCCATCCGGTAGCCGTCGCGCTCGGCGCGGACCGCGGACTGGCGCAGCTCGGCCAGTCGGGCGTACACCCGGTCGAGGTGCCGCTGCTCGACGGCGATCTCCTGCTCCAGGGCGGTCTGGTCGGTCAACGCACGCTCCTTCGATGTCGCCGGCAAGCGGCGCGAACCGCGCGGGCCAACCGCAGAAGGGTACGGCCCCCGTCCGGATCCGCCGCGCCCGAGGTGCGCGAACGTGCTCAGGCACCCGTCCCGACGGCGCTCGCGTCGCCGGGGCGCGGCGACACGGCGTCGGCCGGCGGTGCGGCGAGCACCCGACGCAGGACGCCGGTCAGCGCGGCGTTCACCTCGTCGGGACGTTCCATCATCAGCATGTGCCCGGCACCCGGGCAGACGGTCAGTTCGGTGGCCGGCAGCGCCGCGGCGATCGACTCGGCGCACGGCGGCGGTGTGAGCCGGTCCCGATCGCCGACCAGGGCGGCGGCCGGCAGGTGGGCGAGCGCGCTGAGGGTGTCCAACCGGTGCTGGGCGCCGATCGAGGCGCGGAACCCGCCGATCGAGCGCAGTGAGGCGCGGGCCACCGCCGAGGTCACCAGCCGGATGTCGGCCGGATCGCAGCGGTCGCCGAAGAGCATCCAGCGGATGCTCGGTTGCAGTGCGCGCAGCAGCGGGCGGGGCGGCCGCCACGAGCCGCACCGGGCCAGCACACCGGCCCCGGTGGTCTCGGCGAGCCGGATCAGCCGGGTGATCCGCGGCGAGAGCCCGTAGGCGGTGTGCGTGTGCCCCTCGGCGGTGGTCGAGACGAAGACCAGGCCTGCCGTGCGGGCGGTGAAGTGCGCGGGGTGGCGGTGCGCGTACTCCATGATCGTCATGCCGCCCAGCGAGTGCCCGACAAGTACCACCCGGCCGGCCGGCGCGACCGCGTCGATGACCGCCGCAAGATCGTCGCCGAGCTGGGCCAGGGTGGCCGTGGGCAACGCCATGCAACTGGACCGGCCGTGGCCCCGCGCGTCGAAGGTGACCACCCGCACCGCGCCCTCCGACAGCCCGGTGAGCGCGTCGAGCTGCCGGTGCCAGGCGCGCCCGTCAAGCGTCCAGCCATGCAGCAGGACGGCTGTGACCGGGGCGTCCGCCGGCCCCGTGGTCTCGACGTGCAGCCGCACGCCGTCGGGCAGACCGACCTCGAACCGCTCCGGCATCGCCACCTCCCAGGGTCGCCCAGGCACCACCACCGGCACCGGGGATACCCGGCGGTAACACCGGCTACCCGCCAGCACACCACGCCAATCGCGTCGAGGGAACATTCCCGAGCGCCCACCTGTCCGCCACCGACCGGGCCAAGCTGGACGGCATGGGGTCGACGCAGGCGACGCCCGGCCCGCCAGCCGGCGGACCGGCAGCTCACGAGCGACAGGCCGGGGGTACGCCAAGGGTCGCGCTCGCGGAACTGCTCGCCGGCAACCGGCGCTTCATCAGCGGTCAGCCCATGCACGGACACGACGTGACGGCCGCCGCGGCGGCCTCCGGCGACCAGCAGCCGTACGCGGTGGTGCTCGGCTGCATCGACTCGCGGGTGCCGCTGGAGGCGATCTTCGACCAGACCTTCGGCGCGATGTGCGTGATCCGTACCGGCGGGCACGTGCTCGACCGCGCGGTACGCGGCTCCATCGAGTTCGCCGTGGGCCAGCTCGGCGTACCGCTGGTCATGGTGCTGGGCCACGAGCGGTGCGGGGCGGTGGGGGCAGCGGTGGAGGCGCTGCGCACCGGTCAGCGGCCGGACGGATCGCTTGCCCACCTCGTCGACGAGATCGCCCCTGCGGTCGTCGAGGCGGGGCTCGACGATCCGGCGGTGCAACCGCTGGCGATCCGCCGGCACGTCGGGCGTACGGTGCGCGCGCTGCGCCACGACGACCTGCTGGCCGGGCCGGTCGCCGCTGGCCGGGTGGCAGTGGTCGGCGGTCTCTACGACCTGGCCACCGGTGAGGTCGCCCTGCTCGACCCGCCCTGAAACCCGGGGCCCGAGCGCCCGGACGCGGACGCGAAACCGCCCGCCGGGAAGTCCCGACGGGCGGTTTCGCTGATGATGCGGTGGGGGAGGGGCTCAGCCCTCGAAGACACCGGCCGCGACAAGGCGCTTCTCGGTGGCCTCCCAGCCGTCACCCGGGTGGGTGGCAGCCAGGTTGTTGATCTCCGCCCGGATCTTGGCGGCGTGGCCGGCGGCGGCCAGCACCCGGATCTCCTCGACGAAGGCGTCGGAGTCGGTGCGCAGGTGCGCGGTCTTGCCGTTGGTCAGGTTACGCACGTAGGCGTGCTTGCCGCCGTTGAGCGGGATGAGGTACTTGAACTCGCCCAGCACGCTGAGGGCGCCACCCTGGCCAGCCTGGCCGGCCCGGACGGACGCGCGCGCGGTCTTAGAGGTGTTGCTCGCCACGGAGGTACTCCTTGCAAGACGTACGGGAGGACTGGACGTCCGGGGGCTGTGTGCGGACGACACGTGAGTCGGCCCGCGAGGTGTAACGCGGCATAAGCCGCCGATGGAACTGTACAGGACCACGACATCAAGCTGCTCGTCGCGGTGTCCTCTGAGCCAACCGAGACCACCCGTCCGGCTATTCCGGCCAGCGAATTTTCCGATTCCCTGGCGCACCATCCGTCACAGGAGTCATCATGTGTTGCAGCAACCACCTGGGTGGCCGAGGTCGTAGGGGAAGACGCACCTCGCTCTCCGGGAGGTCACCGTGCCAACGCGTGGCGTCGTATACGTCCACTCGACCCCGCTCGCCGTGTGCTCGCACGTCGAGTGGGCGATCGCGCGCGTCCTAGCCGCGCCGGTCAACCTGCAGTGGACGGCTCAGCCCGTCGACCCCGGCGCACGCCGGGCCGAGTGCGGGTGGACCGGCCGTCCCGGGACGGGCGCCGAGCTGGCTGCTGCCCTCAGACAGTGGCCCATGATCCGTTTCGAGGTCACCGAGGAGCCGAGTTCCGGCGCCGACGGTGAGCGCTACATGTACGTGCCGGCCCGCGGCCTGTTCCGGGCCACCGTCGGCGCGGCGGGGGACATTCAGCTCGGCGAGGACCGGTTGCGGGCGCTCATGGCGTCCGCCCGGGCCCCGGAGGCGCTGTCGCACGCCCTCGACAAGGCGCTCGGCACGGCCTGGGACGACGACCTGGAGCCCTACCGGTACGCAGGTGACGGGGCTCCGGTGACGTTGCTCACCCGGGTCGGCTGACCGGGCCCGTCGCCCC
This sequence comes from Micromonospora sp. DT41, assembly GCF_049841715.1. NCBI lineage: Bacteria > Bacillati > Actinomycetota > Actinomycetes > Micromonosporales > Micromonosporaceae > Micromonospora > Micromonospora sp. DT41. Next base: position 33,056 of record NZ_JBNCKU010000013.1, on the reverse strand, counting down.
GGTGCTCACCGGGGTCGGGCAGGCCGGCGGCGCGGGCATGCCGACGCCGACCGGTAAGGTCAAGTTGCCCCGATAAGGGGGGACCTGGTGGGATGGGCGGCGTGCCGATTCGCCCGCGACGCGCCGGCATCGCCGTCGCCGCCCTGACCGCCCTGCTCGTCTCCGGCTGCTCGGGTACCCCGGAACGCCCCGACCCGAGCCCCAGCCCTGCGGCGACCTCGGCCGCGCCGAGCACCGCCGCCGCGACGCCGGCCGCCGCCGACCCGGCCGCCCGCGCCGCCGCGCTCGTCGCCACGCTCTCCGACGAGGACCTGGTCGGTCAGGTGCTGATGCCGTACGCCTACGGCGACTCGGCGACGAAGGTCTCACCCGGCTCGGCGGCCGGCAACCAGGCACTCGCCGGCGTCGACACCCCCGCCCAGATGATCGCCAAGTACCGGCTCGGCGGGCTGATCCTGGTCGGCTTCAGCGCCGACGACCCGACAAAGGGCAACCAGGAGACCACGAACGTCGACAACCCCAAGCAGGTCCACGAGCTGACCGGTGGGCTGCGCGAGGCCGCCGGGCGGCTGGCCGCAGGCCCGGCGCCCTTCCTGATCGGCACCGACCAGGAGTACGGCGTCGTCACCCGCGTCACCGACGGCGTCACGCTGCTGCCCAGCGCCCTCGCGGCCGGTGCGGCGGGCGACCCCAAACTGACCGAGAACGCCTGGCGGGCCGCCGGCACCGAACTCGCCGCGATGGGCATCAACGTCGACTTCGCCCCGGTCGCCGACGTACTGGCCACCCGCAGCAAGGTCATCGGCTCCCGCTCGTACGGCTCCGACCCGAAGGTCGCCGCCGCGCAGGTCGGCGGTGCCGTCCGGGGCCTGCAGGCAAGTGGCGTCGCGGCCACCCTGAAGCACTTCCCGGGGCACGGTCACAGCGCCGACGACTCGCACCAGGACCTGCCAGTGCTCACCCAGTCCGCCGAGGCGCTGCGCACCGGCGCGTGGCCGCCGTTCACCGCGGGCATCGACGCCGGGGCCATGGCAGTGATGTCGGCTCACCTGGACGTGCGGGCCATCGACCCGGGCACCGCGGCGACCTTCTCGCGCAAGCTGCTCACCGACGTGCTGCGCGGCCAGCTCGGCTTCAAGGGTGTGGTGATCACCGACGGGATGAACATGCCGCCGGCGAAGCGCTGGGCGCCCGGCGAGGCCGCCGTCCGGGCGTTGAACGCCGGCAACGACCTGATCCTCATGACCCCGAACGTCGGCCAGGCGTACGACGGACTGCTCGCCGCGCTGCGCGGCGGGTCGCTGCCCCGCACCCGGCTGGTCGAGGCGGTGACCCGGGTGCTGACGATGAAGTTCCGGCTCGCGGACGCCCCGGCCGCGCAGATGTCCACGCTCAACTCCCCGGCGCACCGGGCGGCGGCGGAGGCGCTGGCCGCCGGTGCCGTCACAGTGCTGCGAGGCGAGTGCGGCAAGGCGGTACGCGGGCCGGTCACCGTCACCTCCTCGGGCGGCCGGGACGGCACCCGGGCGGCGCTTACCGCCGCGCTCACCGCTGCCGGCGTGACAGTGAAGCCGAGTGGCGGCACCGTGGTGCACCTCGTCGGCTACGGCGACGGCGCCGACGATCTACGCGCCGACGCTGCGGTCACCGTCGCCATGGACACCCCGTACGTGCTGGCCGGGGCGGCGTCGCCCACGCTGCTGGCGACGTACTCCTCCAGCCGGGCGTCGATGACAGCGCTGGCGGCCGTGCTGGCCGGCAAGGCCCGGCCGGGCGGCCGGTCCCCGGTCGCCGTGTCGGGCCTGCCCGCCACGACCTGCGGCACCTGACCCCGACGCCGGCCGGCGCAGCGACGTTGAACAGGGCCGCCCGACGACGCCGCGGCGCCGTTCGGCGGCCCGGAAAATCGTGTCGCGGCAGGCCAGGTGATCTGGAAGCCTCTGCCGCATGCCAGCACCTGAGGGATTCCGGTACGACCAGCGGGCCGACGGCACCGTGGTGATCACCCATCACGGGCAGGTGGCGAGCACACTGCGCGGCGGCCGGGCGGCGGAGTTCCTCGCCGAGGTCGACGACGACCCGCAGCTGGTGATGGCCCGCTGGACGGGCAACTACCGCCGGGGCAACGAGCGCACCGCCAAGCGGCACCCCCGCAACCGGGCCTGAAACGACACCGGGCCCTCTCCCGTCGCCAGGCGACGGGACAGGGCCACTGCTCACCCGCTGCCGCGGGCGGTGGTGTCAGGCTCGCGTGAAGACCAGAGCCACGTTGTGGCCGCCGAAGCCGAACGCGTTGTTCAACGCGGCCGGGATCTCCATGGGCCGTGCCTTCTGGGCTGCCACGTCCAGGGTGAGGCCGTCGTCCGGGTCCTCCAGGTTGACCGTCGGAGGGACGACACTGTCGCGGATGGCGAGGATCGTGGCGATCGACTCCAGCGCGCCGGCCGCACCGAGCAGGTGACCGGTCATCGACTTGGTCGCCGCCAGCACCGGGTGATCGCCGAGCGCCTTGTGCAGCGCACCGATCTCCAACATGTCGCCGACCGGGGTCGACGTGGCATGCGCGTTGACGTGCACGATGTCCTGCTTGGCGACGTCCGCGTCCGCGATCGCCTTGCCGATGGCCCGGATGGCGCCCTCGCCTTCGGCGTGCGGCTGCACCATGTCGTACGCGTCGGAGGTGATACCCGCTCCGGCGAGACGCGCGTACACCCGGGCGCCCCGGGCGGCGGCGTGGTCGGCGCGTTCCAGCACCACGACGCCCGCGCCCTCGCCGAGGACGAAGCCGTCACGGCCCTTGTCCCACGGACGGGAGGCCCGCTCCGGCTCGTCGTTACGTGTCGACATGGCCCGCATCGAGCTGAACCCGGCGATCGGCAGCGCGTGGATGACCGCCTCGGTGCCGCCGGCCACCACCACGTCGGCCCGGCCGGCGCGGATGATGTCCAGACCGAGCGCGATGGCCTCGGCGCCGGTGGCGCAGGCGCTGGCCACCGTGTGCACGCCGGCCTTGGCGCCCAGCTCCAGCCCGACCCAGGCGGCCGGACCGTTCGGCATCAGCATCGGGATGGTGTGCGGGGAGACCCGCCGCGGCCCGGACGCCTCCAGGATGTCGTCCTGGGCGAGCAGGGTGGTGGCGCCGCCGATGCCCGAGCCGATGCTGACGGCGAGCCGCTCCCCGTCGAGGCCGGAGTCGGCCAGGCCGGCGTCCGCCCACGCCTGCTGCGCGGCGATGATGGCGATCGCCTCGGAGCGGTCCAGCCGACGCAGCCGAACGCGGTCGAGGACCTCCGACGGCTCCACGGCCAGCTGCGCGGCGATCCGGACGGGCAGTTGCGCGGCCCACTCCTGGGTGAGGGCACTCACCCCGGAGCGGCCGGCGAGCATTGCGTCCCAGGTCGACGCGACGTCCCCGCCGAGCGGGGTCGTCGCGCCGAGCCCGGTGACGACGACGTCAGGACGACTCATGATCAGGACTGCGCCTCGATGTAGCTGACGGCGTCCCCGACGGTCTTGAGGTTCTGCACCTCGTTGTCCGGGATCTTGACGCCGAACTTCTCCTCGGCCGCCACCACTACCTCGACCATGGAGAGCGAGTCGACATCGAGGTCGTCGGTGAAGGACTTCCCCTCGGCCACGTCGTCCGGGTTCACCCCGGCAACCTCTTCGAGGATCTCGGCGAGGCCGGTGGTGATCTCGTCACGGGTCATTGCGGTTGGTTCCTCTCATAGGGGGATCTCCGGCGGCCGGCGTCGCCGACCGCCGCTCCTCGACGCGTACGCGCCCGAGGGGGTTCATCAGGGGCAGCGGACGACCTGACCGGCGTAGGTCAGGCCACCGCCGAAGCCGAACAGCAGCACCGGGGCGCCCGAGGGCACCTCGCGCCGCTCGACAAGCTTGGACAGAGCCAGCGGTACGCTCGCCGCCGACGTGTTGCCCGACTCCACGATGTCCTTGGCGATGATCGCATTCGGGATGTTGAGCCGCTTGGCGATGCCGTCGATGATCCGCCCGTTGGCCTGGTGCGGCACGAACGCGGCAAGCTCCGACGGGTCGACCCCGGCGCGCTCGCATGCCTGCAGGGCCAGCGGCGCGAGCGCCGTGGTGGCCCAGCGGAACACCGACTGCCCCTCCTGCTGGATGTACGGGCGCCAGCCCTCGATGCGTACCGCGTCGCTCTTCTCCGGCACCGAGCCCCAGACCACCGGGCCGATGCCGGCGGGCTCGTCGTCGGCGGTGGCGGTGACCACCGCGGCGCCGGCGCCGTCAGCGAAGATGATGCAGGTGGAGCGGTCGGTCCAGTCGGTGAAGTCGGAGAGCTTCTCCGCACCGATGACGAGGGCGTTGCGGGACGCCCCGGCCCGGACGGCGTGGTCGACGATGCCGAGCGCGTAGGCGAAGCCCGAGCAGGCGGTGTTGACGTCGAACGCGCCCGGCGCGGTGATGCCAAGCTTGGCGGCGACCCGGCAGGCCACGTTGGGGCTGCGGTCGATCGACGAGCAGGTGGCGACAACGACGAGGTCGATGTCGGCGGCGCTCAAACCGGAGTTGGCAAGCGCCTTGCCGGCTGCGGCGGCGGCCATGTCGGCAACCGTCTCGCTGTCGGCGATGCGCCGGGTGGCGATGCCGACGCGGTCCCGGATCCACTCGTCGTTGGTGTCGACGAGCTGGGCGATGTCGTCGTTCGTCACCACCCGGGAGGGCTGGTAGTGCCCCATCGAGACGATGCGACTGCCGGTCATGAGTGTCCTCCGATGGGGGCGAGCGGTTGGCCCGGTGTGCCGTGACGGGCGATGAGATCCCGCGCGGCCGGCAGGTCGTCCGGCGTGTTGAGGGTGACGATCTCGGGCGCGCCGTCGCCCTTGAGCTCGCGCTTCACAAGGCCGGAGAGGGTGCCGGCCGGGGGCAGCTCGATCACCCCGGTCACGCCCAGGTCGGCCAGCGTGCGCATGCACAGGTCCCAGCGGACCGGGGCGGTGACCTGACGGACCAGGCGTCGCACCAGCTCCTGGCCGTCGGTGACGGAGGTGCCGTCGAGGTTCGACAGCAGGATCCGCGCCGGGTCGGCGGAGGTGATCCCGGCGGCCTCCGTGGCCAGCGCGGTCTCGGCCGGAGCCATGTACGGGGTGTGGAACGCGCCCGCCACCTGAAGTCGGATGACGCGGGCCTTCGACGGTCGCTCGGCGGCGAGCTTGTCCAGGCCGTCCAGCGCGCCGGCGGCGACGATCTGCCCGGCGCCGTTGCGGTTGGCCGGATACAGACCGTGCCCCTCGATCGCGGCGAGCACCTCGTCCGGGTCCCCACCGAGCACGGCGGCCATCCCGGTCGGCTCCAGCGCACACGCGGCGGCCATTTCCCGGCCCCGCACACCGGCGAGCGTGATCGCCGCCTCGGGCGACAGCACCCCGGCGAGCGCAGCGGCGCCCAGTTCGCCGACGCTGTGCCCGGCGGTGACCGACACGTCGTGCAGCGGCAGGTGCCCGGCGGCGAGCAGCGCCGCGGCGACGAGCAGCGGCTGGGTGCGGGCGGTGTCCTTGATCTCGTCGGCGTCAGCCTCGGTGCCCAGGTGCACCAGGTCGACCCCTGCCAGCTCGGACCACGACCGCAGCCGTGCCTCGGTGCCGGTCAGGTCGAGCCAGGGGGTCAGGAAGCCGGGCTTCTGAGAACCCTGGCCGGGACTAAGTACGGCGAGCACGCCTATGACTCTTCCGGATGCCGCTACGGAACGCTGTGCCGGCCCGGACCAAACCACACTAGGACCTTTGGAGGGTTCCTACAAAGATCGGCCAGTATCGTCGCTGATTTGAGCGGATTTCCGGGTTGCCGGGGTCAATGTCTGGGTCGGGACTGACGATGTGACAGGCGCCACCGGATCCAGCCGGCCGACGGTCAACGCCACCTGGAGCGCGAACGAGTCCCGGGGCGACAGCGGCGAAAAGCCTGTCACCTCGGCGATGCGGCGCAGCCGGTAGCGCACCGTGTTCGGGTGCACGAACAGCGCCCGCGCCGCGCTCTCCAACGTGCCACCGGCGGCCAGGAAGGCGTCAAGGGTCTCCAGCAGCTCGCCACCGGCGCGGACAAGCGTCGCGTACACGTCGTGCCGCAGCCGTCGACGTGCCTCCGCGTCGCCGGCCAGGGCGCGCTCCGGCAACAGGTCGTCGGCTGGCACCGGCCGCGGGGCCGTCGGCCACGCCGGCGCGGCCCGGAAACCGGACAGCGCGGCCCGCGCCGATTCCGTGGCCTCGTCCAGACTGGGTACGGCCGGACCGACCACCACCGGGCCCTCCCCGAACGCGTCGAGCAACTTGCCCGCCGCGCTCAGCGGATCAGCCGCGCCGCCCAGCACGATCACCAGCCGGTCGCCGTGCACCCCGCCGATCACCTCGACGTCGATCCGCCGGGCCAACCGGTAGACGACGTGCAGCACGGCGGAGACCTCCCCGCCCGGGGAACGACCGACCGCAACCGCGACCGGCGGCGCGTCCGCCCAGCCCAGCGCGGCCGCCCGGCTGGCCAGGACGTCCGGCGAGTCACCGCGCAGCAGGGCGTCGACAAGCAGCGCCTGCAACCTCGCGTCCCACGCCCCCCGCGACTCTGCGGCCCGCGCGTACACGCGGGCCGCAGAGAAGGCGATCTCCCGGGAGAAGCGCAGCACCGCCTCGCGCAGCTGCTGCTCCTCACCCTCGACGGCCAGTTGCGACACCTGCTCCTCGACCACGTCGATGGTCACCTTGATCAGCGCCACGGTCTGTTGAAGGGTGATCGACCGGGCCAGCGCCAGCGGCGCGGTGGCGAAGACCTCGTCGGAGACCTCCTGCGTGCTGTCCGCCGTGCCGCCGCCGTCGCGCAGCCACTCCACCAGCGACCGGGCACCGGCCTGCGCGACCAGCATCACCCAGGAGCGCTGGTCGGCCGGCAGGGCGCGGAACCACGGCAGCGTCTCGTCCATCCGGGCCACGCTGGCAGTGGCCAACGCTCCCGCCGAACGCTCGATCCGGCGCAGCGTGGCCGACAGCTCTCCACCGCCGGGCGCACTCACCGCCCTAGCCTGACATGTCGTGAGCAGGCCATCCACGCCGGCACCGGTCAACGGGCCTCCGCGAGGCCGGTACGGCCGACACCTTTCAGCGACGTGTTGAGCGGCCGATCAGGGCTGTAGAGGAAGCACCAGACGCCGGGCGTGCCCGCCAGCCACTCGGGCTCGCTCTCCGGCAGCAACGCGAACACGTCGAGCCGGCCGTCCAGGTCTCCCGCTGGTGCCCCGACGTACTCGGAGACGGTCGACAGGCACCCCGCGTCCAGGACCTCGTCGGTGATCTCCTCGACCTCCGGTTCGGCCCACCAGATCCCGGCGAACTCGGTGGCGTGTGGCCCGGAGCAGGAGGCGGGCGGTAGGTCGACGGTGTCGCCGGACTCGGCCGGTTCGGTGAAACAGGTGTACCGCAGTGGCGAATCGCCGGTCAGTCCGTTGCGCAGGCTGTTCGCCCGGGGGTTCGGGAACCACCGGTCCACCGCATGCATCTCCAGCAGGTCGCAGCGGTACCACCGCTCGCCGGCCTTCCGCCGCGCCGCCGACGGGGTCAGCGCCCGCATGGCCAGCCGCGACTCGCGCCACTCGCCGCCCAGGAAACGGGCAGCCTCGGCGTCGCAGGATTCGTACACCCGCCAGATCGCCTCGGTGTCGGCTGCCGGCGGCGCCTTGGCGGCGGCGTCCGCGCCGTCGAACCGGCCGACCAGGAATGTCTCCACCTCGTGCTTCGAAGAGCAGGGGATCGGTGTGTACGACTTTGGGCTGCGCTCGTTGGACGCGGTGGCGTGGCACACCCCCGCCTCGGGAGCGAAGGTTGAGAGCTTCTCCTCGGATAGAAGGCTGTCGCAACCGCCTGCCCCCACGGTCAGCGCCACAAGGACCGTCGTCCCCCACCACCGTCGCACGTCGTCTCCATTTCGGGGCAGCCGCCATCGGCATCGATGGCGCGCAGCGTACGGCAGCCGGGGCACCCGTCGGTGTCCCGTTGGGACCACCCCCGGTTCAGGGCTGCGGGGGAGTGGGCGGGCCCAACTCCTGGGCCAGGATCGCGGCCTGCACCCGGCTGCGCAGGTCCAGCTTCGCCAGGATCCGGCTCACGTGCGTCTTGGCGGTGCTCTCCGCAAGCGCCAGCCGGTCGGCGATCTGCTGGTTGGACAGCCCGAGCCCGAGGCAGGCAAGCACGTCACGCTCCCGTGGGGTGAGCGTGTCCAGCGCGGCCCGGCTGTCGGCCGACGCGGACGGCGCGGTGGCCGCGAAGGCGGTGATCAACCGGCGGGTCACCGCGGGGGCGATGAACCCGTCGCCCCGCGCGACGGTGCGCACCGCCGCGACCAGCCCGGCGGCGTCGGTGTCCTTCAGCAGGAAACCCGCCGCACCGGCGCGGAGCGCGCCGAAGACGTACTCGTCGAGGTCGAATGTGGTGAGGACCAGCACGTCGGCGAGCCCGTCGGCGACGATCGTCCGGGTCGCGGCGATCCCGTCCAGGCGGGGCATCCGGATGTCCAGCACCGCCACGTCGGGGTGCAACTCGCGGCACAGGCGTACCGCCTCGTCGCCGTCGCCCGCCTCGCCTACCACCTCGATGCCCGGCGAGCCGGCCAGGATCAGGGCCAGCCCCGCGCGTACCGCCGGTTGGTCGTCGGCGAGCACCACCCGCACCGGCGGTGCCGCGTCGCCCGGGTCGCGCGCCGGCCCGGTCATCCGCCCACCCCGGTGGGCAGCGCGGCCCGGACCTGCCAGTGGCCGTCGTGCGGTCCGGCGGCGAACTGGCCGGCCAGGAGCGTGGCCCGCTCCCGCATTCCGATCAGCCCGGCCCCGGCGCCCTCCAGGTCCGTCCCGCCCGGGCGCACCGGGTTCTCCACGGTCAGCACCACCTCCGCCGGCCGGTACGCGATTGTCAGCTCCGCCTCGCCCGTGCCGTGCTTGAGCGCGTTGGTGAGCGACTCCTGCACGATCCGGTACGCGGCGAGGTCCACCCCCACGGGCAGCGGGCCGGGCGTGCCGTCGGTGCGCATCCGCACGGCGAGGCCGGCGGCCCGGATCCGCTCGACCAACCCGTCCGCCTCGGCAAGGCGCGCAGTGACCGCATCCGGCAGGGCAGGATCGCCACCCGCCGAGGGCTGTCCGTCGCCGGCCCCGGGCTCGCGGAGCACGTCGATCATCTGCCGCATCTCCGCCAGTCCCTGCACGCTGCTCTCCCGGATCACCCGCAACGCCGACTCGACCTGGCCGCGAGCCAACCCTGGCACGGACAGCGCGGCGGTGGCGTGGATGGCCACCGCGCTGAGGTGGTTGGCGACGACGTCGTGCAACTCCCGGGCCATCCGGGCGCGCTCGGCGCTCACCGCCTGCCGGCGGTCCAACTCGACCAGCCGGGCGGTCTGCTCGGCGCGCGCCCGCTCGGCGGCAGCCTGGTCGCGGTACTGCCGCACGCTGATCCCGGTCAGCACCGGCAGCACCCCGGCGAGCACCACAGGCACCCCGACGGCGACGCCGCGCCACTGCCCGAACCCGACCACGCCGACCACAGCGCCGAGCAGGCTCAGCCCGACGGTCACCCGCAGCAACCACCGCCACAGGCGTGGCGGGCCGTACACGCAGGCGTCGTAGAGCACCTGGGTGTAGATCAGGATCGTCCCCAGCGAGGAGCCGAGCGCGGTGTCCACGACCAGCGCCCCGGTGCCGACGGCCAGGCTCGCGCGCGGGGCGACGCGGCGCAGGCCCACTGCCACGCAGACCGCGAGCAGCGGCGGCAGGAACAGCACCTGCGGCACGTCCGGGTGCGGACGGACCTGCGGTTGCCAACCGAGGCCGTACAGGATCAGACCGCCGGCCAGCGACGCGCCGGCCAGCATCAGATCCCGGCCGGGGGTGCCGGAGCCGAGCCACCGTCGCATGCCCCGATCCCACCACAACCGTCGGCCCGCCGGCTCCGACCGGGGGAGGACCTCGCCGTCCCCGACATGCGCCGAAAGGGGTACGTCGAGCGCTCGCGGGCGGACGAGTCCGTCGAAGGGAGGACACGATGTCGTCTCTCGTGCCGAGGTCAACGCCCTGTTGATCAGCGACGCTGGGTGGCGACGAAGGGGAGTCGACATGCTGGTCGCCTTGATCATCGGCTGTGAGATCGCATTCTGGGTGGTGCTCGCCGCCGGACTCGTGGCCCGCTACCCACTGCGCCGGCCACGGCTCGGAGCGGCGCTGCTGATCTGCGTACCGCTCGTGGACCTGGTGCTCCTCGTCGCGTCGGTGATCGACCTGCGCCGAGGCGCGACCGCGAGCGTCGGCCACGGCCTCGCCGCCGTCTATCTCGGCTTCTCGGTGGCCTTCGGCCACTCGGTGGTGCGCTGGGCGGACCAGCGCTTCGCCCACCGCTTCGCCGGTGGCCCGCCGCCGGTCCGGCCGCCCCGCTACGGCTGGGCCCGCACCCGCTACGAGTGGCGGGAGTGGGGCAAGGCACTGCTCGGCTGGGCCGTCGCGTGCGCTCTGCTCGGCGCTGCGATCCTCTGGGTGAACGATGCGGAAAGAACCCGTGAACTGGGCGGCTGGATCCGTGGCCTCACCGTCGCGATCGTGGTCTGGTTGGTGGCCTTCCCGGTGTGGGAGACCCTCTTCCCGCGCCGTCCGAAGCACTGACCCCCGGGTACGCGTGCACGACCCGTCGGCCCCGGCCAGTACGGTGACAGGGCACGTTCGGGGGGAGCACCCGCGTGTGAGTGCGAGCGTGAGGAGACCGGGATGGCGCACGGGGAGGCCGAGAACGGCTGCGCCCAGGGCGAGCCCTGCCGGCCGGGTCACCACGACCACCAGGGGGCAGGCAAACCTCGTCGGCCGGTCGGTGGGTTGCCGGCGCACCCGGCGCACCCGGTGGAGCCGGCCGGTTGCCGCCCTGCCGAGTGGGCCGACGACGTGCCGGTGCCGCGTCAGCGGGCCGGTGAGCAGGCGCTGCCCGCCGAGCCCGACGACGACGCGGGCTGCCGCAGCGGCCTACCCGGGTGGGCGGGGGCCCACCGGCACGGACCCGTCCGGCCACGTCAGCGCGCCACCCGACGGGAGCGCCCGCCGCGCCGCTGGTGCTGACGAAGCGGCGCTGCTGTCCACGGCCCTGCTGACGACGTGGCTCTGCTGTCCACGGCTCTGCTGTCCACGGCTCTGCTGTCCACGGCTCTGCTGTCCACGGCTCTGCTGTCCACGGCTCTGCTGTCCACGGCCGTGCTGTCCACGGCCGTGCTGTCCACGGCCGTGCTGTCCACGGCCGTGGGGCTGGTCAGCGGGTGCGGCGACGGATCAGCAGGGCGATGCCGGCCAGGCCGATCGTGATGGTGAGCATCACCGCGACGTTGAGCAGCAGCAGCCGCTGCAACTCGCCAAGTGCCTCGTCGATGTCCCTGGCGGGGTCGAGGGCCTCCTCCGGGAGCACCCGCTCACCGCCACCCACGCCGCCGCTGACCGTGTCGAACTGCCGCTCCAGCGGCACTCCGGCGGTGCGCAGCGTCTCGGACATGCTGAGCCGGCCGAGGAACCAACCGGCGCTGGTCTTGCGGCCGTCCGGCTGCTTGGCCGGCCGGTAGACGCGCGGCCCGCCCACAGCCTTGGGATAGAGGTCGTACGTCTGCTTCGGGGTGTCCCCGGCGAGCACCACGACCGTGTACTTCGGCCCGAGATTGGCAGCCTTCGGCCCGTTCGGCTGGCCGGTGCGACCGAGGAAGTTGACCTGGTCGATGACCGCCACCACGTGTGCGGGCTGGGTGTCCGAGCGCAGCCGCAGCGGCTCGGCCAGTCCTTCGCCGGTGACGTCCACCCCGGCGGGCGGCGACTTCGGCGCTGGGGCCTTCGAAGCTGTGGCCTGCAAGGGCGCGGCCTTCGAACCCGCGGCCTTCGGCGCTGCGGTGGCCGGGCCGGTGGTGCCGAGCGTCAGCACTGCCGCGGCCAGCGTTCCCGCCAGCACGGCGAGTGCCCGCCTCATCTGTCGGACCATCCCGCCTCCTCGCCCCGTTCGATGGATGGCTTCGTTGTGACGTCCGGATCGGTCGGCCGGTGATGCCACCGGCCGTGCGGTCGGGCCCACTCTCACAGACTCCGCAGAACGTCGATGAATTGCAGCTTGTGGAACAGTAATTGGAACTATTTGCGATCTCTGCTCGACTAAATGATGAGCCGTTGATCAGCGGGCGGATCGTACCCTTAGGGAGGGGTTCATGGGGGGCAGGGTTACACGTGTGGCGCGGATCGTGCCAGTGGTGCTCGGCGTGGCGTTCGGTGTGTCGTTGCTGGCCCCGGCACCGGCCGCCGCGCACAACTCGCTGACAGGCAGCGACCCGCGCGACGGAGCCCGAGTGGCGACCGCGCCGGCCCGGATCGAGTTGCGGTTTCTGGCCCGACCCGCTCCGGCTACGACGAAGATCACAATAACCGGTCCGGACAATGTGGTCGCTGGCGGGCAGCCCGTCTTCGACGGCAGCAAGGTGCGAGTGCCGTTCACGCCGGGTGCCGCCGGGCTCTACGTCGTCGGCTACCAGGTGGCCTCCAACGACGGTCATCCGGTGAAGGGCGAGGTGCGGTTCACCCTCACCACCGGCACAGCCGCCCAGCCGCCGTCCCCGGCTGCCAGTCCGGATGCCTCGGCGGCCGGTCCCACCGTCGCGTCGGCGGTGCCGTCGGCGTCGCCGACCGCCGTCGCGACCGAGGGGGCGGCTGCCGCTTCGAGCACGCCCGTGCCTGCCGCGCAGGAGAGCAACAACCCGGACGGGCGGAGCTGGTGGCTGTGGACGATCGCGGCGGTCGTGGTGCTGGGGTCTCTCGTGGCGGGACTCCTCTGGCGCCGACGCGCCGCGCGTCGCTGAAATTTCTGGGGCTCGCGCTGCCCGGCCTCGGCCAACCGGGTGACCCCACTTCACGTCCTTTGCTCTGCTTCAACGGACGCAACAGAAATGCTGCTCAGTGGTGCGTGGAGTGAAGCAGAGCAAAGGACGCGCGGGGCGAGGGGACGAACCCGGGCCGGCGCAGGTGACGCCGACCGGAGACCGTCAGACGAGGCGGAGGCGTGCGGCGCGCATCCGGGTCAGGGCGCGCTCCCGACCGAGCACCTCAAGTGACTCGAACAGCGGCAGGCCCACGGTACGGCCGGTGACAGCGACCCGGACGGGTGCCTGCGTCTTGCCGAGCTTGAGGCCACGCTCGGCGCCGACGGCCTCCAACGTCGACTTCAGCGACTCGGCGTCCCAGGACTCCAGCGCCTCGAACGCGGCGACGGCGGCGTCCAGCAGGTCGGCGGAGCCGTCCTTCATGGTCTTGGCCCAGGCCGCCTCGTCGATGAGCGGCGAGGCCAGGAAGAGGAAGTCGACGTTCGGCACGATCTCGCTGAGCACAGCGATCCGGGTCTGGGCCAGCGGGGCGACGGCGGCGAACGCGGCGGCGTCGTACTCCTCGGGCTGCCACGGCGGCGGCGCGATCGTCCCCGTGCCGGTCAGCCACGGCTGGCAGGCGTCGATGAACTCGTCCACCGGCAGCGCCCGAATGTACTCGCCGTTGAAGGCGCGCAGCTTCTTCTCGTCGAAGAACGCCGGGGAGGGGTTGACCTCGTCCAGCCGGAACTCGTCCTCGATCACGGACCAGGGCACGATCTCCCGGTCGCCCGAGGGCGCCCAGCCGAGCAGCATCAGATAGTTGCGCATCGCGCTGGCGAGGTAGCCCTCCTCGCGGTACGCCTCAAGTGCCACCTTGTCGCGGCGCTTGGACAGCTTCTGCCGCTTCTCGTTGACCACCACCGGTACGTGCGCCCAGACCGGCGGCTTGACGCCGAGGGCCTCCCAGAGCAACTGCTGCTTGGGCGTGTTGGGCAGGTGCTCCTCGGCCCGGATCACGTGGGTGATTCCCATGGTCATGTCGTCGACCACGTTGGCCAGCAGGAAGACCGGAGACCCGTCGCCCCGGGCGATCACGAAGTCCTCGATGAGCTTGTTCTCGAAGGTGGGCTCGCCGCGGATCAGGTCCACCACCACAGTCGCGCCCTCGTCCGGCGTACGGAAGCGCAGCGCCCGACCCTCACCCGGGGCGAGGCCCAGGTCACGGTGGTAGCCGTCGTAGCCCTGGTACTGCGAGCCGGTGCGGGCCTGCACGTCCTCGCGGGTGCAGTCGCAGTAGTAGGCGCGGCCGGACTCGTAGAGCCGGGCGGCGGCGGCGCGGTGCTCACCGGCGTTCGTCGACTGGAAGTACGGCCCCTCGTAGCTGTCCCGGGAGATGCCGATCCACTCCAGCGCGGTGAGGATGCCCTCGGTCCACTCGGGCTTGTTGCGCGCCGCGTCGGTGTCCTCGATGCGGAGCACGAACACGCCGCCCTGCTGCTTGGCGAAGATCCAGTTCTGCAGGGCTGAGCGGGCACCGCCGACGTGGAACATACCGGTCGGGGAGGGGGCGAAGCGCACACGTACCGTCACGTCCCCCAGCCTACGGCGACGGACAACCGAGTAAGGAAGGGCCCCTTCTTATCGCCTGGTGTTGTACAGGGGGCCCTTCCTAACAGCTCAGGGGACCGAGCGGATCTTGACGACCAGTGCGCTGCCGATCAGGGTCACAACGGCGGTGACCGCGTAGAGCGTGGGGTAGCCGCCCAGGTAGACCACGAGCGGGGCGGAGAGCGCCGGCCCGAGCACCTGTGGCGCCGAGTTGGCGATGTTGATGACGCCGAGGTCTTTGGCCCGGTCGGTGGCCCGGGGCAGCACCTGCGTGATCAGCGCGGCGTCCACCGAGAGGTAGACGCCGTATCCGGCGCCGAGCAGCAGGGCGGCGACGATCGCCATCGGCCAGATCGGCGCGACCGCGAGCAGCAGCGCCGCCACCGCCATGATCAGCCCGGAGGCGATCACGTAGATCTTGCGCCGACCGGAACGGTCCGACAGCCGGCCGGCGACCACGGCGGTCAGCATCATGCCGAGCGTGTAGAGCAGGATCAGCATCAGCAGCCCGCCCTCGGGGTCGGGGTAACGCACGCCGTCGGTGAGGAAGTACAGCAGGTAGAGGGTGCCCAGCGCGTTGCCGAGCTGGACCAGGAACCGGGTGATCCACGCCCAGGCGAAGTCCGGGTGCTGGCGCGGGCTGACCCACATCGAGGCGAGCAGCGCCCGCATCCGCAGCGCTGGCCGGTGCGTACGCGGCAGTGGCTCGTCGGGTGTGAGCAGCGCGAACGGCAGCGACAGCAGCAGGATGGCCACGGCGATGGCCAGGTAGCCGGCGGCGTTTCCGGTGACCAGTGCGGTGACCAGCACCGCTCCGAGCACCAGTCCGAGCGCCTGCGGAATACCCACCCAGCCGGACACGCCGCCGCGCTGCGTCACCGGTACCCGGTCCGGGATGGCTGCGGTGAGGCTTGCCAGCATCGCGTTGAAGCAGACCTGCGCGGCGACCCAGCCGAGCGCGACCCCGAGGATGGTCCGCTGCTGGGCCAGCAGCACCAGGGCCGCCGCGCCGAGCAGCGCCCCGCCGGCGGTCCAGACGTGCCGGCGGCCGAACTCCCGCCCGGCGATCCGCAGGCAGGTCCGGTCCGACAGCGCGCCCGCGAGGGGGTTGGCGAGCACCGCTGCCAGCGCACCGAGGCCGGTGACCACGGCCAGCATGTTCTCCTTGTCGCCGGGCGCGATCTGCTCGATCTGCTGCGGCAGCAGCACCTGGATGGGTGTGAAGAACGCCATCCACACCCCGAGGTTCGCCGCGAAGATCAACCCGATCCAGCCTCGCCGCACCGGCGCGGTCGGCTCGGCGAGCGCGGCCGGCAGCGCCGCCGGTGTCGGGTCGACGGTGGTCACCGCGCCGACCCCTCCCGGCTGGCCGCGATCACGTCCCGCAGCCAGGTGTACGACGACTTCGGCGTACGCGTCTGGGTGGCGTAGTCGACGTGCACAAGCCCGAAGCGCTTGGTGAACCCCTCGGCCCACTCCCAGTTGTCAAGCAGCGACCAGACGAAGTACCCGCGTACGTCCACGCCGTCGTCGAGGGCGGCCCGTACGGCACGCAGGTGCCCGTCGAGGTACGCGATCCGCTCCCGGTCGTCCACCCGCCCGTCCGCGTCGGGTACGTCGTCGTACGCGCAGCCGCTCTCGGTGATCTCGATGGGCGGCAGCCCGTCGCCGTAGGTGTCGCGCAGCCAGCCGAGCAACTCGTGCAGCCCGTCGGGGGCCACCGGCCAGTCGAAGGCGGTATGCGGGTAGCCGTCGAGCGGGACGAGGTCGAACGGCAGGGGCGAACCTTCCTGCGCAGCCCGTACACCTGTGGGGTTGTAGTAGTTGACCCCCAGTACGTCGATCGGGGCGGCGATGGTGTCGAGGTCGCCCGGGTGGATGAGGTCGGGGTCGAAGCCGGGCAGGTCCGGGTAGCCCCGGCCGAGCAGCGGGTCGGTGAAGAGGCGGTTGTGCAGCGCCTCGTACGCGGCTGCGGCGGCGCGGTCGGCGTCGGTGTCGCCGAGCACCCGCACCGGCGAGTAGTTGTTGGCGATCGCCACCGGGCTGCTGCTCCGGCTGCGCAGCGCGGCGACGGCGAGCCCGTGGCCGAGCAGTTGGTGGTGGGCGACGGGAAACGCGTCGAAGAGCAGCATCCGGCCGGGGGCGTGTTCACCCATGCCGTAGCCGAGGCTCATGTGGATGAACGGCTCGTTGAGGGTGATCCACAGTCGGACGCGGTCGCCGAGGCGTGCGGCGGTCTTCTCGGCGTAGTCGGCGAACCGGGCGGCGGTGTCGCGGTGCAGCCAACCGCCGGCGTCCTCAAGGGGTTGGGGCAGGTCCCAGTGGTAGAGGGTGGCGACCGGATCGATGCCGGCGGACAGCAGCTCGTCAACGAGTCGGTCGTAGAAGTCCAGGCCGGCGGGGTTGACGTCACCGGTGCCGGTGGGCTGCACCCGGGGCCAGGCGATCGAGAACCGGTACGCGGAGACGCCCAGCCCTGCCAGCAGCGCGACGTCCTCGGCGTACCGGTGGTAGTGGTCGCAGGCCACCTCGCCGGTGCTGCCGTCGCCGATCCGGCCGGGGGTCTGCGCGAAGGTGTCCCAGATGGACGGTCCGCGACCGTCGGCGGTGGCGGCGCCTTCGATCTGGTGCGCCGAGGTCGAGGCACCCCAGCGGAAGCCGGTGGGGAACTGGGGCATCGGTGCTGTCGACATGCGCGCCCTCCCGGTCAACGTGAAACGTGCTCGGGACTTTAGGGCGCTGTCGATGAATGCGCCATAGGCCGGCCTGGCGCAATCCGCAATGGTTGATCGGCGTGTCTTTTTCCGAACCCGTCCAGGTAAGTCCGATTTAACGCATAGAGTGCCGATATCGTGGGATGTCCTCACTGGAGGAAAGACGGAAATGATCCTCGTGGAACGTAGTGCGCACGTGGCGGCGCCGATGGAAGTGGTCTGGGACGTCGTACAGCGGGCCGAGCAGTTGCCGGCCTGGCTGGCGGGAGTCCGCGCGGCCGAAGTGCTCTCCGGAGAGGGCTTCGGCCGGCGGCAACTGGTCCAGGCAGGGCGCGGTTCGGCGCATGAGGCCGAGGTGATCGCCTACCAGGAGCCGACGTTGATCGGCTGGCGAGAGCGGGCCAAGGGTGCCGGTGCTCGTGCGGAGGCGCGCACCGAGATCTACGTCCAGCTCACCGCGGACGAGGAGGAGGGCGGGACCATCGTGCGACTCATAGTGGTCCGCTGGCCGGCCGGCCCGGTCAAGGCGGCCCTGCTGCGCCTTGGCCTGCGCCGGGTGGGCGCCGACCTGGAGGAGTCGCTGGCCCGGCTCACCGACCTGGCCGCAGTCGGCTGACGCCGCACCTCCTGGCGTCACCCGCCCCGGCGGTGGCCCGGGATCCCCGCCAGGGACTCCGGACCGCCGTCGCCCCACCTCACCCGCCGTCCGCCCGGTCGATCGGGGAGTACGGGGCGAGGGCGCGGGTGCACCAAAAAGGGCCCGGCGCGGGTGCGCCGGGCCCTTCTCGTTACCGCTTGATCAGCTGTCCCCGCCGGTCTCCCCGACCGGGGCGGCGTTGACGTCGTCGATCGCGTACTTCTTGGCGGCCTCGGCCGGCACCGTGGCCGGCACCGCGCCACTGCGGGCGAGCTGCCGCAGCGTGGCGACCACGATCGACTCCGCGTCGACGTGGAAGTGCCGGCGCAGCGCGTGCCGGGTGTCCGACATGCCGAACCCGTCGGTGCCGAGCGACGTGTAGTCGCCCGGTACCCAGCGGGAGATCAGGTCCGGTACGGCCCGCATCCAGTCGCTCACCGCGACCTTCGGCCCCTCGGCGTCGGCAAGCTTCTGCGCGATGTACGGGACCTTCGCCTCCGCACCCGGGTTGAGCAGGTTGTACTCCTCGACCTGCACCGCGTCGCGGCGCAGCTCCGTCCAGGAGGTCACCGACCACACCTCGGCAGCCACCCCCCAGTCCTGGGCGAGCAACTGCTGGGCCTTGAGCGCCCACTGCATGCCCGTGCCGGAGGCGAGCACGTTTGCCTTCGGACCGTCGACCTGCGGCGCGGGGGAGTAGCGGTAGATGCCCTTGAGCAGGCCCTCCACGTCCACCCCCTCCGGCTCGGCCGGCTGAAGGATCGGCTCGTTGTAGACCGTCAGGTAGTAGAAGACGTTCTCCTGCGCGTCCCCGTACATCCGGTGCAGGCCGTTCTCCATGATGTGCGCGATCTCGAAGGAGAACGCCGGGTCGTACGCGACGACCGCCGGGTTGGTGGCGGCCAGCAGCAGCGAGTGCCCGTCCTCGTGCTGGAGGCCCTCGCCGTTGAGCGTGGTCCGCCCCGCGGTCGCGCCCAGCAGGAAGCCCCGCGTCATCTGGTCGGCAGCCGCCCACAGCCCGTCGGCGGTCCGCTGGAACCCGAACATCGAGTAGAAGATGTACATCGGGATCATCGGCTCGTCGTGGGTGGCGTACGCCGAGCCCGCGGCGGTGAACGAGGCGACCGATCCGGCCTCGTTGATGCCCTCGTGCAGGATCTGCCCGGTCGTCGACTCCTTGTACGACAGGAACAGCTCCCTGTCGACCGAGGTGTAGCGCTGACCGTGCGGCGAGTAGATCTTCGCGGTCGGGAAGATCGAGTCGAGGCCGAAGGTACGCGCCTCGTCCGGGATGATCGGCACCCAGCGCTTGCCGAACTCCTTGTCCTTCATGATGTCCTTGAGCAGGCGGACGAAGGCCATCGTGGTGGCCACCTTCTGCTTGCCCGAGCCGCGCTTGACGTCGGCGAACCGCTCCGGCCCGGGAATGGCCAGCCGCTTGGTGCTGGTCCGCCGGGACGGCAGGTAGCCGCCGAGCTGCTCGCGCCGCTCCTTGAGGTACGCCAGCTCCTCGGACTTCTCACCCGGGTGGTAGTACGGCGGCAGGTAGGGGTTCTCCTCCAGTGCCGAGTCCGGGATGTCCAGGTAGAGCCGGTCGCGGAAGGTCTTCAGATCCTCAAGCGTCAGCTTCTTCATCTGGTGGGTCGCGTTGCGGCCCTCGAAGTGCGAGCCGAGCGTCCAGCCCTTGATCGTCTTCGCCAGGATGACAGTCGGCTGGCCGGTGTGCTCGGTGGCCGCCTTGTAGGCCGCGTAGAGCTTCCGGTAGTCGTGCCCACCCCGCTTGAGGTTCCAGATCTCGTCGTCGCTCAGCGGCTCGACCATCTTGCGGGTCCGCGCGTCGCGGCCGAAGAAGTGCTCCCGCACGTACGCGCCGGACTCCGCCTTGTAGGTCTGGTAGTCACCGTCGGTCGTGGTGTTCATGAGGTTGACAAGCGCGCCGTCGGTGTCGGCGGCGAGCAGCGGGTCCCACTCACGACCCCAGACGACCTTGATCACGTTCCAGCCGGCGCCCCGGAAGAACGACTCCAGCTCCTGCATGACCTTGCCGTTGCCCCGGACCGGGCCGTCCAGCCGCTGTAGGTTGCAGTTGATCACGAAGGTGAGGTTGTCCAGCTCCTCGCGGGCGGCCACACCGATCGCGCCGAGCGTCTCCGGTTCGTCCATCTCACCGTCGCCGAGGAACGCCCACACGTGCTGCTGGGACGTGTCCTTGATGCCGCGGTGCTGCAGGTACCTGTTGAACCGGGCCTGGTAGATCGCGTTCAGACCGCCGAGACCCATCGAAACGGTGGGGAACTCCCAGAAGTCCGGCATGAGCCGCGGGTGCGGGTACGACGGCAGGCCGCCGCCCGGGTGGGACAGCTCCTGGCGGAACCCGTCGAGCTGGTGCTCGCTGAGCCGGCCCTCCAGGAACGCCCGCGCGTACATGCCGGGGGAGGCGTGACCCTGGTAGAAGATCTGGTCGCCGCCGCCGGGGTGGTTCTTGCCCCGGAAGAAGTGGTTGAAGCCCACCTCGTAGAGCGACGCCGAGCTGGCGAACGTCGAGATGTGCCCGCCGACGCCGATCTCCGGGCGCTGTGCCCGGTGCACAAGCATCGCGGCGTTCCACCGGACGTACGCCCGGATCCGACGCTCGACGTGCTCGTCACCCGGGAACCACGGTTCGCGCTCCGACGGGATGGTGTTGATGTAGTCGGTGGTGGTCAGGGGTGGAACCCCGACCTGGCGCTCCCGAGCCCGCTCCAGCAGGCGCAGCATGACGTAGCGAGCGCGTTTGGCGCCGCGATCGTCGATGACACCATCAAGCGACTCGACCCATTCGCTTGTCTCTTCAGGGTCGATGTCCGGAAGCTGGCTCGGTAGGCCGTCGCTGATCACCGGGCGCTTGCGTTCCGTAGCCACAGGCGGTCCCTCGGTTGTGTGTGGGATAGGTCTCTAGCGCCATCCTGCCCCCTGGTGGCACCCCTCGTCACGTCTAGGTGCCCCGGACGCGATGCTGAACACAGGTACCCATCGGTAACTTAGTGCGACGGTCGCCCGAACCCCTCTTTTGCCCGGCGCCACTACCGTGCCGGGCATGGACAGGCGACGGGTGGTGGTGGGTGGCCTTCTGCTGGCGGCCGGCGTCCTCGCGGTGCTTCCGGCCGCGCGGGTGCTGTTGACAGGCGACCTGGCACCGCTGCCGATAATGATCATCGGCGGCGGCGCCATGCTCTTCGGCGCGGTGCGGCTACGCGCTGGCCTTCGCGCTCCGGCACCACGCCGCCCGGTGCGCCCTGGCCCCGGGCAGGGCATGCGGCACGCGGACACCAGCATCCCGGGGACGTACTACGGCGGATCAGACAGTGGGAGTTGGTCCGGCGGCGGAGACTCCGGTGGTGGCTGGTCCGGCGGTGGAGATTCCGGTGGCTCGTCCGGTGGTGGCTGGTCCGGCGGTGGAGATTCCGGCGGCGGCTGGTCCGGCGGCTCGTCCGGGGGTGACGGCGGTGGCGGTGGTGGTGGCGGTTCCTGACCGCGTACTGCGGCAGAATGCGGCGTATGCGCAGTGACGTGATCACCGTCCAGACCGGGTCGCGGCCGACCGTCCGGGACATCACCGCCGAGGCACAGGCGTTCGTCTCCAGCGAAGGCGACGGACTGCTGCACGTGTTCGTGCCACACGCCACCGCCGGCCTGGCGATCATCGAGACCGGCGCCGGCTCCGACGACGACCTGCTCACCGCGATCGACGCCCTGTTGCCCACCGACGGCCGCTGGCGGCACCGGCACGGCTCGCCCGGCCACGGACGCGACCACGTGCTGCCGGCGTTCATCCCGCCGTACGCGACGGTCCCGGTGCTCGACGGCCGACTGACCCTTGGCACCTGGCAGTCGATCTGCCTCGTCGACACCAACGGCGACAATCCCACCCGCCAGGTCCGCTTCTCGTTCCTACCCGGCTGACGCCGCCGCGGCCCGCCCTCGCGCCGCCGCGCCGCCGTCCCGCCTCAAGATCCGCGCAACTTCCTGGAAAGTGTTGCCTCGGCGCGTGCCGAGGCAACACTTTCACTGGTTTTGCGCGGATCTTGAACCCGGGTGCGGGTGCGGGTGCGGGTGCGGCCGTGTTGCCTCAAGATCCGCGCAACTACCCGGAAAGTGCTGCCTCGGCACACGCCGAGGCAGCACTTTCACTAATCTTGTGCGGATCTTGAGCCGGCTCGGTCGCCTGCTGCCCGCGCGGTGCGGGGTCGGGTCATGGGTAGGGGTCGGGGTGATGTCTGACTCCCGACTTCCGGCCGGGCTGGCTGGTCGGGAGTTTCCCTGCCCTGCGTGACCTGGTGTGGAAGGTGCCCGACAGTGGCTGCGCGCAGGCGTGTGAACCGGCGCCAGTCGACCCGTGCCCGCCGTGTCCCAGTGGGCGACTATGGCCCGCGTCGGTAATGCTGTGCGACGTGACCACCCCGCAAGATCTCGACGACCGCTTCCGGGAGACGCTGGCGGCACTTCCCGCCGAGCAACGCCGGCGTGATGCCGCCGACCCGGTCACCGACGACGCTCCACTGACCGGCGCGCAACTGCTCGACCTGTTCGACGCGCAGGTCACCAGCAGGCAGCTCGACCTTGCCGGTCGCTGGCTACGCAGCTTCGGAGAGGGCTTCTACACGATCGGTTCGGCCGGGCACGAGGGCAACGCCGCGGTCGCCGCCGCGCTGCGCCCCACCGACCCGGCGCTGCTGCACTACCGCTCCGGGGCTTTCTACTGCGTGCGCGCCGCCCAGGCCGCCGCCGACCCGCCACCGACGTCCACCGTCGAGCCGAACTCCGCGGCCGGGTCCGACTCCAGCGCGGCGCCGACCTCCGCTGTGGGATCCGGCTCCAGCGCCGCGCCGACCTCCGCTGTCGGGCCCGCCTCCGCTGTCGGGCCCGCCTCCAGCGCCGTGCCCACCTCCGCTGCCATGCCCACCTCTGCGGCCGGGTCCGCCTCCAACGTCGAGCCGGCCTCCGCTGCCGGACCCGCTTCCGCTGCCGGACTCGCCTCGACCGCCGTGCCGGCCCCCAGCGCCGAGTCACGGTCCAGCGCAGGCCCTTCGACCGAGGGGGAGCCGGCGGCCGACCCCGCCGCAGAGGTGCCGGCCAGGTCCACGCCGCTCGGTGGCTTCGAGGCGTACGCGGAGGCGGCCCGGGACGTGCTGCGGGGCATGGTCGCCTCCAGCCAGGAGCCGATCGCCGGCGGGCGGCACAAGGTGTTCGGCCGGGCCGATCTGGCCATCGTGCCGACCACGTCCACCATCGCCTCGCACCTGCCCCGGGCGGTCGGGATGGGGCTGGCCGTGGAGCGGCTGCGCCGGATGGACAGCGCGGGTCGTCGTACCGGGGCGGGGGCTCAGGTGGGCGGTGCCGAGAACGCGCCGTGGCCGCCGGACGCCATAGTGGTCTGCTCCTTCGGCGACGCGTCGGTCAACCACGCCAGTGCCACCGCCGCCTTCAACACTGCCGGCTGGTACGACCACGCGGGGCTGCGCATCCCGGTGCTCTTCGTCTGTGAGGACAACGGGCTGGGCATCAGCGTCCGCTCCCCGAAGGGCTGGGTGGAGGCGACGCTGCGGTCCAAGCCGGGTATCCGCTATTTCAGCGCCGACGGCGCGGACCCGGTGGGTACGTACGCGGCGGCGGCCGAGGCGGCGGCCTGGGTGCGTCGACACCGGCGACCGGCTGTGCTGCACCTGCACACCGTCCGGCTGATGGGGCATGCGGGCGCGGACGCCGAGTCGGCGTACCGTAGCCCGGCCGAGCTCGCCGACGACGTGGCCCGGGACCCGGTGGCCGCCACCGCCCGGCTGCTCGTCGAGGCTGGCGTGGCGACGGGCGAGGAGTTGCTGGCCCGGTACGACGAGACCGGCTGGCAGATCCGCCGGCTCGCCGAGGACGTGTTGGGTGAGCCGAAGCTGGCCTCCGCAGCCGAGGTGGTGTCGGCGCTGGCACCGCGGCGCCCGGTGCGGGTCGCACGTGCGGTGGCCGACGCGGCGGCGCGGGCCAGCGGGCCCGGCGCTGGTGCCCGCGCGGAGGCGTTCGGGGGCAAGCCGCCGGAGCTGACCGGCCCGCTGACACTGGCGCAGAGCATCAACGCGGCGCTCGCCGACGGGATGCTCGACCACCCGCAGATGGCAGTCTTCGGTGAGGACGTGGCCGCAAAGGGCGGCGTGTACGGGGTGACGAAGGGTCTGCGCGACCGCTTCGGGGCGGCCCGGGTCTTCGACACACTGCTCGACGAGACGTCCGTGCTCGGGCTGGGGCTGGGCGCCGGGTTGGCCGGGATGCTGCCGGTGCCGGAGATCCAGTACCTGGCGTACCTGCACAACGCCGAGGACCAGCTGCGCGGCGAGGCCGCCACCATGCAGTTCTTCTCGCAGGGGGCGTTCCGCAACCCGATGGTGGTCCGGGTGGCCGGGCTGGCGTACCAGGAGGGTTTCGGCGGGCACTTCCACAACGACAATTCGGTGTCCGTACTCCGGGATGTGCCCGGGCTGGTGATCGCGGTGCCGGCGCGGCCGGACGACGCCGCGCCCATGCTGCGGACCTGCCTGGCCAGCGCGGCAGTGGACGGCAGCGTCTGCGTCTTCCTGGAGCCGATCGCGCTCTACCACACCCGCGACCTGTACGCCGATGGCGACGGCGAGTGGCTGGCGGGCTATCCCGAGCCGGGCTCGTGGGTGACGGGGCACGTGCCGATCGGCAGGGCGCGGGTCTACCCGGTCGGTGCGGCCGACGACCTGACGATCATCACCTTCGGAAACGGGGTACGGATGTCGCTGCGGGCGGCGGCTGTTCTCGCCGAGGAGGGGGTGGGTACGAGGGTCGTGGACCTGCGGTGGCTGGCTCCGCTGCCGGTGGCCGACATCATCAGGGAGTCCTCGGCGACCGGCCGTGTGCTCGTGGTGGACGAGACACGCCGATCAGGCGGGGTCGGTGAGGGTGTCATCGCCGCGCTTGTCGACGCCGGATATGTCGGTGCGGCGCGTCGAGTAGCCGGAGTTGACTCGTTTGTACCATTAGGTCCGGCAGCACGCCAGGTTCTGGTCTCCGCGGAAGCCATTACCGAGGGTGCCCGTACGCTGCTGGCACGGTAAATTCCGATCCACCCGGTGTGCCACTTGCGCGGGGGCCCACAACTGTGTGGACTTTGCCAGACGGCGTCGGCACGACGCCGCGAGCAGGAACAAGAAGAGGAGGCACGCGACAGTGAGCGCGACCGCTGGTCAGGCCGCCGATGGGGTACGCAGCCTGGCGGACCGGTTCGGCATCGAACCGGGGATGGTCGTCATGGAGATGGGGTACGACGACGACGTCGACCAGGATCTCCGGGACGCCCTGACCGACCGCTGTGGAGACCTGGTCGACGAGGACACCGACGAGGTGGTCGACGCGGTGCTGGTGTGGTACCGCGACGGCGACGGTGACCTCTTCGAGCTTCTCGTCGACGCCCTTGGCCCGCTGGCCGACAACGGTGTCGTGTGGCTGCTGACCCCGAAGGCGGGGCGCGAGGGTCACGTAGAGCCGAGTGAGGTCGCGGAGTCCGCGCCCACCGCCGGCCTTCAGCAGACCTCGACCGTCAACGCCGGTCGGGACTGGAGCGGCGCCCGCCTGGTGCTGCGCCGGGGGGCCAAGGCCAAGAAGTAGCCCAACCGGCCCCCCGCACCCGGCGGTCCACACCGCCGGGTGTGGCAGGCTGGCGTCATCGAGCAACACGAGGAGCCCTCATGCCCATCCAGGTCGGCACCGAGGCGCCGGACTTCCTCCTGAAGGACCAGAACAACCAGGAGGTCCGCCTCTCGGCCTTCCGGGGGCGTCGCACCGTGCTGCTGGTCTTCTACCCGCTCGCCTTCACCGGCGTCTGCCAGGGCGAGCTGAGCGAAGTGCGAGACAACCTCGACGAGTACGTCAACGACGCCGTACAGGTTCTGACGGTCAGCGTCGACTCGGTCTACAGCCACAAGATCTGGGCCGACCGGGAGGGCTACCAGTTCCCGATGCTCGCCGACTTCTGGCCACACGGTGCTGTCGCCCAAGCGTACGGGGTCTTCAACGACGTGGCCGGCGTCGCCAACCGGGGCACCTTCGTCATCGACAAGACCGGCATCGTCCGCTTCGCCGAGATGAACAGCCCGGGGGAGGCCCGGGTCCAAACCTGCTGGCGCAAGGCCATCGCGGAAGCCGCCGCCTGACCGGGGGTACGCCGCGCGCCCCGAGCGGGCGGGAGCAGGTAAGCTTGCCAGCCACCGGCCCGCCACACACGGGGCGTTCCGGGCGCGTAGCTCAGTGGGAGAGCACTCGCCTTACAAGCGAGGGGTCGCAGGTTCGAAACCTGCCGCGCCCACCACCAACCACCAGCCAAAACCGCCCCGAGAAGATCACTCCCCGGGGCGGTGACAGCAACGGGTCTACGAGAGCCGTCCGTCGAGCTTGCCGAGCGCCTGACGCATCGCGTCGAGGTTGGCATGCGAGTAGACCTTCAGAGTGAGCTTCACGTCGGCGTGCCGGGCGATGGCCTGGACGACGTGCGGCGGAACGCCCAGCTCCATCAGCAGCGAGACGACGGTATGCCGCAGGTCGTGCAGCCGCACGTCTGGACAGCCGGCCTTCACCCGCAGCGCCGCGAAGTGGCGATTGAGGTTACGTGGTTCGATCGGGGTGCCGACCTCGGAGGGGAAGACCAGGCCGTGATCCTGCCAGACCTCGGCCAGTCGTTCCCGCTCCCGCTGCTGGCGCTCCTGGTGGTCGAGCAACGCCAGCCAGGTCCAGTCCGGCAGCGGAAGCATGCTGTCCGAGTCCTCGGTCTTGGTGTCCTGTAGGCGCAGCTCGCCGCCGGCCCGCTGAACCGTCTGACCGATGGTGGCGGTGCCGGTGTCCAGATCGAGGTCCGACCACCGGAGCCCGAGCAGCTCGCCCCGCCGAAGTCCGAGGGGCGCCGCCACGACGTAGAGCGCGTGCAGGCGGTGTCCCTCCGTCACCGCGATGAGCCTGCGCACCTGGTCGACCGAGAGGCCCTTACCGACCTTGTAGCGCGGTGAGGGGACACGCACCAGTTTCGCGACGTTGCGGGACACCAGCTCTTCGCGCATAGCGTGTTGAAGCGCGTTGCGCAGCACCGCATGTACGTACTGGATCTGCCGTGCACTGGGAAAGCGCTGGCAGCACTTGCCAACGGAGCAGCACCGCCGGCCGGGCCGGCGGGTGGTATCGAGTCCAGCCGTACAACAGAGGCACTTGCGGCGGAACTCGTTCCATGAACGCCTTGACGTGCTGGACCTGCAATGCGTCGAGACGCTTGGTGCCGAGCGCGGGGACCAGGTGCAGCAGCTCTCGCCGTTCGTCCCTGGGCCTGTCGCGGAGGCACCAGGCGTAGCCCAGTTGCGTACGGAAGTCACCCAAGTGTGGGACGCGTACCAAGCCTCTCGATACGGATACGTCGTCGCGCGATTGCCGCAGACGCTCGCAGCCGGACAAGCCGCGACCCAAACTCACGAGGGCGAAGACCAGGAACAGTCGTTCGCACTTCTGGCGCTCACCTACCAAGCGACCGCAGTCCTGCTCACCAAGCTCGGGGAAGCGGACCTCGCATGGATTGCTGCCGAGAGGGGCTTCACGGCGGCCCAACGATGCGGCGATGTGGTTGTCATCGGGTCGCTCTTCCGCTCAGTCACCCATACCCTGCTCTCGACGGGCCGATTCCGTGAAGCGAAGCAGCTCACCGCCGATGCGGCTGCATACATGCAGCCCGGCTTGGCCGAGGCGACGCCGGAGTACCTGTCGGTCTATGGCACCCTGTTCCTGGCCACTGTCGCAGATCACCTGGCGGACGCGTGTCGCACATCAGCCGACGGAGGACACAGCCGGCTGCCGGCGTGTGATCCGTCAGCTGATGTGCGACGCAGCTCTGCCAGGTGATGTGCGACGGGTGGTCTAGGAAACTGAGGTAGCGATCCGCGGTCGCTGGCCTTTGATGCTACGGACTGGCTGGGTGGTGGTGCGTCGGATGACCTTGGTGTCGCCGTCGGTGAGTTCGATGGCCAAGGTCGTTTCGGAGACGGTCACGGTGACTGTCTGGTGGCGGTGTAGTCGGCCGAGGGCGACTTTCTGGCCGGCGACCATGATGATGCCGCTGGTGGAAGCCCTGCGTTGGACCCTGACGGGTTCGATGGAGGGTCGTGGTGGTGGCCCGGCTGGTCGGGCTCCACGGAGCCGCTTCATCTGTTCCGGGCTGAGCGGGTTGGCGCGGGTGCGCAGCAGTTCGCGGGTGTCGAGGTCGTAGAACATGAGGGTGCTCGGTTCGATGCGGATGCCGACGCGGCGGCCGGCGAGGATCTCTGCGGCCAGGACGATGTGTTGGCCCAGGGAGACACCGCCGCCTCGGTTGACGCAGCGCTCGACCTCGATGGCGTCGCCGTTCTCGATCGGTGGCAGGGGTGGGGGGCCAGCCGGGACGGCGCCCTGGCGGGTGAGGGCGGCCAGGTCGTTGACGCTCAGGTGGGAGCGGACGGTCTTGATGCGGATGCCGGCGATGAGGACGTGGATCAGGTCGCAGTCGGCCCAGATCCGGGCCACCATGCCGGCCCGGTGAGTGCCCATCCAGAACTGGCGTTGGCAGACCATCAGGTTGCCCGAGGGCGGGACGACCCGGTCGAACTCCACCGGTCCACCCGGCTGCACCGGCGGCGGCTGGGCCTGGACGGGTTCAGGGTCGGCCGTGGGCTGCTGGAGCGGGGTGGAGGGGACGGGGTCCAGGGTGGGCGGCAACCACAGGTCGACAAGTGCGCGCTGCTGGGCTCCGACCGGCTGGAACCGGTCAGCCGGGGTGACCGGTGTCTTCGCGTCGAGGCCCTGGTGGGGTCGGTCGGTGTTGTAATGCAGGACGTATGCGTCCACCGCGGCCTGGGCCTCGGCCAGGCTGGTGAACGCCTCGGCGGTGTCGAGGAAGTCCGGGCGGACGGTGCCGTGGAACCGTTCGACCTTGCCGTTCTGGTTCGGTGAAGCGGGTGCGGTGAGCCGGTGGGTGATGCCGTTGTGGCGGCAGATCTTGTCGAACAGCACCTCACCGGTGCGGGGCCGGTACTTGCCGAACCGGTCGGTGAACTGCTTGCCGTTGTCGGTGATGATCTCCTCGGGGACCCCGAACCGGGCCAGGGCCTCCGCCAGGGCCAGACACACCGCCCGGCCGGTGGCCCTCTCGACCACCTTGGCGATCACGCAGTACCGGGAGTGGTCGTCGACGGCGGTGACGAGCTTCGCTTCCCGCAGCACACCGGTCGCGGGGTTGACCAGCTGCACCCCACCGACGATGTCCATCTGCCACAACTGCATCGGGGCAGGTCGTTCCCACCGCTTATACGAGTCCTTCGGCCGTTTCCGAGGTCGGACCCGCAGCAGCCCCTGCCGCTGCAGAATCCTGTCGATCGTCCGCTCCGACGGCACCGCCAGATCCTCCACCAGCCACGGGCCGGCCTTGCGCAGCATCTCCAACCGGATCCGCCGCGATCCCCACCGAGGATGCTCCCGACGCATCTCCGCCACCGCGACCTCGACCGCCTCCGCGACCTGACCGGGACACGAGTGAGGCCGGTGCGACCGGTCGGCCAACCCGGCCAACTGCTCCGTCAGATACCGGCCCACCCACCGATGCACCGTCGACCGATGCACCCCGAGATTGGCGGCTACCTCCATCACATCCGACCCGGCCAACACCGCACGGACCGCGTCCAAGCGTTGCTCGACAACCGACAAGACAACCAGCGCCAATCCCGGCCTCCCCAAGTCCCGACGCCCCGCGGAGACGTCGGGCTCAGAGTGCCGAAACGGACCACTGTCGCAGATCACCTGGCGGACGCGTGTCGCACATCAGCCGACGGAGGACAAGCCGGACTGCCGGCGCGTTGTGCAAAGTTTCTGTACGTCTTCAAGGCGGCCCTTGACGGGCCGCAAGCGCCGCCGCCTGGGTGCGCGTCCGTCGCTGCGCTGGCGCTCCGACTCCGGCCACGCAGAACGCCCGGCGGCTGGCGCGGGGAGCGGGAAGCCCGAGGGGCCGCCGCTGACGGTGGGGCCGAGGGTGGTTGAGGTTGGTGGGCCGGCAGCCGGCCGGGCCGCGCCCGATCGGCGCGGCGCAGGGAAGGGCACGCCGGGTCCGCGCGGCGGGGTGCGGCGGCGGGTTGGTCGCGGTTACCGCGCCTCCGGCGGGGGCGCAACGACTCCGAGATGGCCGGGGGTCCGTCGGCGGGTCGCGGTCCGTGGGGGGTTGCGCAGGGCCATCCCGCCAGCCGACGACCCGGGCGAGCCGAGCAGACCACCGCCCGGCCCGCCAGCGTTCGAACGTGCGTCAAGGTCCGCTTGACGTGGCGGCCCGGGCGGCGGCCCGCTCCCATTAGGGCGGGTCGGCGGCAGACGGGATGGCGTATGAGCCCGATCGCTGGGCGATATCTACCTTGGCAGGCTTAAATCGTGGCGATGACAGTTATGACGACCACGGATAAAAGAATAATCGCCGCAATCTGGTTAAACCAGCCAACTCGCAGGGTTCTTTCCTTCTTCGCGTTTATTTTGCGGAGACTTTCTATCATTTCAATACTCGCTGCGCATATCTCAATACGTGCAAGGTCCTCTTCGTCGCGCCATCGATCGTTCAGCATTCTTTTCAGAGGCGCGATATCCGGCACGGCGTACGCGCGGCTCCATCCTGAGATGATTCCTGCGACGGAGGCCACCGTAAAGGCTATCAGGGCTGCCGCGATAAACGGGAACGCAAGTTGAGGAAGACGCCAGTCGCTGTCTTTACCAAGGAATGCACCGATGGCCGCCAAGACAGTAACAAGGCTTCCTGAGGTGGTAATCAGAGATGCTGCTCGCGCATCGATTGCGGCTTTACGGTCCCGTTCTGCCTTCAGTTCGGATGCAATGAATTCCGGGTATACGCTACTTTGCTCAGCCACGCTCTGGCTCGGTTACTCGAACCGCCTGCCCGCTGGCCTTGAATGATGGATCCTCGCTCCCGCGAACGTGAACAGTCGTAATAAAACCGGTCGGCGTCGGCGTCGGCGTCGGGGGTGGCGGCGGAGGGGGAGGAGGCGGCGGCGAGCTTGATTGCTGGGAGGTGGGCTCTTCGGCCATGGAGGTTCTCCAAGTGCAGGACTGCAATACGCTTCGGATTCAACCATGCGTCGTACGTTTTGACGAAGAGGACATGCCTGCTGCGTGGTTAAAGCTGACGGCATCTGTTGGGCACCCCTGAGAGGCAAGATCATCGGGCACAGATTCGGCACAACAGACGGCGAACAAAGGTGTAAGACGTCGAGAGTTGCCGAGGGTCGCGAGCCAGGTCATCACGTCGGTGCGTCCGGCTTGGCCCGCTTTGCCGTCGCGGTCCGGGTTAGGGGTTCAAGTCTCAGCCACCCAGACCCCCTGCCCGACCCGTGCCCGACGCAGCGGTCAACACTGGCTAGTAGAGACCCGTGGGGAAGCTGCCCAGATGGTCGGTACTCCTACGACCAGGAGACACCCGGCCCCAAGAGCGCTACTCGATCCGATTCCCGAGTTGAGCGTCCGAGGCTGCGATGATGCTTGCCGTGAGTCAGACGTTGGGCTGGGACCGCGTGGTCGAGGGCGCTCGTGTCCGCTTCATGCCCGGTCAGGGCGACGATGCTGCGACGGTCGACAACATCGATGCCCACGTCTACCTCGTTGATGGCACCCGTCGCTACGTCACCTTCATGACGACGGTTGGGGTCGGCCGGGTCCTGGAAAGATGGGCTGAGACCGGGGAGGCTGGAGGCGGTCGGTACTTCTGGTGCTCCGACTTGGTCATCGTTCCAAGACCCGGCGTCGAGGCGATGGTGGCGGCCCTGGGAGAGATGATCCGGTCCGGTGACGTCGACGTGATCCTCAGCAAGGTGGAGGATGGCTCAATCTAGCTGAGTGACTAACCGGGTGACGATCGGGTTGGATGTCGACGGACGAGGATGGACACCGGAGGACCCTTCCGGCAGTTCGGAGCCTGTGAAGGAGCAGGTCAGCGAACCGTGTTGGTTGCCTGGGGGTCAAGGGGTCAAGGTGATGTCCCGCGCGCAGGAGCCGTACGGGATCATGGGCGTGTGCCGACGGACGATGCCCTCCCGAGCCAGAAACGACGCCCGCTCACCGACGCTGAACGAGCGGTTATCGAACGTCTGCTGGGTTCGACGTTTCCTGGTAGTAGGGAGCTGCTGGCCCAACTGCGGCATGCCGCCGTTGACGGTGGATGCGGATGCGGCTGCGCGACGATCAATCTGTCCGTTGACCAATCGCGGGCGATCCCCGCCCCGGTCATCTCAGCGACACCCGTCTCAGCGGACATCAGCGATGGCGACACCTACGCCGGTGTTGTCCTGTTTGTAGAAGGCGGATTCCTGTCGTGCCTGGAGGTTCACTCCATCGGTGAGCCCGTCCGAGGCCTGCCGCCGCCCTACGCCATCACTCCCTGCCCGGTGAGATGAGTCCACACGCCCGAGGCTCGGGGCTCCTGCTGAGGTGACCATCTGAGCTGCGCGCCGAGTCGCTAGGGGCACACAGGGGGCACAAGACACCGTCAAACGTCGTCAACCAGCAAGCAGCCATGGCAGCAGCCAGAGCGGTGTGACCAGGTGTCGGGCACCGCTTCTGCTGGTGGGCTGATCGCGGCCTGTAGTTCCGCTTCAACGTCTGACACTCGGGCTGGGTGACCAACTGGGTGACGACGGGCGCGGGCAAGGCCGGACGTCCGTGGACTGCGGTGGACGGTTCGGGCAGCTCAGCCCTGCGGCTGGCGCAGCTCATAGCCGGCTGG
This sequence comes from Micromonospora sp. DT41, assembly GCF_049841715.1. Lineage (NCBI taxonomy): Bacteria > Bacillati > Actinomycetota > Actinomycetes > Micromonosporales > Micromonosporaceae > Micromonospora > Micromonospora sp. DT41. The sequence continues at coordinate 397 of NZ_JBNCKU010000013.1, read as the reverse complement.
TGGTTCCTTCACACCGAAGCGCTGGCCAAACCTTAGCCTCGGCCCTTCAGTAAGGGCTGGTGGTGGTGACGCCCGGGAACGCGAAAGTGCCTTCTGATCTGGGATGATCTGACTTGTCTAGGGTCAAGATCGTCCGTCACGGAAGGCACTCTCAAGGTGCAGAGTACCGGCACGCGTCCGAAGGTTGTCGTCACTGGTGGTGCTCGAGGCGTGGTCGGTCGTGCCGGCACGCGTCTGCTCACCGACCTTGCCGATAAAACTGGCCTGACCAGGAGTTTCATTCAAGCATTGGGACTGGACCGGCTGCGTCGTTCGGCGCACGAGCCAGGCCGGGTCGCGGTCGATCTGGCGGTGTTACTGGCCGACGGTGGTGAAGCGATCGCTGATCTGGCGGTGC
>NZ_JBNCKU010000012.1:120860-198578 GCF_049841715.1 Micromonospora sp. DT41 | reverse complement strand
CCTTACGTGGCAGGCACTTCGCCATATCTACCGACCCGCTGGACATCCAAGATCACGGCTGCCGTGAAAGGCCGAGGTTAGCCTTGCTTGTACTTACAAGCTGACGTAACTTGTTAGCTCAACCGGTTGTCAGGAGGATGGCTGGTGAGGCTAGGAGGCTGTCCAAGTGGTTCCGATGACGTTGAAGGTGCCGGTCCCATCCGAGTACGTCTTCCCCGCTGGGGCGCTATGCCTCGGCGTCTCGCCGCAGATCGATTTTGAGCGGCGTGGTGAGGCGGATAACCAGGCGCGGGACAAGGAGACCGGAGAGCGCGTCTGGGTGGTCCGGGTGATGGATCTGGACCCGGAGGCCGGAAAGTTCGGCCGGTCAACGGAGGTGAAGGTGAAGGTGGTCGCGCCGCAGCAGCCGGTGCCGCCCCCGTCGACAGTGCCGGGTTACCCGCCGGCTGTGGAGTTCGAAGGCTTGACCTTGACCCCGTATGTGGATTCGCAGCGGTGCAAGCCGGGGCGGTCTTCGGGTGACTGCCGCTCCCGGATGGCGTACTCGCTGCGGGCTGTGGCGATCCGTCCGGCCTCGGTGATGCCGGGTTCGGTGGCTGCCTGATCGGTCGCTGTTTGGCGCGCGGGGCGGGTCGTTTCCCCGCCAAGAGTCCCGGCCCGCTCCCGCGCTCTCCCATCCCTCGTCTGATGAAGGAGGGCGTGATGCCCACCGTAGTTCACCCTGCCCTGGTCATTGCCGTGCCGCTGCTGGTCGGCGTGCTGCTGGTGGTCTTCCGCCCCCACCTGGCCGGCCTGCGGCACGCCTACCGGGAGGTGGAAGCGGCGATCCGTTCAGCGTTGCGGCTGCCGCCGGCTCTCGGCTCAGTCTCGGCGATCCGTTGCCCGCGTTGCTGCCGGTGGGTGAAGCCGCGCCGGTTCGACCTGCGCCGGATGTCGTGCCGGTCCTGCGTCTCGACATTGGGCCGCGGCCGTCGTGGTCAGGGCGGTGACCTGTGCCTCTGATCAACATCATTCCGGGGGACAAAATCCCCGTGGCGCCGATGAACGTGCGTCTTCCCGCGTGGCGGGTTCCGGGCTGGCTGCTGGTGTTCTGGTGGCTGGGTCGGGGTCTGTTCCGCCTCGCCGTGCTGGCGGCCCGCTACTGGTGGATCACCGCGCCGGCGGGCCTCGCGCTGTGGATGCGGGTCGAGTTCGGTGGCCTCGTGTTGGCCGGCGTCGTCGCGGCGGTTGCCGCCGGTTGCGTGGCCTGGTGGCGGTGGCACCCGTCGTCGTGGCTGCGCTTCGGCTGGTACCCGCTCGTTGCCCGAGTCCGCGCCCTGGTGGTCTACCGGCCTCGGTGGGCGTCGGTCATGGCCACCTGCGGGCTGGCGACGGTATTCGGCGGTGACCGGTACGTGCCTCGGCTGCTGCGGGTGCGCTGCGACCGCTACGGCGATGAGCTGACTGTGCGGATGCTGCCGGGCCAGATTCCCGACGACTGGGGGCAGGCCGCGGAACGCCTCGCCTACGCATTTCGCCTGCCCACCGGTCAGGCCCGCTCGACGGACCGGCCGGATCGGGTGGTGGTCCGCTTGATGCGCCGCGACCCCCTTGCTGGCATCGTCGCGCCGCTACCGGTAGGCGACGTTCCGGACCTGGACGGGCTACCGCTCGGCGTCCGGGAAGACGGGCAGGCGTACCGGTTGCGGCTGACCGGTTCGCACGTCCTCATCGCGGGCGCGACCGGTGCCGGGAAGGGGTCGGTGCTGTGGTCCCTGATCCGCTCCCTGGCCAGCGGCATCCGCTCCGGGCTCGTCGAGGTGTGGGCGTTCGACCCGAAGGGCGGCATGGAGTTGGCGGCGGGAGTCCCGCTGTTCGCCCGGTTCTCCTACGACGACCCCGACGGCATGGCCGGCGTCCTCGACGAAGCCGTTAAGCGCATGCGCCTTCGTGCGGCCCGATTGCGCGGGGTCACCCGCCAGCACACGCCGACCGTGGAAGAGCCGTTGCTGGTCCTGGTGGTCGACGAGCTGGCGGCGCTGACGGCGTACATCACCGATCGGAAGATCCGCGACCGGATCAAGGAAGCCCTCGGCCTGCTGCTGTCGCAGGGCCGCGCGGTCGGGGTGCACGTGGTGGCGGCGTTGCAGGACCCGCGTAAGGACGTGCTCCCGTTCCGGGACCTGTTCCCCACCCGCATCGGCCTGCGGCTGACCGAGCCGGAGCAAGTGGACATGGTCCTCGGCGACGCCGCCCGCGACCGGGGCGCGCTATGTGACCGCATCCCCGAATCGTCACCCGGGGTGGGGTTCGTGGTCCTCGACGGCGTCCGCGAACCCGTTCGGGTCCGCTTTGCCTACCTCACCGATGACGACATCCGCGAGCTGGGCCGCGACTACCGCCGACTCTGCGACACCGACGACGAGGGGATGACCCGGTGAAGACCAACACCGAACGGGTGGAGGGCGTGGTCCTGGTGCTCATCGTCCTGACCGTGGGCGGCCTGGCCGGAGCGGCGTCGTTCACCCACGTGCACGACTGGACCATGGCCAACTCCCCGACCGGGACCGGGGACTGGTTCGGCTGGGCCAACGCCGCCATCTCCGAACTCCTACCCCTCGCCGCACTACTCACGATCCGGCGGCGGCGCCGCACCGGCGGGCCAATCGGCTACCCAATGTTCCTGCTCGTCTGCGCCGTCGCCCTGTCCCTGTCCGCGCAACTCGCCGTGGCCAAGCCGGGCGTGTCCGGGGCGCTCCTGTCAGCCGTGCCGGCGCTGGCGTTCCTCGGCCTGTCCAAGCTCATCTTCTCCACCACCCCAGCGGCGCCCGTCGACAATCCGGGCGAGGCGAGCGAGTGGGGTGACGCCCCGCCCGGCTACGAGCCGGCCGACGACCGGCCACCCGTTGACGAGGACCAGGCGGTGACCGTCGCCGTGGCGGCCACCGACGAACAGCCTCGCCCGGCGACGCTGCACCCGGCCCCCGTCACGCCGGTTCAGCGTCGGCCAGGACTGGTGCCCGTGCCAGCGGCTGCCTTCACGCCCCGCAACAGCAACAGCTTCGTCCTGGAGCAGAACCGGTGAACCAACTCGAACTCATCCCCACAGCTCCCGTTGAGCAGCCCCGCCCGGGGTCGCGGGCGGATCGGATGCGCAAGCCCCTGGCCAAGGACGCGCTCAAGCAGCTCGCCGAACAGAACGGCGTCTGCGTGCGTCCGCTGGCCCTACGTCGCACCGACACCACCACCGGCCTCACCGAGGTCGTCGAAGTGCCCTGCGGCGCGACCCTCGCCGTCAAATGCAAACCCTGCGCCGAGCGAGGCCGGCGACTGCGCATCCAACAGATCCGCGAGGGCTGGCACCTCGCCGACGAACCCGCCGTGCGCCCCGACAAGCCCGGGGAAGACGTCCTCGCCCTGGTGCGGGTCCGGGCGCACCTGGAGTTCGAACGCGAAGCCGTGCAGTACCAACCCATGCCTCCCGACGAGCGGGCCTCCCACCTGGCAGAAATCGACGCCGCCATAGCCGAGCTGAACGAAGCCCTCGGCGAAACCAGCCTGCGCGGGCACCTCACCCCCAAGGACCGCGACGAGCGACCACGCCGCAAGCGATCCACCCGGCGGCGGCAGGACTCGCCCGACCTGCCCCGGCTGCCCGTCGACCCGCGCACCGTCGGCCGCGCCTACTCCGGCAAGGCGGGGAAGACCTACCGGCCGTCCATGCTCGTCACGCTCACCCTCGGCTCGCACGGACCGGTGCACTCCCACCTCCGACGCGGCGCCTACATCGCACCGTGCGAATGCGGCCAGCGCCACGGCCCTCATGACGACGTACTCGGTACCCCGATCGACCCGGCCAGCTACGACTACCGGCGCGCAGCCCTGGACTCGATCCACTTCGCCCGAGTCCTGGACCGGTGGTGGCAGAACGTCCGCCGCGCCGCCGGCTGGAACGTCCAATACGCCGGAGCCGTCGAGCTGCAACGCCGACTCGCCCCACACGCCCACTTCGCCATCCGAGGCACCCTCCCGCGTCGGCTACTCAAGCAGATCGCGGCGGCCACCTACCACCAGGTGTGGTGGCCGCGGTTCGACGAACTGACCTACGAAGTCGACAAGCCCCCAGTCTGGGACGTCGACCGACAGGCGTACGTCGACCCGAAGACCCGCGAGCCGCTACCCACCTGGGGTGAAGCACTCGACGCCCTGGAGGAACCCGACAGCCGACCCGCCTACGTGGCTCGACTGGGTCGCATCGACGCCCGAGGAATCGAGCAAGGCACCAAGGACGCCGAACGCTCGATCCGCTACGTGACCAAGTACGTCACCAAAGACCTCACCGACCAGCCGAAACCCCGCTCCGACGCGCAGCAGGCGCACTTCGACCGGCTGCACGCGGAACTGTCCGTCCTGCCCTGCTCCCCAACCTGCGCCAACTGGCTGCTTTATGGCGTCCAGCCGGACGGGGTCAAGGCAGGCTTGACCCCCGGCCGGTGCACCGGGAAGGTCCACCAACGCTCCACCCTCGGCTTCACCGGCCGGCGTGTGCTTGTCTCTCGCCAGTGGTCCGGGAAGACCCTCGCCGACCACCGTGCCGATAACCGCGCGTGGGTGCGGGCCATCCTCGCCGGGGGCATGGCCGACACCGAGGAGCACGACCAGGCGGCCGACGACGCGGACGGATCCAAGCGGTACCGGTTCGAACTCGCCCGGCCCGAGGATCCCGACGTACCGCCGCTGGAGCACCGCCTCCTGCGCGCGATCTCGGCGCGCTTCCGATGGCGAGCAGACCTCGACATGGCACGGCTACGAACAGCCGCCGCCGTTTCGGCAACCGATCAACCCGCCGCGCTCGCGGCATGAACCCCTCGGAGGAAACCTTGTCCATCGTCGTGCCATTCGTGCCACGGCAGGCCGGCCCTCGGGCCGGTGAAGTCATCCCTCGTCCGGTCCGGGCGGTCTACACGGTGAAGGAAGTGGCCGTCATGTTGTCCCTGTCGGTCAGTTCGGCCTACGCCCTGGTCCGGTCCGGGCAGATCCCCGCCGAGCGCCTGGGGCGGCGCTGGGTGGTGCCGCGTAGCCGTTTCCACGCCTGGCTTGACGGCGCATCCGGTGACCTTGCCGCCACCGGCACCGAAGCTCCGCGCAGGGGTCGGTGAGCATGGGCTTCGTCATCAAGACTCCGGCGGGTACGTACCGGGCGAACTGGCGGGACTCGGCGAACCGGCAGAAGGCCAAGACCTTCCGCACGAAGAAGGCGGCGAACGCCTACCTCGCCGAAGTCGAGGGTGCATTGAACAAGGGCACGTACGTCGATCCGCACGCGGGCAAGGTGCGGTTCGACGAGTTCGTGGTCCGGTGGCTGGCCGGGCGGTCGGTGGAGGCCCGGACGACCGAGCGGACGGAGTCGATGCTGAGAGCCCATCTGCTACCGCAGTGGGCCGAATGGCCATTGGGGCGGATCGACTACATGGCGGTACAGGAGTGGGCGACCAAGCTCGGTCGGACTCTGGCGCCCTCGACCACGGCGAAGCACCTCGGGCTGCTCTCGATGATCATGCAGACGGCGATCCGGGCGCGGCTCCTCGCGGTCAACCCCTGCGAAGGGGTCCGGGTGCCCCGCAACCGGGCGGGTGAGGCTGGCGCGACCACGATCAGCCGAGAGGCGTTCCTCAGCCGGCTGCTGCCCGCCGTCCCGGCCGAACACCGGGGAATCGTCTGCGCCGCCGCTGGGGCGGGACTGCGGTGGGGTGAGTGCGCGGGCCTGCCGTGGGAGGCGGTCGACCTTGATCGAGGGCTCTTGTACGTCGCCCAGGTGGCCGTAGAGACCCACGGCGGGATTGTGCTGCGGGCGTACCCGAAGAGTCGGGCTGGCGTGCGAGCGGTGCCCATGCCGCCGTTCCTTGTCGACGAGCTGCGCCAGCGGCGCGGCCCCGCCTCGCCGGACGGCCGGGCATTGGTCTTCGCCGACCGGGACGGCGGGCCGCAGCGGCGATCGAACTTCCGACGACGGGTGTGGCTGCCGTCGCTGGTGCGGGCCGGATTGCTCGGCCGGATCACCGAGGTAGCGCCGGGCCGGTGGATGGCGGCGTGGCCGGACCGGGACGGCCGGGAGCAGCGGGCGGAGTTTTTGACGGAAGCGGCGGCGGTGGCGCACGCGGCGGCTACTGCGGTCGGCAGGCTGCGGTTCCACGACCTTCGGCACTCGTACATCACCTGGCTGGTGACGGACGGCGTGCCGGTCAACGTGGTGCAGCGGGTGGTCGGGCACGAGAAGGCGTCGACGACGCTGGACCGATACACGCACACGCCCGAGGACTACGCCGACCGGGTCCGGCTGACCTTCGCTGACGATTCGCTGACTTTCCGCCCGTCGCCTCGACCGGCCGACCCGGGAGACACACCTTCACCTGGCCGGAAGCGCTCCCGGGAAAGGGACGACCCCCGTCGGGGGGAGACGGGGGCCGTCGAAGGTTCGGCTCCGGGGGGGGTCGAGCCGAACCACTCGGCGATCACGGGGGGTGCAATCGCCGAGGGTCTGTCTTTTCCACGATGTGAAAGCTCGTCGTGCGGACAAGTCTGCCTGAGCGGGCCCGTCACGTCGAGTGGCGTTGACTCCACGCAGTGCGAAAATCTCCTTGCGGAGTGTGAGCGCCATCACGCCGAGTGGAGTCGGTGGTCCCGGCCCGCAGGTCCGAGGGGTGGCGTGACCCCGGGCACCCGCCGACGATAGACCATCCGGCTAGACTTTCGCGCCGTGGGCCGAAGTGCCGCTTTCTTCGATCTGGACAAGACCGTCATCGCCAAGTCGAGCGCTCTCGCGTTCGGTCGGCCGTTCTACCGGGACGGGCTGATCACTCGGCGTGATGTCGTCAAGTCGGCGTACGCGCAGCTGATGTTCCGGCTGGGCGGCACCGACGAGCAGACCATGGCCCGAACACGGGACTACCTGGCCGCGCTCTGCAAGGGCTGGCAGGTGGAACAGGTCCGCCAGATCGTCGCGGAGACACTCCACGAGCTGATCAACCCCTATGTGTACGCCGAAGCCGCCGCCCTGATCGAGGAACACCAGGCGGCCGGCCGGGATGTGGTGCTGGTGTCCGCCTCCGGCGAGGAGATGGTCCGGCCGATCGGTGCACTACTCGGGGTGACCGATGTGATCGCCACCCGGATGACGGTGCAGGACGGTCGGTACAGCGGCGAGGTCGAGTTCTACGCGGCCGGTCCGAGCAAGGTCGAGGCGGTCGGCGAGTTGGCCGCCGCTCGCGGCTACAACCTGGCCGACTCGTACGCCTACTCCGACTCGTACAGTGATCGGCCCCTGCTTGAGTGTGTGGGTCACCCGAGCGTGGTCAACCCGGACCGGCAGCTACGCAAACTGGCGTCGGAGAACGCCTGGCCGGTGCTGGAGTTCCGGCACCCGATCCCGCTGGGCCGCCGGCTGCGGGAGCGGCCGGCCGTGCCGGTCGCCGCAGCGGCCCTGGGGGTCGGCGTGGGCGTGGCCATCGGCATCGCCTGGTATGGCAGGCACCGCCGTACCCGCGCCGCCACCAACGCCTGACCTGCGGGGCAGCGAACGGCGTGCAGACTGGGCTGCTCAGGCAGCGGCGAGGATCTCGTCGCCGATGGTGGTGAGCTGGTCGGCGCCGACCTCGACGGCCGACATGTAGTGGCGCAACCAGGAGCGCAGCCCGTCGGGGGTGCCTGTGGCGAACGCGCCGGCCGAGCCGACGTACTCGGGTTCGCGCTCGCGGTGGCCGACGTCGACGCCGAGCAGGCCGCGCGGATCCAGGCCGCTGGCGAGCAGCACGAGCCGCGCCGCGCCCCGCGCCACCACGCCCGACGGCCCGGCGAACGGGCGCAGGTTAAGTAGTTCCCCGTGTACGACGGCGGCGAGCACCAGCGGGGAGACCTTCGTGCCTCCGGCGACCAGTCCGGCCAGCCCGTCCAGGCGGGCGGCGACCACCGGGTCGGCCACCGGGCGACCCAGCTCGGATTCGGGCACGATGTCGCGGGCGGCGAGTACGTGCAGCTTCGCGAGAGCCTGCCGAGGTGCTTTCGGCCAGAGTTCGCTCAGGCCGGGTAGCGCCCCCGCGACCCGCAGTGCTCCTTGGAGCACCGGGTCGGTGACAGTGCCGGCCCGAACCTCCTCGCGATCGTGGACGGCCCCTTCGAGAGCGGCGCTGGCCACCGCCGACCGGAGGCTCACCTCGGCCGCGACCTGGCCGCCGTTGCGGCGTAGCGCGCGGTGCCCCAGTGCCTCGTCGAACCGCCCACGTGCCCTGTCGACGGCGGCGGCGATGTCGGCGAGCGCGAGCAGCGGGGCGAGCGGGTCGGTGGTCACCCCGTCACGCTAGCGACCCGTGCCGGCCGGCCGGGCCGCACCCGCCCGGAACGCGACCCGCGCCACCGCTCAGCCTTGCGGTCGGCGCGGTCCGCGGGTCCATGGTCAACACGGGCTCCTTGAAATCGGGGTGTCCAGCCGCGTGGGATACCCCGATTTCAAGGAACCCGTGTCGATCAAGGCACCGCCCAGCGCAGGGCACCGCCGGGCGCGCGGCGAGGGCCGCTCGGCGCGAGGGGACGGGTGGCCCTCGCCGCTCAGGTACCGCGCGACTACCCTTCTGGCCATCGAGACCCAGGTCACCCCGAGGATGAGGAGCCACGGCATGAGCGAGGCATTGGCCAATCTGCTGAACGAGACGCGCCAGTTCCCCCCGCCGGCCGAACTCGCCGCGCACGCCAACGTCACAGTCGACGCGTACGCGGAGGCGCAGAGTGATCGGCTCGCTTTCTGGGCGAAGCAGGCCGACCGGCTGGCCTGGTCGAAGAAGTGGGACGAGGTGCTCGACTGGTCGAACCCACCGTTCGCGAAGTGGTTCGTCGGTGGGCAGCTCAACGTGGCGTACAACTGCCTGGACCGGCATGTGGAGGCGGGCCGGGGCGACAAGGTGGCCATCCACTGGGAAGGTGAGCCGGGCGACACCCGGACGATCACGTACGCCGACCTGCACGAGATGACCTGCCGGGCGGCGAACGCGCTCACGGACCTCGGGGTCACGGCCGGTGACCGGGTGGCGATCTACCTGCCGATGATTCCGGAGGCAGCGGTAGCCATGCTGGCGTGTGCCCGGATCGGTGCCGCGCACAGTGTTGTCTTCGGTGGTTTCTCCGCCGACTCGCTGAGCAACCGCATCCAGGACGCCAGCGCCAAGGTGGTGATCACCGCCGATGGTGGTTACCGGCGGGGCAAGCCGTCGGCGTTGAAACCGACAGTGGACGAGGCGGTGGCGAACTGCCCGTCGGTGGAGCACGTGCTCGTGGTCCGCCGTACCGGCGAGGACGTGGCCTGGACGGCGAAGGACCACTGGTGGCACGAGACTGTGGACCCGGCGTCGGCCGAGCACACCGCGCAGCCGTTCGACGCCGAGCACCCGCTGTTCATCCTCTACACCAGTGGCACGACGGCCCGACCGAAGGGCATCCTGCACACCACCGGCGGCTACCTCACGCAGGCGTCGTACACCGCGCATGCGGTATTCGACCTGAAGCCGGAGACGGACGTCTACTGGTGCACTGCCGACATCGGCTGGGTGACCGGCCACTCCTACATCGTGTACGGGCCGCTCTCCAACGGCGTCACGCAGGTGATGTACGAGGGCACCCCGGACACTCCGCACAAGGGCCGGTTCTGGGAGATCGTCGACCGGTACAAGGTCAGCATCCTCTACACGGCACCGACGCTGATCCGCACGATGATGAAGTGGGGCGAGGACATCCCGGCGGGCTTCGACCTGTCGTCGCTGCGGCTGCTGGGCAGCGTCGGCGAGCCGATCAACCCCGAGGCGTGGATGTGGTACAGGCAGCACGTCGGCAGGGGTGAGCTGCCCGTCGTGGACACCTGGTGGCAGACCGAGACGGGCTCCATCATGATCTCCCCGCTGCCTGGGGTGACGGCGGCCAAGCCGGGTTCGGCCATGACCCCGCTGCCGGGCATCGTCGCCGACGTGGTGGACGACCAGGGCCAGTCGGTGCCGAACGGCGGTGGCGGCTACCTGGTGCTGCGGGAGCCGTGGCCGTCGATGCTGCGCACCATCTGGGGCGACGACGACCGGTTCATCGAGACGTACTGGTCGCGGTTCGAGGGCATGTACTTCGCCGGTGACGGGGCGAAGAAGGACGACGACGGGCACATCTGGCTGCTCGGCCGTGTGGACGACGTGATGCTGGTGTCCGGGCACAACATCTCCACCACCGAGGTGGAGTCGGCGTTGGTGTCGCACCCGTCGGTGGCTGAGGCGGCGGTGGTGGGTGCCACCGATCCGACGACCGGTCAGGCGATCGTCGCGTTCGCCATCCCGCGCGGCAGCACCGACATCGCCGGCGAGGCCGGTGAGCAGCTCATCGCGGACCTGCGCAACCACGTGTCGAAGACGCTCGGCCCGATCGCCAAGCCGCGGCAGATCATGCTGGTGCCGGAGCTGCCGAAGACCCGCTCCGGCAAGATCATGCGCCGGTTGCTGCGGGACGTGGCGGAGAACCGGTCGCTCGGCGACGTGACGACGTTGCAGGACTCGTCGGTGATGGACCTGATCTCGTCGGGGATGAGTGGCACGAAGTCCGACGAGGACTGACGGCAGGCGTACACATCGGAGGGTGGCGGTCCGGACGGACCGCCACCCTCCGTCATTTCTTACGGGTACGGCGCGGACGGCCCCACCAGCGTCACATCGGTCAGTCGGATGAGCCGGGAGCGGCTGAACGGGCACAGGCGGTGGGCCACCTCTGTCCTTTCGGCCGGTTGTGCCTTAGGTTCACGCAGGTTGGGACAGTTCGACGTTCATCACATCGATGTGCGGCGACTCCAGCTTCCCTCTCCCCATGCCCGAGAAATGGAGCGGCATGAACCACAAACCGCAGTCCGGGGCGCGGCGACGACTACTCGTCGCGCTACCCGCCATCGCCCTCGCGGCCACGTCACTGACCGTGACCGGCAGTGCGGCGGCCCAGTCGTCGGCCACCACCCCGCAGGCGGTGATCGGTGCGGACGAGTACTACATCAACTACGCCGAGCCCGAGGTGCAGACCGACACCAACGGCCGCGAGGTCAAGGGCAAGGGTGGCGTCTACACGCCCGGCGTCGACGCCGCGCGCGCGTTCGACCAGAAGCACGCCCGGGGCAACCCGGTGACCGCCCGTCAACTGGCCAAGATCGAGGCCAAGTCGATCAAGACGGGCAAGAACCCCCGGAAGATCAAGAAGGCGCCCTCCACCCAGACGGCGAAGCTGTTGACGCTGCTCGTGGAATTCAACGACCAGGCCAACGACGACTTCACTGGCGTGATGGTTCCCAAGACGGTGTTCGAGGACCGCACCTGCGTCCCCGGCACCGTCCAGAACGGCCCGAAGCACAACAACATCGCGAACCCGGCGACCCTGCCGCACGAGGACAACAACTCGATGTGGGTGCCGGACTTCTCGCCGTCGCATTACGACAAGATGCTGTACAGCAAGAAGGGCATCACCGAGCGGGTCCGCAAGGACCTGAGGGGCCCGGACGGCAAGCCGGGCATCGACCTCTCCGGCCGCACCATGCACAACATGTACCTGGAGATGTCCAAGAACGCGTACACGGTCGACGGGCAGGCCAGCCCCTGGATCACCGTGCCGCACTCCGAGGGCTGGTACGCGGCGTCGCGCTGCTTCCAGGACGAGAACGGCAACTGGGTCGCCGGCCGCCAGCAGTCGATGAACGGGCACCCGGACAACCCCGCCGGCGCGGGCCGGCTGGCGACGGACGCGATCGACGCGCTCGCCGCGCAGGACCCCAGCTTCCCGTGGGCCGACTACGACATCGAGGACCAGGCGGACCGGGACGGCGACGGCAACCTCTTCGAGCCGGACGGCGTGATCGACCACCTCGTGCTGGTGCACGCCGGGCAGGGCAAGTCCCGCGGCGGTGGCGCCGAGGGCACGTACGCCGTGTGGGCGCACTCCTCCTCGGTGGCCGGTGGCTACAGCATCCCGGGCACCAACCTGAAGGTGTCGAACTACATCGTGCAGCCCGAGGATGCCGGCGTCGGCGTCTTCGCGCACGAGTTCGGCCACGACCTCGGCCTGCCGGACCTCTACGACACGTCCGGCAACGCCGACTCCGACGTGGACTTCTGGGACCTGATGGCCTCCGGCTCGCACTCGGGTGAGATCTTCCAGGCGCTGCCCACGCACATGGGCATCTGGGACAAGTGGGTGCTCGGCTGGGCCGACCCGCTGACCGTGACGCCGGGCTCGCGCCCGCGCACAGTGGAGGTCGGGCAGACCTCGCGTACGCCGGTGCGCACCGAGGACGGCATCAAGGTCGACCTGCCGGACAAGGTGACCACGCTTGCCACCCCGCACAGCGGCAGCAAGATGTGGCACAGCAACAACGACCAGGGTTGGGCCGACGTCAAGCTCAGCCGGTCGGTCGACGTACCGGCGGCCGCCGACGCGAAGTTCTGGATGTGGAACAACTACATCATCGAGCAGGACTGGGACTACGGCTTCGTCGAGCTGTCCACGGACGGCGGCACGACCTGGAGCGAGCAGAAGGTCTACAACGAGGCCGGCACCGCGGTCACCACGCCCGACGGCTACCCCGACCCGAACGGCCGGATGAACGACTTCGGCGGCAAGAAGTACGGCCTGACCGGCAGCACCGACGGCTGGCGGCACGACTACGTGGACCTGTCGGCGTACGCCGGCACCACGGTCCAACTGCGGCTGCGGCTGGCCACCGACGAGGCGTTCGAGGAGCGCAACTGGTTCGTCGACGACTTCGCGGTCACCGGCGGCGGCGCCACCACCTGGAGTGACGACGTCGAGGGCGGCGACAACGGCTGGACCGCCACCGGCGGCACCTGGGTCGACACCACCGGCGCGGGCTGGAAGGTCAGCAGTGGCACCGAGGTGCACGCGCACTACTACCTGGCCGAGTGGCGTAACTTCGACGGCTTCGACGAGGGCCTGAAGTACACCTACGACACGATCTACTCGCACGAGGCGTGGAAGGTCGACCGGATCTCGTACAACGCGCCGGGCATGCTGGTCTGGTACCGGGACACCGCGCTCGGCGACGTCAACCACGTCACCGGGCAGATGACCGCGCTGCCCAGCTACGGGGCGAAGGGCGGGCTGCTCATCGTCGACTCGCACTTCGACCCGTACCGGCGCACCGGCGAGGCGGCGGTGAAGGACCCGTCGGTGACGGACAACCTGCCGAGCCGTCCACAGTCGTCGAACGCGGCGTTCTCGCTGAAGCCGACGTACCCCTTCACCGAGTGCCTCGAGGCGGCGGACGAGCCGTACAGCGCGTACTGCACGAAGTTCAAGGCGCTGCCGCCGGTCAAGGGCTTCACCGACGCCAAGGGCTGGTACCCGGGCATCGAGATGCGCGACGGGGCCGCGTACGCGCGGGACAACGACGCCTCGGTGGTGCTCCCGTCGCGGGACAACGCGCCGTACACCACCCGGGTCACCCACCCGGACGGTAGCCCGGCGCCGGAGTTCTACGGCGTGACGCTGGGCGGCGGCGCGATCGTGCTGGGCACCGGTAACCCCGGGGACCAGGGCGTGAACTACGGCGTCTCGCTCACCATCAAGAAGGCCGCGCGGGACAACACGTCCGCCACGATCCACGTCACCTCGGCGAGGCGGTGACGGTTTCCCGCAACTGAACAGCAGTATCGGTGGGGCCGGTGGCGGGAACGCCGCCGGCCCCACTGTCGCATACCTGATCACTCTTATCGAGATACGTCGCTGTAGCCGCTCGCGGCACATCGATCCTGGTCCACGCCCAGATGAGGCGCGCAGGTGTGACGGTGAAAAGCGTTCTCAACAAAATCTTGCAACAAATCGACGCGTTCGTCTTCCCACCCGACGCAGCAGTGTCTATGTTCACCATTGGTCCCACTAGTGGGATCGATCTATCACCGGCCCGTACCCCCGTTGGGCCGGTTCCCTCACACCGGAGGTACCACGTGCGCAAAGTCGCAGTGGGTCTGCTCGGGCTCTCACTGACGGCGACAGGCCTGGCTTTCGGCCCGTCCGCCTCGGCGGCGCCTCAGCCCAAACTGCCGGCAGCAGCTCCGACCGCCGCCGAGCCGCAGCTCCTGAAGGACGAACTCCCTGACAAGCTCGAGGCCAAGCGCCGTGAGCTGCGTCAGCAGGGTCTCAGTGACGTGCTGAGCGGGCGCAGCAAGCCGATTCAGCGCAACGGCAGCACGGTCGTCAAGGTCGGTCAGGTCGGCAAGGCGGACACCAACGCCAACGCCCGGTCCGCGACCGCGCAGGCGACCGAGGACCAGTACGTCGAGCTCCAGCGCGAGCGGACCGACAAGATCTTCGTGATCCTGGCCGAGTTCGGCAACCAGCGGCACCCGTCCTACCCGGACAAGGACCTCAACCCGAACATCGCCGGCCCGGCGACCTTCGAGGGTCCTCTGCACAACCAGATCCCGCAGCCCAACCGGGCCGTGGACAACTCCACCGTCTGGCAGCCGGACTACAGCCCGGATCACTTCCGCCAGCTGTACTTCGGCACCAACCCCGGCGACGAGTCGCTGAAGCAGTACTACGAGGCCCAGTCCTCCGGCCGCTACACGGTCGAGGGCCAGGTCACCGACTGGGTCAAGGTTCCGTACAACGAGGCCCGCTACGGTCGTTCCGACGACCCGAAGGCCGACAACGACCCGACCGGCGACCCCGCTGTCTGCGGCGACAACGTCTGCTCGAACACGTGGGCGCTGATCCGCGACGCCGCCAACCAGTGGGTCGCCGACCAGAAGGCCAAGGGCCGGACGGACGCCCAGATCGCCGAGGAGATGCGGTCCTACGACCAGTGGGACCGGTTCGACTACGACGGTGACGGCGACTTCAACGAGTCGGACGGCTACATCGACCACTTCCAGATCGTCCACTCCGGCGGCGACCAGGCCGACGGTGACCCGCAGCAGGGTGAGGACGCCATCTGGAGCCACCGCTGGTCGGCGTTCAACAGCTCGCCGGTCGGCCCGCCGAACTTCCCGATCGGTGGTACCCAGATCGGCAACACCGGCGTCTGGATCCGCGACTACACGATCCAGCCGGAAAACGGTGGCCGCAGCGTCTTCTACCACGAGTACGGCCACGACCTGGGCCTGCCGGACGACTACGGACCGGCCGACAACAGCAACGAGCACTGGACCCTGATGGCCCAGAGCCGGCTCGGCGCCAAGAACGACGGCGGCATCGGCGAGCGCGGCGGCGACCTCGGTGCGTGGAACAAGCTCCAGCTCGGCTGGCTCGACTACGAGGTGGTCGTGGCGGGGCAGAAGCGCACGTTGGACCTCGGCCCGCAGGAATACAACTCCGCCAAGGCGCAGGCAGTGGTGGTGGTGTTGCCCAAGCGGGAATACACGTTCAACTACGGCGCACCGTTCGAGGGCTCCAAGCAGTACTTCTCCGGTAACGACGACAACCTCAACCAGACCATGACGAGGACGTTCGACCTCACCGGCAAGTCCTCGGCGGCGATGTCGCTCAAGGGCAAGTACGCCATCGAGGAGAACTACGACTACCTCTACTTCGAGGCGTCGACCGACGGCGGCCAGACCTGGGTCGACCTGGACGGCACGGTCAACGGTGAGCCGATCGGCGTGGACGGCGCGGGTCGCCCGGCCCTCGACGGCAGCAGCAACGGCGCGTGGGCGGACATCAACATCCCGCTGACGTCGCTCGCCGGCAAGGTGGCGCAGATCCGCCTGCACTACGTCACCGACGGCGGTGTCGCCGAGGGTGGCTTCTTCGGTGACGCGATCACCGTTACCGCGGACGGCGCGACGGTGTTCAGCGACGGTGCCGAGACCGCTGCCGCGGGCTGGGACCTGAAGGGTTGGGAGGCGGTCGGGGCCACCTACACCCGGCTGTTCGACAACTACTACATCGCTGGCAACCGGTCGTACGTCTCGTACGACAAGTACCTGAAGACCGGCCCGTACTTCTTCGGCTACGCGAACACCCGCCCGGACTGGGTGGACCACTACGCGTACCAGGAGGGCCTGCTCATCTCGTACTGGAACACCCGCTGGCCCGACAACAACACCGTCGCCCACCCGGGTGAGGGTCGGAACCTGTACATCGACGCGCACCCGCGCCCGATCTACAACCTGACCGGGGCTCCCTGGCGTGCTCGTATCCAGATGTACGACGCGCCGTTCAGCCTCAAGAAGGCCGACTCGTTCACGCTGCGCCTCAACAGCCAGCCGCAGTACATCCGTGGCCAGGACGCGGAGCCGCTGTTCGACGACACCAAGCAGTACTTCTACGAGGAGCTGCCGAACCACGGCGTCAAGCTTCCCGCAGCCGGTGTCAAGATCAAGGTTCAGGAGCAGGACGGCACTTCGATGAAGATCCGTATCTCCTAGTACCGCAGCAGCACGACGGCGGCGCCCGGGGTTCTCCCCGGGCGCCGCTGCCGTTTCCGACACCAGCGGGCCCACGCCGCCCGAGCTGGCCTCCCGCCGGAACCGCAGCGCCCTGACCTGCGTCGAAGAGACGTGCTGACAACCCCCCGCGCCCTGCTCCTGCTTCTCCCGCTGCTGACGATTATCGCGTGCGCCAGCCCCCGAGACGCCACCACACCCGCCGAGGGCGGCACCACCCCGCTCACGCCGACAATCACACCGACGCCGCCCCCGACCGACCCGTCCGCGTCGGGCGCGACCGCCCCTCCAGCACCGCCGTCGCCGTCCGTCACCGACCCTCCGCTGTCCTCCACCGTGCCGCCGACGATGCGCCCGCCCGCTGCCAAGCCGAGCCCGCCCAGCGACCTGCGGCAGACCGACCTGATCAGCGGCACCATCACCCAGGGCGGCACCGGCCCCTGCTACCGGCTCGTCAGCGAGGACGGCACCGAATACGCCCTGCACGGCCCGGACGCCGGCGAGCTACGGACCGGGAGCTTCGTCACGCTGCGGATCGGACCCGCGCGGGCACGGATCAGCTGCGGCCCAGGGCTGGCCAGAAGCATCATCTCCGAGTGAGCCACCGTACCGTCGCCGGTCGAACAGCGGACCACCCCGGACGGGCCCGGACCGTGCCCTGTGCCACGGGACCTAGGCTGAGCGCATGACCGACCAGCGCGGCGACGCCGTCGACGAATCCTGCGTCCTCACCGAGGGGCCGTGGACGCACCGCTTCGTCGGCGCCAACGGCAGCCGCTTCCACGTGGTCGAGGCCGGCACCGGGCCGATGGTGCTGTTCCTGCACGGCTTCCCCGAGCACTGGTGGGCCTGGCACCAGATGCTCCCGGCGGTCGCCGACGCCGGCTTCCGGGCGGTCGCCGTCGACCTGCGCGGCTACGGCGCCAGCGACAAACCACCCCGAGGGTACGACGGCTACACACTCGCCGCCGACGTCGCCGGACTGATCCGCGCGCTCGGCGAACGGTCCGCGACGGTGGTCGGCAGTGGCGTCGGCGGCATGGTCGCCTGGACGGTGGCCTCGTTCCACCCGTCCCTCGTCCGCAGACTCGTGGTGTTGGGGGCACCGCACCCGCTTCGGCTGCGCGCCGCCATCTTCGCCGACCCGCGCGGCCAGTTCGCCGCCTCCACCTCCGCGCTCAAGTTCCAACTCCCCCGCTACGAGCACGTGCTGACCCGCGACGGCGCGGCGGCAGTCGGGGAGATCCTGCGCCGCTGGGGCGGGCCGCGCTGGACCGTCAGCCAGGACTTCGAGGCGTACGCCGAGCGGTGCCGGGAGGCCATGCGCATTCCGCAGGCCGCCTTCTGCGCCATGGAGGGATACCGCTGGGCGTTCCGATCGGCGCTGCGGCTGCACGGCTACCGGTTCGTTCGCCTGATGCAGAAGCCCCTGGTCACACCCACCCTGCAACTGCACGGCGCGCGCGACGTCGCCGCCCTGCCGCGTACCGCCCTCGGTTCGGGCCGGTACGTCGTCGCACCCTACGAGTGGCGGCTACTGGACGAGGTGGGCCACTTTCCGCACCTGGAGGCCCCGGATCTGGTGCTCGGCGAGATCCTGCGCTGGGCCAAGTCCTGAACTGTCAGACCCGCTGCTCCCGCAGGTCGGTGACCTCGGCGGCCGGCGCCCAACCCTGGTAGACGCCGAAGTCGAAGACCTCCAACCGCATCGCCTCGGCCACCGGCCAACGCCCACCCGTGTACTCCACGCGAAGCCACGCGTCGTGCTCACCGAGCACGATGAACGGCTGCCCCTGCCACGTGCAGGTGGTCCGCACGTACGCCAGGTCCTCGATCTCACTCGCCGGCAGCACCCGCACGTACCGGCCGGGCCGGACCTCCTCGAAGCCCTCAGCCGGCTCCGGCTGGTACAGGCGGATGTCGTCGCCGTCCGGGCTTGCCTGATACTCCCGGCCCCGCCAGCGGGCCACGTAGCCGTCCCGCATCACGCCTCCCCGACCCGTCGCCACACCACGGCGTCCGTGTCGAGCACCGCGACCACCCGCTCGGTGCCGTCCCCACCGATCCGCCAGAGCTGCGCGCCGTGCGGAAGCCGCACGCTGTCCACCTTGAACTCCGCCACCACGTCACTGCTCTCGCCGGGGGCGAACCCGTTGCCGCGGAACGGCGGGCGTTCGATTACCCAGCCCTCCATGGCCCGCATCGCCGCCTCGTTCTGCCCGCCGTACGGGATCCGGTAGAGGCTGGGCCGGTGCGCCGGCCAGCGCAACACGTAGATCTCCTCGGCGTCCCGCACGAACGGCGATCCCGGGTAGCTGAGACCGAGCGCGTCGTGCAGCTCGGCAGGCGTGGTCAGGTGCGCCAACTCCCCCGCACGGTGCACGAAACCGGAGACCCTGTCGTACCCGCGCTCCAGGTAGTACGCGAGCTGGCTCGGCGCGATCGCCTTCTGCATCACCGTCGGACGGGTCGGGTCGACAGCAGCCGGGGCGTACCGAGGGCGGGCAGCGGGTTCCTCCACGGCCGCCGGCTCCTGCGGATCCACTTCGAGGTCGTCGCCGAGTCCCACCTCGGCGGCCCAGTTGGCCAGCGCGACGATCTGCTCGCCGGGCAGCTTGGCACCGACAGGCGTGCCCGGGTTGACGGCGAACGACCAGTCCTCGTCCGGCCAGCGCCGGATCAGCTGGGCGAACTTCACCCGGACCGTGTCGACATCGCCCTCGGTGTGGTCGGCGAGGCGCTCCGGCGACGTGTAGACCACTACGTACGTCTCGCCGTCGAGTTGCGCGGTGCGCCAGACGAAACCGGGGTCGCCGGGCCGGCTGCCGCGCGCCGAATCCGGTGCTGCCGGAAGCAGCACCCGGGCCAGCAGAAGGGTGGACAGGAACGTGTCAGTGCTGCCGGCACCGGCCGCGCTGAGCAGGTCCTCCTCGACGGTGTTTGCCGGCTCGAAGTCCACCGGCGCTGGCGCGTCGGCCGGTGGGCGCTGCCCGTCCGCGACCGGGGGCGCTGCGCTGTCGCGGGCGGTCGCGTCGACGCGTGCCGTCTCCACGCCGCTGTCCACCGGGTAGGGCGACGCACCAGCGTCCGCACCCACCGGGGAGGGCGATTCACCGTCCGCAGCCGCTGGGGAGGGTGATCCGTTGACGTTCGGAGCGATCGGGGGAAGCAGGCTCCCTACGTGCTCGCCTACCGGCGCCGCACGGTCGTCCCCGCCGAGCCGGTCCGCGCCGATCCAGTCCGAGTCGATCCGGCCCGCACCGCTCACGTCGACGGGCGACGCGCCGAAGCCCGCGCGTTCATCAACGACCGGGGTGCCGGCACGGTCGTCGGCGCGCGGGCCACCCGCGTCGGCATCCACCGGACGCTCGCCGACCACGTCGGGGCCGGCGTCTGCCGGCGCGGACATCCGGCGCGCGGCCGCAGGCTCGAAAAGGCTCGGCTCGGACGGCACAGGTCGGACCGGCGGAGCCGGGTCGGAAGCGGAAGCCCCGAACGGCGCCGCGTCGGAAGCGGACGTGCCGAACGGCGCCGGGTCGGGAACAGGCGCGTCGGGCTTGTCGAACGGTGGCGGGGCGGTGGTCGGGCCGGGGCGGGGGGCTGCCTCGACCCGGGCGTCCGGTTCGGGCGTGTCGGTGAGGTCGCGGGCCTCGATGATGGTGCCCTCGATGACGATGGGCGTGAAGCCCCGCCGTGAACCGGGCGGCCCGGAGACCGGCTCCGCCACCGATGGCGGTACCTCCTCCGCGGGCTCGAACTGGCGCGGGTCGATCGGCCGGCCGCGCGGGATCGCCTGGGTCTCGTCCTCCGAGGGTCGCCCGGCCGGGTGCGGCGCAGGCGCGCCGGCGGCCGTACCGGGCACCCGGAAGGCACGGGTGGGCTCGTGAGCCAGCGGATCGGGGCGGCGGGGTGGCAGAGGCTGGGTGGCCTCCTCGCTCGCCGAGGGCGCGCGTACCCCTCTGGGTGCGCCCAGGTCGCCGGCCGGTGGCCCGGCGGTGGCCGGTGGCGGCATCGGGAAGGCCCGGGTGGGGCCGTCGTCGGCGGGGCGGCGGCGCGGGAAGGGCTGGCTGCCCCGGGCGAACCGGGATGGCGGCACCGCGCGGTCGCCGGGGCGGACGTCACCGGGGGTGGTGCCGGACGGACGGCTCCGACCCGATGTCGGTTCGAAGAAGGAGCGCCGACCGTCCGGGACACTGCCGTTGGCCGCAGCCGGGTCGTCGGTGTCGGCGGCCGGCCGGCTCGCGGGCGGCCAGCCCGCGCCGGCCGAGTCGGTCGGTACGGGAGCGGGTCGGTCGGGGGGAGCCAACGCCGCGTACCGGGATGCGCCGGCATCGGATCGCGCCGGCCGGGGCGGGCCGGTCGGGTGCCGCTGGCCGGCGGCGGGCATGTCGTCCACACCGGACCCTCGCGACAACCCGCCCGTCCCAGGTGTGGGGGTCGGCACCGTCGACCCACCTACCGGAGGGACGGCGGTCGTCGGCGAGGGACGCGCGGACGGGGTGGCCGCCGGTGCCGGCCCGGTGCCGGGTGCGGCATCCCGGCTGGTCGTACCGGCTCTGGACCGGGCCAGGGTCTCGGCGCGTTCCAGCCGTGCGCGGGCACCCATGGCCCGGCCGGGCAGCCGGACATCGCCACGCGAGAGCTGGGAGACGAACCAGGCCGGCAGGTAGCCCTCGACGGGCAACCCCGGGTTGACCGCGAGCCACCACTCATGGTTGGGCCAGCCCAGGGCGAGGTCGGCGAACGGGACGCGGCGGGTGCCGGCGGTGTGCTCGCCGAGGCAGGCGCGCAGCGCGGCGGAGGAGGTGAAGGCCAGTACGTGGGTCCGGCCGCCGGTGGTCCAGGTGCCCCAACCGGAGGGCGGCTGGCCGGGCGGCGTCGGCGCGGAGACCGGCAACAACAGATCGGTACGGGACAGGAGGCGGAAGTAGAGCTCCTGGTCATTGGCGCGCAGGGCTTCCCGCATCGCCACCTCGGCCTCCGTGGCCGGCTCCCATTCGGTCACGGCCACCTCCCCTTCCGAGAACAGGCCACAGGTATCGCGTACAACCTACAAGGTGGTATCAAGATCACAATGGCTGGCCGGCGGCGGCCCGCCGAGGTGTCGGCGAGGCGATAACATCCCGTTCCGGAGCCGACACGATACGGAGGCCGTCGATGTCGCTGTCGATCGCGCGCCCGGTCCTGGCCGGTCTGTCGGCAGCCCTGCTGACCGGCGCGGTCCTTCCGCCCGCGGCCGCTCACGCCGCACTCCGGGAGGCACCGGCCTGCGCGACCCCATTCGCGCCCGTCCGGCCGGTGGATGCCACACCCTGGCCACAGCAACGGTACGACCCCGCACGGCTCACCCCGCTGACGACCGGAGCCGGAGTGACCGTCGCGGTCGTCGACTCCGGGGTCGACCGGGTGCATCCTCAACTGGCCGGGCGGGTGCGGGCGGGCACCGACCTGCTCGACCCGGGCGGGGACGGCGGGCGGGACTGCGCCGGCCACGGCACCGGCGTCGCGAGCATCATCGCGGCGACCCCCCGATCCGGCATCGCCTTCCACGGCCTCGCCCCGGGTGCCCGGATCCTGCCGGTACGGGTGAGTGAGCAGCAGGTGGTGCAGGGGCGGGAATCGGGACGTACGGTAAGCGCCGACGAGTTCGCCCGAGCGATCCGCTGGGCCGTCGACCACGACGCCGACGTGGTGAACCTCTCCGTCGTGCTGTACACCGACGACCCGCAGGTCCGCGCCGCGGTGCAGTACGCCCTTGACCGGGACGTGGTGCTTGTGGCCGCCGCCGGCAACCTGCACGACAGCGGGAACCCTCGCCCGTTCCCCGCCGCGTACGACGGTGTGCTCGGGGTGGGTGCGATCGCCGTGGACGGCGCACGGGCGGCCTTCTCCCAGATCGGCGCGTACGTCGACCTGGTGGCACCGGGCAGCGACGTGCTTGTGGCCGCACCCGGTCAGGGTCACCAGCGGGTCGAGGGCACCAGTTACGCGGTGCCGTTCGTGGCCGCCACCGCTGCGCTGCTGCGGTCGTACCGGCCCGAGTTGACCGCCGCTCAGGTGGCGCAGCGGATCGTCGCGACGGCCGACCCGGCGCCCGGCGCGGGCCACGGCGGCGGGTACGGCGCCGGTGTGCTGAACCCCTATCGAGCGGTCACCGAGACCGGCGGCGGCGCCACGGCCCCTCGGCCGGTTGCCGCGCTTGCCGACGACCGGGCCGACCCGGTGCTGCTCGCCCGCCAGGAACGCCGTGCCACGGCACGGGACCGGGCTCTGGCGGTCGGCGCGGTGATCGGCACTGTGGCGGTCGCCGTGGTGCTGCTCGCCCTGGTGCTGCCCCGAGGGGCACGTCGACGCTGGCGTCCGGCCGAGCCGACCTGACCCCGGCACCGCGCGCAGCCGGCGTGCCGCAACCCGGGCGGCTCATCATCAGGGAAGGCGGCCGGGAGCGCCGACGCGACGTCGGTCAGCGCTCCCGGCCCGCCGGTTTCACTGGAACAGCCCGGTGTTCTTCTTCTCGGTGTCCAGATAGTCGGCGGCGGAGTCGTCCACCGCCAACTTGATGGCGCGCAGCATCGCCTGGAGGTCCTGCGAGGCGGACTGCCACCGCTTCTGGCGTTGCTCGTACGCCTGTCGTGCCTCGCCCGCCCAGCCGGCCACCAGAGGGGCGGCGTCGCGTTCGAGTTGGCCGAGCTGCGAGTCGAGCGTGTTCAGCGCCTTTTGGATGTCAGCGCCGGCCTGTTGCAGCGCGGCGAAGTTGACGACCAGCACACCGTTGTCCATCGAAGCTCCCTTTCCAGCGGGTCAGAGCGGCAGCTGGATGCCGCCACGGTTGGTGCCGGACACCCGGCTGGCCGCCTCGTCGTCCGAGACGTCGTACTGCCGGCCGGCGGTGCGGATGGCACCGGCGGTTTCCCGCAGCGCCCGGTGCAGCGCCGCCTGGTCCTGCGACCACTGCTGCTTGACCTGCTCGAACGAGCGCCCTCCGGCGCCACGCCATGCCTGTTGCAACACCTCCAGCTCGGCCAGCAGGCCGGTAAGCATGGACTGCAACGACTGGTCCACCTGCTCGAACTTCGCAGCGGTCTGCTGCATCACCGCCGCTTCTGCCTGGGTTTGGGACACCCGGACGTCACCTCGTCTCCTCGGTCGTGTCTGGCCGTCGACGCGCTCGCCGTGGGGGCGCATCGCTCGCGTGGCCCGGTCGATGAGCACGGTGGACGCGGGTCAGCGATGAACTTCGTGGCTGACGGTAGCGGCACGGTAGCGGTTCTGCTACCCCGCTCCACTCCCCTGTGGACAACTACGAAGGCCATCGGTCACTTACGATGTGCAGCAGCCATGTCGCGGCGTGTGACGGGCCGCCGGAGCGGTCCCGCAGCGGACCGGCGGGCCCACTCGGCCGGCCGGGGCCTGCCGCCTCGACACGGTCCACACTGGTCGAGGAGGTGCCGTGCCGGCGATCACCACCGGAGGGCAGCAGCCAGCGGTCCCGGTCGGCTCCGACCCGGGCGCGGCCGGCACCTGGCCCGCTGGCCGGCCGACCGCACCCCCCTGGAGCGACCCGTCCAGCGCCCCGGAAACAGGCACGGGCACCGGCAGGCCCGCGCCCACCGGGCACGGCACACGCGTCGGCACCGGGCCGGGCACGTCTGGCGGCGCCGACGAGCGCGACGCACTACGCAGGCGGTCTGTCGCCCGAAGGGCTCCGGTCGGAGGGCGACCGGGCAGCGGGTTGCGCGCCGGCCAACTGGTCACCGGGCAGGTCGCCGTCGCACTCGTCGTGGCCGCCCTGGACCGGGGGACGCCGCTCACGGTCGCGGCCCTGCTGGCGGCGGTGCTGCTCGTGGCAGTCGCCGCGGTCAGGGTCCGGGGTCGGTGGCTCTTCGAGTGGCTGGGCACAGCCTGTGGGCACCTGACCCGTCGCCGGGCGCTGGCCGGGCAGGCCGGCCCCACCGAGCTACTCGACCTGGTGGCGCCGGGTGCGGTGATCCGCTCGACGGAGCTGTCCGGTGGGCCGGCGGCGGTTCTGGAGGACACCGGCGGCCTGGTGGTGCTGCTGGAGCTCGGCGACCCGGGGGATCTGCTGGGGGACGCGTCCCGGGCGATCCCCGCACCGGCCGCGCTGCTGCCCACGCCGGGGCCGGACGTCCCGCCACTGCGGATCCAGCTGCTGCTCTCCGGCACACCGGCACCCGTGCCGGCGGCGGGCGGAACGGTCGGCACGTCGTACCGGCAGCTCACCGACGGTCGGCTCGCCGGGCGGGAGCGGGCGGTGCTGGCGGTCCGTGTGCTGCGGGTGGACGGCTGGTCGGAGGAGGATCTGCGCCGGGTGCTCACCGGCACGGCGCGCCGGATCGTCCGTCGACTCGGGCCGCTGAACGCCCGGCCGCTCGGCGTACCCGCTGCGCTTCGCGTTCTCAGCGAGTTGGCCCATCTCGACGGCGGCCCGGTGCGGGAGTCCTGGCCGGTGCTGCGGTGCGGCACCCTGGTCCAGGCCACGTTCCGGCTGGTCCGTTGGCCGGAGGCCGGCGGCGCCGCCGCGCGGCCGCTGGTGCCCCGGCTCCTCGCGTTGCCGGCGACCGCGACCACTGTGTCACTGTGCGCCGGCCCGCCGCCGGCCGGCGGCACGGGCGAAACGCCGACCGAGCTGACGGTACGCCTCGCGGCCGGAACCCCTGCCGAGCTGACGGTGGCCGTCGAGGCGCTGGAGCGCCTGGTGACCGGCCTCGGTGGTGGGCTGCGGCGGCTCGACGGCGCGCACCTGGCCGGACTGGCCGGCACGCTGCCGTTGGCGCTGGCCGCCCCCGGCGTGCAGCCGGGGCCCGCGCTCGACGACTGGGAGCTGACCCTGGGCGGGGCCGGAATGATGGTCGGCACGAACCGGCACGGCGGCGCGGTCACCGTGCGGCTGTTCCGCCCGGAGAGCACACGGGTGCTGTTGGTGGGTGGGGTGCGGGCCGCCCAGTTGGTGGCGCTGCGGGCGATGGCTCTTGGCGCGCTGGTAGTGGTGCAGACGGCGCGACCGCGCGCCTGGGAGCCGTTCGTCCGGGGGGTGGGTGCACCGGGCGGGACGATCCCGCTGATCCCGCCGGGTCGGCCGGTCGCCGACGGGGTGGGCACGGCGCTGCGGCCGTTGCTGCTTGTTGTCGACGCCGGGCCGGTGGCCGTCGAGAGCGAGCCGGGCCCTCGGTGGCGGGCCACCCTCGTGGTGCGCGACGAGCTGACCCCGGCGGATGTGGACGCGCTGAGCCGCGTCGACCTGGCGGTGCTTCAGCCGCTGCACGCGGCGGAGGCCGCGCTTGCCGGTGCGGCGTTGGGGCTGGGCGGCTCGGCTGACTGGCTCACCCGGATCCGGGACGACATGGTGGCGGTGGTGAACCGCCGTGCCCTGCGCTGGGCGCTGCTCTCCCCCACCCCTATCGAAGCCCAGCTGATCGGGCGGCCGGCGCGGAGGTGAGCCCGGCCTCGCATGGTCAACCGGCCGGTTACGTCGCTGGCTGGTCCGTGGCACGATCCCGGCCATGGGTTTTCTGAAGGGGTTGTTGATTCGGCTGGCCACGACGGCGCTGGCCTTCTGGTTGGCCACACTCGTCATTCCGGGCATCGACCTGGAATCGAGTTCCACTGTCGAGACGGTCACCACGCTGCTTCTGGTGGCGGCGATCTTCGGTGTGGTCAACGCGGTGCTCCAACCGATCATCAAGACCGTCGGCTGCGGCTTCTACCTGCTCACCCTTGGCCTCATCGCGCTTGTGGTGAACGGGTTGCTGTTCCTGCTCACCAGCTGGATCGCCGACCAGGCCGGGCTGCCGTTCTCGGTGGACGGCTTCTGGCCAGCCGCCGTGCTCGGTGCCCTGTTCGTGAGCATCGTGACCTGGATCCTGGGCGCCGTCCTCGACCGGGACTGACCGACGACCGACCATCACCCGACCTGCGCCGCCCGGCTCCGACGGAGCCGGGCGGTTTGCTGACCAGACTCCGGGAATTGGTCGGCGCGCAGGCCGGCCGGGTCGGTTAGCGTCGCCGACGTGTTCTCTTCGACCCGCAGCGACGGCCACCTGATCAGCGCCGATCCCGCCCGGCTCGACCTGGATCTGGTCCATCACTGGCTGTCCACCGACGCGTACTGGGCGCTGGGGCGGGATCGGGAGACTGTCGGCCGGGCGTTCGCGGGGTCGTTGCCGTTCGGTGTCTACCGGCCCGGGGACGGCCGTCAGGTAGCTGTGGCCAGGGTGGTGACCGACGGCGCCACCTTCGCCTGGCTCTGCGACGTGTACGTCGACCGCGCCGCCCGGGGTCTCGGGCTCGGCGGTTGGCTGGCCGAAACGGTCCGCGACCACCTGGCCGACCTGGGCGTACGCCGGATCCTGTTATGCACCAACGACGCGCACGAGGTGTACGCGCGGGTGGGCTTCACGCCGCTGGACGCCCCGGAGCGGTGGATGAACCTCGACCGGAGGCCACCCGTGACCCCGCTCACCGGAAAGGAACAAAGCAGCAGCTCACCCCTTACGGTGGAGACGTGACGCCTCTCCGCCTGGGATACCTCTACGGCTTCGGCGCGTACCTGATGTGGGGGTTCTTTCCGCTCTACCTCAAGCTGCTGCAACCCGCCGGCCCGATGGAGATCCTCGCCCACCGGATCGTCTGGTCGGTGGTCTTCGTGGCCCTGCTGCTGGGTGCGCTGCGCAACGTCGGCTTCCTGCGGGCGCTGCTGGGCCGGCCGCGGGCGATGGCCGGGATCGTGGCCGCTGCCGCGTTGATCGCTGTCAACTGGGGCACCTACATCTACGGGGTCGATTCCGGTCGGGTGGTGGAGACCGCGCTCGGCTACTTCATCAACCCGCTCGTGGTGGTGCTGCTCGGGGTCACTGTGCTGCGGGAGCGGCTGCGCCCGATGCAGTGGGTGGCGTTGGGCATCAGTGGGTCGGCGGTCGCCGTGCTCACAGTGGACTACGGCCACCTGCCCTGGCTGTCCCTGACGCTGGCCTTCAGCTTCGCCGGCTACGGCCTGGTCAAGAAGCGGCTCGGGCTGCCGGCTGCCGAAGGGCTCTTCGTCGAGTCGGCGGTGCTGGCGCTGCCCGCGCTGGGCTACCTGGCCTGGCTGACCCGCAACGCAGAGCTGACCTTCGGGCACGTGTCGGCCGGGCACACCGCCCTGCTGGTGCTGGCGGGCGCGGCCACAGCGATCCCGCTGCTGCTCTTCGCTGGCGCCGCCAACCGGCTGCCGCTGACCGGCCTCGGCATGATCCAGTACGTGGCGCCGATCCTCCAGCTCGTCTGCGGCGTGCTGATCTTCAACGAACCGATGCCACCGGCCCGCCTCGCCGGGTTCGCGCTGGTCTGGGTCGCCCTCGTCGTCTTCACCGCCGACGCCGTCCGGCACGCCCGCCATAATCGGGCACGCACGCGTGCCGCCGCTGCCGAGGTGCCCGTCGTCGCCGCCTGACCTACCTGCTCAGGGGACCAGGTAGGTAAGCAGAGGTGTCCCGTCGGCCCGCTGTAGCTCGACGCTCACCAGCTCGGCGTCGGTGAACCGGGTCATGCCGGTGAACCGCAGGTCGTCGCCCGGAGCGGCGAGCCACGAGCCGATCTGCTCGCTGGCGCCGTTCGGGCCGCGCGCCACCAACCGGAACGGGTACGCCTTGCCGTAACTGGTCCGCGCGTCGTAGCCGCAGTGCATTGTCACGACGGTTCCCCACTTGGTGCCGCTGAGCCCGATCTCGGCGTGCACCGGCCCGGTGGACGCCACAGGCCGCATGGCGACCATCGACGCCTGCGGGCCGGGGCGGGTGGCCTGCGCGTCGGGGGTGCGGGGCGGGGCGGTCTGGCGGGGCAGCACGGCTGCCGTGCCGGCACCGACCACGACCGCCAGCGCGGCGGCGGCCAGCCCGGTCAGCGCGTACCGGCGGCGCGTCGCGGACCGCTCGCGGCGTCGACGGTTCCGTGCCTCCTCCAGCAACGTGGGCACCCGGGGCGGTGCCGGCGGCGGCAGGAACTGCTCCAGGCCCGCCGGGTCGAGCCGGCCGAGCAGCCCGGGCAACACAGCGATCTCGGCGACAGCGTCCCGGCAGGAGGCGCACCCTCCGAGGTGCCGCTCGTACGCCGCCCGCTCGGCGGGAGCCAGGGCGCCCAGCACGTACGCGCCGTCGTCGTGCGCGAACTCGCACCGTGTCATCCCGTCACCCCCATCTCGGCCAGGACCAACCGTAGTGAGCGCAGCGCGTAGTGGGTGCGCGATTTCACGGTGCCCGGCGGCACCCCCAAGCGGGACGCCGCCTCGGCCACCGACCGCCCCTGGTAGAAGCACTCGACGAGCACCTCACGGTGGGTCGGTGTGAGCCGGTTCAACGCCTCGGCGACCGTCCACGCCTCCACCGCGCGCTCGGCCTCGTCGACGGCGTCCGGCGGCTCGGGCAGCTCGTCGGTGAACACCTCACCGACCCGTGTGGACCGTCGCCGCCAGGCGTCGATGGCCAGGTTGCGGGCGGTAGTGAACAGCCAGGCGCGTACGGAGCCGCGTCGCGGATCGAGGGACTCGGGATGCCGCCAGGCTCGCAGCAGCGTCTCCTGCACCAGGTCCTCGGCCCGCTGCCGGTCGCCGTTGACGAGCCGCAGGGCGTGCGCGTACAGCGCTTCCGCGTGCTCGTCGTGCAGCGCCCGGAGCAGTTGGGCGTCGTGGTCGCTGATGGCGGTCTCCTCACTTCCGGCGCGGGGTCCGGCGGTGCGTCCGCTCGGGTATACGTGCCGTCACGCCGATCGGTTCAGCCCGAGGTCAGACGGCCCGTGCCGGAGAGGTGTTCATGTCCGGTTCATGCGTGGGCCGGCGACCGCTGACCAACAACGCCAACCGTGGCGTGGGCAGCAACCCGAGGGCGGACGAGGCCAACCCGCGCATTGCCCCCCGAAGGGCCCTCTGCCAGCCTGGCAGGGGGCCCTTCGGCCGTCGGTCGGGTCAGTGGTCGGCGGCGATGCCGTCGGCGACCGCGCGGGCCACAGTGAGCAGCTTGGCGCGTACGACCCGCGCGGAGGTCATCATCTCGCTCGCCGGGAGGGCGCAGGCGAGCACGACGCGGCGTTCCATGTCCTTGTCCGGCGCGACAAGCACCGCCGCGCAGGCCACACCCTGACGGAACTGCCCCAGCTCCAGCTGCATGCCGCGCCGGTCACCGGCTGCCAGGTCGGCCTCGAACGTCTCGGTGGTGGTGAGCGTGGCGTTTGTGAACGGGCGCATGCCGTACTCACGCAGGTAGCGGAACCGCTGCTCGGCGGTCAGTGTGGCGAGCAGGCACTTGCCGAGCGCTGTCGCGTGCGCCCCTTCGTCGAACCCGGGAACCAGATCCTCCAGGTAGGGCGAGCGGTGACCCTCGGCCATGGCCGTGAGGGCGACCTGGCCGCCCACGAACCGGCCCAGGTAGTGGCTGTAGCCGGTTTCCACGGCAGCCCTCCGCAACGTCTCACCCACGGCGGGCGGGCCCCGGAACGCGGTCACCAGCTCCCGGTAACGGTCGGCGACCTCAAGCCCCACGATGTACGTTCCGTCCTCCCGACGGATCACGTAGCCCTCGTAGGCAAGGGTGCGGACCAGGTGGTAGGTCGTGGCCACTGTCAGCTCGCACCGTCGGGCGATCTGCTTGACAGTCAGGCCCTTCGGGGCGCGACCGACCGACTCCAGAACCCGCAGTGCGCGAGACACACTGCGGATCAGGTCCGAAGGTTCCGCCAAGGGGTCGCGCACAACCACCTCCGCCGCCGGGGACTTACACCATATGAAAAACAGAGCGGGTGCGAAATGCCTGTTCGGGTCGAGGATGCCAGATCACCATCCACTGTTCGTGCGTCAACGGTCACCGAGAGTCGCCTGACATGACTCGCGTAGGTTAGCCGGACGATGACCAACACGCCTCTCACCTCTGCTCCGGACGCCTCCCGGACCCGCCCGATCCGGGCCAGCGCCGGTGCCGTCGCCACCACCGTGGCCTGCGTACTGCCTGTCTTCCTGCTCGGCGGCCTGGCCGTGCAGATGGCCGCCGACCTCGACTTCTCCCCGGCCGGCCTGGGCCTGGCGGTGGCCGTCTACTTCGGTGTCAGCGCGCTGGCCTCGGTCCCCTCCGGCCGCCTCGTCGAGCGGCACGGTCCGGCAGTGGTGGCCCGCTGCGGCATCGTGCTGGCCGCGGCGTCGATGCTGGCCATCGCGGCGCTCGCCAGGTCGTACCCGGTGCTGCTCGGGCTGTTGGCGCTCAGCGCCGCCGCGAACGCCCTCGGCCAACTGGCGAGCAACGCCGCGCTGGCCGAGCACGTGCCACCGGGCCGGCAGGGGTTGTCGTTCGGTGTCAAGCAGGCGGCCATTCCGGTCTCCACCCTGCTTGCGGGGGCGGCGGTGCCAACCATCGCGCTCACCGCCGGCTGGCGCTGGGCGTTCGTGGCCGCCGCCGTCGCGGCTCTGACGACGCTGCCCGCCGTACCCCGGCAGGTGTCGGGTCGGGCTCGGCGGGCCGCCGCCGCCCGGGCCGGCGGCGCCACGGCGGCGCTCGTGGTGATCGGCGCGGCGGCGACGTTGGCGGCGGCGGCCGCCAACGGGCTCG
The DNA here is from genome assembly GCF_049841715.1 of Micromonospora sp. DT41. Classification (NCBI taxonomy): domain Bacteria; kingdom Bacillati; phylum Actinomycetota; class Actinomycetes; order Micromonosporales; family Micromonosporaceae; genus Micromonospora; species Micromonospora sp. DT41. The sequence continues at coordinate 167,554 of NZ_JBNCKU010000012.1, read as the reverse complement.
GCACGTTCCTGGTGGACTCCGCCGCCGCCCGGGGCCTCTCACCGGGTCTCGCCGGCCTCACCCTCACCCTGGGCAGCGCGGTATGCGTGGCGGCCCGGGTGGGTGCCGGCTGGCTGGCCGACCGACGTGCCAGCGGTCACATCGCTGTCATCGCCGGGATGCTCGTGGTCGGGGCATGCGGAATCGGGCTGCTCGCGCTGGCCGGCACGGTGCCGCTCGTCGTGGGCGTGGTGCTCGGCTTCGGCCTGGGGTGGGCCTGGCCCGGCCTGATGAACTTCGCGGTGGTCCAGCTGCACCCGCAGGCACCGGCCGCCGCCACGTCGATCACCCAGACCGGGGTGTACGCGGGCGGCTGTCTCGGCCCACTGACCCTCGGTCCGTTGGCCGCGCACCTCGGCTACCCGACGATGTGGGCTACAGCGGCGGTGTCAATGCTGCTCGCCGCCGCCCTCATGCTCACCGGCAGCCGCCTGCTGCTCCGTCCAGGTCAGCCCACGTAGGGCCGGCGTACGAGGTCAGCTGGTGCGGTCGGCGATGTAGTCGCAGAGCGACTCCAGCGCCCGACGCGACGGGGTCTCGGGAAGCGGCGCCAGTTGGGCGCGGGCGTCCTCGGCGTAGCTCCGCACGGTCTCGCGCGCCCGCTTCAGCGCCGGGCTCTCCCGCAGCAGCCCCAGGGCCTCGGCGTGCAACGCGTCGTCGACGAGCGGGCCGGTCGCCAGGATCTCCCGCAGCCGCACCGAGGACGCGTCGGAGTCGTCCGCCGCGCAGGCGTAGAGCACCGGCAGCGTCGGAACGCCCTCGCGCAGGTCAGTGCCGGGCGTCTTGCCCGACTGCACCGACTCGGAGGCGATGTCCAGCAGATCGTCGGAGAGCTGGAAGGCGACGCCGATCGTCTCGCCGTACCCGGCCAGGGCCTCGACGTGCTCGCTGGGGGCGCCACCGAACATGCCGCCGAAGCGGGCCGACGTGGCGATCAGGGAGCCGGTCTTCTCGGCGATCACACTCAGGTAGTGCGCCACGGGATCGTCACCGGGACGCGGGCCCACCGTCTCCGCGATCTGGCCGTGCACCAGGCGGGCGAACGTACGCGCCTGCAACCGGACGGCCTCGGGGCCCAGGTCGGCCGCGATGTCCGCGGCACGGGCGAAGAGGTAGTCGCCGACCAGGATGGCGACCGAGTTGGTCCAGCGGGAGTTCGCGCTCGGCGCACCCCGGCGCACGGCCGCCTCGTCCATCACGTCGTCGTGGTAGAGCGTGGCCAGGTGGGTGAGCTCCATCACCACTGCCGCCGGAACGACCTGTGCGGCGTTGGGATCGCCGAACTGGGCGCCCAGCGCCACCAGCAGCGGCCGGAAGCGCTTCCCTCCGGCCTCGACGAGATGCCGGGCGGCCTCGGTCACGAACGGGTCGGCGCTTGCCACACTGGCCCGCAACTCGACCTCGACCTGGTCCAGCAGGCCCAGCACGGACGCCTCGACGCGGGAATCGGCGAGATGGAGGCCGAGCGCGCCGAACTGACTCGTGCTCGCCCGACCCCGGCGACCGCCGGAGCCGGTGGCACCTGAACGCTCGCCAGCCGGATTCACCACGCTATCAACCATGCCACATGCGTTCGACCTGCTCCGGGTCGGGGATACGACCGGGGGCCGACACGCCCTCGAGCGTGTCGGCCCCCGGTGACCGAGGTCGGCCTCAGCGAACGAATTCGGCGGCTCCGTTGGCGAGATCCAGCAGCGGCGCCGGGGCGATGCCCAGCGCCAAGGTGGCCAGCACGCCGATCATCAGCGCGGCGGAGGTGAGCCCGCCGGGCACAGTGACCGTCGGGGTGGACTCGCCCGGCTCGGACAGCCACATCATCACCACGACCCGCAGGTACGGGAACGCCAACACCATGCTGGTCAGCACACCCGCGATCACCAGCCAGCCGTGCCCGCTGTCCAGCGCCGGCCCGAAGACCGCGAACTTGCTTGTGAAGCCGCTGGTCAGCGGGATACCGGCGAAGGCCAGCAGGATGAACGTGAACAGCCCGGCGTAGAACGGGGAACGCCGACCCAGCCCTGCCCAGCGGGACAGGTGGGTCGCCTCCCCGTCGGCGTCGCGGACGAGTGTCACCACCGCGAACGCGGCGAGCACCGAGAAGCCGTACGCCACCAGGTAGAACATCGTGCCGGAGAGCCCGTCGCGGCTCGGCGCTAGCACGCCGACCAGCAGGTAACCGGCGTTGGCGATCGACGAGTACGCGAGCAGCCGCTTGATGTCGGTCTGCGTGACCGCGAGCACCGCGCCGACGAGCATCGTCAGCACCGCCACCGCGCCGAGCACCGGGGTGAAGTCCCAGCCGGCACCGGCGAACGCCACGTGGAAGACCCGCAGCAGCGCGCCGAACGCGGCGACCTTGGTGCAGGCCGCCATGAAGCCGGTGACAGGCGTCGGAGCGCCCTGGTAGACGTCCGGCGTCCACACGTGGAACGGGGCAGCGGCGGCCTTGAAGAGCAGGCCGATGGACAGCAGCGCCATACCGGCGAAGAGCAGGACCGGGCTGGCCGGCGACTCGGTCACCGCCGCGTTGATTGTGGCGAAGTCGACCCCCGCCTCCCGGCCGGGAATGCCGGAGGTGAAGCCGTAGATCAGCGCCACACCGAACAGGAAGAACGCCGAGGCGTACGCGCCGAGCAGGAAGTACTTCATCGCCGCCTCCTGGCTCAGCAGACGCCGGCGACGGGCCAGCGCGCAGAGCAGGTACAGCGGCAGCGAGAAGACCTCGAGCGCGATGAACATGGTCAGCAGGTCGTTCGCCGCCACGAAGATCAGCATGCCGCCGATCGCGAAGGAGACGAGCGGATACACCTCGGTGAGCCCGTTGCTGCCCTCGGCCTGCCGCCGGTCGTCGGCCGACTCGGCGGTCACCGCGGCCTGCGCCACGAATGCGCTGCCCCGCTCCACCGAACGGTCACCGATCAGCAGCAGCGCCATCGCGGCGAGCACCAGGATCGCGCCCTGGAGGAAGAGCGTCGGCCCGTCCACAGCGATGGCCTGACCGGCAGTGATGAGCCGGTCGTCAGCGTTGAGCACAACCATTGTCAGCGCGGCGAGGATGGCCAGCAGCGCCAGGGTCAACTGCACGATGTGCCGCCGACGCCGGGGCACGAACGCCTCCACCAGCACACCGAGCAACGCGGTGCCCAGCATGATCAGAATCGGGGCGAGCGCCGCATAGTCGAGCGACGGCAGTTTCAATTCGGTCACTGGGCCGACCTTTCGTTCACGACTGCGGGGCTCGCAAGCTCGCTCCTCGCGTTCACCGATGCCGACCTTTCGTTCACGACTGCGGGGCTCGCAAGCTCGCTCCTCGCGTTCACCGGCGCGCCTCCTGGACGGTGCCCACCGACGGGGCGGGGTCTGTCCTGCCGATGTCGTCCATTGTCGCCTGGACGGCGGGGTTGATCACGTCGGTGACCGGCTTGGGATAGAAGCCGAGCACGATGATCAGCGCGATCAGCGGGGCGACCACCGCCTTCTCACGCAGGTTGAGGTCACGGCGCATCCCGTCGATCTGGGTGAGAGCCGGGTTGAGCGTGCCCTGCGTGGTGCGCTGGACCATCCACAACACGTACGCGGCGGCAAGGATGATGCCGACAGTGGCGATGACCGCCACCGGCTTGTTCACGGTGAACGTGCCGATCAGCACCAGGAACTCGGAGACGAACGGCGCCGTGCCGGGCAGCGCGAGCGAGGCGAGACCGGCGAAGAACAGCACACCCGCGAGCACCGGAACCAGCTTGCCGGCGCCACCGAAGTCGCTGATCAGCGACGAGCCACGCCGGCTGATCAACATGCCCACCACCAGGAAGAGCAGACCGGTGGCCAGCCCGTGGTTGAGCATGTAGAGCACCGCGCCGGTGCCGGCCTGGGTGGTGAAGGCGAAGATGCCGACCCCGATGAAGCCGAAGTGCGCGATCGAGGTGTACGACACCAGCCGCTTGAGGTCGTTCTGACCGACCGCCAGCAGCGCGGCGTAGACGATGCCGATCACACCGAGCGCCAGCGCCCACGGCGCGAACCACTTCGACGCCTCGGGGAACAGCGGCAGGCAGTACCGCAGGATGCCGAACGTACCCACCTTGTCCAGGACGCCGACAAGCAGCGCCGCGGCGCCCGCCGGGGCCGCACCACCGGCGTCCGGCAGCCAGGTGTGGAACGGGAAGAACGGCGCCTTGATGGCGAACGCGATGAAGAACCCGAGGAACAGCCACCGCTCGGTGCCGGTGCTGATGTCGACCTGCGACAGCGCCTGCCAGTCGAAGGTCTTTCCGCCGACCACCCAGAGCCCGATGACCGCGGCCAGCATGAACAGACCGCCGACGAGCGAGTAGAGGAAGAACTTCACCGCCGCGTACTGCCGCTGATGGCCGCCGTAGCTGCCGATCAGGAAGTACATCGGCACAAGCATGACCTCGAAGAACACGTAGAACAGGAAGACGTCGGCGGCGGCGAAGACGCCGATCATCGTGCTTTCGAGGATCAGCAGCAGCGCGAAGTAGACAGGCACGGATCGCTTCGAGGACTCCGCGTCGTGCCAGGAAGCCAGGATCACCAGCGGCACCAGCACCGCGATGAGCATCAGCATCACAAGCGCGATGCCGTCCGCGGCGAAGGTGAAGCTGACACCCCAGTTCGGAATCCACTTGTACGACTCGCGGAACTGGAACCGGTCACCGCCGGCGTTGAAGCTGACCCACATCACCACCGAGAGCACAAGCACCAGCAGCGACCAGGCGAACGCCACCTGTTTCGCCAGCTCCGGCCGGCGGCGCGGCAGGAAGGCCACCACCAGGGCGCCCACCAGCGGCGCCACGGTGAGCACCGAGAGGAACGGGAAGTTGGACATTATGCGGCCTTACCTCCGTCGTGGATGCGTAGCCCGCCGGCGGGGGCGGCCGGAAAGAGGTCGATCACGCGAACCACCCCGCCTGCACCGCCAGGAACGCCGCCATCACCAGCAGCGCACCGGCCAGGATCGAGGTGGCGTACGAGCGGACGAAACCGGTCTGCAGCCGCCGGAGGCGAGCCGACCCGCCGCCGACACCGGCAGCCAGCCCGTTGACCAGCCCGTCGATGCCCCGGTTGTCGAGGAAGACCAGCGCCCGGGTGAGGAAGATACCGGGCTTCTCGAAGACCGCCTCGTTCACCGCGTCGGTGTAGAGGTTGCGCCGGGCGGCGGTGACAAGCACCCCGGCCGGCTGCGGCTCGGTGGCCGTACCGGCCCGGAACAGGAACCAGGCCAGCCCGGCGCCGAGCACTGTGATCAGCAGCGACAGGAAGGTGATCACGGTGTGCGAGAGGACCGCCTCGTGCTCCCCGTGCTCGCCGCCCAGCCCGGCCGTCGCCGTCAGCCAGTCCGGCACCGACGTGGCGAGCAGGAAGCCCGCGCCGACCGAGCCGATCGCCAGCAGGATCAGCGGGATCGTCATCAGCTTCGGCGACTCGTGCGGGTGCTCGATGTCCTCGGTCCACCGCTTCGGTCCGTGGAAGGTGAGCACGAACAGCCGGGTCATGTAGAAGGCGGTGAGCCCGGCGCCGAGCAGTGCGGCACCGCCGAACAGCCACGCCGTCCAGTCGCTGCGCTCGAAGGCGGCCACGATGATCGGCTCCTTGGAGAAGAAGCCGGAGAACGGGAACATGCCGATGATCGCGAGCCAGCCCATCATGAACGTCAACCAGGTGACCTTCATGTACTTCGACAGCCCACCGAAGCGGCGGATGTCCACCTGGTCCTTCATGCCGTGCATGACCGAGCCTGCGCCCAGGAACATGTTGGCCTTGAAGAAGCCGTGCGCCAGCAGGTGCACGATGGCAAGTGCGTACGCGCCACCGCCCAGGCCGACGCCGAGGAACATGTAGCCGATCTGGCTCACCGTCGACCAGGCGAGCACCCGCTTGATGTCGTCCTTGGCCGCGCCGATGATGCAGCCCATCAGCAGCGTGAGCGCGCCGACGCTGACCACCACGAGCTGGAGCGTCGAGTTGGCCGAGAAGATCGGGTTGGACCGGGCGATCAGGTAGACGCCCGCGGTGACCATCGTCGCGGCGTGGATGAGGGCCGACACCGGGGTGGGGCCCTCCATCGCGTCCGGCAGCCACGCCTGGAGCGGGAACTGGCCGGACTTGCCGGCCGCGCCGAGCAGCAGCAGCAGGCCGAGCACCAGCACCGTGGTGGCGGTCAGTGAGCCGACCCCGTTGAACACCTCGTCGTACTGGGTGGTGCCCAGCGTGGCGAACATGATGAAGATGCCGATGGCCAGGCCGGCGTCGCCGACCCGGTTCATCAGGAACGCCTTCTTGCCGGCGGTGGCAGCGCTCGGCCGCCCGTACCAGAAGGAGATCAGCAGGTACGACGCCAGACCGACGCCCTCCCAGCCGAAGTACAGCATCACGTAGTTGTTGCCGAGCACCAGCAGCAGCATGGCCGCGACGAACAGGTTGAAGTACGCGAAGAACCGGCGGCGGCCCGTGTCGTGCGCCATGTACTCGACGGCGTACAGGTGGATCAGGAAGCCCACGCCGGTGATCAGGAGAACGAAGACCGCGGCCAGGGGGTCGAACAGCAGGCCGAAGTCGACACGTAGGTCACCGACCGCGATGAAGTCCCACAGGCTCAGCTCGACCGACTTGTTCTCCAGGCCACGCAGCTGGAAGAAGAAGGTCAGGCCGAGCACGAACGCGGCGCCGATGGCGGCGACGCCCAACCAGTGCCCCCAGCGGTCGGCCCGCTTGCCGAGCAGCAGCAGGACGGCAGCGCTGACGAGCGGGATCGCCACCAGCAGCCAGACACCGCCGAGCAAGCCGCCTGCCGAAGCGTAAGCGACGTCGCCGAGCGGCGCCGCTGCGGCGTGCGCCAGATTCTCTTCCACTGCTTGCCCCTTAGTACTTGAGCAGGTTGGCGTCGTCGACGCTCGCGGAGCGTCGAGTCCGGAAGATCGACATGATGATCGCGAGCCCGACCACGACCTCGGCCGCGGCCACCACCATCACGAAGAACGCCATGATCTGGCCGTTGAGGTCACCGTTGATCCGGCTGAAGGTGACAAGCGTCAGATTGGCCGCGTTGAGCATCAGCTCCACGCACATGAACAGCACGATCGCGTTGCGCCGGACGAGCACCCCTGCGGCGCCGATGGTGAACAGCACCGCGGCGAGGACCAGGTAGTAGTTCGGCTCGACCGAGAAGAACGATTCCATTACTTGTCTCGCCTTCCGTTCGCGGCTGCGGGGCTCCGCTTCGCTGCACTCCTCGCGCTCACCGGTCCGTCCCCTTCAGCGAGGTCTCCTCGGCGGTCAGCTCGCGCTGCGGAAGGATCGCCGGGGTGCTGTGGTCGGTCAGGCGGCCGTCGGGCAGCCGGGCCGGGGTGGCCACCGAGGAGGACGTCGCGAAGACGCCGGGGCCGGGCTTGGGGCCGGGGTAGTTGCCCGGCGCGAAGCGCGCCCGCATCGTCGACGGCTGGTCGACCTTGTCCTGCTTACGGCGCTCGATGTGCGCGAGCACCATGGCACCGACCGCCGCGGTGATCAGCAGCGCCGAGGTCAGCTCGAACGCCAGGACGTACTTGGTGAAGAGCAGCCGGGCGATGCCCTGCACGTTGCCTTCCGCGTTCGCCTGCTCCAGGCCGACAGCGGTGGTGCCGTCCAGCGCGTGGTAGACGCCGCTGCCGATGAGGCCGGCGAAGCCCAGACCCAACACGATGGCGGCGACCCGCTGGCCGCGCAGCGTCTCGATGAGCGAGTCGGAGGCGTCCCGACCGACAAGCATGAGCACGAACAGGAACAGCATCATGATCGCGCCGGTGTAGACGATTATCTGCACCATGCCGATGAACGGCCCGGCCTGGAGCACGTAGAACACGCCCAGGCAGAGCATGGTGAGCACCAGCCACAGCGCCGAGTGCACGGCGTTGCGGGCGGCCACCATCCCGATCGCGCCGATCAGCGCGAGGGGCGCGAGGATCCAGAAGGTGACCTGCTCGCCGCCGGACACCCCGCCCGCCGCGGCCAGCACCGTAGACGTGGTCATGCTCCCTCTCCCTTGCCGGCCGCCGCACGCTGGGCGGCCTGCTCGGCACCCGGGAACGTCACGCCTGGGTGTTCCTCGACCTTGTAGCGGCCGGGGCCCATCGGGGACGTCTCGGCACCGGCGGAGGTGCCCGGGTTGTCGAGCGCGCCGACGTAGTAGTCCTTCTCGCTGTCGCCCAACCGCATCGGGTGCGGCGGTTGCTCCATGCCCTCGAGCAGCGGTGCCAGCAACTGCTCCTTCGTGAAGATCAGATCCTGCCGGTTGTCCCGGGCCAGCTCGTACTCGTTGCTCATCGTGAGCGAACGGGTCGGGCAGGCCTCGATGCACAGTCCGCAGAAGATGCACCGGGCGTAGTTGATCTGGTAGATGCTGGCGTACCGCTCACCCGGCGAGAAGCGCTGCTCGTCGGTGTTGTCGCCACCCTCGACGTAGATCGCGTCCGCCGGGCAGGCCCAGGCGCACAGCTCACAGCCGATGCACTTCTCCAGGCCGTCCGGGTGCCGGTTGAGGATGTGCCGCCCGTGGTAGCGCGGCGCCGAAACCGGCGGCTTGAACGGATAGTCGGTGGTGACGACCTTCCTGAACATGTGCGAGAAGGTGACCCCGAATCCCTTGAACGTTCCGGTGATCGCGCCCACGTCACACCTCCCTGGAGTCCGAGCCGGCGGCGATGTTGGCCGGCTCCCGCTCGGCGACCACGCGCGTGATACGCGGGCTCGGTGGTACCTGTAGATCCATCGGTGGCAGCGGGAAGCTCCCGTACGGCCGGCTGTCCACCTGTTCCTGCGGCGTCTGCGTCGGCTTGGGCTTGCGGCTCGGCCAGAACAGCGTGGCGATCAGCAGGATGCCGGCCGGGATACCGACCGCGATGAGCTTGCCCTGCGAGTCCCAGTCCTCGATGGAGCGCAGGCCCGCCAGGACCAGGATCCAGACCAGGTTGATCGGCAGCAGCACCCGCCAGCCCAGCCGCATGAACTGGTCGTACCGGAGCCGGGGCAGCGTGCCGCGCAGCCAGACGAAGACGAAGACCAACGCGACGACCTTGCCGAAGAACCAGAGCATCGGCCACCAACCGGAGTTGGCGCCCTCCCAGATCGTGAGCGGCCACGGCGCGTGCCAGCCGCCGAGGAAGAGCGTCACGGTGAACGCCGACATCGTCACCATCGCGACGTACTCGCTGAGCATGAACAGCGCGAACTTCAGCGAGCTGTACTCGGTCTGGAAACCCGCCACCAGCTCGGACTCCGCCTCGGGCAGGTCGAACGGCGCCCGGTTGGTTTCACCGACGATGGCGATGAAGAACATGATGAAGCTCGGCAGCAGCAGCAGCCCGTACCAGCCGGGGGCCGGGACCGTGAAGTCGCCGAAGCTGAGCTGCGTGGCGTCGCCCTGTGCGGCGACGATGCCGCTTGTGGACATCGTGCCCGCCGTCATGAACACCGCGACGACGCTCAGGCCCAGCGTGACCTCGTAGGAGACCAGTTGGGCGGCGGAGCGCAGGCCGCCGAGCAACGGGTACGTGGAACCGGACGCCCAGCCGCCGAGCACGATGCCGTACACCGCGAGCGAAGACAGGGCCAGCACCAGCAGGACGGCCACCGGCACGTCGGTGACCTGCAGTGGCGTCCGGTGCCCGAAGATGCTGACCATCGGGCCGAACGGCATCACCGACAGCGCGGTGACCGCGCAGACCACCGAGATCACCGGCGCGAAGAAGTAGACGACCTTGTCCGCCGCTTTCGGCAGGATGTCTTCCTTGAACGCCAGCTTCAGGCCGTCGGCGAGGGTTTGCAGCAGACCGAACGGACCGACCTGGTTGGGGCCGGGCCGCACCTGCATGTAACCCACCACGCGCCGCTCGAACCAGACACCGAGCAGGGTGGCCAGCACGGCGAAGACGAACGCGAAGAGGATCTTGATGAGGACCAGCCACCACGGATCCCGGCCGAAGTCGGCCAGCGTCGGATCCTGGGCTAGGAGGACGCTCACTGTGCCCACCTTTCGTTCGCGACTGCGGGGCTCACTCGCTGCGCTCGTTCACTCCTCGCGCTCACTGGTTACCCCCAGCGCTGTTGAGGAGCGGACCCGGGAGACCGGCCTCGTCGGCCGCCACCCGCCCGGCCGGCACGGCCGCGCTCGCTGCCGGAACGGAGATCCGGACGACAGCGCCGGACGTCGCCCCGAGGCTGCGACGCACTGTCGAGCCCGGCGAGTTCGTCGGCACCCAGACGACGCCGTCCGGCATCTCGGTGAGAGCCGCCGGCAGGGTCACTGCCCCCCGGTCGGTGCCGACGGTCACCGCGTCGCCGTCGGCGACACCGAGGGCCTCGGCGGTGCCCTTGCCCAGCCGGACGACCGGAGGGCGGGCGGTGCCGGCGAGGTGCTCGTCGCCCTCGGTCAGAGTGCCGAGGTCGACCAACTGGTGCCAGGTGGACAGCACAGCCTCACCGGAACGCGGGTGCGGCGCGGCGCCCGGCGACACCGACGGCGGCGCCGGTCGCTGGGTGCGCGTGGCCGGCAGCGAGCCCAGCTCACGGCGCACGCTCGGCACGTCGGCCGTGCCCAGTCGCACGTCCAGCAGAGCGGCCAGCGCGTCGAGCACCCGGCCGTCGGTCATCGCCGCGGTCGTCAGCACCGCCTCGAACGGACGCAGCCGACCCTCCCAGTCCAGGAAACTGCCGGACTTCTCGACCACCGGCGCGACAGGCAGGACCACGTTCGCCCGCCGGGTCACAGCGCTGCCGCGCAGCTCCAGGCTGACCAGGAAAGGCACCGCGTCCAGCGCGGTCTCGGCCAGCCGCGGGTCGGCCAGGTCGGACGGGTCGACCCCGCCGACCACAAGCGCGCCGAGCTGACCGTTGGCGGCCGCCGCCAAGATGCCGTCGGTGTCCCGACCGGCCTGGCTCGGGATCACCCCGGCCGGGATGTCCCACGCCTCGCCCAGCTCGGCCCGCGCGGCCGGCTCGGTGACCAGCCGGCCACCGGGGAGCAGGTTGGGCAGGCAGCCCGCGTCGACAGCACCGCGGTCACCCGCGCGTCGCGGCACCCAGGCCAGCTTCGCACCGGTACGCCGTGCCACGTCCGCCGCGGCGGAGAGCCCGCCCGGCACACTTGCCAGCCGCTCGCCGACGAGAAGGATCGCGCCCGGCGCGCTCAGCGCCTCGGCGACGGTGGCGTGCTCGGCGAGAACGCTCGCCTCCTCGCCCGGCACCACCCGGGCCAGCTTGGCACCGAGCTTCTCCAGGCCGCGGGTTGCGAACGGCGCCAGCGCGTACACCGTCAGGGTCTTCTTCAGGTACGCCTTGCGCAGCCGCAGGAAGAGGATCGGGCACTCCTCCTCCGGCTCCAGACCGACGAGCACCACAGCCGGCGCGTTCTCCACGTCGGTGTAGGTGACGTCGGTGACCCCGGCGACCGAGCTGGCCAGGAAGTCGGCCTCCTCGCGGGAGACCGGCCGTGCCCGGAAGTCGATGTCGTTGGTGTTCAGCGCGACCCGTGCGAACTTCGCGTACGCGTACGCGTCCTCGACTGTCAGCCGACCGCCGGTGAGCACCGCGGTGCCCTGGCCGCCGTCGCGGGCCGCGCGCAGCCCGTCGGCGGCCACGGTGAGCGCCTCACTCCAGGACGCCTCGCGCAGCTCACCGGTCTTGTCGTCGCGGACCAACGGGGTGGTCAGCCGATCGGTGGCGCGGGTGTACTGGAAGCCCCACCGGCCCTTGTCGCAGTTCCACTCCTCGTTCACCGCCGGCTCGTCGCCGGCCAGCCGGCGCAGCACCTTGCCACGCCGCCAGTCGGTGCGCTGCCCGCAGCCCGCCGAGCAGTGCTCGCAGACGCTCGGGCTGGAGACCAGGTCGAACGGGCGGGCCCGGAAGCGGTACTGCGCGCCGGTCAGCGCACCCACCGGGCAGATCTGCACGGTGTTGCCGGAGAAGTAGGAGTTGAACGGCACGTCCCCGGCGTCGCCCTCCTCGCCGTACGCGTCGTCCCGGTAGATGTTGATCTCCTCGGCGGACGACCGGCCCATCAGGTCGATGAACTTGTCGCCGGCGATCTCCTCGGAGAACCGGGTGCAGCGCTGGCACAGCACGCAACGCTCGCGGTCCAGCAGCACCTGGCTGCTGATCGCCATCGGCTTCTCGTACTCCCGCTTGTGCTCGTGGAAGCGCGAGTCGGTGCGGCCGGTGGACATCGCCTGGTTCTGCAGCGGGCACTCGCCGCCCTTGTCGCACATCGGGCAGTCCAGCGGGTGATTGAGCAGCAGCAGCTCCATCACCCCCTCCTGCGCCTTCTTGGCGACGGGCGAGGTGAGCTGGGTGCGGACCACCATGCCGTCGGCGACGGTCTGGGTGCAGGAGGCAACCGGCTTGCGCTGCCCCTCCACCTCGACCAGGCACTGCCGGCACGCGCCGGCCGGGGCCAGCAGCGGGTGGTCGCAGAACCGGGGGATCTCGGTGCCCATCTGCTCGGCGACCCGGATCAGCAGCGCCCCCTTGGGGGCGGTGACCTCGACGCCGTCGATGGTGAGGGTGACGGTCTCGGTCTGCTTGGCTACGTCGGTCATTAGTGGGCTCCCACCAGCTGCTTGTCCGACAGCTTCGGCGCGGTACGTCCCTCGATGTAGTCGAGGTAGTCCTGCTTGAAGTACTTCAGCGACGAGGTCACCGAGCTGGTCGCACCGTCACCGAGGCCGCAGAACGAACGACCCAGGATGTTGTCACAGGTGTCCAGCAGGGTTTCCAGGTCCTCGTGGGTGCCCTGACCGGAGAGGATCCGCCGGTAGACCCGGACCATCCAGTAGTTGCCCTCGCGGCACGGGGTGCACTTCCCGCACGACTCGTGGTGGTAGAACTCCAGCCACCGGTAGGTCGCGTAGACCGGGCAGTCCTGGTCGGAGAAGATCTGCGTGGCAGTGGTGCCGAGGATCGAGCCGGCCGCCGCCACGCCCTCGAAGTCCAGCGGGACGTCCAGGTGCTCGGCGGCGAGCAGCGGGGTGGACGAGCCGCCCGGGGTCCAGAACCTCAGGTTGTGGCCGGGCTGCATCCCGCCGGCAAGCTCCAGCAGCTCGCGCAGCGTCACACCCATCGAGCACTCGTACTGGCCTGGGTTGGCGATCCGGCCGGAGAGCGAGTAGATCATCGGCCCGGACGACTTCTCCGTGCCCATTGACTTCCACCAGTCGGCCCCGCCGAGCACGATCGGCGGCACGCTGGCGATGGTGCCGACGTTGTTCACCACAGTCGGGCTGGCGTACAGGCCGTGGGTGGCCGGGAACGGCGGACGCAGCCGGGGCTGGCCGCGGAAGCCCTCCAGCGAGTCGAGCAGCGCCGTCTCCTCGCCACAGATGTACGCCCCGGCGCCGGAGTGCACCACCAGCTCCAGGTCGAAGCCGCTGCGCAGGATGTTCCGGCCCAGGTAGCCCTTGTCGTACGCCTCCTGGACGGCGTTGCGCAGCCGGCGCGCGGCGTGCACCGCCTCGCCCCGGATGTAGATGTAGGCGCGGCTGGCCCGGATCGCGTACGACGCGATGATCACGCCCTCGACCAGCGCGTGCGGGTCGTGGGTCATCAGCGGCAGGTCCTTGCAGGTCCCCGGCTCGCCCTCGTCGGCGTTGACCACCAGGTAGTGCGGCTTGCCGTCGCCCTGCGGGATGAAGCCCCACTTCAGACCGGTGGGGAAGCCCGCGCCACCCCGGCCGCGCAGCCCGGAGTCCTTGATCAGTTGGATCAGGTCGTCCGGGTGGGCCTTGAGGGCCTTGCGCAGCGCGGCGTAGCCGTCCAACTGCTCGTAGGTGCCGATCCGCCAGGCGTCCGGCGACAGCCAGCGCTTGGTCAGCACCGGCGTCAGCTTGGCCAGCGTCTCCGGGCGGGGAGTGGTCACTTCTGTGCCCCCGTTTCGGTAGCGGCGGCGGAGTTCGCGCCATCAGCGCTCGCCGACGCTTCGGTGAGGTTGCGCTCCTGCGCGTCGGTGGAGTCACCGGCGGGCTTGCCGTCGCCGGCCGGCTCGTTGGCCGCCACACCGGCGGCCTCCGCCTCCCGCGCCTCGCGCGGGCCCGGCGGCGAGGTCTCCGCCGGAACCTTCGTGCCGGGTGCGTCCGGCGCCGCGGTCTCCGCGTCGGGCTGCCGGGTCTCGGCGGTACGCACCTGCGGCGACTTGGCGTCCGGTGCCTTCACGTCCCTGGCGGTGCTGCCGGCCGCCGCGGCGGCGGGAGTCCGCTCGCCCGTGCCGGCCTTACCGCTCGCGTCCCCGGACTGCACGGGAGTCGCCGGCTTCGCGGCCTCGGCGGCGGCCTTCGCCTTCGCCGCCTCCTTGTCCGCCTCGGCCTTGCTGCGGATCGGCGTGTTCGGGTCGAAGCCCGGCACCGAGACGCCGTGCTCCTGCGCCAGCCGCAGCCCGCGCAGGGTGGGCTCGCCCGGCCCGCCGTCGGCGACCGCGCCGTCCCGCTCGTCGGCGAAACCTGCGAGCTGCACCGCCATCTCCTTGAGCGTGCAGAGCCGGGCGCCACGGGTCGGCATCGGCCGGCCACCGGCACGCAGCTCGTCGACCACACCGACCGCTGTGGACGGGTCGACGCCGTCGAAGAAGTCGTAGTTGACGGTCATCACCGGCCCGTAGTCGCAGGCCGCCAGGCACTCGGCGTGCTCCAGCGTGATCGTCCCGTCGGCGGTGGTCTCGTCGTGCCCGACACCCAGGTGCTCGGAGAGCGTGTCGTAGACCTCCTGACCGCCCAGCACGTTGCACATGGTGTTTGTGCAGACGCTGACCAGGAAGTCGCCGGTCGGCTTGCGCTTGTACATGGTGTAGAAGGTGGCCACCGCGCCGACCTGGGCCTTGTTCAGGCCGAGCACCTCGGCGCAGAACGTGACACCAGCCGGCGAGACGTACCCCTCCTCGGACTGGACCAGGTGCAGCAGCGGCAGCAGAGCCGAGCGGGACCGGTCCGCCGGGTAGCGGGCGATGATCTCGCGCGCCCGCTCCCGGGTCTCGTCAGTGAACGTCGTCGTCATCAGAGCCGCCTTCCGTTCGCGACTGCGGGGCTCGCAAGCTCACTCCTCGCGCTCACCTGTCACACCCACCCATCACGGGATCCAGCGAGGCGCCGCCGGCGATCACGTCGGCGATCAGGCCGCCCTCGGCCATCGCCGGCAGGGCCTGGAGGTTGACGAAGCTCGGCTCCCGGTAGTGCACCCGGTACGGCCGGGTGCCACCGTCGGAGACCGCGTGCACGCCCAACTCGCCGCGGGGCGACTCGATGCCGACGTACACCTGGCCGGGCGGGACCCGGAAGCCCTCGGTGACCAGCTTGAAGTGGTGGATCAGCGACTCCATCGACTGACCCATGATCTTCGCGACGTGCTCCAGCGAGTTGCCCATGCCGTCGACACCGATGGCGAGCTGGGCCGGCCACGCGATCTTGCGATCGGCGACCATCACCGGACCCGGCTTCAACCGGTCCAGCGCCTGCTCGACGAGCTTCATGGACTCCCGGATCTCGGCGAGCCGGACCAGGTAGCGGCCCCACACGTCACCGTCGGTGTGGGTCGGCACGTCGAACTCGTACGTCTCGTAGCCGCAGTACGGCATTGTCTTGCGCAGGTCCCAGGCGAGCCCGGCGGAGCGCAGCACCGGCCCGGTGACGCCGAGCGCCACGCAGCCGGTGACGTCGAGCACCGCGACGTTCTTCGTCCGCTCCAGCCAGATCGGCTGGCCGGAGAGCAGGTCCTCGTACTCCTTGAGCTTCTTCGGCATCATCTTGAGGAAGTCACGGATCTTGGCGATGGCCTCGTCCGGAACGTCCTGCGCCACACCGCCCGGCCGGACGTACGCGTGGTTCATCCGCAGACCGGTGATGGTCTCGAAGATGTCCAGGATGTACTCCCGCTCGCGGAAGCCGTAGAGCATGATCGAGATCGCGCCCAGCTCCATGCCGGTGGTGGCCAGCCAGACCAGGTGCGACGAGATCCGGTTGAGCTCCATCATCAGCACGCGGATGGTGGTGGCGCGCTCGGTGATGTCGTCGGTGACGCCGAGCAGCTTCTCGACCGCGAGGGCGTACGCCGTCTCGTTGAAGATCGGGGCGAGGTAGTCCATCCGGGTCACGAACGTCGAGCCCTGCACCCAGTTGCGGTATTCGAGGTTCTTCTCGATACCTGTGTGCAGGTAGCCGACGACCGAGCGGGCCTCGCGGACCGTCTCGCCCTCAAGCTCCAGGATCAGGCGCAGCACCCCGTGCGTGGACGGGTGCTGCGGACCCATGTTGACCACGATCCGCTCGTCGTTGAGCGGGTCGGCGCCCGAGACGACCGTGTCCCAGTCGCCACCGGTGACGGTGAAGACCCGACCCTCGGCGGTCTCGCGCTCGGTTGCGTAGTTCGGCGTGGTCACAGTGCCCGCCCTCCGTTCACGACTGCGGGGCTCGCAAGCTCACTCCTCGCGCTCACTGGTAGGACCTCCTCCGGTCCGGCGGCGGAATCTCGGCGCCCTTGTACTCGACGGGCACCCCACCGAGCGGGTAGTCCTTACGCTGCGGGTGACCCTCCCAGTCGTCCGGCATGAGGATCCGGGTCAGGGCGGGATGGCCGTCGAAGACGATGCCGAACATGTCGTACGCCTCCCGCTCCTGCCAGTCCGCAGTCGGGTAGACGGCGGTCACGCTGGGCAGGTGCGGCTGCTCGACGGAGACCGCGGCCTCCAGCCGGACCCGACGCCGGTACGTCATCGAGGTGAGCAGGTAGACCACATGCAGCCGGCGTTCGTCGGCGCCGAGGTAGTCCACACCGGACACCGAGGAGCACAGCTCGAAGCGCAGCGCCATGTCGTCCCGCAGCACCTGGCAGACCTCGGCGATCCGCTCCGGGCGGACGTGCAGGGTCAACTCGCCCCGGTCGACGACGACCTTCTCGATCGCGTCCCCGAAGGCCGGGTACGCCTCCTCCAGCGCGTCGCGGACCTCGTCGAAGTAGCCGCCGTACGGTCGGGCGGCCTCCTCGATGGGCTGGCGCTGGCGGACCAGGCCGCCGTAGCCGGACACGTCGCCGGTGCCCTGGTTGCCGAACATCCCGCGGCCGGCCGGGCTGGACGGCGGGTACTCGGCCGGGGCGGTGCCGCTGGCGCCGGCCGGGGTGACCGGAACCGGCACACCCCCGTCATTGGTCCTGTCGTTCGGTGCGGTCACTGCGCCTGCCCTCCGTTCGCGACTGCGGGGCTCCGCTTCGCTGCACTCCTCGCGCTCACTTGGGGCCCCTGTGCGCGTGGAGGTGGTTCTGGGCGTTCATCCAGTTCTCGATACGCAGCTGCTCCTCGCGCCCCTCGCGGACCGCCTGGGTCCACTCGGCACGCCGAGCCTTGTCGCTGCGGTACGAGGACGGCATGGAGCCGTACGGCACGACCGGCACGTCACCGCGCTCCTGGCGGGCCGCAAGCATCTTGCGGCCGTTCGCACCCAGCGGCTCGTACATGATCTTCTCGCGGAGCTTGAGGATCGCGTCGATGAGCATCTCGGGCCGGGGCGGGCAGCCGGGCAGGTACATGTCGACAGGCACGACGTGGTCGACGCCCTGCACGATGGCGTAGTTGTTGAACATGCCGCCGCTGCTGGCACAGACGCCCATCGAGAGCACCCAGCGGGGCTCGGCCATCTGGTCGTAGATCTGGCGCAGCACGGGTGCCATCTTCTGGCTCACCCGCCCGGCCACGATCATCAGGTCGGCCTGCCGGGGCGAGGCCCGGAAGACCTCCATGCCCCAGCGGCCCATGTCGTAGTGCGGACCACCGGCGGCCATCATCTCGATGGCGCAGCAGGCCAGGCCGAAGGTGGCGCCCCACACGGACGACTTCCGGGACCAGTTGACCAGCTTCTCCACCGAGGTGAGCAGGACGCCGGCGGGAAGCTTCTCCTCGATGCCCATCTGACGTTCCTTCCTCAGTCCCAGTCCAGGCCGCCGCGCCGCCACACATAGGCGTACGCGACGAAGACCGCGACGATGAACAGGACCATCTCCACGAAGCCGAAGATCGGCAGAGCGTCGAACGAGACCGCCCAGGGGTAGAGGAAGATGATCTCAATGTCGAAGACGATGAAGAGCATCGCCGTCAGGTAGAACTTGATCGGGAATCGCCCGCCGCCAACCGGCTGCGGACTGGGCTCGATGCCACATTCATAGGCTTCGAGCTTGGCCTTGTTGTATCGACGGGGGCCAGTTATCCGGGCAGCGCCGACAGAGAACAGCGCGAACGCCGCGGCGAGGGCGAAGAGCCCGATGATCGGTGCGTAAGGCGAGAGCGACATCTTTTCTCCTGCTCGTCCTTCCCTGCCCTCGGTGCTTGACAAAATTCACACTATTCACATCCCTGCCGGTGGTTGCCAGCGGGGGTCGATCTCTGTCCGGATCGGAACTGTGACCAGTCTCGACACGGTTTTCAGCAGCTCCCCGCCGGCGTCGGTGGCGGCGGGAAGTGAGGTCATCGGCGTCATTTACACGGCCGGAGCCGCCTTCGTCATCGCGTTGATGACCCGGTCCATCGCGTCCCCACCACGGGGGTCGGTCAGGTTGGCCAGCAGTTTGAGCACGAATCGCATCAGCGTCGGATGCGGCATTCCGTGTTTGGTGGCGATCCGCATGATCTCCGGACGGCCGATCAGCTTCACGAAGATGCCGCCCAGCCGGTAGTAGCCACCGAGGCGGGCCTTCAGCTCGTTCGGGTACGCCATCAGCGCCCGCTCCCGCTCCGGGCCGGCCGGTCGGGCGAGCGCCTGCACCACGACCTCGGCCGCCAACTCGCCGGACTCCATCGCGTACGCGATGCCCTCGCCGTTGAACGGGTTGACCATGCCGCCGGAGTCACCGACGAGCAGCACGCCCCGGGTGTAGTGCGGCACCCGGTTGAAGCCCATCGGCAGCGCGGCGCCGAGGATGGGACCGTCGGCGTTCGTCTCGTCGGTCATGCCCCACTCGGCGGGGGTGTTGGCGAGCCAGTCGGTGAGCAGCCGGCGGTAGTTGGTCTTGCCGAACGCGGACGACGAGTTGAGCACGCCGAGGCCGACGTTCACCCGCCCGTCGCCGAGGCCGAAGATCCAGCCGTAGCCGGGCAGCAGGTTGTCGCCGCTGTCCTTGCTGCGCAGCTCCAGCCACGACTCCAGGTAGTTGTCGTCGTGCTTGAGCGGGGACCGGTAGTAGCGGCGGACGGCCACGCCGATCGGCCGGTCCTCCCGCTTGGCCAGCCCGAGCGCCAGCGGGAACCGACCCGAGACGCCGTCGGCGGCCACGACAAGCGGGGCGCGGAAGGTGGTGGGCTCCTTGCCGGGCCCCACCTCGGCCTCGACACCTGTCACGCGGCCGTCGCCGTCGAGCACCGGGCCGAGCACGTTGACGTTGGTACGGAGTTTCGCGCCGGCGGCCACCGCGCGCTGGGCGAGCAGGTCGTCGAAGTCGAGCCGGGTGCGCACCAGGCCGTAGTTGGGGAAGCTCGCCAGCTCGGGCCAGTCCAGCTCCAGGCGGACGCCGCCGCCGATCACCCGCAGGCCACGGTTGTGCAGCCAGCCGCCCTCGGGCGAGGTGTCCACGCCCATCCGGATGAGCTGCCGCACCGCGCGCGGGGTCAGCCCGTCGCCGCAGACCTTCTCCCGAGGGAACTCGGTCTTCTCCAGCACCAGCACGCGTACGCCGTGCCGGGCCAGGTGGTACGCAGTCGCCGATCCACCGGGGCCGGCGCCAACGACGATGACGTCGGCGTCGTGTTCCACCGCGGTCATTCGCACCTCCTCCCGCACGCTCGTGAAATGCTTCACAAGCCAGACGAGACGAGTGTATGACCGGTGTCATACCAGCGCAGGGTCAGGGGTACCTAAGTCGCTGGTGTTACAGCCGGTGACCGTCCACAGTAGTCAGGTGTCAGATCCGACTGGGCGCTTCCAGGCCCGCGTCAACCCGGATGGTTTCCGGCAAATGCTCACGTAACGCACCCCCGGCGGCCCGGTCCAGGGCGGCGAGCACCTCGGCGACGACCTGCCGCACCTCCGCCGGGTCGGCGCCGGCAAGTGCGCGCAGTTGCGCGACGAGCTCGGCCGCGTCGTCGTCGGTGGCGGTCACCGGGCCCGCCGGGTCTGCTCCGGTCATGCCGGCAAGCGTACCGGGCAAAGTAGACAAAATTCCGACATTGCCGAAAGGTGAACCGATTCGGGTAGGAGTGGGCCGCTTACTCGCGGATCCCCCTGTGCAGGGCGACCACGCCGCCGGTCAGGTTGCGCCACGCCACCCGTCCCCACCCGGCGGCACCGATACGTCCGGCCAACGCGGCCTGGTCCGGCCATGCCCGGATCGACTCGGCCAGGTAGACGTACGCCTCCGGGTTGCTGGACACCGCACGGGCCACCGCCGGCAGCGACCGCATGAGGTACGACAGGTAGACCGTCCGGAAGGCCGGATTGACGGGCGTGCTGAACTCGCACACCACGAGCCGCCCGCCGGGCCGGGTGACCCGGGCCAGCTCGCGCAGGGCCGCATCGGTGTCGTTGACGTTGCGAAGCGCGAACGAGATGGTCACCGCGTCGAAGCTGGCGTCGGCGAACGGCAGTCGCAGGGCGTCCCCGGCCAGCAGCGGCACCTCCGGTCGCGCCCGCTTGCCCGCGTACAACATGCCCAGCGACAGATCCGCGCCGACCGCGTACGCCCCGGAATGGGCGAGCTCACGCGTCGAGACACCGGTGCCCGCTCCCACGTCCAGCACCCGCTCGCCGGGCCGCAGGCCGAGCGCGGCCCGGGTGGCCCGACGCCAGGAGCGATCCTGGCCGAAGGAGAGCACAGTGTTCGTCAGGTCGTAACGCTCCGCCACATCGTCGAACATCGCGGCGACCTCGTGCGGCTGCTTGTCCAGGCTGGCTCGCTGGCCCTGCGGGGTACGGCTCACCCCTCCACTCTGCCAGCCGCCCGCCAACAGACGAGCGCTGGGTCTGCGTACCTCTGACCGGTCGGAAGCATCGGCGCTGCCTGCGGCGATGGAGCAGGCACTGGCGGCGGCCCTGGCACGCGAAAGGGCGGGGTGGTCGCCCACCCCGCCCTTCACGTCATGCCTCGGTCAGTCGGTCGACTTCTCGTCGCCCGGGGCGACCAGGACGACCTTGCGTCGGCGGGAGAGCACAAGCAGCGCTCCACCCACGAGCAGGATCATGCCGCCGATGCCGCCGATCAGGCCGACCTGCACACCGGTCACCGGGAGACCGCCGCCACCGGAACCGCCACCGGAACCAGGCGACGTGGTGACGCCGGGAGACGTCGTCGTACCCGGTGACGTCGTGCCACCCGGGGTCGGCGTCGCCGTCGGCGAGGGCGTGGCCGTCGGCGTCGGGGTGGGCTGCACGGTCAGGTCGACGAAGACGTCGAACTGCGCGCTGTTGTCCACCTCGTCGACCTCGGTGAACGCCTTGCGCTGCGCGCCGGTGGCGACCTTCGGCTGCTCCTCGGGGCTACCCACTGACGCGTCCAGACCGGCTGCCCACAGGAAGCCGGGCCGGAGCACCGACTCGGTGACGTCCGAGCCGACCTTCACCTTGATGCCCGCGGTGTAGAACTGCCCCGGCTTCAGCACCACACCGGTGTCCTCGCAGTACGCGTTCGCGAAGCCTCCCAGCGGCTGCTCGATGCAGCCCTCCGGCAGCTCGGCGAAGGTGACGCCGGCCGGCAGGGTGATCCCGTACGCCACGCCGGTCGCCTTGCGGCTGCCGTCGTTGTAGATCGCCCAGTCCAGCGGCGCGGTCTCGCCGCGCTTCACAGCCCGGAGGTCGGACTCGCCGACCTCGTCGCCGTCGACAGTCACGTTCGCGTAGACGTCCTGCACCCAGGCGGTGAGGTCGTAGCCGGGTTCGGTGACGGTGATGTCGTGCTCGACGGTGTTGTCGTCGAGGTTGGGGTCGGTGGTGGCCGAGCTGATCGTGACGACGAGCGTGCCGCCGTTACCGCGACCACCGGTGGAGAAGAGCGGGATACCGAAGTCCTCGGTGGTGCCGGCGGCCAGATCGCCGAGCAGACAGGTGAACTTCGTGCCGGTGACGTCGCACCCGATCGGGACGAGGTAGCCCACCTTGCGGTTCTTGAGGCCCTTCGTCTCCACGGTGACCCGGACGTCCTTGGCGTCGACAGTGCTCCGGGTGTTGTCGACCTGGAACTTGAACGGCTTGGCCTTGGCCTCCTTGACGCCCTTGGCCAGCTGGTAGCTCAACGGCTGCAGCGCGAGGTCGGCCCCTTCGGCGGCCTGCGCCGGGGCGGCGACGGTGGCCAGGCCACCGGCCGCGAGCAGGGCCACGACGCCGGCGCGAGCCAGAGTCGAGCGGTGGAACGGTGTCATCAGTCCCCCGGGGGATAGGGAAGGCAATGGTTGTGGGAACGAGCGGACGTTATCGAAGGTCGATCTCCCGCGCCAGCGTGGGAGCCGCATTTCCACTGTCTTTACCGGACCGGGCAGACGGTACGGGCGGAATGGTCACCCATCCCGCCCGTACCGCCGTGCGTTATATGAACGACCCTCATGGGTCGATGGAGGACTACCCCGGTCCAGCACCCGTCCGACCACCTCCACCAGCACCGCGTGCGGAATCCGCCGATCCGCGCACCTGGGCGGCGGGTGGTGAGGACGGGTATGGCCGGGACGGTAGCCGCCCACGATCATCTCCACCAGCCCTGCAGCGGGCAGCCTGGCGCTGCGACGGCACTGTCGACCCGTACCGCCGAGGCACCGGCGCGGGAGCACGACCCCTGATCAACCGAACGGCCGCGCGAGGGCACTACCCCCTGGTCAACCGAACGGTCGAGCCGGGCCCGCCTCAGTTGACCTCGACCAGGGGGAGCGACCGGCCGGCACCGCCACCAGGCAGCGCGATCGACGAGAAGTGCGAGACCACCCGCTCGTCGGTCGGGTCGTCGGCCGGGGTGTGGTGCACCGCCAACCGGTTGTAGAGGGTGTCCCGCTGGGCCGGGATGCGGTCGGCGGAGCGGATCATGCCGATCAGCTCGTGCAGGTTGGAGCGGTGCCGAGCGCCGGCGGAGGAGATGACGTTCTCCTCCAGCATGATCGAGCCGAGGTCGTCCACGCCCATGTGCAGCGCGAGCTGCCCGACGTCCTTGCCGGTGGTCAGCCAGGACGCCTGAAGGTGCGGCACCGTCTCGAAGAAGAGCCGGGCCACCGCGACCAGGCGCAGGTACTCCAGCGTGGTCGCCTGGGTGCGGCCCTTGAGGTGGTTGTTCTCCGGCTGGTACGTCCACGGGATGAACGACCGGAAACCACGGGTGCGGTCCTGCACGTCGCGGATCATGCGGAGGTGCTCGATCCGCTCGGCGTGCGTCTCGCCGGTGCCCATCATCATGGTGGCTGTCGACTCGACGCCCTGCCGGTGGGCCAGCTCCATGACCTCCAGCCAGCGCTCACCCGACTCCTTGAGCGGCGCGATTGCCTTACGCGGGCGCTCGGGCAGCATCTCCGCCCCGGCACCGGCGATGGAGTCCAGACCGGCGGCCTTGATCCGGGCGATGGCCTCGTCCAGGCTCACGCCGGACACCTTGGCCATGTGCAGGATCTCGCTCGGGCCGATCGAGTGGATGGCGAGCTGGGGGTACGCCTGCTTGACCGAGGAGAACAGCTCCTCGTAGTACTCGACGCCGTAGTCCGGGTGGTGCCCGCCCTGGAGCATGACCTGGGTCGCGCCCAGCTCGACCGCCTCGCCGCAGCGACGCAGGATCTCCTCGGTCGGGTGGGTCCATCCCTCGGAGTGCTTGGGTGCCCGGTAGAACGCGCAGAACTTGCACGCCGTCACGCAGACGTTCGTGTAGTTGATGTTGCGGTCGATCAGGTAGGTGACGACGTTGTCCGGGTAGCGCCGCCGGCGCACCGCGTCCGCCGCCTCGCCCAACGCGTGAAAGGGCGCCTCCGTGTAGAGCAGCAGCGCCTCCTCGGGCGTGATCCGCCCGCCGTCCGCGCCGCGTTGCAGGATGTCGTCGATCTCGCGGTTCGCCGTCACACCCCGAGCGTACGCCGACCGCACCGGACCCCACGTCGCCCACCCTCGCGCTCCGGCACGGAAAGCGCGGTGACGATCGCCACGCCCACACGGCAAGCCATCGATATTCTACGATTCGTTGATGACCGACGAACCCGCACCCGCAACGAGGCGCGCGCTACGCCGTCGTGCCTTCCTGACCCTGGCTCCTCTCGCGGCCGGCGGCCTGGTGCTCACCGCGTCCCCCCACCCGGCCGCAGCGACCGCTCCCGCACCGGAGTGCCTCGCCGACCTGCTGGAACGCTGATGGCCACCATCGGTTGGCTGGCCGACGTACTCCGCTCAGCCGGTGTCTCGGTGGTGGAGGAGGGCAACTGGCTCGGCCGGGTGGCCGGCAGCTCGTTCAACCCGATCGGCGTGCTCTGGCACCACACCGCCGCCACCTCCAGCGCCGCCAACCCGCATCCCGCCCTGGGCATCTGCATCAACGGCCGCTCCGACCTGCCCGGCCCGCTGTGCCACGCGCTCGTCGACTACAACGGCGTCTTTCACGTCATCTCCGGCGGGCGGGCCAACCACGCCGGGTCCAGCCGTGGCAGCGGCCCCATCCCGGCCGGCGACGGCAACACCCTCCTGGTCGGTTGGGAGATCGACTACAACGGGGTCGACCAGCGGATGACCCCCGCCCAGTACGCCGCCTCCGTACTCGCCACCGCCGCAGTACTGCGCCGGCTGGGCCGCGACGCCAGCCATGCACGTGGCCACCGGGAGACAAGCACCACCGGCAAGATCGACCCCTCCTTCATCGACCTCGACACGATGCGCGCCGACGTCGCCCGACAGCTCACCGGCAACCCGCCCCTCGACCTCTGGAAGGACGACATGAAACTCATCCAGTCCACCAACCGGGGCATCGCCCTGGTCGGCCCCGGCTACTTCCGGCTGCTCCGCACCGACGAAGAGGTCCACGCCGCCGTCGCGCTCGTCGGCAACCCGCTCGTCGGCAACGACCGACAGTTCGACCTGTGGCGCAGCATCGCCTTCGACGGTCAGGTAAAGGCACCGAGCTGACCCGCGACGGGCACGCCGGCGGCCTCGCGTCGGGCACCTACGCTCTCGGCGTGTCCGTCCAATCGCACCCGCCCACCCCCGTACGCGTGGTCGGCGCCCGCTCCGCCCTGTGGTCCGTCGCGATGACGGCCGCGTTGATCGGCTTCGGCCTGGCCGTGATCGTCGTGGCCACGGCGGTCGGCTACCTCGCCGTGGGGCTGCCGACCGCGGTGCCGATCAGCGTCGGCCTGGTCGGCTGCCTGGCCTTCTCGGTCGCCCTGCGCCTGCTGCACCGGGGCTGGTGGCTGAGCGTGCTGTCGGTGATGCCGGCCCTGTTCGTGCTTGTGGGCGCCGTGCAGCTGGCCCCGGAAGCGGTGCTCCAGCAGCGCGGCGTCGCCCAGCAGGTGACCATCACCGACGTGCAGACCACCGGCAAGCGGCACGAGTTCGGCCTCCAGGGCGCCACCAGCCGGCTCGACGAGCCGCTTGTCTACCGGGGCAGCTCCCCCGGCTACCGCGTCGGTCAGCGCCTGACAGTGCTCGTCGACCCGCAGGGTCAGGTGGATCTGACCGACGCGCAGGACGTGGACCCGGCCGGGAAGCAGCGCATGCTCGTCATGGGCGCGGCGGGATGGGCCCTGCTCGCGCTCCTCGCCGGGTGGCGCGGCCACGTGAGCCGCGCCCGTGGCCGGGCCGCCTCGGAACCGCCCTGGTGATTGGACCGGGGCGTCAGGCGTCGTAGTCGACGGTGAGCCTGTCGGTGGTCGGGCTGGACTGGCAGGTCAGCACGTAACCGGCGGCCAACTCGTCGGGCTCCAGGGCGTAGTTGCGGGCCATCGTGACCGCCCCGTCGACGACCTTCGCCTTACAGGTCGAGCAGACACCACCCTTGCAGGCGTACGGCAGTTCGCCGCGCACCTTCAGCGCGGCGTCCAGCACCCGTTCCTCACGGCCCATCGTGAAGTTCGACGACCGGCCGTCAAGCACGATCGTGACCTCCGCGCCGGCACCCGGCTGGTCGGCGGGGCGCACCACAGGCTCCGGCGGCGCGTCGACGTGGAACAACTCGGTGCGTACCGCCGACTCGGGCAGCCCGCGCCCGGTCAGCACGTCCCGGGCGTCGACCACCATGGCGTACGGGCCGCAGAGGAACCACTCCTCGATGACGTCGCCCGGCACGATGGTGTCCAGCAGACGGCCCAGCCGCTCGGCGTCGATCCGCCCGGAGAGCAGCGGCGACTCGCCCTGCTCGCGGGACAGCACGTGCACGAGGTGCAGCCTTGTGGGGTAGCGGTCCTTCAGGTCGGCCAACTCCTCGGCGAACATCACTGTGTTCGCCGTGCGGTTGCCGTACACCAGTGTGAAGGTGCTGGCCGGCTCGACGGCCAGAGCCGTCGCGACCAGCCCGAGCACCGGCGTGATGCCGGAACCGGCGACGACCGCGCCGTAGTGCCGCACCCGGTCCGGCGCGAACGCCGTGGTGAACGTGCCAAGCGGCGGCAGCACCTCGACCGTGTCGCCGCCACGCAGCGCGCCGCACGCGAACGCCGAGAACGCGCCGCCGGGGATCTCCCGCACGCCGATCCGCAGCCGCCCGTGCCGGGCCAGGTCGTCGGGGGTGGAGCAGATCGAGTACGACCGCCGCACGTCCTCGCCGTCGTCGGTCACCCGACGCACCGTGAGGTGCTGGCCCGCGCGGAACGCGAAGGTGTCGCGCAACTCCTCGGGTACGGCGAACGTGACCGCCACCGAGTCGTCGGTGAGCCTGTCGACGGCGGAGACCGGCAGCGGGTGGAAGACCGGCCGGCGGCGGACCGGCCGGGTGATGGTGACTGTCACAGTGCCTTCAGGTGGTCGAAGGGTTCGGAACACGAACGGCAACGCCACAGCGCCTTGCAGGCGGTCGAGCCGAACCGGCTCACCTGCTCGGTCTCCGGCGACCCGCAGCGCGGGCAGCGGACCGCCAGGGTCAGCGCCACCACGCCGGGCGCGGCGACCGGCGACGGTGGGGCGATCCCCGCTGCGGCGAGCTTGGCCCGCCCATCGTCGGAGATCCAGTCGGTGCTCCAGGCCGGGCTGAAAACGGTGCGGACCTCGACGTCCGGGTGTCCGGCGGCGGCAAGCGCGCGCCTGATGTCGGCCCGGATGACGTCCATGGCCGGGCAGCCGGTGTAGGTCGGGGTGATGGTGACGGTGACCCGCCCGGTGGCGGGGTCCTCCTCGACCGCGCGCAGGATCCCCAGTTCGTCGATCGTGATGACCCGGATCTCCGGGTCCACCACCGCCGCCACTGCAGTACGCGGATCGACAGGCACGCGGTCACCGGCCGCAGGGCTGGGCCGCGTCGCGCTCCGCGCGCTCACCAGGCCGCCCCCGGGTGAGCGCGGTGCAGCACCTGCATCTCGGCGAGCAGGTAGGACAGGTGCTCGGTGTGCACACCTGCCCGCCCGCCGCCCGGCGCCCAACCGCGCTCCGGCCTGCTGAGCGTCGCCTCGGCCAGCACCGGGCCGACGGTGTCGTCGAACGCCGGCCGCAGCGTGGCCGGGTCGACAGGCGCCGCCGGGTCCGCGACGAACAACTCGTGGGTGTACGGCCAGACGTGGTCGACGGCCGCCTGCATCCGGCGGTGCGACTCCTCGGTGCCGTCACCGAGCCGCTTCACCCACAGGGCGCCGTGGTCCAGGTGGTACGCCGACTCCTTGCGGGCCTTCGCGCCGATCGCGGCCAGCCGCTCGTCCGCGCATCCGGCAAGCGCCGTGTAGAGCGGCACCTGGTACGCGGCCAGGAAGAACAGCTTCGCCATGGTCACCGCGAAGTCGCCGTTTGGCAGCTCGACCAGGAGCACGTTGCGGAACTCGCGGTCGTCGCGCAGGTACGCAAGCGCGTCCTCGTCGCGGCCGGCGCCCTCCAGCTCACCCGCGTACGACAGCAGCAGGCGGGCCGCGCCGAGCTGGTCGAGGGCGATGTTCGCAAGCGCGATGTCCTCTTCCATCTCCGGTGCACGGGTGGTCCACTCGGCAAGTCGCTGCGCCGCGATCAGCGCGTCGTCACCGAGGGCGACTGTGAAGTCGAACGGCCCGTTCACAGGTGGGCCACCCCGTCCGGCACCTCGTAGAAGGTGGGATGGCGGTAGACCTTGTCGGCCGCCGGGTCGAAGAAGGCGTCCTTCTCGTCCGGGCTGGACGCGGTGATCGCGCTCGCCTGCACCACCCAGATCGACACCCCCTCCTGCCTGCGGGTGTAGAGGTCCCGGGCGTTGCGCAGGGCCAACTCGGCATCGGGGGCGTGCAGGCTGCCGACGTGGGTGTGCGACAGCCCGCGCCGCGCCCGTACGAAGACCTCCCACAGCGGCGAGTGTTCGGTGCTCACGCGGCTACCTTCTCCCTCTTCTCCGCCCGCTTGGCGGCGTACGCCGCGGCGGCCTCGCGTACCCATGCGCCGTCGGCGTGTGCGGCTCGGCGGTGCGCCATCCGTTCCCGGTTGCACGGCCCGTCGCCGGAGATCACCCGCATCAGCTCGTCGTAGTCCGGCTGGGTGTAGTCGTACGCCTGCCGTTGCTCGTTCCAGCGCAGGTCGTCGTCGGGGATGCGCAGCCTGAGGACCTCGGCCTGCTGGACGCACATGTCGACGAAGCGCTGCCGCAGGTCGTCGTTCGAGAAGCGCTTGATCTTCCACGCCATCGACTGGGTGGAGTGGGTGGAGTCGCCGTCCGGCGGGCCGAACATCGCAAGCGACGGGTACCACCAGCGGTCCACGGCGTCCTGGGCCATCGCCTGCTGCGCGGGGGTGCCGTGCGCGAGGGTGTGCAGGATCTCGTAGCCCTGACGCTGGTGGAACGACTCCTCCTTGCAGACCCGGATCATCGCTCGCGCGTACGGGCCGTAGGAGCAGCGGCACAGCGGGACCTGGTTGACGATCGCCGCGCCGTCCACCAGCCAGCCGATCACGCCCACGTCGGCCCACGTCAGGGTGGGGTAGTTGAAGATCGAGCTGTACTTCTGCTTTCCGTCGAGCAGCAGTTGCACGAGCTCGTCGCGGCTGATGCCGAGGGTTTCCGCGGCGGCGTAGAGGTAGAGCCCGTGGCCCGCCTCGTCCTGCACCTTTGCCAGCAGGATCGCCTTGCGCTTGAGCGACGGCGCCCGGCTGATCCAGTTGCCTTCCGGCTGCATGCCGATGATCTCGGAGTGGGCGTGCTGGGCGATCTGCCGGATCAGCGTCCGGCGGTACGCCTCGGGCATCCAGTCACGCGGCTCGATCTTCTGCTCGGCGTCGACGACCTCGGCGAAGTACGCCGCCAGGTCCTCGTCCGGTGCCGGGCCGCCCCGGCGCTGACGGGCGGCAGCCGCCCGCAGGTCTGCCTCGGCCGCCTCGACCTCACCGAGCAGGCCAGCGCCGGGTGCGTCGTCCGGTACGGAGAAGTCGTTGCCATACATGAGGACAAGTGTTACAGCTTGCGCCCTCATGCACTAGGGGGTGTAACAGGAAACCCGAGTCACCTACCGTCACGGATGGGCACTTTTTGACCACGCATCGCTACGACCCACCTATGACATGAGTCACTGCCGAAACGTGAATCCTCACACAAGACACATATAAGCCTGATTTCCCACGGAAATGGCGTGTCCTCAGGTGTCGAAGTCTGCCGTTCGGCCGGTCCGGACGTAGACTTCTGCCGGTCAACCGATCGGCTGCCACCAATCGCCGGCTCCACAGAGGCCACAGTCCCCCGCGCCTCGGCGAACGCACCGATCGCCCGGACAACAAGCCGGTCCCCCCGGCCCTGACATCTGGAGCTCACCCAAATCATGCGATCCCGCGTGACCATGGTGTTCGCCGTCGTAGCGGTCCTTCTCGGTGGCGTCCTGCTGGTCCCCACCGCGTACGCCCGGCTCTCCAACGGCGACAGCAGCGGAGGTGGCGGTGGTGCCGCCTCCGTCGCCGCGCCCTCGCCCACTCCGCCGCCGCCACCCACGCTGGCCGCTGGCCCGGTGTCGGTGAGCTTCAAGGGCGAGTTCTTCTCGTGGGCCCTGCTGGAGCGGGAGACGGGCAAGATCTCCGGATCGCCCAACATGACGGCGACCAGCTCCACCGAGTCGATGATCAAGGCGTGGATCGTCGCTGACTACCTGCGGCAGCTCGGCGACAAGGAGCCGACCGAAGCTCTCAAGAAGTCATCCGTAATGGCCATCCGGGACAGCAACGACGGAGCTGCCAACAGGGTCTACGCCGCCGCCGGCGGCTCGTACCGGGCGCTGCCGAACGGGCAGCCGGGCCCGGTCATCCAGCGGGCGATCAAGATCTGCGGGCTGACCGACACCAAGCGGGGCAATGTGCCGAAGTACGAGGGCTGGTGGAGTTTCACCCGGATGTCCCCCCGGGACGCCGCCCGGCTCGGCGACTGCATCGCCAGCGGTAAGGCCGCAGGCCCGAAGTGGACCGACTGGGTGCTCAACGAGATGAGCAAGGTTCGCGGCACCACCGCCGACAAGGACCAGCGGGCCGATTCCGGTGGCGGACGTTGGGGGATCATCGACGGCCTGCCAAAGTCGATCACCGCGCAGGGCCCGGTCAGTATGAAGAACGGTTGGACCCGCCTGTACTACGACAACAACTGGCACGTCAACTGCCTTGCTGTCACCGACAAGTGGAGCCTCGCGGTGATGCTGCGCTACCCGGTCAGGTCGAGCCTCGACTACGGCGCGCAGGTCTGCGCCAGCGTGGCCACCCAACTCGTCACCCCGCAGCCGGGCGCCGCGCTGAAGGTGCCACAGCCCGCCGAGGCCCTCTGATGGCCGGGAGCCGCCGGGCGGGCCGCGGGGCGGAAGGTGAGACCTCCCCGTTACGCCTGATCGCCGTCGCGATCATCCTTGTCGCGCTGGTGCTGGTGTCGCTGCGGCTGCTGCCGGGGTCACCGTTCGAGTCGTCCGCCGCCGCCAAGTGGGGTGAATCCGACGCGGGCAGTGGGCGGTCCACAAGTGGAGCCACCGACCGCAGTGCGCGCCAGCCCGCTTCGCCGTCGACGAGCCCCAGCCCGGCGCTGTCGCCGCTGCCGTTCGCGGCAAAGGACCTCAACCTGGACATCGAGGGCTGGTACGGCTGGAGCGTGCTCGACCGCCGGACCGGGAAGATCATCGGTTCGAAGAACATGGACGAGACGAGTACGACCGCCTCGTTGATCAAGTCGTGGATCGTCGCCGACTACCTTCGCCGGGCCGCCGACGCCGGCCAGACGCCGAGCGACGCGAAACTCGACGACGCCACGCGGATCATCCGGGACAGCGACAACACCCGTGCCGAGCAGTTCTACAACTCGGTCGGCCGGGACGCCTCGATCAAGCGGCTGATCTCCATGTGCAAACTCACCGACAGCAGCGTCGCCCCCGACAAGGGCTGGAGCCGCACGGCTCTGTCCCCCCGCGACACCGCCCGGCTGGGCAACTGCATCGCCACCGGCACCGCCGCCGGTCCCAAATGGACCAAGTGGCTGCTCAACGAGATGAAGCTGGTCCGCGGCGCCGGTGACTTCGGCATCCGCAAGGCGTTCCCGGCGGCCAAGCAGAAGCAGATCGCCA
Organism: Micromonospora sp. DT41; assembly: GCF_049841715.1. Taxonomy (NCBI): domain Bacteria; kingdom Bacillati; phylum Actinomycetota; class Actinomycetes; order Micromonosporales; family Micromonosporaceae; genus Micromonospora; species Micromonospora sp. DT41. The sequence continues at coordinate 135,882 of NZ_JBNCKU010000012.1, read as the reverse complement.
TCAAGAACGGGTGGATCGACAGGACCCGCGAGCAGCAGATGCACATCAACTGCCTGGCCATCGGCGACACCTGGACGATGGGCGTGATGGTCAAGTACCCGATCGACATGGGCTACGACTACGGCATGAAGAACTGCGAGAAGATCACCGAGGCGCTGCTCAGCCCCGGCACCTGACCCGCCGGCGGGTCGGTTGTGCTGTCCGGCCTGGTCGCTTGGTGCGGTGGGCTTCGCGGCGGTTCAGCTGGCGAAGAACTCCGGGCCGTCGACAGGCAGCGCCGGCACCTCGCCGATCGCGGCGGCGCGCCTGGCGAACTCCCGCAGCCCGGCGACCTGCCGGTCACCGAGCGAGAAGTCCAAGGTCCGGAAGTACGTCGCCAGTGTCGCGGCGTCGAACGTCTCCCACCGAGCCGCCGCCTCGGCGACCTGGTCCAACTCGGCCAGGCAGAGGTCACGCGACCGTAGGAACGCCTCGTGCACCTCCTTGACCATGCCTGGGTGCGCGGCGGCGAAGTCCCGGCGTACCGCCCAGACGGCGAAGACCATCGGCAGCCCGCTCCACTCCCGCCACGCCTGCCCGAGGTCGGTGACGGTGACGCCCCGCTGCGGCGCCTCGTGGAGCGCCCGCAGCGCCACGTCGCCGATCAGCACGCCTGCGTCGGCCTCCAGCAGCATCTGGGTCAGGTCCGGCGGGCAGCGGAAGTAGTCGGGGCGTACGTTGTAGCGCTCGGCGAGCAGCAGCTGTGCCAGCATCACACCGGTCCGCGAGGTCGAGCCGAGCGCCACCCGCGCGCCGTCCAGCTCGGCGAGAGGTCGGGTCGAGACCACGTTCACCGAGAGCACCGGCCCGTCACTGCCCACGGCCAGGTCCGGCAGGAGCAGCAACTCGTCGGCGTGCCGCAGGTACTCCACCAGCGAGATCGGCCCGATGTCCAGGTCACCGGCGACAAGCGCGGCATTCAACCGGTCGGGCGAATCCTTGTGCAGGTCCACGTCGAGCAGGGCACCGGAGCGCATCAGACCCCAGTAGATCGGCAGGCAGTTCAGGAACTGGATGTGCCCGACCCGCGGGCGTGCGATGCGCTCAGCCATGACCCGACCGTATCCCCGCCGCCCGGCTCCGGCTCGGCGGGCCGGCCCAGAGTGGCCAACCCCGCATCGTCCGCGCACTGCGACGGCAGGTCGGTCTGACTCTCCCGGCCCTCGATCGACGGACGGCGTACCGCCCGGGCGACGACCGGCACGAAAGCCAGCGCCACCAGGAGCCCGGCCGCACCGGCCGCAGCGATCAACGGCCGGGGCGAAACGACAGTGAGCAGCAGGCCACCGAGCAGGTAGCCGATCATCGAGCCGCCCTGCACCGCCGCGCCGTAACTGGCGTACGCACGGGCGCGCATCGCCTCCGGCGCCCGGCGGGCGGTGAGGAGGTTGGCGAACACGTTCTGGGCGCCGTTCGCAGCGCCCGCCACCAGCCAGAGCGGCACCAGCAGGGTCGCCGTCGGCACCGTGGACGCCAGCAGCACCATGAGGCTGCACCCGGCCAACGTGACAAGCACGCCACGTACCAGCCAGCCGTCGTCGTCGTCGAGCCGTCGTACGAGCCGGGCCGCGAACCAGCCGCCGGGCAGCAGGCCGGCCATCCAGGCGGCCCCGACCAGGCCGTACATCGTGGCGGAGCCGTTCAGCGTCTCCCGGATGAAGAAGACCTCGATCACGTTGATGCCGCCGATCGCCGTGATCACCACGGCGATACACACCACCATGACGACCATCAGCGGGTCCCGGCGGAACCGCCACCCCTCGGCCGTACCCGTAGTCGTCTTGGCAGCCTGCGGCACGGCTTGGACCTGCGGGGTTGGCAGTTCGGTCGTGGTGGCGGTGGCTGGCCGACCACCCCGCCGGGTCCGCAGCAGCAGGCCGGCGACCACAAGCGCCAGGTAGGTCGCGGCGTCGAAAAGCAGCGGTACGCGGGTGCCGAACTGCCCCACCAGCAGCCCGGCCAACACCGGACCGCCGAGCGCGCCGAGGGACACGGCTGTCTGCGTGATGGCGCTCGCCCGGGGCAGGTCACCCGGGCGGACCATGGCCGGGAGCAGCGCCGCCAGGCAGGGCTGAGTCACCGCGAGCCCACAGGCGAGCAGCGCGACCAGCCCGATGACCAGTACCGGGTGGGTGGCGATGGCGAGCATCGTGCAGATCGCGGCCTGGGCCAGCCCGACGGTCACCAGCAGGGTACGGCTGTCCACCCGGTCGGCGAGCCGACCAGCGAGCGGTGCCAGCACCACCAGCGGGAGGGTGGCCGCGAGCAACAGCCCCGAGACGGCGAGCCCACCGGCACCGGCATTCTGCAGGGCCAGCGCGAGAGCGGTGGCCGCGAGGAAGTCGCCGCAGATCGTGGTGCCCCGAGCCGTGGCCGCCAACCAGACGTCTGCCCAGCGCGACTCACCAGTTGTGAAGGCCATACTTCGAAAATAATCCTTCACAACTGGTTGGCACAACCCCCTCAGGCCAGCGGCACCACCCGGTACTGCACCGCCACGGAACGAGCACCCTCCGGCGGATCGGCACGCCGACGCGGGTGGTACGGCCTGAACAGCGCCAGAACGGCCTCGTTCAACTCCGCCAGTTCGTCCGCCGATATCAGGAGCAGCGTGTCGTTGAACAGCGCAACGTCGTACCACTCGGCGGGCTCGTCCCCGGCGCGCCGCAACCAGTCCCGGGTCCGCTCCATGGCCCGCACAGCGTGCGCCTCCACAAGCGCCTGCTCCGCAGCCCGCGCCTCGGGCCCGGCCTCGCGGCCCGCGTCGACCATCACACTGGCGTTCACCGAACGCCAGACCCGCTCGCGCGCATCCCCCCGGCTCGGCGCCTGCTCCACAAGGCCGAACTTTGCCAGCGCCCGCAGGTGATAACTGGTCGCGCTCGGCGACAGCCCGACGATCTCCGCGCACTCGGTGGCGGTTCCGCCACCGTCACGGCTGCTCAGATACTCCATGATCGCGATCCGGGCCGGGTGGGCGAGCGCCCGCATCACCTGCGGGTCGCTGATCATTCGACGCGGTTCGGGACGGGCCTCGGTCATGTGCCCATGATCCCGTCCGACCACCCGACCCGCCATCACCCCCGCACCCCGCCCGCACCTCCGGCGTCCACAGTCCTTCGCTGAATGGCGCCAGCCAGCGACAGCGACGGCCGAAAGCGGCGCAGCCGGAGGACCTGGCCGCGGTCGGCCCGCCGGCAATTTCCGGGCGGGCGAGGCGGACCCCAACCTGGCCGAACGAGGCACGAAACTGTCGTACATGTGTTCTATGTTGTCTTCATGTTGGAGGCGTTGTCGCAGGCGAGCGGTGCCGCCGACGACTGCGCGTCGGCCTCCCTGTGGGCGCTGTCCGACGCCGAGTTGCTCGCGTCGCTCGATGCGGCGCACGCGGCGTCGCAGCGGCTGGCAGCCGTCGTGCTGGGTCTGGTGCGCGAGTTGGACGCCCGTGGCCTGGCCCTCACCGAAGGCGCGACGTCCACCGCGGTCTGGGTGCGGGACCGACTCCGGCTCTCCGGTCGGTCCGCCCGCCAGCTCGTCCAGCTCGCCGCCACTCTCGACGCCGCGCCGACAGCGGTCCGCAACGCCCTGCACGACGGCACCATCACGGTCGAGCAGGGCCGTGTCGTGGCGGAGACCGTCGCAGCCCTTCCCGTCGAGGCAGGGCCGGAGGTGACCGACAAGGCCACCCATCTGCTGATCGCGTGGGCCGACAGGTTCGATCCGGCCACCCTGAGCCGTCTCGGGGAGCGCGTTCTCGCCCATGTCGCGCCCGATCTGGCCGACCAGGCTGAGCTGGCCGCCCTCGACCGGGCAGCCGCGCGGGCCGAAACCCGCCGACACGTCACCCTCTCCGACCAACAGGACGGACAGGTACGCCTCAGCGGCAGCCTCGACACCGAAACAGCGAGCCTGCTGCGCGAGGCGATCGATCCGCTGTGCGCCTCGGCAGGCGCACACGATGGCCGCAGTCCCGGCGAGCTTCGGGCGGACGCGCTCGGCGAGATCTGTCGGCTGGCGCTGCGCACCGGCAACCTGCCCGACAACGGCGGCGACCGACCGCAACTCGTGGTGACCGTTTCGCTGGACGCGCTGGTAAACGGCGTACGCGCCGGCACGCTGGAGTCAGGCGCGCGCCTCACCCCGGGCGCGATCCGCCGGCTCGCCTGCGACGCCGCAGTTCTGCCGGCCGTGCTTGGCGGCGACAGCCAGATCCTTGACGTCGGGCGTCAGCGCCGCCTCTTCACCGGGCCGCTGCGTCGCGCGCTGGTGCTGCGCGACGGCGGCTGCGCGTTTCCCGGCTGCGACCGGCCGCCCCGATGGTGCGACGGCCACCATGTTCACCACTGGGCCGACGGTGGGACGACAGCGTTGGGTAACGCGGTTCTGCTCTGCGGCCACCACCACCGGCTCCTCCATCATGGCGACTGGGCGGTCCGCATCGCACCCGACGGCAGGCCCGAATTCCTCCCACCTCGCTGGCTCGATCCGCTCCGCGTCCCACGACGAAACCTCTACCACCGCCGCTGCTGAGAGCCGAGAGCAACCGGATATCCAGACCCCGACCTGGGCGGACGACCCAACAGCTGACGTTCGCCGCCCTGCCACCGCGGCGCCTCGCCTCGCGACGCCTCGCCTCGCCTCGCCATGCCACGCGACACCTCGCCACGTCACGCCTCTCCACGCCTCTCCACGCCTCGCGACGCCTCGCCACGCCTCGCCACGCCACGCCGCCTCTTCCGGGTGGTGGCATCGGTAATTCGGTGGAAGGGCGTGGCTCGGGAGCGTAGGGTTGCAGCCCGCTTGACGGCCGAGGTGAGCTGCACCGGAACGGACGTCGCCGCGCCGGGCGGCCGGCCATCCGCCCCCGGACACGCGAGCGAGCAGCAGATGTGAACGATGGGACGTCAGCATGCCCGCACCCGACCTCGACACCGACGTAAACACCCGCCTCGACACGGACCTGGCCGCCGAGCGCGCGCACCTCGCCACGTCCCGGGCCGCACTCGCACGGATGCGGCAACGCGCCGAATCCCTCTTCGCGACGGGTGACCAGGTGGCCGGCGACGCCTACGCGGCGGAGACACTCGGTCGTACGCTGGCCCGCCGGGTCGCCGAGCTGGCCGACGATCCGACCACACCACTCTTCTTCGGCCGCCTCGACTTCGCCGACGTTCCGGACCACGAAGCCACGAACAGCGACGACACCAGCAGCGGCGATCATGGCGGCAGGCGGTATCACGTCGGGCGGCGGCATGTCACCGACGAGGGCGGCGAGCCGCTGGTGCTGGACTGGCGGGCACCGGTTTCCCGGTCGTTCTACCGGGCCAGTGCGCGCGACCCGCAGGGGGTGGCGGTCCGGCGGCGGTTCGGGTTCAGCAACGGGATGCTCACCAGCTTCGAGGACGAGCGGCTGGACCGGGGCGAGGAGTTGGGTACGACAAGCCGGATCCTCACCGCCGAGATCGAGCGGCCGCGCGTCGGGCCGATGCGGGACATCGTCGCCACCATCCAGCCCGAGCAGGACGAACTGGTCCGCGCCGATCTGGCCGACTCGATCTGTGTGCAGGGCGCTCCCGGCACCGGCAAGACGGCCGTCGGCCTGCACCGGGCCGCGTACCTGCTCTATCTGCACCGCGATCGGCTGCGGCGGGCCGGCGTGCTGATCGTGGGGCCGAACCGGGCGTTCCTGTCGTACATCGCGGCGGTGCTGCCGGCGCTCGGCGAGGTCGAGGTCGAGCAGGCCACCGTCGAGGAATTGATCGCGCGGGTGCAGGTCCGGGCTGTCGAGGCGCCTGCGGTCGCCGCGCTCAAGCACGACGCGCGGATGGCCGACGTGCTGCGCCGCGCGGTACAGGCGCACATCGGCACGCCCATCGACTCGATAACGGTGTCCGACGGTTCGTTCCGGTGGCGGATCGGGCTGGAGCCGCTGCACCGGATCGTCGAGGAGACCCGCCGGGAAGGGCTGCCGCACGGCACGGGCCGCGAGCGGGTCCGGGCGCGGGTGGTGAGTCTGCTGCAACGGCAGGCCGAGGCGCGGCGGGCCGAGTCGCCGAGCGACGCGTGGCTGCGCCGGATGAGCCGCTGCCGACCGGTTGTCGACTTCCTCGACGCGGTCTGGCCGGCGCTCACCTCGGAAGGGCTTGTGCACAGCCTGTTCTCCGATCCTGCTCGACTCGCCGCCGCCGCGGACGGCCTGCTCACCGACGCCGAGCAGGCGCTGCTGACCTGGGTGAAGCCGCCCCGTACCGCGAAGGCGACCCGCTGGACCGCCGCGGACGCCGTGCTGATCGACGAGGCGTCGGGGTTGCTGGAGCGGGCCTCCGGGTTCGGGCACGTGGTGGTTGACGAGGCGCAGGACCTCTCCCCGATGCAGTGTCGGGCCATCGCCCGGCGCAGCGAGCACGGCTCGGTCACCCTCCTCGGCGACCTGGCCCAGGGCACCGCGCCGTGGGCGGCCACCGATTGGCGGGAGTCCCTGGCCCACCTGGGCAAACCCGACGCGGCAGTGGTCCCGTTGACTGTCGGTTTCCGGGTGCCCGCCGCGGTGGTGGCGTTCGCCAACCTGCTGCTGCCGGCGCTGGCAGTGAACGTACCGGCGGCTGAGTCACTGCGTCGCGACGGCGGCCTGGATGTGCGTACCGTGGCCGATCTGACCACCGCGACGGTGGCCGAGGTGCGGGCGGCGCTCGCGCACGACGGCTCGGTCGGGGTGATCGCCGCGGACGATGCTGTCGACGCGCTGCGCGCGGCGCTTGCCGCCGACGGCGTCGCCACCGCGACCGCCGACGACGTCACGACCGCGGAGCGGGTCACTGTGGTGCCCGCGACGCTTGTCAAAGGCCTGGAGTACGACCACGTGGTGGTGGTCGAGCCCGCCGCGATCGTCGCAGCCGAGCCACGCGGGCTGCACCGGTTGTACGTGGTGCTGACCCGCGCGGTGTCCCGGCTCTCGGTGCTGCACAGCGAACCACTGCCAGCGCCGCTGCGGACGGCACCACGGCAAGCGGCACAGGTCAGCGGGTGAGCGCTGCGGCTATCTCGCGCAGGGGCTTGCCGGGCTCGGCGATGGGCACGGTGAAGGCCAGCCACGAGCCGTCGGCGAAATCGATCCGAAGTCGCTTCGGGTTGAGCCGGTGCCAGCCGACCCGCGCGCCGGCAACCGCTGCCCGGGGCGTCGACCACACGATCCGGGTTTCGGCCACCGCCCGTTCGTCGTCGGCGCTGCTCGACCAGAGCTTCAGCGGCCCGGACGCGCACACCAGCAGCCGCCGGTCGGTGACGGCGAGGATGGTGGCCTCGACGGTGACCGCCGGGGGCACCGGCCGCCGGGAGTGTTGCAGCGTGGAGGCGGACGAGCCGGGCGCGCCCCGGCCTGCGATCCCGTAGGCGACGCGGTCGACGAGCCGGTCCCCCGCCGGAAAGGAGAGCAGTGGCGAGAGCAGGTTGAGCAGGGCCCCGGAGACTCCACCCCCACCGCTGGAGCTGACCTGATGCTCCTCGACCGGCGGGTCGTGGGGCAGTGCGCCCTGGGCGATACGCGCCTTCGCGACAGCGAGCAACCGCTCGTCCGGCTCGACGAGTTGGGTCAGCCGTTCCTGGTAACTGGTGTCGGCCATCAGCTCAGTATGTGTCCGGGCGGTCCTCGGCCGCTTTTCTGGCGCCGGGCGCGTCGCCGATCACCTCGCCCACGAGCTCGCTCACCCGGGCGGCGGCCGCCTCCTGCGCGCGGGCAGCGGCGGCGGTGAACTCCTCCGCCAGCGTGTACGAGTCGAGGCGCATGGCCCGCGCGTCGATCTCGGTCGACATGATCGTGCCGTCTGCGGCGGCGGTGACGCGGACCAACCCGGAGTCGCTCGTCCCCTCGGCGTTGCTCTGCTCGATCTCGGCCATCTTGCGGGCCAGCTCACGTTGCCAGCCGTCCAGGTTGCGGGCCAGCGCCTCGATGCGGTCCAGACCGGGAAAGGTCATGTCGGGGCCTCTCAGGTCAGGATTGAGTCGAAGACATTCTGCACACCCTTGGCGTACGGGCCTAGATCATCTCTGTACGTGCCGTCCACAAGGTAGTTGCGGTCCTTGGTGCCGTCGGAGATGTCGTGCAGGCCGACGCCGGTGTCCAACACGGCACCGCCGATGCCGGGGATGTTCACAGGGGACACCTGGTTGACGAGGAACTTACCGGGAAAGAGCGTCTTGAATTTCTCGATCTGGAACGCCCGTGCCTCGGCCGTCCAGCCGGACTTGTTCCACGCCCGGTACGCCTTCTTCGCCTCGCGGACCTTCAGCACCGTTCCGCGGTACGTCATCAGCAGCTCGGCGACCTTCTGCATCTTGGCGGCGAGCTTCGTCAGGATCTCGGCGAACCGCGCGACGATCTTGACCATCCGGCCGACGGTGGTGGCGAGCTTGCTCAGCACCCGCACGACCGTCGCCGCGAGCGAGATGCCCGCGCTGAGCGCCGCAGCCACCGCCGCGATGATCACTTCGGTGAGGAACCAGAGCAGGAACTCGAGGATCAGCTCGACAAGCAGGTTGAACGCGTCGACCGCCGCGTTGGCCGCGTCGACGAGCACCTCCTTGGTGCCGTCCAGCCCACGGGCCAGGTCCTCGATCGCCTCCTCCACCGACTCCATCGAGGCGTTGAAGCTCTCGGCGGCGTCGCCCTTCCAGGAACCACGCAGGCGAGCCCGCTGCTGCACCTGCTCATCGGCGATCTCGCGGACCGCAGCTCCGACGGTCAGGCAGCGCTCAGCAGCGCGCATCAGGTCGTCCGGTTCGCCGGCGACGAGTTCGAGCAACTGCTCGAAGGGCCACAACACCGCGTTCGACAGCGGCTTGAACGGGTCGGGCGTACCGGAGACGATCTGCTCGAAGTAGGTCTTGTTGCGGTGCAACGCCTCGGTGCTCACAACGGCACCTGCCCACTGGCGCCAGCGCCGCCGGGCGAGGAGGGGCCCGGCGACCAGGGGCCGGGCGCCAGGACATCGGGCGCGGCCGGACGCCCCGGCACGAACAGGTCGGTGTTTGCCACATCGGAGCCGGTGTAGGCGTCGGCGGTATCGGTAAGCCCTTCGGCGATGTCCGCCATGACGTCGGCGCCGTCGGCCAGCCCTTGCAGGCACGCCTCAAACTGCTCGGCGTACGTCGCCGAGAGGCTGAACGACGCAGGCATCACGCCGAAGGCGTGTCGTGGCACGTGTCCGTCACCGAACGAGCGGTGCAGCTCGCGGAAGCGGGCCGCCCGGTCGGTGGAAGCCGACGCGAACGCCTTCAGGGCTTCCGGATCGACCTCCGTCTCATTGCTCGGGCTCGACACGGACCCTCCCCTGTGTCCTGTGCGACCAATCAGTCGCCACGGCATCCCACCATAGGCACCCCGCGCCGCTGCCGGTGCCCCGGCATCGATTCAGAACACCGGCAAGACCTCCAGAAACGCCATCACCTGCGGGACACCGGGCCTTGACTTTGCGGCGTAAAGTAGTTTGCGTGGAACCCAACGATGACCTGCCACCCTCCGACGCGGCAGCCGCACTCCGGCTGATCCGCGAGCAGCAGGCGGTCACCGCACGTCGGCTGGAGCCGGACGCCCGACTGGTCTACTGGCCGTGGGGTGTGGCCTGGCTGATCGGCTTCGGGCTGTTCTTCCTGCGCTTCGCGCCCGATGGTCGGGTGCTGGTCCGGCTACCGGACTGGCTTCCGTTGACCGTCCTGTTCGTCCTGCTCGCGGTTGCCGCAGCGGTCCAGGCGGTCGCTGGCGCGCGGGCGTACGGGCAGGTCAGTGGCGACTCAGCGATGCGCGGGCGCTGGTACGGCATCGCCTGGGCCCTGGGGTCGGTGAGCGTGTACGCGGCGGTCGGCCGGATCTCCGAGCACCTGCCAGCCGACCAGGCCAGCCTGCTCTGGTCGGCGACCGCGGTCGGCCTGACCGGCGCCCTGCACATGGCCGGCGGAGCCATCTGGCTGGACCGGGACCTGTTCCGGCTGGGCGCCTGGATCAGCGTGATCAACGTGGTCGGCACGATCGCCGGGCCGAGCTGGCACGCGCTGGTCATCGCGGTGGCCGGCGGCGGCGGAATCCTGGCCGCCGGAGCGGTCGCCCGACGACGACAGCGACACCGGTCGTGACCGAACTCGACCCGGTCATCCACGCGCAGGCGCGACTGCGGGTGGTCGCCACCCTCTCGACGCTCAACGACGGTGACCGGATCGCCTTCCCCCGCTTGCAGGATCTGCTCGCCATGACGGCCGGCAACCTCTCCGTACACCTGCGCAAGTTGGAGGACGCCGGCTACGTGGATGTCACAAAGACCCACCGTGGACGCACCCCTACCACGCTGATCCGCCTCAGCAGACGCGGCCGGCTGGCGTTCGAGGAGTACACGGAGGCCATCCGCACCCTGCTCGACCCCACCCAGCTCGATCCGACACCGTCGAAGGAGCAACCATGACACTCGCACGCGCCGACCAGGCCAGCCGCCGGTACGGCGACGTCCTCGCTCTCGACCGGGTCGACCTGGAGGTCCGAGCAGGTGAGCTCGTCGGTCTGCTCGGCCCCAACGGCGCCGGCAAGAGCACCCTCATGAACCTGCTCGTCGGCCTGCGTCGCCCCACCTCCGGCCGGGTCGAGCTGTTCGGCCGCGACCCCCGCGACCCTGCCTCCCGTCGACAGATCGGCGTCACCCCGCAGGAGACCGGCCTACCGGGCACGCTGCGCGTCGGCGAGGTCGTCGACTTCGTCTCCGCGCACTACCCGGACCCCGTGCCCCGGGGCGAACTCCTCGACCGTTTCGGCCTGGGCGACCTCACCCGGCGGCAGACCGGTGGGCTCTCCGGTGGGCAGCGACGCCGGCTGGCGGTGGCGTTGGCGTTCGTGGGCCGGCCCCGGCTCGTGCTGCTCGACGAGCCGACCACCGGCCTGGACGTGTCCGCCCGGCACACACTCTGGGACGCGATCCGGGCGTTCCACGACGACGGCGGGACCGTCCTGTTGAGCAGCCATTACCTGGAGGAGGTGGAGGCGCTGGCTCGCCGTGTGGTGGTGATCGGGCAGGGCCGGGTGCTCGCCGACGACACGGTGGAGGCCGTACGCGGCATCGTCGGCGTACGCCGGGTCAGCCTGGTCGCCGATGCGCTGCCCGAGCTGCCCGGTGTGGTCCGCACCGAACGGATCGACAGCCGGCTGCACCTGCTCACCACCGACGCCGACGAGTTGGTCCGGGCGCTTGTCACCTCCGGTGCCGCCTTCACCGACCTTGAGGTGCGGCCGACCTCGCTGGAGGAGGCGTTCCTCGCCATCACCGGCACCGACCAGCGCGCCGCCGAAAGCCAGACCAGCAATGCCGCCACCGGCGGCCAGACCACCACCGCCGCTGCCGGCGGCCGACCCACAGCCGTTTGAGGAGGCGCACCGTGCAGCTCGCCCTGGTCCACGCCCGCTACCAACTTCTGGAGATCATCCGGATTCCGGTGGCCGTCTTCGGCAGCGCCTTCTTCCCGGCCGCCGCCATGATCTTCTTTGTGGTGCCGTTCGCCGGGAACGATCCGGTCGGCGCCACGTTCGCCACCGCGTCGATGGTGACGTTCTCGGTGATGAGCGCCAACATCTTCCAGTACGGCGTCGGGGTCGCCGAGGACCGCGACCAGCCGTGGAATCCGTACACCCGGACCCTGCCCGCCGGGTCGGCACCCCGGTTCGCCGGTCGGGTGCTGGCCGGTCTGGCTCTGACGTACCTGTCGCTGATCCCGGTCGTGGTGATCGGCGCGACCCTTACCGCGGCCCGGATCACCCCGTTGGCGTTCCTGCTGGCCGCCCTCACAGTGGGCCTCATCTCGGTGCCGTTCACCCTCATGGGGCTCGCCATCGGCTACTCGCTGCCGAGCAAGGCAGCCATCGTGGTGGCGCAGGTCGTCTTCCTGCCGCTGGCGTTCGGCGGTGGGCTGCTGTCCGCACCGGGCGACGCGCCCGGGTTCATCGAGACGGTCGCGCCGTTCCTGCCCACCCGGGGAGCGGCCGAGCTGATGTGGTCGGCGGTCGGCGACTACACGGTCCAGCCACTGGCGCTGATCATGCTCGGTGTCTGGGTGGTGCTGCTCGCGGCGCTCGCCGGCTGGGCGTACCGGCGGGACGAGGGTCGCCGGTTCAGCTGACGATTCGTCCGTTTCCGCCCCGAGCCGCAGCGGGACGGTGCCAGGATTCCGGCAGGGGGCCGTCGTGGTCACCCCGGCTGAGAGGGGTCTTGACGTGAGCACCGTCCCGCCGGGTACGCCCTGCTGGGCCGACCTGGCCACCCCGGACCTGGCCGACGCGCGGCGGTTCTACCCCGAGCTGTTCGGCTGGACCGGGCGGGTGACACCCGAGCCCGAGGCTGGTGGCTACACAGTCTTCCTGCTCGACGGGCAGCCGGTCGCCGGAGTGGGACCTCCCGCGATCCCCGACCAGGTGCCGATCTGGTCGACGTACCTCGCCACCGACGACGCGGAACTCGTCGCCGGCCGCGTCGAGCGGGCCGGCGGGCAGGTCGTGGTGCCGCCGTTCGAGGTCTTCGACCGTGGGCGGATGGCGGTGTTCGCCGACCCGGCGGGCGCCACGTTCAGCGTCTGGCAACCACTGGCGATGCCCGGCGCGGAGGTGTTCAACGTGCCCGGCGCGATGAGCTGGAACGAGCTGGTCACCCCCGACCCGGAGGGTGCGAAGGTCTTCTACGAGCTGGTGTTCGGCTGGCAGCCGGACGAGCAGCCGATCGGCGGCATGACGTACACCGGGTGGCGGCTGGGCGCGCGGATCGTCGCCGGGATGATGCCGCCGTTCGCCGACGACTTCCCGGCCGACCTGCCCGCGTACTGGACCGTGTATTTCGCCGTTGCCGACGCGGACGCCGCAGCGGCCCGCGCCGCCGAGCTGGGCGGGACCATCCTCGTCCCACCGCGCGACATCCCGACCGGCCGGTTCGCCTCCCTGCGCGACCCCCAGGGCGCGCTCTTCTCCGTCATCGACCTCGGCCCCTGACCAGCCCTGCGCTCGACACCCGGGAGGGTCAGGGGGTGGGACGGGGGCGGACGGGGACCACAAGGGGGCCGTGGGTGCCGGGGACGACGCGGACGCTGGCCCGGTAGTGGGTGGCGAGGAGGTGTTCGGTAAGCACCTCCCGAGGTGTGCCCGTCGCCACCACCTGACCGTCGGCGAGCATCACCATCCGGTCGGCGTACTCGCCGGCCAGGGAGAGATCGTGCATGGTGGCCAGCACTGTCAGGCCGTGCGCGTGGCGGAGTTGGTCGACGAGTTCCAGCACCTCCTGCTGGTGGCCGATGTCCAGCGCGCTCGTCGGCTCGTCGAGCAGCAGCAGGGTCGCGCCCTGGGCGAGCGCCCGCGCGAGGAAGACCCGCTGCCGTTCGCCGCCGGAGAGGGTCGCCAGCTCGCGGTTGTGGAAGCCGGCGAGGTCCAGCCGGTCCAGCACCTCGTGGGCGGCCTCCACGTCCGCGGCCGACTCCCGACCCAGCGGCGAGATGTACGGGGTACGGCCGAGCAGCACGTAGTCCAGCACCGGCATGCCGGGTGGCACCACCGGGGACTGCGTCACGGTGGCCACCACCCGGGCGCGGTCCCTGCGGCGCAGCGCGGCGCTTGGCGTACCGAACAGGGTGATCATGCCCGGCGCGGGCAGCAGGCCGCCGACGGCGCGCAACAGAGTCGATTTGCCGGCGCCGTTCGGGCCGATAACGGTGACCCACTCGCCTGCGGCGACAGTCAGGTCGACTCCGGTGAGGATTGGGGTGCCGTCCAGGCTGACGTGCAGCTCCCGCACCTCGACGGCCGGCACGCCGGACTGCCGGGAAGCGGGCACGGCGCTCATGTGAGCACCCGCCGGGCGGTGCGCAGCACGAGGACGAAGAACGGGCCGCCGAGCAGGGCGGTGACCACCCCGATGGGCACCTCGGCCGGCGCGGCGGCGGTGCGGGCCACCACATCGGTCAGGGCCAGGAAGGCTGCGCCGAACAGCATCGACAGTGGCAGGATCACCCGGTAGCTCGACCCGAAGAGCAGCCGAACGGTGTGCGGAACGATGATGCCGACGAAGCCGATCAGGCCGGTCGCGGAGACCGCCGCGGCGGTGCCGAGCGACGCGGCGGCGATCAGCAGGTAGCGGGAGCGCTGCGGGTGCAGGCCGAGGCTGCGCGCCTCGTCGTCGCCGACCGCGAGGACGTCCAGCTCGCGGCGGTGCAGCAACACGACCACGATGGTCAGGGCGGCGTACGGCAGCACCAGCAGCACGTCGTGCCAGCCGGCGGTTGCCAGCCGGCCCAGCAGCCAGGAGTAGACCGACTGGATGGTGTCGGCGTGCCGTTGCAGCAGGTACGTCTGCCCGGCGGAGAGGAACGCGGAGACCGCCACCCCGGCCAGGATCAGCATCGCCGGGGACCGGCTCCGCCCACCGGCCGCGCCCAGCAGGTAGGTCATCGTCACGGCGAGCAGCGACCCGACGAACGCGGCAAGCGGGATGGTCAGCGGCAGCCCGGAGATCGCGCCCTGCCGCCCGGCGCCGCCGAGGGCGATCACCGCGGTGACCGCGAGGCCCGCGCCGGCGGCCACCCCGAGCAGGTACGGGTCGGCGAGCGGGTTGCGGAACACGCCCTGGTAGCAGCCGCCGGCGAGGGCGAGCAGGCCACCGACGAGCAGGCCCAGCACGACCCGGGGCAGCCGTAGCTCGGTGACGATGGCGATTTCCCGCTCGCTCAACCCGCTCTCCAGGTGCACCCCGGGGATCAGGTTGAGCAGCTCGGCGGCGACGCTGCCCGGCGGCAGGCTGACCGGGCCGAGCGACACTCCGGCGACGAGCGCGACGAGCACCGCGAACACCCCGGCGACCAGCCAGCGTTTGCGCAGGCCGGCGGGGCCGGCCGCGGCGGGGGGCACCGCCCCCCCGCGGGTGGGTGCGCGGGGGGGCCCCCGGGGGGGGCCGGGGCGCCCACGGCGCGCGGGCCCCGG
>NZ_JBNCKU010000012.1:86801-120850 GCF_049841715.1 Micromonospora sp. DT41 | reverse complement strand
CGCCCACCGCTACCCCCCGGGCGACCTGCCAGTTTTTGCGCTGGCGGGGGGGCGGGGCCGCGAGCTGCGCCCCGCCCCGCCGGGTGGTTGGTGCCGGGGTGGACACCGTCGGTGCTCCGGTCACCGACGGACGTCGGTCACGCGGGCACCTTGGCGACCGCGTCGATGACGACCCGGAGCAGGTCCACGATCCGCGGGCCCCAGCGGGAGGCGATGTCGTCGTCCAGTGCCACGACCTGGTTGTTCTTCACCGCCGTGATCCCTGCCCAGCCGCTGCGGGCCTTTACCGAGTCGGCGTTCTGCTGGCAGCACTTGGCGTCGGCAAGGAAGACGAAGTCCGGGTCGGCCTTGACGATGAACTCCTGGGACAGCTGCGGGTAGCCGGCGCTCTTGCCGTCCGCGTCGGCCGGGTCGGCGATGTTGGTCAGGCCTACCAGGTTGTAGATCGAGCCGATGAAGGTCTTGCTCGTGGCGCTGTACAACTCCGGGCCCAGCTCGTGGAAGTAGGTGAGCTTCTCGGCGCGCTGCGGCAGGTCCTTGGTGAGCTTGGTGATGTCGTCCTTCATCCGGGTGGTGACATCGGTGGCCTGGTCGGCGTGCCCGGTGAGCGTGCCCAGGTCGGTGATCTGCCGGTAGGTGTCGTCGAGCGTGGTCGCCGCCGGGGTCAGGTAGACCGGGATCTTCAGCTTGCCGAGCTGGTCGACGATCTTGTTCCGGTCGTCGGAGAGCACCACCAGGTCGGGGTTCTTGCTGGCGATCGCCTCGGCGTTGGGCTGGAAGCCGGACAGGTCGGTCTTGGGCGCGTCGGCCGGGTAGTTGGACTGGTCGTCGACAGCGGTGACCTGCGGGCCGGCACCGATGGCGAAGAGCATCTCGGTGGCGGTGGGCGCCAGCGACACGATCTTCTCGGGCCGCTTGTCGAGGGTGAGTGAGCCGACCGTCACCGGGAAGCTGGCGGTCGCCGAACTGGCGCCGGGCGCCGGCTGGTTGTCGGCCTTCTCGGCGCACGCGCCGAGGGCGAGCGCGGCGACCGCGAGGGTCGCGGCGAAGAGCCGGGGGGTACGTCTGAACATGTGGCCTCCTGTCGGTCGAGGAGTGTGGTGCTTCGCCGACAGGACTTCCGTACGCCCGCCCGCGAGGCGCCCTTCCTCGAGAGCGCGTTTCGCGACCTATCCGCAGGCGACCTGGCTCGTCCTCACCGTCAGGTGAGGCATCACAGTTGCGGGACAGCGCCGGGTTGAGCACCGGCTTCGCTGCGGAGTGGTCGGTAAGACGGTAGCGCACCGCTGGATCTGGAGGCTCGGAGCGGGTGGTGGGGCCCCGCAGGGGCGGAACGGGGCCCCACCCGGTCAGGAGGCGGTGATTGTGACGTTGTCCACAGCCGCCTCCACGAGGCTCGCGCCGGAGGCGTCCGCGGCCTCGACGAGGATCCGCACGGACTGGCCGGCGTACGGGGTGAGGTTGAGGCTCGCGACAGCCCAGCTGGCGTTGCGGTTGGCCGCCGCGCCGGCCTGGGTGAGCAGCACTGTGGTGCCGCCGTTGTGCACCACGCTCACCCGCAGGTAGTCGGCTGACGACGAGTTCGAGCCGTGGGCCAGGTACCAGGCCAGCGAGAGGGTCAGCGTGCCCGAGGACGGCAGGGTCACCGCCGGGGACCGGGCACTTGTCACTCCGCCGTCGACGTCGTAGTCACCGGCTGCCGAGCCGGCGAGCCGGCCGGTGACCAGGTCGTTGGAACCGGCGTACGGGGTGAGCTGCTTGGCACCGGAGGAGTTGGTCGCCTGGGCGGCGCCCCGCTCCCACGCCCCGCTGGTGGCGGCGTCGGTGCCGGACGGGTTGGTGGTCCAGCCGGTGGAGGTCTCGAAGGTGTCCGACCAGACCGTGGTGCCACCACCGCTACCGCAGTACTGCGCCTGCTTGCCGATGACCCGGTACGGGCAGTCGGCGTACTCGCTGAGCATCAGCACGGCCTCGCGGTTGCGGCTGGTCTGCGCGGGGATCACCTCGTCGGGCGGGTAGAAGCCGCCGCCGCTGGCCGAGCCCGGATACATCTCGAAGGTGTACGCCCAGATGTTGTGGGTGGCCCACATCCAGTCGATGCTGTCACCGTCGGTGATGTAGAGGTCGCTTGACTGCTGCGGTGTGTAGTTGTTGGTCGCCGCCATCTGCTGCCCGAGGGTGGCGAAGGTGTTGTACTGGTCGGCGCTCATTCCGGTCGCCGTGTTCGCTGTGGTGTAGCCGTAGGGCCAGAGCACCAGCTGTGAGTACGTGTGGAAGTCGATGTTCGCCTTGATCTGCTGGGTGCCGCCGACCACTCGACTGTTGACGAAGTTGCGCAGCGCCTGCGTCTCGGGTGCGGAGAACGCCGACGGGCCGCGGTAGGTCTCCGACGAGGTCGAGCCGGACGAGCCGCCGCAGCAGCCCCAGTTGTAGCTCCAGTTGCGGTTGAGGTCGGTGCCGACGTTTGACGAGCCGCTGTTGGGCTGCCGGTTCTTGCGCCACGACCGGTACGACCCGGTGGCGATGTCGTACTCGCTGCCGTCGGGGTTGACGGTCGGCACGATCCAGATCTCCCGGGTGTTGACGATGTTCGTGATCCGGGAGTCGCTGCTGTAGCTGTCCGTGAAGAGGTTGAGCAGGTAGATCGCCATTTCGACGGTCAGGTGCTCGCGGGCGTGCTGCTGGGAGTTGAACAGGATCTCCGGCTCGTTCTCGTCGGTAGCGACGTTGTCGGAGATCTTCACGGCCATCAGATCGCGGCCCTCGTACGACGTACCAATGCTGATCTTGCGGGCGATGGACGGGTGGTCGGCGACCACCTGGTTCACGACGGCGGTCAGCTCGGCGTAGTCGTGGTAGTTGGAGTCGGCGGGCGGGAAGGCGAGCGTGCCCACCTCACCGGCGCCGCGTTCGGCGTTCGGCGGCTGGGCGAGCGGTTCCAGGCGGAATCCGAGCTTGCCGATCGCGGCGGCTTCCGCGGCGGTGGCCGAGATGTGCAGGACACCGTGCTCGGAATAGTCGATGGCTGCCCCGGTGCGGGCCACCGCGTTGCGGTCGGCGAGGGTTCGGGGCCCCAGTACCCGGTAGCTGGCGGCGGCCGATTCGGCTGCGCGATCCGGTGCCGGTTTCGCGGCGACCGGTCCGGCGGCCACTGTGACGATGCCCAGCCCGGCGACGACGGCGAACGCCAGGGCACGGCGGAGAGGATTGGGCCTGCGGAGGGCCATGTACTACCTCCTCGAAGGGCGGGAGATCCCGCTCGGTGATGCACACTTCACCACCAGCGACATGGTCATATCAATATCCATCGCTGCCTTATGCATCCCAGATTGACCATCGCGGTGGCAATGATTTTCTGCACCCGAACATCTGGCGAAACTTCCCGCCAAGCGAGAAACTGACCAGCGACGATGCCCCTCTCGACACCGCGGAGCACCAATGGCCAGACCCCGCCTGCACGCGGCCGCCCTCGCCGGCGTCAGCGCGCTCACCCTGCTCGCCACAATGGCCCCCGCGTCAGCGGGGCGACCACCTTCCCCCACCCACGACGAGCAGATCACCTTCCAGGACTGGTCCGGCCCCGCCGACTGGCACCGCGGCAGCCAGTCAGGCACCCGCGTCGTGCCCGGCGCGCGATCCGGCGTCACCCTGGCCCGACCGGCCGGCACCATCGAGTACGCCGACCCGCACACCGGCACCACACGCACCTGGGAGTACGGCACCTGGACCTCGCCGGTGACCCGGATCGGCTTCGACGCCACCGAGCTGATCGCCTCCTGGAACGCCGAGACCCCCGCCGGCACCTGGATCCAGGTGGAGATGCAGGGCAGCTACACCAGCGGCGACCAGACCCCCTGGTACGTCATGGGTCGCTGGGCCTCCGGCGACACCGACATCAAACGGACAAGCGTCAACAGGCAGGGTGATCCCTGGTCGACGATCTGGACCGACACCTTCAGCATCGACGACGCCGACGCCGGGGTGCTGCTGCGGTCGTACCAACTGCGGCTCACCCTCTACCGTGCACCCGGGCAGACCGCCGCGCCGGTGGTCCGGATGCTCGGTGCCATGAGCTCCACAGTGCCGGACCGGTTCACAGTCACGCCGAGCGCCGGGCGCATCGCCTGGGGCGTCGAGCTGCCGGTGCCCCGCTACTCGCAGAACGTGCACAGTGGGCACTACCCCGAGTACGACGGCGGCGGTGAGGCGTGGTGCTCGCCCACGTCCACGGAGATGGTCGTCGAATACTGGGGGCGCAGGCCGTCGGCGGCCGACACCTCCTGGGTGGACCCGACCTACCCCGACCCGACCGTCAACCACGCCGCGCGGATGACCTTCGACTACGCGTACGACGGCGCTGGCAACTGGCCGTTCAACACCGCGTACGCGGCCAGTTTCCCCGGCCTGGAGGGGCGGGTCACCCGGCTGCACTCACTCGACGAGCTGGAGCGCTTCATCGCTGCAGGCATCCCGGTCGTGACCAGCCAGTCCTTCCTCGCCAGCGAGTTGGACGGGGCGAACTACGGCACCTCCGGGCACCTGTTCGTGGTGGTCGGCTTCACCGCCGACGGTGACGTGATCGTCAACGACCCTGCCTCGTCCAGCAACGACGTGGTGCGCAACGTCTACAAGCGCGCCCAGTTCGAGCAGATCTGGCTGCGTACCAAGCGCATCAACGCCACCGGCGGCGTCTCCGGCGGCTCCGGCGGCATCGCGTACCTGATCAAGCCGGTCTCAAAGCCCTGGCCACGGGTCGCCGGTTCCACGAACTGGTAGCAGATGATCAAGAGGTCCGCGGCGCGGGCACAGCCTCCCGGTGACGCGGACCTCTTGATCAACGCGAAGGCTGGTCCGCCGGGGGATCGCCGTCAACGTCGGTGTCGGAGGTCGCAGGCTTGTCGTCGCCGGCCAGGGCGGAGCGCAGGCGCTCCTTCTCCGTACGGCGGCGCTCCGCCGCTTCGGCCATCTCCTGGGCCATCTCGTCCCGGAAGCCGCGCAACAGGAAGAAGGAGAGCGCGGCGGAGAACGCCAGCGCCAGAATCAGCTTCAGGAAAATGTCCATGTCGACGAACCAGAGGCCCGCCAGCACGGCGACGAACAACCCAAGCCGACCCAGCGTGTACTTGACCGCCGCGCTCACCTGCACCACTCCGTTCCCTAGCTCGCCCGCCCCGCGGCGGAAAGATCGACCCACCCGGCGGGCGGTCGGGGTCAGCCGGTCCGGCGGGCCAACCAGCGGACGCCCGGAAACCACACAGCCGCGTACGCGACGGTGAACGCCGCCGCCGCCAACGCCCCGGACAGCAGCGGCGGCAACCCGACGCCCAGCCCGGCGATCAGCAGACCCGAGACCACACCGACAGCCGCCGCGACAAGCGCCGCCACCACCCGGGCAGCGCCGAACTCCCACGCCCGGAAATCGTCCCAGAACAGCCAGGCCGGCAGGATCACCGCCAGCCAGCCGTTGGTGTTGCCGAAGTCGCCGGCACCGAACGAGGCGAACGCCAACTCGAACACCACGAGCGCCAGCACGCCGATGACCAGACCGGCCAGGCACACGCCCAGCAGGTCGGCCAGGGTACGGATACGCCCCTGGTCGTCCCGACGGGGAAACCCGCCCTGCTTCTCGGACTCGCGCTGCTCGGTCATCGACTGCGAGGGTACGTGGTGACTCAGGCCCAGACCTGCTGCGGCTCGGCGCGGCGCTCGGCCAGCGACGGCGCCTTGTCGTACTCCCGAACCACGTTGTAGCGGGTGTCCCGCTCGACCGGCTGGAAACCGGCGTCCCAGATCAGGTGCAGCAGGTCGTCACGGTGCATGGTGTTCGGGGTGCCGTACGAGTCGGCGTCATGGGTGATCTTGTATTCGACCACCGAGCCGTCCAGGTCGTCCACGCCGAAGTTCAGCGAGAGCTGAGCCACCGAGAGACCGTGCATCACCCAGAAGTTCTTCAGGTGCGGAACGTTGTCGAACAGCAGCCGCGAGACGGCGAACGTCTTCAGCGACTCGGCCGGCGACGCCATCGTGGTACGCGCCTGGATCCGGTTACGGATCTTGCCGTCCGCCGAGTCCACGAAGTCGTGCTGGTAGCGCAGCGGGATGAAGACCGCGAAGCCGCCCGTCTCGTCCTGCAACTCGCGCAGCCGCAGCACGTGGTCGACGCGGTGCCGGGGCTCCTCGATGTGGCCGTACAGCATTGTCGCCGGGGTCTTCATGCCCTTGCTGTGCGCCAGCGCGTGGATGCGCGACCAGTCCTCCCAGTGGCAGGCGTGGTCGACGATGTGCTGCCGGACCTCCCAGTCGAAGATCTCCGCGCCACCGCCGGTGAGCGACTCCAGGCCGGCGTCCATCAGCTCGTCGAGGATCTCGTCGGCGCTCAGGCCACTGATCTTCTCGAACCACTGCACCTCGGTCGCGGTGAAGCACTTGAGCTTGACGTTCGGCAGCGCCGCCTTCAGCTCACGCAGCACCTTCGGGTAGTAGCGCCACGGCAGCGTCGGGTGCAGGCCGTTGACGATGTGCAGCTCGGTGAGCTGCTCATCCTCCATCTCCTTGGCCTTGCGGACCGCCTCGTCGATGCGCATCGTGTACGCGTCCTTCTCGCCCGGCTTGCGCTGGAACGAGCAGTACGCACAGGACGCCGAACAGACGTTGGTCAGGTTGAGGTGCCGGTTGACGTTGAACATCACCCGCTCACCGTTCAGCTCGGTGCGCTTGTGGTGCGCCAACCGACCCAACCAGGTCAGGTCGTCACTCTCGTAGAGCGCGATCCCGTCCTCCCGGGTCAGCCGTTCATCGGCGTACACCTTCGCTTCGAGCTCGCGCTTGAGTCCGGCGTCCATGGCACGTCCCTTCCACCTGCGGTCCCGGTCGAGCGTACGTCGGCGCTCCGGCACTCGCGGCGGCACGGTCGGCGACAGCGATCCGCTCGACGGGCTCGACGACCCTCTCAACAGACTCTCAGCCTCCCGTAACCCGGCGACGCATCGACAACGTTGGCGGGGTGCGGTAAGACAGGGTGGGGCGGAACTCACACTGGTACCGTCCCGGCGGCCGCGCCCACCGAGCGCGGAGGCGAGCACCGGACGGGAGCGGAATGGTCGACAGCGAGCGCGGGCGACGGCAGCGACGACGGAGCCCGGTGATCTCGCCGGTGCTGCGGCCGAAGCTCTGGGCCGCCCTGCTCGGCGCGATCGCCGCCGCCGTGCTGGCCACCCCCGCGTACGCCGATCCGGCAGTGCCCGCCACGGTGCCGGACACCGGCTCCCGGCCCGCCGCCGTCGGCGAGCTTCGACTGCCCGGCAGCGCACCCGGCGCCGGCGTCCCCGTTCCGCCCCCGGTCAACATCGGCGCCGGCCCGCTCGCCGCCCAGATCGCCGCCGCCGAGAGTCAGGTCGGCATCCTCGGTGACGGGTTACTACAGAGCCGGCAGAAACGCACCGACGCGCAGGCCAACCTGCAAGCCGCCGGCAAGGCGCTGGAGACCGCGCAGGACGCCGTGCTCCGCGCCCAGCAGGCGGCCGACTCGGCTGCCTCCGACGCGGTAAAGGCCGCCGCCGCGCTGCCGCCCGGCGACTTCGTCAACGACATCCAGGGCTTGAGCCGCCTCCAGCGGATCAATCGTGGCGAAAAGGTCGAGGGCGCCACCGCCGGGGTGGCCGGTGAACTGACGCGGGCACGCGCCGGCGAGCAGAAGGCGTACGAGGCGCACGCCGCCGCCAAGACCGCGCTCGAAGCCGCCGAGGCGGAGTTCACCACCGGCGAGAAGGCGCTGCGCGCTGCCGAGGCCAGCCTTGTCACCCTCCGCAAGAACAACGCGGCGCAGCTCATCGAGCTGGAACGCCAGCAGGAAGCCACCGAGCAGCAGCTCGGAGCGGGTTACGTCGCCGGCCAGAGCACAAACGGGATGGCCGCGCACCCGCGGGCGCTGGCTGCCGTCCGGTATGCGCTCGCCCAGCTCGGCGACCCGTACAAGTGGTCGGAGGAGGGTCCGGACGCGTTCGACTGCTCCGGCCTGATGTGGGCGGCGTACCGGTCGCCGGGCGCCGACTACTTCAACCTGCCCCGCGTCTCCCGCGACCAGTACGCGGCCACCCGTGCCCGTACGGTGCCGCAGAGCGCACTGCTCCCCGGCGACCTGCTGTTCTTCGCCTCCGGCAGCAGCTACACCACGATCCACCACGTCGGCATGTACATCGGCAACGGCAAGATGGTGCAGGCGCCCACCACCGGCGATGTGGTCAAGATCTCGGTCGTCCGCTGGTCGCGGCTCTACGCAGCCACCCGGGTGATCGGCGCGGTGCCCGCACCGGCCGTACCGACAGTGCCGGTTCCGCCGGTGCAGCCAACTCCGCCGCCGAAGCCGACTCCCACCACCAAGCCGACTCCCACCACCAAGCCGACGCCGACGACGAAGCCGACGCCCACACCGACCACGCCCACCCCGACGCCGACCACGCCCACCCCGACGGGCGGCACCACGCCGACCCCGACGAGCGGCCCGGGCGGCAGGCCGACGACGCTGCCTCCGCCGCCGACCACTGCACCGGCCAGCGCATCGGCCACCGCAACGACGACCGCCACGCCCGAGACCAGCCGGAGCGGATCCGCCAGCACCAGCCCGACGGGCAGCCCGAGCACCGACGGCTGACCCGCCACCGCCGCCTCTGGCTGTCCGCTCGGGACGATCTGTGGCACGGTGACAACCAGGCACATCCGGTCCGACGTCACGGGCGCGGGTGCGAGCGTGGCGCGGAGGGCGGAGATGGCCGAGCAGAGAGATCCGGCGGAGACTGTCGACCCCGTCCTGGATCGGGCCGACCCGCCGAGGCCAGGCCCCGCCGACCCGGCAGCCGCCAGTGCCGTCGACGGCACCCCGGACGCTGAGGCCGCCAACCCTGAGGCCGCCAGCCCTGACGCCGCCAGCTCCGGACCCGACGTTGCCGGGACCGACGCCGCAGCCAGAGCCGAGGCGACTGCCGGCACCGAGGCGGCAGCCGGCACCGAGGCGGCAGCCGACACCGAGGCGGCAGCCGACACCAACGCCAAAGCTGAATCCGGGGCCACAGCCGCATCCCGGGCCGCCGCTGAAACCGGGACCGCCGCCGAGGTTGGCGCCCCGGCCCGTGCTGCCGCCTCCGCCGGCACCATCGCGGCCGGCAGCACACCCGAAGCGGACGTGGAACGCCCGGCGGCCAGCGATGCCCGCCCAGGTTCGGCGGCGTCCGGTCCGGTGCGGGCGCGGGCCAGTGTCGCGACCGTGGCCAAGCCGGCCGGTGATCTCCCCGCCAGCGCCCCGGCCACCGCGACCACCTACCGGGCGAAGGGCTCGACCAGCCCGGCCAGCACGTCACTGCCCGGTCAGCGGGAGGGCTCGGCCTCGTCGGCGCGGGCCAGCGCCGTGGTGCCCGACAGCAGCCGCCTGACGGCCGCCACCAGGGGTACGCCGCAGGCCCACGCCGGCACGCCCGCCGTGTACCGGTCCGGCCCGACCACTCCCGAGCCGGCGCAGCATGCCGAGCCTCTCCCGCCGTCGGCGCCGGAGCCGACGCCTGCGGAGCCCGAGCCGAGCGGGCCCGGCGAGCCCGAGCCGGCGCCCAGTCCCGGGCCGTACCCGCCCGGTCCGACGCCGGAGCCCGCCCCGCCAGCGCCCGGCCCTGTGCCGCCGCCGGTGCCGGGGCCTCCCGTGCCGCCGCCCTCGCCGCTGCCGCCCATTCCGGGCCCACCGACGCCGCCTGTGCCCGGCCCGCCGACGCCGCCGCCCGGCCCGCCGGTGCCCGCGCCACCGCCCGGCCCGAGGCCGGCACCACCGTTTCCGCCACCTCCGGCGATGACGGGTACGCCGGGCGTACGGGCCACCGCCTCGGTCTCCGCACCGCCGGCCAGCTGGGCGTCCGCCAACGAACCAGCACGCCGGACCTCGGACAGGGCACAGCCGGTGGCTGCACACCGCACCCCGGACACCGCACAGCGCACCCCGGGCGCGGTGCCGTGGACCCCTCCCGCGACGCCGTCGACCCAAGCTGCGACGCCGTCGACCCCGGCTTCGGCGCCGCCGGCTCCGGGCGGCACGACACAGGCATCGTCGGGTGGCCCGTGGGCCGAGGCACAGGCCCCCGCACCCGTGGTGCCCGCACCCGCACTGCCCAGTTGGCCGCCGTCGACCACCGGCGCTCCCACACCAGGTGGCGTCGGCGGCTCCCGGTCCGCCACGTCCTCGACCTATCCGGCGGGCGAGCGCGCCACGCCTGGTGCGGCGGCTGCCGGTGCGCGTCGCGGCGGTCGTGACAGCGGCTCGGATCTGCCGGGCACCGTCTACGGCGGCGGCGAGGGGCCGGGCTTCGCCACGATTGCGCTTCCGGCGAACGCCGCGGTGGAGAATTCCGGCTCACTGACCGGGCACATTCTGGCCCAGGGCTGGGCGGACACGCCTGCCGAATCGTCCCGCAACACGCGCGTGGTGATCGTCCTGATCGCGGCTCTGGGGCTGCTGGTGGCGATCAGCGTGCTCGTCGTCCTGCTGGCGGGTGACGCCATGGACAGCCTGGTCGGCAGCGTCCTCAGCGGCTGAGCCGTTCAGCAGCAACGATGGTGAGTCCGCCCACTACGGTCGGGCAACCCGCTGGCGAGTCTGGCGAACCGCCGTACACTGGTCGGGATCACTGACCCGGCGCGTGTGGTGCGCGCCCCTGGGCGGTCTTGCGGGCGATCCGGCGGCACAGCCGCGGCAGGCCATCGCGAAGATGCGCCCCGCTCGAAAGGCATTTGTTGACCACCTCTGCTGACACCAGCACCGTTCCGACCGTTTTCGACCCCAGTGCGGTGGCGCCGCGTGACGCCGCCCCGGCAACTTCCGACGCCGCGCCGGCGCAGGCCGCAGCGACAGCCATCGACCCGACCGAGACTGCTTCGGGCGAGGCCATGGCGGTCGAGCCCGCGTCGACCGAGATCACCGAGGCGGTCGACTTCGCCGGCCTCGGCCTGCCCGAGCCGTTGGTTCGCGCACTTGCCCGACAGGGCATCACCTCCCCGTTCGAGATCCAGCGGGCCACCGTTCCGGACGCGCTCGCAGGCCGGGACGTCCTGGGCCGTGGCCAGACCGGGTCGGGCAAGACGCTCGCCTTCGGGCTGCCGATGATCGCCCGGCTCGCCGACCGCAACCGGGCCCGGCCACTGCGGCCCCGCGCCCTGGTCCTGGTCCCCACCCGCGAGCTGGCCATGCAGGTCAACGACGCCTTGGTGCCGCTGGGCAAGGCCGTCGGCATCTTCCTCAAGACCGCCGTCGGCGGGGTTCCGTACGACCGCCAGATCGACGCGCTCCGACGCGGCGTCGAGATCATCGTGGCGACCCCGGGCCGGCTCGGCGACCTGATCGAGCGGGGCATCTGCCAGCTCGACGACGTCGAGGTCACGGTGCTCGACGAGGCCGACCAGATGGCCGACATGGGCTTCCTGCCCGAGGTGACCGAACTGCTGGCAAAGACGCCCGCCGGTAGTCAGCGTCTGCTCTTCTCGGCCACCCTCGACGGCGACGTCGACGCGCTGGTCCGGCGCTTCATGAACGACCCGGTGACCCACTCCACCGCGCCGTCGACCGCATCGGTGTCCACCATGGACCACCACATGCTGCTGATCCCGCCGCACGAGAAGTTCCCGGTGGCCGCCTCGATCGCCGCCCGTGACGGCCGGACCATGGTCTTCGCACGTACCCAACTGGGCGTGGACCGGCTTGTCGAGCAACTCGCGGCCGTCGGTGTGCGCGCCGGTGGGCTGCACGGCGGCAAGACCCAGCGGATGCGGACGAAGACGCTCGCCGAGTTCCGTGAGGGCCGGATGAACGTCCTGGTCGCCACTGACGTGGCGGCGCGCGGCATCCACGTCGACGGGGTGACCCTCGTGTTGCACGTCGACCCGCCGAAGGACCCGAAGGACTACCTGCACCGCGCCGGGCGCACCGCCCGCGCCGGCGAGTCGGGCGCGGTCGCCACGTTGGTGCTTCCCAAGCAGCGGCGTACGACCCTCGCCATGTTGGAGAAGGCCGGCGTGGCACCGGCCGAGGCCCGGGTACGGCTCGGCGACCCGATGCTGGCCGAGTTGATCGGTGCCCGCGAGCCCAGCGGCATCCCGGTGCGGGTGGAGGCGGAGCCTCGGGGCTACGGCGACCGCTCCGGCGGCGCACGCCGCTTCGACGACCGTTCCGGCGGCCCGCGCCGCTTCGGCGACCGCCCCCAGGGTGAGCGGCGCTACGCCGACCGGCCCACCGGCGAGCGCCGCTTCGGCGACCGCCCGACCGGCGACCGGCAGTACGGCGACCGTCCGACCGGCGAGCGTGGCTACGGCGACCGTCCGCAGGGTGAGCGCCGCTACGCCGACCGGGACAGCCGGGGCTACGGCGACCGGCCCACTGGTGAGCGCCGCTTCGGCGATCGTCAGCAGTTCGGTGACCGGGGCGACCGTCCTGGTGGTGAGCGCCGCTTCGGCGACCGCCCGCAGGGTGACAGGCAGTACGGCGACCGTCCGCAGGGCGAGCGCCGCTACAGCGACAGGCCCACCGGCGATCGGCAGTACGGCGACCGGCCCAGCGGCGAGCGCGGTTACGGCGACCGTCCGCAGGGTGAGCGGCGCTACGGCGACCGGCAGTTCGGCGACCGGCCCAGCGGCGAGCGGCGCTTCGGTGACCGTCCGCAGGCGGACCGGGGTGACCGGCCGGCCGGCGAGCGGCGTTTCGCGGACCGGGACACCCGGGGTGGCTACCGCTCCGAGGGCCGTACTCGGGACGACCGGCCACGTGACGACAGGCCGCGGGATGACCGGCGCGGTTTCGGGCGGCCGCCGGCGCGTACCCACTGATCATTTGATCTGACGGACGCCGTCGCGGAGCCTTGCTCCGCGACGGCGTTCGCGCATGCGCTGCCAAGGGCGGCGCAGTCGCGTAACGTCCGGCTCATGGCGACCATGCCGAAGTCGATCTTCTGGTCCCGGACGGACACCGCTGGCAGTGAGCAGGCCCTGCTCGACGACAGGAACGGGCTGTCGGCCCGGGGCACGTTGCTGGCGGTCGACCCGGTGCCCTTCACGGCCCGCTACCAGGTGGCCACATCGCCCGACTGGAGCGCGTCCCGCGTCGAGATCGAGGCCGAGGGATCAGGCTGGATGCGCCGGGTGACGTTGGAGCGGGCGGCGGGCCGGTGGCGGGTGACCACCGCCGAGCAGGGTGACCTGGACGCGGCGCTTGTCGCGGCCGGGCACCACCGGGCCGGCCTGCCGGGCACCGACGATCCGGACCGTCTGGCCGACGCGATCGACGTCGACCTGAGTGGCTCCTCGCTGTTCAACGCCCTGCCGGTGCGCCGGCTCGGGCTGGCGGGCAGTCCAGCCGACATGCCACGGCGGATCACCGTCGCCTGGGTGCTGCTGCCCGGCTTAGAGGTGGTGCCGGCCGAGCAGATCTACACCGGGGTCGGGCCGGGCCGCGTACGGTTCGCCAGCGGCACGTTCACCGCCGACATCGATGTGGACGCCGACGGCTACGTGGTGCGCTATCCCGGCCTGGCCGAGCGGATCGACCCGCGCTGACCGGCCGTTTCAGGCCGACCAGACGCCGCTGGTAAGGAAACGCTCGATGGTGGCGGCGTGCGGTGCCAGGTCGAGGCCCTGGGCGGCCAACCAGTCGTCGGCGTAGTAGGTGTCGGCGTACCGGTCACCGGGGTCGCAGATCAGGGTGACGACCGAGCCGGTCCGGCCCTCGGCGATCATCTCGGCGATCAGGCCGAAGGCACCCCACAGGTTGGTGCCGGTGGAGCCGCCGACCCGTCGGCCGAGCACCGCCGACCCGGCGCGCATGGCGGCGAGCGAGGCCGCGTCCGGCACCTGGACCATGCGGTCCACCACGGCGGGTACGAAGGACGCCTCCACTGTGGGGCGGCCGATCCCCTCGATGCGGGAACCCTTGCCGGTCTCCACCGACCAGTCGGCCGCCAGCCAGGCCGGATAGAAGGCGGAGTTCTCCGGGTCCACCACGCAGAGCTTGGTGGACAGCCTGCGGTAGCGGGCGTACCGGCCGACGGTCGCGCTGGTGCCACCGGTGCCGGCGCCCACCACCACCCAGGCCGGGATGGGGTGCCGTTCCAGCTCCAACTGCGCGTAGATCGACTCGGCGATGTTGTTGTTGCCCCGCCAGTCGGTGGCCCGCTCGGCGTACGTGAACTGGTCCATGAAGTGGCCGCCGGAGTCCTCGGCCAGCCAGCGGGCCTCGACCACGACGCTCGCGGGATCGTCCACCAGGTGGCACCGGCCGCCCTGGAACTCGATCTGCGCGATCTTCTCCGGTGAGGTGGAGGCGGGCATCACGGCGATGAACGGCAGCCCGAGCATCCGCGCGAAGTACGCCTCGGAGACCGCCGTGGAGCCAGAGGACGCCTCGATGATCGTCGTACGCGGCCCGATCCAGCCGTTGCAGAGCCCGTAGAGGAAGAGGGAGCGGGCCAGCCGGTGCTTGAGCGAGCCGGTGGGGTGCGACGACTCGTCCTTGAGGTACAGGTCGATCCCCCAGGCCCGGGGCAGCGGAAACGGCAGCAGGTGGGTGTCGGCCGAACGGTTCGCGTCCGCCTCGACGGCGGCGATGGCCTCGGTCACCCAGCTGCGGCCGGCCTCGTCGCACCTGTCGAGATGAGTCACGCCGGAAACCTAGCAAGCAGGCCGGCGGTGGTCAGTTCCGGTCCGTTGGAGTAGTTCGCCGGCTTTGGCGGCGTTGTCCGGCCCGGCCGACGGCCTGGACGATGGGTGTCAGCCCGACGGCAAGCCGGGGCAGGGTGTCCAGCAGCCGGACCTGGGCACCGCGCCAGCGGGGCAGGCTGACGACCGGACGTGGTCGGCGAGCCAGCCGGGCGGCCCGGGCAGCCACCCGCTGCGGGGTCAGCATCGACCCGGTGAACGAGGCCGCCGCGCCGGGGTCGTCCAGCCGGTCGTGCAGCATCGGCGTCCAGATGCCGTCCGGGCAGAGGCAGGACACGTGCACCCGCCCGTACCCGGCAATCCGCAGGTCGCTGAGCGTTCCGAGGCTGAACGCCAACAGGGCGTGCTTGCTGGCGGCGTACACCGTCTCGCCGGGCGCGGCGATGAGCCCGGCCAGCGAGACGATGTTCAGGACGTGGCCGTGACCCTGCCCGCGCATCACGGCGAGCGCGGCGAGCGTCCCGTTGATGGCCCCGTGGGTGTTGACGTCGAACACCCGGCGGCGGGTCGGCCCGTCGTGCTCCCAGGAGGGCCCGGTGACCAGGATGCCCGCGTTGTTGACCCAGAGGCCGAGGTCGCCCCGGCTCGCGGCGGTCGCCGCGATCTCGGCGCAGGCGGCCTCGTCGCGGACGTCCAGGGCGGCCGACCAGCCGCCGACCGGCGCGGCGGCAGCGGCTGCCGCGTCCGGGTCGAGGTCGGTGAGCAGCACCGGCCAGCCGTCGGCGTGCAGCGCGGTGGCGACGGCGCGGCCCAGGCCGCCGGCGGCCCCGGTCACCACTGCCACCCCGGTTCCCGGCGAGGTCATCGGCGCACGTTACCGCCGTGCGGCGGCACGACACCAGGGGTACGCGGGTCAGGCGGGCGGTTGGCCGACCGGCTGGGGGCGGTTCTCCCACTTGGTGGACAGGGCGATGGCGGTGCGGGTGGAGGCGACGCCGGGGGTCCGGTTCAGCCGCACGATCAACTGCTCCAGCTCGGCGATCGTGCCGACCCGCGCCTTGAGGAGGAACGACTCGACGCCGGCCATGAAGTAGCAGGATTCGATCTCGGGCAGCACCCGCAGCGATTCCAGCATGTCGTCGGAGTCGGCGCCGGAGTCCTCGACGATGCCGATCAGTGCCGTGACGCCCAGCCCGATGGACTCGGGTGCCACGTCCGCGCGGTAGCCGCGGATCACGCCGTTGCTCTCCAGCTTGCCGACGCGCTCGTGGACGGCGGGGGCGGAGAGGCCCACCTGCCGGGCCAGTTCGGCGTACGAGAGGCGGGCGTTGCCGCGCAGCAGATCGACGAGGCTCAGGTCGATGGCGTCCACGGAGAGTGACCTTAACGGGTTGGGCGTAACGCGATGCCTCCGGCTCCCGTTGGGCAGAACAGTGAGCGACTGTTCACAAACCGACTGTCAAGGCAGGGGTTGCGCCAGTACCATTTACTAACTTCCCACTCAGTGCATTTTTCGCGTTTTGGCGGACAGGCCAGGTCCCTGGTGCTGTAATTGCCATACGTCCCTCATGACGGCTCTGGGCTCGCACCAGCCGGGGGCAGTGTGTTCAGCCAGGGGCTTCGTCGACGCGAGGAGGGGGCTGTGGACACTGGAGATCGCCTGCTGACACCGGGTGAGGTCGCCGCGCTGTTTCGGGTGGACCCGAAGACTGTGACGCGATGGGCGGCGGCCGGCCGGATAGGAAGCATCCGGACTCCAGGCGGGCATCGCCGATTTCGGGAATCCGAGGTGCGGGCCCTGCTTGAGGGGGAGGGCATGCTTGACGAGGTGGACGAGGTCGGAAAGCCACGCAATGTGGGTCCGGCCGCATCCACCGGGCCGGGTCCGGCCAATGCGGGCATGTACTGAACTGGTGCGGACATCGTCACGCGGACCGGGCGCCAGTCCGGTCCGCGTCGCGCAATGACGGCCCGCCTACCGGCGTGACCGGGCGGGCTGTGCGGACTGCTCAGCTCCGGCTCGCGCCGAGCTGCCCGGACCACCGCCGGAACAGGGTGTGTGGCACGCCGAGCGCATCCAGCACCTTGCCGGCCACGAAGTCGACCAACTGCTGCGCGCTTGCCGCCGCGCCGGCGCCGTAGAAACCTGGGCTGGCCGGCAGCACCACTGCACCGGCGTCGTGCAGTTCGATGAGATGTTCCAGGTGGCTGCGCGTCACAGGGGTCTCGCGGGGCACCACCACCACGGGTCGGCGCTCCTTCAGGTTCACCTCGGCGGCACGCTGCAGCAGATCCTTGGATAGCCCGATCGCGATGCCCGCGCACGCCGCCGTGCTGGCCGGCACCACTGCCATCCCGCGTACCCGGTAGGAGCCGCTGCTCGGCCCGGCCGCCAGGTCACCCGCCGGCCAGTGCCGCACGTCCGCGCCGGTCAGGTCCCGGCCGAGCCAGGCGGCGAGGTCCTCGGCCCAGTGCGCGTCACGGAACGGCCGGCCGGTCTCGTCGAGCACTGTGAGCCGCGCGGCCCGGGACACGATCAGGTCCACCGGCTCCCCCGCGTCCAGGAGTCCGCCGATGACCGCCGCCGCGTACGGCGTTCCGGAGGCTCCGGACACACCGATCACCCATGGTTCGCGCATGCCCCAAGCCTGCCTGGTCCGCGCGTGCGCCGTGCCATGACCCCCGCCCTGGCCCGTCCGCAGTGCCAGCGGGGACATCATCGGCACCTGACTTCTGCCATGCTCGGACGGGGAGGATCACCGCTGTGCAGCGACCCGAGGGGCGGTACGACCGATGACGGCGGCGGCAGCCCGCACGCTACGGGCCGAATGTCCCCTGCCCTCCCGGTGCTCCCCGCACGCCCAGACGACCCAGGAATGGCTGGCCGGCTGGGTACGCCGCTTCGACCTGCCCCTTGACGACGTCGCCCTGCGCGAGCTGGACGCCGGTCGCATCGCCTGGTACGCCGGCCGGCTCTATCCCGACGCGAGCGCCGCAGACCTGCGTACGGTCGCCGCGCTGTGGACCTGGTTCTTCCTGCTCGACGACGCCTGCGACGGGCCACACCGCGCCAGCGGGGCGGACGTCGCGGCACTGCGGGACGGGGTGCTCCAGGTACTACGCCAGGACACCCACGCCCGCCCGGCCGGGTTCCGGGGCCCGCTGCGACGGATGCTCGTGGACGCGTGGCAGGCCCCGCAGGCGCGGATGCCGCCGACCTGGCAGCGGCGCTTCGCCGACGCCGTCGCCCACCACCTGGCCGGCAACCGCACGGAGGCGGACAACAAGACCAGGGGCCACCTTCCCGGTGTCACCGAGTACGTCGAGCTGCGCCGGGCCACCTCGGCGGCGTACGTGTCGTACACCATGATCGAATTCGTGACCGGTCACGCGCTGCCGGACGCCGTCTACCACCACCCCGCGCTGCGGGAGCTGGCGGCCACCGGCAACGACCTGCTCTCCTGGTTCAACGACCTGGTGTCGTTGGAGAGGGACCGGGTCACCTCGGGCGGGCACAACCTGGTGCTGGTCATCGCGCGGGAGCAGCACCTGCCGCACGGGCGGGCCGTGGAGGCAGCGGTGGACCGCTGGCGCACGACGATGGGACGGTTCATGGAGCTGCGGGCCACCATCCCGTCCTTCGGCCCCGAGCTGGCCCCGGCGGTCGCCGCGCACGTGGAGGGGATCGCCTGCTCGGTGCGTGGCACGATCGACTGGTCACTGGAGAGCGACAGGTATTCGGCAGCCCGCAGTTGACGCCGCCCGCTCAGCGGGCCTGCCGCTGACGGTCGGCGAGGGTGTTGAGCAGGGCGGCGGCGGTGCCGGCGTCGGGGACCGTGACGACGATCGAGCGGTCGCCGGTCCGCTCGACGAGCAGACCCTCGCCCGTACGCAGGACGATGCCGACCCGGCCGCCGCGGCCCACCCGCCAGCCCCAGCCGCCGAACTCACGCAGCGGGTGGACCTGGACGACGCTGGCGCGCAGCACCTCGTCGAGGGGGACGTGGGTACGCGGCCAGCCTGCCGACGACCGGACCAGCAGGCCGCTCTCGTCGACCCGGACGGTGAAGGCGAACATCGCCACGAAGACCGCGACCAGCAGCGCCGCGACGATCAGCAGCCCCCACATGCCGCTGACGACGGCGAGCGTGACCAGGACGGCTATCGAGACCGCGCCGAGGGCGATCCCCGGTCCGGCGCCGGTGCGCCCGATCCAGACGGCCCGCTCGCCCGGCGCGAGGGGGACGCGGGACGCCTCGGGCGCGACGGGGGCGTCGGCCGGCTGGGGCGGGTCACCGGGCAGGAGCAGGCCGACGAGCACAGCCGGGACGAGGGAGGCGACGATCGCCAGCGCGAGCGCGCCGCCGACCCCGCCGGCCGTGCGGGCGTCGGCGAGGCCGAGCTGCCCGTGCAGGGTGCCGAGCAGCACGAGGGCCATGAAGAGCGCCAGCCAGAGGGTGGTCGCGGCGCCGATGCGGCGGTTCACCGCGGACTGCCCCCACAGCGTCGTGACCGCGCCGAACCCCAGCACCAGCAGGGCACCAATACCGGAACCGGCCCAGACAATGGCATCGAGGGACATGAAGTCGTCGGGCCTGCCCTGGGCGTTCCAGTGTGTCGCCACCGGGTCGGGCAGGTCGCCACGCCAGGAGAGGGCCACAGCGGCGGCCACGGCAAGGATCACGAGGCCGACGATGGTGACCGTCAGGCCGATGAGGCGCGTTCGCCGACGCGTGTCACGGGCAGGCGCGGTGCCGGTGGTCATGATGAGAACGCCTCCTTGAGGAGCGTGGCTGTGGCTTCCGGGGAGAAGTGCAGGGCGCGCGCCTCGCGTACGACCTCGTCGATGGCGGCCAGCAGCTTGGCATGGTCGGCCGCGGGCCGGGCGGTGACGATGGCCCCGCGTCCGCGTCGTAGCTCGATCAGCCCGTCGTCTCGGAGTAGCTGGTAGGCCCGGAGGACTGTGTGCACGTTGAGATCGAGCGACGCGGCTAGCTCACGGGCGGCGGGCAGCCGTTCGCCGGGCTGGAGCACGCCCTGGGCCACGGCGAGGCGTACCTGTGTGACGAGCTGGGCGAACAGCGTCTCGTCGAGCGAGGGGTCGATGCGGAAGAGCACGCTTAAAGAATACTTGTTCTAGTGTTGTTAGAACAATGTAGGTGGCAGCACGCGAACGGCGGCGGCGCCGAGCGCACCGCCGCCGTCTGCCGCCATCGCAACTGTCAGGGGCGCAGGTCGAGCCGGATCACCAGGTCGAGCAGGGCGAACACGAACAGCGCGATGCCGACGAACCCGTTGGCGGTGAAGAACGCCCGGTTGACCTTGCTGAGGTCGGTCGGGGTGACCACCAGGTGCTGGTAGGCGAACGCCACGGCGGTCAGCGCCAGGCCTACCCACCAGAGCCAGCCGAACCCGACAAGCGCCCCGAACCACACGAAGAGCCCGAAGGTCACCACGTGCGCCACTGTGGAGGCGTGCAGCGCGAAGCGCCTGCCGTACCGGGCGGGCACGCTGTGCACGCCGATCTCCTTGTCGATCTCGGAGTCCTGGCAGGCGTAGATCAGGTCGAAACCGCCGATCCACAGCCCGACCGCCGCACCGAGCAACCAGGCCGGCCAGGACCCGTCAAGGGTGCCGGTGACCGCCAGCCACGCGCCTACCGGCCCGACCGCCTGGGCGATCGCCAGGATGGCGTGCGGCCAGTTGGTGAACCGCTTGCCGTACGGGTAGACCACAAGCGGCACCACCGCGAGCGGCGCCAGCACCAGGCAGAGCGGGTTGAGCAGGGCGGCGGCGGCGAGGAAGACCACAAGCGCGACGGCCGCGCCGGTCCAGGCCGTGCGCACGCTCACCGCCCCGGTGACCAGTTCCCGCCCGGCGGTACGCGGGTTCCGCGCGTCGATCTGCCGGTCGAGGATCCGGTTGGCGGCCATCGCGAACGTCCGCGCCCCGACCATCGCCACAGTGATCAAGAGCAGGTCGACCCAGCGAACCCGCCCGCCGGAAACCTGCATGGCGGTCAACGCCGAAAGGAAGGCGAACGGAAGCGCGAAGACGGAGTGCTCGATAGCCACAAGATCCAGGAACGCCCGCACCCTCCCCCGCGGTCTTGCACTTCCTGCCGGGGCAGAAGGGGAGGAAAAGGACGAATCGGGGGCCGAAAGTGCAAGATCGCGGGAGTCGTCGACGGGCATCAGATCCCGTACTCCTTCCAGCGCTTGTCGACCAGGGCCGTCACCTCGGGAGCCATTGTCATCTCCTCCGGCCAGCCGCGGTTGTAGCCCTCGGTGGGGAGCTTGCGGGTCGCGTCGACGCCCGCCTTGCCGCCCCAGAACTGCTGGTACGAGGCGTGGTCCAGGTGGTCCACCGGACCCTCGGTGAGCAGCAGGTCGCGGGCGTAGTCGACGTTGCCGAAGGCGCGGAACGCGACCTCGTTGTAGTCGTGGACGTCGCAGTCCTCGTCCACGATCACGATCAGCTTGGTCAGGGACATCATGTGCGCGCCCCAGATCGCGTTCATGACCTTCTGCGCGTGCTTCGGGTAGCGCTTGCGGATCGACACGATCGCGCAGTTGTGGAAGACACCGGCGGCGGGCAGGTCGTAGTCGACGATGTCCGGGATCAGGAAGCGCAGCAGCGGCGCGAAGATCCGCTCGGTGGCCTTGCCGAGGCCGTGGTCCTCCTGCGGCGGCTGGGACGTGACGATCGAGTGGTAGACCGGGTCGCGCTGCATGGTCATGCACTCGATGTGCATCACCGGGAACGGCTCGACAGGCGTGTAGAAGCCTGTGTGGTCACCGAACGGCCCCTCCGGCATACGCTCGCCCGGCTCGATGTAGCCCTCCAGCACGATCTGCGCGTGCGCCGGCACCTGCAACGGCACGGTCAGGCAGTCCACCATCTCGACGCGCTCACCCCGCAGGTACCCGGCGAACAGGTACTCGTCGATCTCGGCGGGAAGCGGCGCGCTTGCCGAGTAGGCGACCGCCGGGTCGGCGCCGATGGCGATGGCCACCGGCAGGCGCTGCCCGAGCCGCTCGGCGACCGCGTGGTGCGCCGTAGAGTTCTTGTGGATCTGCCAGTGCATGCCGATCGTGTTGTGCGAGTGCTGCTGGAGCCGGTACAGCCCGAGGTTGCGCTTGCCGGTCTCTGGGTCCTTCGTGTGGGTCAGCCCGAAGTTGTGGAAGATGCCGCCGTCACCCGGCCACACCTGCAACCCCGGCAGCCGGTTGAGGTCGACGTCGTCGCCCCGGTAGACCACCTGCTGACACGGGGCGGTCTTGACCTTCTTCGGCGGCATCGACTTGAGCTGCATGACCTTGCCAAGGCCGCCCATCATGCCCGAGAAGCCCTGCGGCAGCTCCGGCTTGAGCATCTCGCCGATCCGCTGGCCGATCTCGTCGAGGTTCTCCACCCCGAGAGCCATGGCCATCCGCTTCTCGGTGCCGAACAGGTTGATCGCCACCGGCATCTCGCCCCGGGTCGGACGTTCGAAGAGCAGCGCCGGCCCACCGGCACGCACTGTGCGGGTGACCACCTCGCTGATCTCCAGGGTGGGGTCGACAGGGACGTCGACCCGGCGTAGTTCCCCAGCACGCTCCAGCGCCGCGAGGAAGTCCTTGAGATCGTTGTAGGGGAAGCCACGAGCCGCCATGCCGCCCAGTCTCCCGCACCGGGTGCCCCTCCGACGAAGGCGGGTGGTGTGACACCCGCGATGACCGGCCCGGCGCGGCTGCGCTTGATCCACTTGGCTTCCAGGAAATCGGGGTGTCCCGCGGCCGGGATACACCGGTTTCACGTAAGCCGAGTGGATCAACAGCGACCTGGGCGGCGGGTCAGGCAGTGGGCGTCCACGCGTGAGGAGACAGCGGCGGGTCGAGTGGTGCGCGGGTGAGCCGGTTGGCGAATGTCGAGATGGTGTACGTCCCGACGCCGAGCACCACGTCCAGCGCGTGCCGGGGTTGGTAGCCGGCGGCCAGGAATTCCTCCAGTTCGTCGTCGGGCACCGCTCCCCGATGGTCGAGCACGGCGAGCGTGAACCGGCGCAGCGCTTCCAGCCGCGGCTCGGGCAACGGGCTCCCGGCGCGCAGCGCGGTGACCATCTCGGC
This sequence comes from Micromonospora sp. DT41, assembly GCF_049841715.1. NCBI lineage: Bacteria > Bacillati > Actinomycetota > Actinomycetes > Micromonosporales > Micromonosporaceae > Micromonospora > Micromonospora sp. DT41. The sequence goes on along the minus strand of NZ_JBNCKU010000012.1, from coordinate 98,069 downwards.
GGTCGCGCCGAGGCGGGCGAGCGTGCTGGTGTGCAGGGCGACGCAGACGTGGCACTCGTTGGTGGTGGCGACGGCGAACACGACCACCTCCCGCTCCAGCGGCGAGAGGTCGGTCTGCTCGAAGCCCTTGTTGGCGGTGAGGAAACCGCTGAGCAGCTGGGGCGACTCGGCCATCAGAGCGACCGGAGCGGGCAGCCAGCCGAACCGACGGCGTACCCCCTCGATGGTCGGCCGGGCGGCGGCGGGCGCGGTGTCGGCGGTGTGTGCGGTGAAGACGGGCACGGCTACCTGCTCTCGCGGCGTGGGTGGGGACGCCGAGGGACACGTCCCGTAGGATAGTCAACGTGGTTTACGGAATAGTAAACGTGGTTGTCGAACATGGCAACCGCTGAAGCCGCGCGGCCCGGCTACGCGCTGCCGCTGCTCCTGCTGGCCGGCTTCCGCACGCTCATCGACGACCTGCACGCCGAGCTGGCCCGGCAGGGGCACCCGGAGCTGCGACCGCTGCACGGCTTCGTGCTCCAGGCCGTGGGGATGGACGGCACCACCGCCACCGAGCTGGGCCAACGGCTCGGCATCTCGAAACAGGCAGCCGGCAAGACTGTCGACAGGCTCGTCGCCGCCGGCTACCTGGAACGGATCGACGATCCCGCCGACGCCCGCCGACGGCTCGTCCGGGTGACACCACGCGGCGCCGACGGGCTGCACCGCTCGGCGCAGATCTTCGACCAGCTTCGAAAGCGTTGGGTGGCGACCCTCGGCCCGGACCGGGTCGCCGCCCTGGAGGACGACCTGAGCACTGTGGCCTCCGCCAACTGGTTCCGCCTCGACATGCCCGGCTGGTTCGGCGGCTGACCGCGCCCGCAGGCGACACCTGGCAGATCCACGGGCAGAGGCAAGCCCGGCGGGTAAATCTCACCCGCTCTGGTCCGCAGAGCCCACTGCGGCCCATGCTGAAGGGATGTCGGACGCGTACGTCGTCGGCGACCCGGACGGGTTGTCGCCTCTGCTGGTCGAGCTCCGCGACACCGTCGCCCGGGAACTGCACGCGCAACTGGCGCTGCGCGGTGAGCGGATCGAGCTGGCCGACCTTCCCGAGGTCTCCTACCAGGTCACCGTCCAGATCGAGCGGGCGTTGCGCGACTGGCGCCCCCGCTAACCGGCGTCCAAGCTGAGTCGTTGACCAGTCGGCGACGACGAGGGGAGACGACCTGTCCCGGGTGGCGAACTGGTTGCGCGGCGCGTGGGCGCACCTGCGGACCGGCTGGCCGCTTGTGGCGCAGGTGACGCTCGCCGCCACCCTCTCCTGGTTCGTCGCCAGCCGCCTGCTCAGTGGCGGCGGCTACAGCGGGCCGTTCTTCGCCCCGGCCGCCGCGGCGCACTCGATCTGCCGACCGCCGGGAAGCAGCACTGAAGCAGCGTCCCGGAAGCGGCAGCCGCGCCGACGATCAGTCCAGACCGCCGTACGAGTGCAGGCCCGTGAAGAAGATGTTCACGCCGAACAGGTTCATCAGCACGGTGAGGACGCCGAGCACCGCCAGCCAGGTGGCCACGTTGCGCTTGACGCTCGGCGTGGCCCGCGCGTGCAGGTAGCCGGCGTACACCACCCAGGAGATGAACGCCCAGGTCTCCTTCGGGTCCCAACCCCACGGCCGACCCCAGGCCGCCTCGGCCCAGATCGCGCCCGCGATCACCGCGAAGGTGAAGATCGGGAAGGAGAACGCGTGCAGCACGAAGGTCAGCCGCTCCAGGCTGCCCGCGTCGGGCAACCGCTTGGCCAGGGTGTACGGGAAACTGCGCTTGCCCTGCTCGTACCCGTTGCGCATCAGGAAGCCGACCGCCGGCACCGCGCCGAAGATGAAGATGCCGGACGCGAACACGATCGTCGACACGTGGATGATGAACCAGTACGAGTTCAGAGCCGGCACCAGCGGAACGATCGGCACGTACAGCACCAGCTCGGCGGTGGCCACCAGCAGCACCATCACCAGGGTCATGAACAGCCCGAGCTTGCGCAGCGACGGCAGCTTCCAGAGCACACCGAGCCAGGCCACGACGCCGATGAACGTCACAGTGAGCACGAACTCGTACATGTTGCCCCAGGGCATCCGGTCGGCGGCGATGCCGCGGGTGACCAGGGCCGCGAGGTGCAGCACGGCGGCGACCGCGGTGGCGGCCACCGCGACGAGGCCGGCGATCCGGGCACGCCGCGCCGAGCTGTGGACCACCGCCAGCGTCGGGGGCGTCGTGGACGGCGGCGTCGAGCCGGTGCCACCGACCCCGGCGCCGACAAGCTCACGCTCGGCGGCCGGCGCGGCCACCCGGGCACGCGCGTTGCCGAGCGCGTACTCCACGGCGTGGCTGATCATCGCGATCAGGTACACGAGGATCGCGAAGGTCACCAGATTGTCGGAGAGCGCGGACATCACTCGGTCCCTTCTCGCACACCGGTCCGGCCACTGGATTCAGTGTCGGTGCCGGCTCGCCCGGCCGCCTTGTCGTCTCCGCCCACAGCGGTGACGAGCTGGGCGAACTCGTCGGCGAACCCTGGATAGTCGGTGCGCGGCAACCCACCGGCCTCCATCAAGCTACTACCGCCCGTCGGAGATCCTTCTCCGGGGTCGGCAGGCAGCATCCGGAACCACACCCGGCGACGCCGCCCGAACAGCGAGCCCATCAGCCCGACCAGCAGGAAACCGCAGCTCACCAGCAGGATCGTCGAGCCGGGGTCGTACCGGACGGAGAGCGTGACGTACCGCTCGGTGCCCAGGAACTCGACGGTCGTGCCGTCGTCGAGCGTCCAGGTCTCGCCCTTGCGCAGCACCTTCGTGCCGATCTCCTTGACCTTCCCGGCGCTCACCTGCCGCTGGTCGAGTTGGTAGACCGAGTTGGGGATGCCCGCGTCCATACCGAGGTTGCCCCGGTACGCGACAAGGTTCAGCAACGGGTTGCGCTCCGTCGGGTACTCCGAGCGGACGAACGGCGCCTCCGGCGGGGCCGTGGGCAGGTAGATGCCGGTGAACGCCACCTGCTGATCGGGTACGCGCTGCCCGGTGGCGGGATCGACGTTCGCGTCCGGGAAGGCGGCCAGACCCTCGCTTGTCAGACCCATGTCCCCCGTGGTGAGGAACGGAAGGTCGCTTGTCTGGCTGTTGCCGAACCGGTCGGTGTAGCGGATCAGCGGGGCGTACCCGTGGCCGAGCAGGTAGACGTTCGCCCCGTTCAGCCGCAGCGGCGAGTTCACCGAGAAGTCCGCCTGACGCGTCGGCTCGTCCGGGCCGTCGACAGTCACAGTGGCGTTGAAGAACTCCGGCTGGCCGGACGGCAGGAACCGGGCCTGGAAGTCGTCCAACCGCAGGCAGAAGCCGGGCAGGTCGGCGCTGTCCACCTGCGGGCCGAGGTTCGCCTCGGCGTACTGCTGACGGGTGTTGCAGAAGGCGTTGTCCGCGCCGGCCACAAGCAGCCGGTTACCGCTCCAGCCGTACCACGACCCGAGGGCGACACCGATCAGCACGGCGATCAGCGAGGTGTGGAACAGCAGGTTGCCGGTCTCCTTGAGGTAGCCCTTCTCGGCGGACACCTCGTCGCCGCGCACCTCCACCCGCCAGCGCCGCTTGCGCAGCACCTCGGCGACAGCAGCCGCGCCACCGTCCGGGGCGGGCAGCACGGCGTGCTGCGGCAGCCGCGCCATCCGCTTGGGAGCGGCCGGGGGCCGGGAGCGCAGCGCCCGGACGTGGTCACGCAGCCGGGGCGTGATGCAGCCGATCAGCGAGGTGAACAGCAGCAGGTAGATCGCCGAGAACCAGACCGAGCCGAAGACCTCGAACGCGCCGATCCGGTCCAGCCGGGGCGCCCATTCGGGGTGGTCGATGAAGTACTGGTTGACCCGCTCCGGGCTGACCCCACGCTGGGGCAGCACCGAGCCGGGGATCGCGGCGACAGCCAGCAGGAAGAGCAGGATCAGCGCCGTACGCATGCTTGTCAGTTGCCGCCACGAGTTACGCAGCAACGCCAGCAGCCGGTTGGGACGGCGCCGGGGCGCCGGGGCCTCGGTCTGCGGCCGATCGTCGACGGCCGTCATCAGATGCTCACCTCGCCCACCCCGACGGTGGTCTGCAGCCAGATCACGAAGTTCTGCCACCCGCCGGTGACCAGCGCCAGACCGATCAGCAGGAGCAGGGCGCCGCCGATCCGGGTGACCCAGCGGCTGTTGCGCCGGACGGCGCGGAAGACCCCGAGCAGGCGCTGGAAGCCCAGCCCGAAGACGATGAACGGTATCCCCAGCCCGAGGCAGTACGCCACGGCGAGCACCACGGCACGGTCGCTCTGACCGCTGGTGGCCGCCATGCCCATCACCGCGCCGAGCGTCGGGCCGGTGCACGGCACCCAACTGAGCGCGAAGACCGCTCCGACGACCGGAGCGCCGAGCAGCCCGGCCGACGGCAGCCGGGAGATCCGGAACTCGCGTTGCAGAGCGGGGATCAGCCCCAGGTAGCCCAGCCCGAGCACGATGATCAGCGCGCCGACGACAATCTCCAGCTGCCGCTCGTACTCGAAGAAGACCCGGCCGATGCCGGCGAACAGGATCGCCGTGGCGACGAAGACCACTGTGAAGCCGGCGATGAAGAGCAACGTCCCGGCGAGCACCCGGCCCTTGACGGCGACCGTCGCGGTCCGCTCGCGTACGGCGACGCCGCCACCGCCCCCGCCGTCGGCTGAGGTGTTAGGAAGGGCCCCTTCCTCTACCGCAGGCGTTAACAAGGTGCCCTTCCTTGCACTGCCTTCGAGGTCGGCGCCGGCCAGGCCGGTGACGTACGAGAGGTAGCCGGGGACCAGCGGAAGCACGCACGGGGACAGGAAGCTGACCAGGCCGGCCAGCGCCGCCGCGCCGATGGCCAGCAGCAGCGGCCCGCTCAGCGCCAACTCCCGGAAGGTCTCGCCCATCAGTCCGGCGCCGGTTTTTCGCCTGCGACCCGCTCGACGATCGGTTGCAGGCCCTCCTGCTTGACGGCGGCCCGGATCACCACCGCGACCCGGCCCTCCCGGTCGAGCACCACCGTCGCCGGGACGGTGTTCGGCGGGATGTCCAGGTCGAGCGCCAACCGGCTGGCCGGATCGAACAGGCTCGGATAGGTGACCCGGCCCTCCTCGAACGCCTTGGCCTTGTCCCGCTGGTCCTGGACGTTGATCCCGAGGAACGCCACCCCGGAGCCCTTTGTCGCCTGGTAGACGGCCTCAAGATCGTCGGCCTCGGCACGGCACGGCGCGCACCAGGAGCCCCAGAAGTTGACCACAACGACCTGGCCGCGGGCCTCGCTGACGTCGTACGTGCCGCCGGTGAGCAGCTCACCCGCAAGCTTCGGCGGCGCCGACCGCTGATCCGGGGCGCACTCGATGATCCCCTCGGCGGTGGTCGTGCAGGTCTTCTCCCGCCCCTGCGCCGACGTGCAGCCCGCCAGCGCCACCGTCGCAACGGCGGCGAGCAGACCCGCGGTCCACCTACGGGAGTTCATCAGGCCCCCTTGGCCGTCCGGGCTGTCGCGGAGAGAGCGATCAGGTGCGCGGCCGGCTCGCTGTAGCCGATGCCCACCACCTTCGCGCCGTCGAAGTGGAACGAGGTCAGGCTCGCAAGACCACACTGCCGCTTGCGCGGGTCGTGCCACAGCCGCTTGCGCTCGACGTAACGGCGCAGCGTCCAGATCGGGAGCTGATGCGAAACCAGCACCGCCTCACGCCCCTCGGCGGCGACCCGGGCGGCGTGCACGGCGGCGAACATCCGCTCGGCGATCACCCGGTACGCCTCACCCCAGGACGGCGTCACCGGGTCCCGCAGCACCCACCAGTTGCGGGGATCACGGAACGACCCGTCACCCGGGGACACCTTCTTGCCCTCGAACCAGTTGGCGCTCTCGATCAGGCGCTCGTCCACCCCGACGGGCAGGCCGAACTGGGCGGCGATGGGTTCGGCGGTCTGCTGTGCGCGCTCCAGCGGGCTCGCCACCACGTGCACGATCTCCCGGTCGGCCAGGCCCTGCGCGGCGGCCTTGGCCATCTGCACACCCAGCTCGGAGAGGCGGAAACCGGGCAGCCGGCCGTAGAGGATCTGGTCGGGATTGTGCACCTCGCCGTGCCGAAGCACGTGGACCACCGTCTTACTCACCGCTGTGCCCCCTCTGTTCGCGACTGCGGGGCTCGCAACACCGGCTCACTCCTCGCGCTCACCGCCGCCGCCTTCGTTCGCGACTGCGGGGCTCGCAACACCGGCTCACTCCTCGCGCTCACCGCTAACCCCCTTGACCGGCCGCTGCTGCCGCATTCGCCGCCGTCGGCAGCGCCTTGGCGATGTGCTCCAGCGCGGCGTCGTCGATCGCCGCCGACACGAACCAGGACTCGAACGCGCTCGGCGGCAGGTAGACGCCAGCGGCGAGCATCGCGTGGAAGAACGCCTTGAACGCCGGCACCTGCTGCGTGCGGGCGCTGTCGTAGTCGACGACGTCGGCATCGGTGAAGAAGATCGAGAACATGCTGCCCGCGTACGACAGGCGGTGCGGGACCCCGGCGGCGGCAAGCGCGTCGGAGGCGAGCTTGCCCACGACTGCGGCCGTGTCGTCGAGGCGCTGGTAGAGCGCGTCGTCGGCCAGTCGCAGCGTGGCCAGGCCGGCGGCGCAGGCCAACGGGTTACCGGAGAGCGTGCCGGCCTGGTAGACCGGGCCGGCCGGGGCCAGCCGCGCCATGATCTCCGCGCGCCCGCCGAACGCCGCGGCGGGCAGGCCACCGCCCATGACCTTGCCGTACGTCCACAGGTCGGCGTCGGTGGGGTCGAGGCCGTGCCAGCCGGCGCGGGACACCCGGAACCCGGTCATCACCTCGTCGATGACGAGCAGGGCGCCGTGCGCGTGCGCGATCCGCGCGAGCTGGGAGTTGAACCCGTCGCGGGGAGCCACAACGCCCATGTTGCCGGCCGCGGCCTCGGTGATCACCGCGGCGATGTGCTGGCCCTCGGCGGCGAAGACCTCCTCGACGGCCCGGATGTCGTTGTACGGCAGCACGATCGTCTCGCTTGCCGCCGCGCCGGTGACGCCTGGCGAGTCGGGCAGGCCGAGGGTCGCCACGCCGGATCCGGCGGCGGCGAGCAGGGCGTCGACGTGCCCGTGGTAGCAGCCGGCGAACTTGACGATCTTGGAGCGGCCGGTGAAGCCCCGGGCCAGCCGGATCGCCGACATGGTGGCCTCGGTGCCCGAGTTGACGAGGCGTACCTGCTCGACCGGGGTCCGGTCGACGATCTCGGCGGCCAGTTCCACCTCGCCCGGGGTGGGGGTGCCGAAGCTGGTGCCACGGGCGGCAGCCGCCTGCACGGCGTCCACCACCTCCGGGTGGGCGTGGCCGAGGATCAGCGGACCCCACGAGCAGACCAGGTCGACGTACCGGCGGTCGTCGGCGTCGTACAGCCAGGGGCCTTCGCCACGGACCATGAAGCGCGGGGTGCCGCCGACCGCCTGGAAGGCGCGCACGGGGGAGTTCACCCCGCCCGGCACGATGGCGCGAGCGCGGTGGAACAGGGCCTCGGAGGCCGGCGCGTCGACCGGGTAACGGCCAGATCCGGCGGAAACGATGTCGGTCACGATGCGGCCATTGTGTCAGCGCCGACCTGCCAATCCGCAGCCACCCCACGCAGGGGTTACCCGGCTCACCCGCCCCGGGCGCTCAGCAGCGGCATCGACGCGGGGCTGGCGGTGGGCGAGACGGAGCTGAAGTGGGGGCCGGCGCGCGGGCTCACGGATCTCGACAGGCCAGGTCGTGCGGATCGCGCTAGGCTGGCCGGGTGGATCGTGCCGAACTGTCCATCACGCTACACCGGACGGGCGACGAAGCAGTGCTGCGCCTGGCCGGTGAGATCGACATGCTCACGGCCGCCCAGCTCTCCACCGTCGTCAACGAGGTGCTCGCCGACCCGCCCCCACGGATCGTTCTCGACCTCGGCGGCGTCACCTTCTGCGACTCGCAGGGCCTGGGCACCCTTGTCGTCCTCAGCCGCAAGGCCAGCCACGCGCAGAGCCTGCTGATGCTCACCCACGTGGGCGACTTCCTGATCCGCGTCCTGGACATCACCGGCCTGCGCAGCGCCCTGATGATCCGCAACGACCAACCCGCCGGCTGACCCCGCCCCCGGCCACCGGCCACCGGGTGGGGTTGACTGCGGTTTACGGGTTGGCGCCCCAGCGGGCTTGTTCCAGCATCTCCATCGCGCGTTCGCGGTTCTCCGGGTCGCCGGAGCGGAGCAGGGCGGTTGCCTCGTCGACAGCGTCGGTGAGGCGTCGCCACTGCGTGTCGCGCTCCCGGACCAGGTCCGACTGTGCGGCCAACTGCCGCGTCTTCACCCACAGCTCGACGAATACCGACACCTTGGCCCGCAGGACCCACGGGTCGAAGGGCTTTGTCAGGTAGTCCACAGCCCCCACCTGATAACCGCGCAACGCGAGCTGGGCGTCCCGGTCGGCGGCGGTGAGGAAGATGATCGGTACGTGCCGGGTCCGCTCCCGGCGCTTGATGTGGCTCGCCGTCTCGAAGCCGTCCATGTCCGGCATCTGCGCGTCCAACAGGATCACCGCGAAGTCGTCCACCAACAACTGCTTGAGAGCCGCCTCGCCGCTCTCCACCGCCACCGACTGAACCGGCAGGCCCTGAAGGATCGCCTCCAGCGCCGTCAGATTCTGTCGCCGGTCGTCCACGAGCAGCGCCTTGGCCAGCTGGGTCACGACGTCTCCTCGTTGCGGCTTCCGTTGATCCAGGACGACATCAACTCGATCAGATCGTCGAGGTCGACCGGCTTGGTGATGTAGTCGCTTCCCCCGGCCGCGAGCGCCGACTCGCGGTCACCCGGCATCGCCTTCGCGGTCAGGAAGACGACCGGAAGGTCGGCGAACCGGTGGTTACGGCGGATCTGCCGGGTCGTCTCGTATCCGTCCTGGTCCGGCATCATGGCGTCCATCAAGACGATGTCCACCTCCGGGTGCTCGGCCAGCAGGCGGACGCCGTCCGCCCCGTTGTCCGAGTACAACACGGTCATGCCGTGCAGCTCCAACGCGCTGGTCAGAGCGAAGACATTTCGTACGTCGTCGTCAACGATGAGCACAGTGGCACCGTCCAACTGGCGGGTGGCCGGTGCCTCCGGCCGCTCCGGCAGCAGCTCCAGCGGCGGCATCAGCAGTGACGACGGCAGGCCGGCGCGCTGCGGTGACGGAGGGGCCGGCGCGACCACCGCGTCCGGTGCCAACACCTGCGGTACGAACAGGGTGAATGTCGAGCCCTGGCCGGGCGCCGACGACACGGTGATGGTGCCACCGATGAGCCGGGCCAGGTCGCGGCTGATCGACAGGCCCAGGCCGGTGCCTCCGTAGCGGCGGCTGGTAGTGCCGTCCGCCTGCTGGAACGCCTCGAAGATGATCGACAGCTTGTCGTCGGAGATGCCGATCCCGGTGTCGATCACAGTGAAGGCGATTACCTGCTGGGCGTTCGTCAACGCCGGTACGTCGAAGACCGCGTTCTCCGCCGCCGGGGCGATCCGCAGCGTCACCGCGCCGTTGTCGGTGAACTTCACGGCGTTGGAGAGCAGGTTGCGCAGGATCTGCTGCAACCGCTGCGCGTCGGTGATCAGCGCCGGCGGCAGGTCCTTGCTGACGCGTACCTGGAAGTCCAGGTTCTTCTCCTCCGCCTGCGGCGCGAACGCCTGCTCGACGTAGTTGCGGATCTCGGCGAACCGGATCTCGGTCGGCTCGACGTCCATCCGACCCGCCTCGATCTTGGACAGGTCGAGGATGTCGTCGATGAGGCGCAGCAGGTCCGAGCCGGATCCGTGGATCGTACGGGCGAACTCGATCTGCTTCGGGTTGAGGTTCTGCTCCGAGTTCTCCGCCAGCAGGCGTGCCAGCAGCAGCAGCGAGTTCAACGGCGTACGCAGTTCGTGGCTCATGTTGGCCAGGAACTCCGACTTGTACGCCGAGGCACGGGTGAGCTGCTGCGCCTTCTCCTCGAGGCCGAGGCGGGCCAGCTCGATCTCCCGGTTCTTCGTCTCGATGTTGCCCTTCTGCTCGGAGAGCAGCGTGGCCTTCTCCTCCAGCTCGGCGTTGGTGCGCTGCAACTCCGCGGACTGCTCCTGAAGCTCGTGCGCCAGCCGCTGCGACTGGGCCAGCAGTTCCTCCGTACGCCGGTTGGCCTGGATGGTGTTCACCGCGATGCCGATGGTGAGCACGAGCCGCTCCAGGAACGACAGGTGCAGCTCGGAGAAGGCCGCCACGCTGGCGAACTCGATCACCCCGAGCAGTTCCCCCTCGAAGAGCACGGGGAGCACCACAAGGTCCGACGGTGGTGTCTCGGCCAGGCCGGAGCGCAGCGTGAGCCTGCTGTTCGGGGAGGCGCTGACCCGGATCGTCCGGCGGGACAGCGCGGTCTGACCGACCAGTCCCTCGCCCGGGCCGAATGTGACGTCGTGCCCCCGCGCCACGTACCCGTAGGACGAGGTGAGTCGCAGTCGCACGCTGCCGTCGGTCTCGTCGGCCAAGAAGAAGGCGCCGAGCTGGGCGTCGACAAGCGGAGTCACCTCCGTCATGATCATGCGGCAGACCTCGCCCAGGTCCCGCTGGCCCTGCAGGAGGCCGCCGATGCGGGCCAGGTTGGAGTCCAGCCAGCCCTGCTCGGCGTTCTTCTTTGTCGTCTCCCGGAGGGTGACGATCATCTGGTTGATGTTGTCCTTCAGTTCGGCGACCTCGCCCTGCGCCTTGACGGCGATCCGCTGGGTCAGGTCACCCCGGGTCACCGACGTGGACACCTGGGCGATGGCGCGCAACTGGGTGGTGAGCGTCGAGGCGAGCTGGTTGACGTTCTCGGTGAGGTCGCGCCAGGTGCCGGAGACACCCTTTACCTGCGCCTGACCACCCAACTTGCCCTCGATACCGACCTCGCGGGCCACGCGGGTCACCTCGTCGGCGAACGACGACAACTGGTCCACCATCGTGTTGACAGTGGACTTCAGCTCAAGGATCTCGCCCTGCGCGTCCACAGTGATCTTCTGCGACAGGTCACCCTTCGCCACGGCGGTGGTCACCGAGGCGATGTTGCGGACCTGGCTGGTCAGGTTGGACGCCATCGAGTTCACGTTGTCGGTCAGGTCACGCCAGGTGCCGGAGACACCCTTTACCTGCGCCTGACCACCCAACTTGCCCTCGGTGCCCACCTCACGGGCCACCCGCGTCACCTCGTCGGCGAACGACG
>NZ_JBNCKU010000012.1:0-86702 GCF_049841715.1 Micromonospora sp. DT41 | reverse complement strand
GTTGACGGTCGACTTCAACTCAAGGATCTCGCCCCGGGCATCCACAGTGATCTTCTGCGACAGGTCACCCTTCGCCACAGCCGTCGAGACCTGCGCGATGTTGCGCACCTGGGCGGTCAGGTTCGACGCCATCGAGTTCACGTTGTCGGTCAGATCCCGCCAGGTGCCGGCCACCCCGCGTACCTGCGCCTGACCACCCAACTTGCCCTCGGTGCCCACCTCACGGGCCACCCGCGTCACCTCGTCGGCGAACGACGACAACTGGTCCACCATCGTGTTGACGGTCGACTTCAACTCAAGGATCTCGCCCCGGGCATCCACAGTGATCTTCTGCGACAGGTCACCCTTCGCCACCGCCGTGGTCACCGAGGCGATGTTGCGGACCTGACTGGTCAGGTTGGACGCCATCGAGTTCACGTTGTCGGTCAGATCCCGCCACGTACCGCTGACGCCCTTGACCTGGGCCTGACCACCGAGGTTGCCCTCGGTGCCGACCTCGCGGGCCACCCGCGTCACCTCGTCGGCGAACGACGAGAGCTGGTCCACCATCGTGTTGACTGTGTTCTTCAGCTCCAGGATCTCGCCCTGCGCGTCGACGGTGATCTTCTGCGACAGGTCACCCTTCGCCACCGCCGTCGACACCTGCGAGATGTTGCGGACCTGGCTGGTCAGGTTGCCGGCCAGCTGGTTGACGTTCTCGGTGAGGTCGCGCCAGGTGCCGGAGACCCCGCGCACCTGTGCCTGACCACCCAACTTGCCCTCGATGCCGACCTCGCGGGCCACCCGCGTCACCTCGTCGGCGAACGACGACAACTGGTCCACCATCGTGTTGACGGTGTCCTTGAGCTCCAGGATCTCGCCCTGCGCCGCAACGGTGATCTTCTGCGACAGGTCACCCCGCGCCACCGCCGTCGACACCTGGGCGATGTTGCGCACCTGGGCCGTCAGGTTCGACGCCATCGAGTTGACGCTGTCGGTGAGGTCCTTCCAGGTGCCGGCCACGTTCGGCACGTCCGCCTGACCGCCGAGCTTGCCCTCGGTGCCCACCTCCCGGGCCACCCGGGTCACCTGCTCGGCGAAGAGCCGCAGGGTGTCGGTGAGGTAGTTCATCGTGTCGGCCAGTTCGGCGACCTCGCCCCGCGCACTGACCGTGATCTTCTGCGACAGGTCACCCTTGGCCACCGCTGTCGCCACCTGTGAGATCGACCGCACCTGGCCGGTCAGGTTCGACGCCATGGTGTTCACCGAGTCGGTGAGGTCCTTCCAGGTGCCGGCCACGCCCCGCACATCGGCCTGGCCGCCAAGCTTGCCCTCGGTGCCCACCTCCCGGGCCACCCGGGTCACCTCGTTGGAGAATGACGAGAGCTGGTCGACCATCGTGTTGACAGTGCGGCCGATCCGCAGGTATTCGCCGCGCAGCGGCCGGCCGTCGATCTCCAGGGCCATGTGCTGGGACAGGTCGCCATCCGCGACCGCCACGATGACCCGGGCGATCTCGGTAGTCGGCCGGCCCAGGTCGTCGATCAGCGAGTTGACGGCCCGCTGCGCCTCCGCCCAGGCGCCGTCCAACCCCTCGTCGTCGAGCCGTTCGGTGAGCCGGCCGTCCCGACCGACGATCCGACTGATCCGCCGCAGGTCCAGGTACTGCTGCTCCTGGACCGAGACCACCTCGTTGAAGGCGTCCGCCACCTCGCCGGCCTTGCCGGCGCGGCGGGGAAGCCGGACCTTCAGGTCGCCGCGACGGACCCGTCGCAGCGCCTCGGTCAACTCACCGAGGAGCGCCTCGTGGTCGGGCGCGGACGGATCCGCCACCGACTGCTTCGCCGTGGTCATCATTCCTCGCTCAACTCGGGGACGCCGGCCCTGCGCGACACGCCGGCACCCCATATTGTGCCTGCGTCCGCCGCAGTGCCAGGGTTCGCGACCCGCCGACCGACCCGCGATCGACCTCCGTGAGCACTCCGACCCGCCCACGGGGTCCCACACCGGTACGCCCGCGCCCATACCTCGCCCGAGCGCCGTTCCCCCGCCAGCACGGTCCTCGATCGTTGATCGGCTTGGCACCCGGTAGGGGAACGGTGGAGGATACGAGGGTGTCAGCCGAGGCGGGGCCCGCGACGCCCGGGGCCCGGAACGGGGCGGCCCGGAGTGTCCGCCTGCCCGCTGACCGTCGTACGCCCGCTGCCGCCCGCGCTGTCGTCCGCTCGGTGCTGACCGAGGCGCACCTGGACGACCTGGTTAACGAAGCGTTGCTGCTCACCACCGAGCTGACCACGAACGCCGTCGAGCACGCCCGTACCGAACTGGACATCGAGGTCGTCGCGGACGAGATCGGGCTCACCGTGACCGTCTCCGACTTCGCGCCCGGCTCCGGCGACGACGAGCTGACCATCGGCAGCCGCAACGACGCGACCGAGATCAACGAGGTGTCCGAGCGAGGTCGCGGACTGCTGCTAGTCGACCACTTCGCCAGCTGCTGGGGCACCACGTACCTGCCCACCGGCAAGGGCGTCTGGTTCCGGCTGGACCGGCCCGGTGCCGACCCGGCGCCCGGCTCCGGCGGTACGTCGCCGACGCCCGGTGCCGCCGACAATGCCGCGCCGAGCGCCAGCGCCATGAGCGAACTCATGCAGACCGCCCCCGACGCGTACGCGGACGATCCACTGCCCGACTTCGCCGCCAGTCTGCTCAGCCGACTCGCCGAGATGGTCGGCGCGGCCGGTGGCACGATCCGTCTGGACCGGGGCGACGGGCAGGGTCCACAACTGCTCGCGCGCTTCGGCCGGCAGCCCCGCCCCGGCAGCGAACTGCTCCGGGTGCCCCTGACGGTGCAGCGCCCGTACGCCGGGGAGCTGGAGCTGGATGCCGCGCCGTCGGCGTACGCCAGGCCGCTGGCGGTGCTCACGGCCGAGCGGCTGTCGCTGCACCTGGAGAACGACCGGCTGCGCCGGGCCGACGTCCGCCGGCAGGCGTGGTTGACGTTCCTGGCCGAGGTGAGCGAACTGCTTGCGCAGTCGTTGGACGTCGAGCTGACGATGGCGCTGATCCCGCAGCTCGTGGTGCCGCGGCTCGGCCAGTGGTGCGCTGTGCACACAACCGACGAGTGGGGCCGGCTCCGGCTGGCGGCGGCCAGCCACGCCGACGAGTCGGTGCTGCCGCAGTTGCACAAGGTGCTGGCGGAGACCGGCCCGGATTCGATCCAGGCCCGGCTGCGTGAGGCGTCCCGGACTGCGGCGCAGATCCCGCTCGGCGGGCCGATGGATGGTTTCGCCGTCCCGCTCATCGCCCGGGGTCAGCGGCTCGGCACCCTGGCGGTGGGCCGGCACCAACGGCACCGGCACGATCCGGACCAGGTGGCCGTGTTGGAGGATGTGGCCCGGCGGGCCGCGTTGGCCATCGAGAACGCCCGCATCCACGCCGAGCGGCGTCGTGTCGCGCAGACACTCCAGCAGTCCCTGCTGCCGCCCGTGCTGCCCGTGGTGGAGGGGATCGGCTTCGCCGCCGAGTACGTCCCGACGGGCGACGACGCGGAGGTGGGCGGCGACTTCTACGACGTGGTACCGCTGCCCGACGGGCGCTCTTTGGTGGTGATCGGGGACGTCTCGGGCAAGGGGGTGCAGGCGGCGGCCGTCACCGGACTGGTCCGGGACGTGATCCGGGTGCTGGTCGGCGATGGGAAGCCGCTGCCGGAGGCGCTGGCCCGGCTCAACCAGACGCTTGTCGAGCGGGGCGGCGGCCGATACTGCACGCTTGCCCTCGCGGCGGTCGGGATGGGTGACGGTGGTCAGCTGGAGGTCTCGCTGCACCTGGCCGGGCACGACCGGCCGGTGCTGCTGGCCGGCGCGGGTGGCGCCGAGTTCGTCGGCACCGGGGGGACGGCGCTGGGCCTGCTCGACACGATCATCTCGCCGACGGCGGAGATCACGCTCGCGCCGGGCGACTCGCTGATCTTCTACACCGACGGGGTCACGGAGCGTCGACGCGGCAGGGAGCTGTTCGGCACGGACCGGCTGCGCCATGCCGCAGCACCTCTGGCCGGATATTCCGCCGACGTGGTGGCCGCCCGACTGCGGGCCGCCGCGATCAACTTCTCGGTCGAACCGCCCCGCGACGACATCGCCATCCTGGTGCTCCGCAACGACACGATCTGACCGGCCGACGCCACGCTTCCGGGGGTCAACGGCCGCCAGGGAGGCGGCCCGGGGCGAGGCGGTGCTCCGGGTCGAGGTGCTCCTTGGCGGCCTTGAGGCGGGCCAGACCAGCCAGCTCACCCCACATGTCGACGGCCTGCCGGACCGCTGCGGGGGCGGAGACGACAACGCATCGGCCCTGCCGCGCCAGCAGCACCCCCCGGACGGCGGCCAGAATGGACGCCACCCGGTCGGGTGCCATTGCGCCGGGCAGCGCCGCGTGCACCACGCCCAGCCCGGCGGAGCCCCGCACCGGCACCGGGGAGCCGGCCGCGTCGCGCAGTGCGTAGACGGCGGCGTGCAGATCGCCGATCGGCACCTCCAGGCGCAGCGCCGTGTCGCCGGGAGCGAACGGGTAGCGGCGCCACCACGGCGGCGCGGAGTGGGTGACCGTCGCCTCCCCGTGCAGCAGGCCGACCAGGCGCTCGGCGCGTTCGGTCACGTCGGCGGGGCCGCCCTCCAGCAGCACCACCAGGCTGCCCGCCCGGGATGGGGCGCTGGCCCGTCCCGACATCGACGGGTGGCGCTCCCGGGCGGTCGCGGCGGGATGGCCGGGCGGGTACGGGGTGCGCGGCCGAGGTGCCCCGGCGGGTAGGTCCAGCTCGATGGCCGCCGGCTCCAGTCGGGCGGCGAGGATCGTCCGGACCAGGTCGTGGACCTCAAGCGGGGTCCACACCGGCCGGGACACCCAGAGCCGGCTGGCTGGCACCGGCTGCACCCGCAGGCTTGCCGAGACCAGCACGCCGAGGGCACCCTGCGAGCCGCAGAGCAGGCGGGCCAGGTCGAGCCCGGGCGCGCCGCCACCGACGCTGACCAGCTCACCGTCGGCACCCAGGTAGCGGACCTCGATGAGCTGGTCGCAGGGGCTGCCGTGCCGGTGTCGCAGCGGGCCTGCCTCCCCGGCGGCGAGCACCCCGCCCAGGGTCGCGCCCGGCGAGGGGGCGTCCATTGCGAGTCGCTGCCCGGTGCGCTCCAGAGTGGCCTGGACCGCCCGTAGCGGCGTGCCGGCACCCACCTCGGCCACCGGTGCGCCCACCGGCTCGTGACCGATGCCTGCCAGGCGGCCGGTGTCGAGCACGATGTCGACCTGCGTGGGCGTGGCACCCCAGTCGATCTTCGTGCCGGCGCCGCGGGGCACCACCGCCAGGTCGTGCGCGGCGGCCAGCCGCAGCACCTCGGCTGCGGCGTGTGGGCCACCCGGTACTGCCACCCAGCGGGCCGGGCGCCCGGCGACCTCGTCGGCCGGCCCGGCGAGGCGGGAGAACGGTGGACCGCAGATCGCCGCCAACCGCCGGGTGATCTCGATAGCGCCGGACCGACCGAGGGAACTCGCTGCTGCCGCCATGGCGGCTATCGTACATGTGTTCGAATGCCATGGTCACGGCATTCGGGGATGCCGCTGGTCCGGCGCGCGGAGCGGGCCGGCCGGTAACGTGGCCGCCGTGACCACCGAGACTGCCCCGCCCGCGGCGAAGCGGGTGCCCACCGAGCGCACCCACCACGGCGACACCGTCATCGACGAGTACGCCTGGCTCGCCGCCAAGGACGACCCGGAGACGATCGCCTACCTGACCGCCGAGAACGCGTACACCGAGGAGCGCACCGCGCACCTGGCGGCCCTCCGCGGAGAGTTGTTCGAGGAGACCCGCCAGCGGACCCGGGAGACCGACCTGTCGGTGCCGACCCGCAAGGGCGGACACTGGTACTACACGCGCACCGTCGAGGGTCAGCAGTACGGGGTGCAGTGTCGCCGCGCGGTCCGCGACGGCGAGACCGAGCCGCCGGTCAGCGCGGACGGCGCACCGCTGGACGGCGAAGAGGTGCTGCTCGACGGCAACCTGCTTGCCGAGGGGCACGACTTCTTCTCGCTCGGCGCGTTCGACGTCAGCCCGGACGGTCGCTGGCTTGCCTACTCCACCGACTTCTCCGGCGACGAGCGTTTCACACTTCGCGTCAAGGACCTGAGCACCGGTGAGCTGCTGCCGGACGAGGTGCCCGACACGTTCTACGGCACGGCCTGGTCAGCCGACGCGTCGGTGCTGTTCTACGTGACAGTGGACGACGCCTGGCGGCCCAACCGGGTGTGGCGGCACACCATCGGCTCCGCCTCCTCCGACGACGTGGTGGTCCACCAGGAGGACGACGAGCGGTTCTGGGTGGGTGTGGAGCTGACCCGGTCGGAGAAGTTCATCCTGATCGACATCCACAGCAAGATCACCAGCGAGGTGCTGGTGATCCCGGCCGGCAACCCGACAGGTGCGCCCGCCGTGATCGCGCCTCGCCGTCAGGGCGTGGAGTACGCCGTCGAGCACCACGGCCACCGCTTCCTGATCCTGCACAACGACGGTGCGGAGGACTTCGCGCTGGCGTTCACCTCGGCCGACGTACCGGGTGACTGGGTGCCGCTGATCGAGCACACCCCGGGCACCCGGCTGGAGGCCGTGGACGCGTTCGCGAACCACCTCGTGGTGTCGCTGCGCACCGAAGGGCTCACCGGGCTCCGGGTGCTGCCGGTGGGCAGCGACGACGCGTACGACATCGACTTTCCCGAGCCGCTCTACAGCGTCGGGCTGGACTCCAACCCGGAGTACCGCACCGGGCAGGTCCGCCTGCGCTACTCCTCGCTTGTCACCCCCGACTCGGTCTACGACTACGACCTGGTGACCCGGCAGATGGTGCTGCGCAAGCAGAAGCCGGTGCTGCCCGGTCCGGACGGCCGGCCGTACGACCCGGCCGAGTACGAGCAGCACCGCGACTGGGCGCTCGCCGACGACGGCACGAGGGTGCCGATCTCGCTTGTCTGCCGGGTCGGCACGCCCCGCGACGGCTCGGCGCCCTGCGAGCTGTACGGCTACGGCTCGTACGAGGCGAGCATGGACCCGTGGTTCTCGGTGGCCCGACTGTCCCTGCTGGACAGGGGTGTCATCTTCGCTGTGGCGCACACCCGGGGTGGCGGTGAGCTGGGCCGCCGCTGGTACGACCAGGGCAAGCTGCTGGCCAAGAAGAACACCTTCACCGACTTCGTGGCGTGCGCCCGGCACCTGGTCAAGGCCGGCTGGACGGCAAGCGACAGGCTGGTCGCCAGGGGCGCTTCGGCCGGCGGCCTGCTGATGGGCGCGGTCGCCAACCTCGCCCCGGACGCGTTCACAGGGATCGTCGCGCAGGTGCCGTTCGTGGACGCGCTCACGTCGATCCTCGACCCGTCGCTGCCGCTCACCGTCACCGAGTGGGAGGAGTGGGGCAACCCCCTCGAAGACCCCGAGGTGTACGCGTACATGAAGTCGTACACGCCGTACGAGAACGTTGCTGCGCTTGACTATCCGGCGATCCTCGCGGTGACCAGTCTCAACGACACGCGGGTGCTCTACTCCGAGCCGGCGAAGTGGGTCGCGCGCCTGCGGGCTGTCGCTCCGACCGGCGACTACCTGCTCAAGACCGAGATGGGCGCCGGGCACGGAGGCCCGAGCGGCCGCTACGACGCCTGGCGCGAGGAGGCGTTCATCAACGCCTGGATCCTGGACCGCATCGGTCGCGCCTGACCGGGCGTTGATCGCGCCCGATCCTGGAGGTCCCCTCGGCAGCCCGGGGAGCCCCCGACATCCGGGATCGGGCGCGATCACGCCTGCCACACCCGCCCACGGGACACGCCCTAGACTTTCGGGGTGACCGAGGTTACGGACGGCGACGACGGATCCGCCGAGGAGGCCCGCCGGCCGAGCATCGCGGCAGTGGCCCGCGACCGCCGGGTGTGGCTGATCCTCGCGGTGGTCGCCGGCCTCCTGGTCTGCTGCTGCTCGGCCATCATCGGCTCGCTTGTCGCACTCTCCACCGGCCTGCTGAGGGCCTGACGCGAGGTCACGTCGTGCGCAGCTCGTCCACAGCGGTGCTCATGCGCAGGAAGAGCAGGCCGACACCGACCGTCACCAGCACCGCCGCCAACGCGCCGGCACCGAGCCAGGCCAGATGCTCCAGGGGTACGGCGACAGCGCGCTCGGTACTGCCGGTCTGCATGATCCGGGTGTACTGCGCACGGGTGGCCGGGTCTGCGCAGAGCGCGGCCGTGGCCTCGCAGACCTCGCTCGACAGCTCCCCGTTCCCCACCGACGGAAAAAGCCCCCGACCGAGCGACGCTCCCACTGTGAGGGCGAGCAGGATCGCCGGCACCGCTGGCGCGAGTGCCTGCCAGGCCACGGAACGGCTCAGCGTGGCGCGGGGCACGCCGGTGGCGACAAGCGCGGCGTACGCGCGCCGACGGGCGACGATGCCCTCGACAAGCGCGACCATCAGCCCGCACGCCGCGAGCAGCACGGCCATCCCCACCGCGGCGTCGACAAGGTCCATTGTCGCCAGGTAGAACGGATCGGAGCCGTCGGCCACGCCGGCGAGCCGGTTCTGCTCCCGTTGGAGCGAGTCCTGGGCGACGAAGTAGGCGCGCAGCGCCGCCGCGCCGGCACCGAAGATCACGGCGGCCAGCAGCGCCGCGAACGTACGGCTGCCCGCCCACGGGTCGGCCATCAGCCTGCCCGCAGCGAGCAGTGCCGGTGCGCGGCGGGCGTGCCGGCGCAGCAGACGCCCGCAGGTGTACGAGATCCAGCCGGTGCCGGAGAGCACGCCGACCATCGCCGTCAGACCGCCCACAGTGAACAGCAGCGGCACCAGCCAGTTCACAAGCGACGCGTTGCCGCTGAAGCGGTAGGCCACCGGACGCACCGCGACGAAGCAGAGCAGCCCAAGCCCGATCAGCGGCCCCGCCCACAGGCGCGGACCACGCTCCCGGGCGGCTCGGCGGCTCACCCCGAGCGGGCTCGTAGTGACAGTGCGCAGCATCAGAGCCGTGGCCAGGGCCGCGATCAACGGCAGCCCCAGCACCACCGCCGCCAGCGCGCCTGTCGACGGCAGCACGTCGGTGGGCAGCGCCAGCCGGCCCTGCGCGTCCGGCCTGTGCAGCAACTCCCGCCCGCCGAGATAGACGCCCAGCCCGGCGAGGGTGCCGAACAGGCTCGCCAGGCCGGTCTCCAGCACGGCCAGGCGCGTCACCTGACCGGGGGTGGCGCCGGCCAGCCGGAGCGCGGCAAGCCGCCGGTCCCGGGCCGGCGCCCCGAGCCGGGCGCACTGCCCGGCAAGCGTCAGCACCGGAACGGCGAGCATGAGCAGCGCGAACGCTGTCCCCCCGCGCAGCCCCGGCTCCCGCAGCAACGCGTTGCGGTACTGCTCGGACTCCACGTAGGCGTCGCCTGCGGGTTTCTGGATGGCCAGCACTGTGAGCGCCGCCAGCCCGGCCAGGGTCGCCAGCAGGGCGCTGAGCGCGGTGAGCACCGCACGGGCCGTGTCGGTGCGGTTGCCCGCGAGCGCCAGCCGGACCAGCGTCGCCAGCTTCACCGCTGGCCGCCGGCCACCGGCAGGTCGAGCCCCAGGCCGGTGTGGTCCACCAGGCCGTCGCGCAGCACGATCTCCCGATCGGCGTACGCGGCGATTCGCGGCTCGTGGGTGACAAGCACGACTGCGGTGCGCTGCTCACGGGCGAGCCGGACCAGCTGGGTGAGGACCTGCTCACCGGTGAGCGTGTCCAGTGCGCCTGTCGGCTCGTCGGCGAAGAGCACCCGAGGCTCGGTGACAAGCGCCCGCGCGGTGGCACAACGCTGCTGCTGACCGCCGGACATCTCACCCGGCCGCACGTCGGCCAGCTCGGCCACCCCGAACCGTTCCAACCAGGTGAGCGCCGCCGTCCGTGCCTCTCGCCGCCCCGTGCCGGCGAGGAGCAGTGGCAGTGCGACGTTCTCCGCCGCGGTCAGCTCGGCGACCAGTTGGCCGAACTGGAACAGCACCCCGAACTCGGTGCGCCGTAGCCGGGAACGGGCCGCCTCCGACCAGGTGTCGATGCGGTGCCCACGCCAGGTGACCTCCCCTGCGTCCGGCCGGAGAATCCCGGCCAGGCAGTGCAGCAGTGTCGACTTGCCGCAGCCGCTCGGGCCGGTGACGGCGACGATCTCACCCTCGGCCACGTCGAGGGTGACGCCACGCAGGGCGGGCGTCGGCCCGTACGCCCGAACCACCCCGCGAGCCTGGAGTTGCGTCACGGATGCACCTCCCGGTACCAGTCGGCGACCCGGCCCAGGGTGGTGTGCAACCACCGTAGGTCCGCATCGAGGTGTGCGATAGCGAAGTCGGCAGCGATCACATCGCTGACGGAGGCCGCCGGGTCGGTCTTGACCGAGGTCAGCTCACGCAGTCGTGCGGTGTGCGCGGCGCGCTGTGCGACCAGGTACGACCGGGCCCTGTCGATGTCGGCGACAAGCAGCGCCACCACGACCTTCGTGAAGAGCGTGCTCGCCACGTACGGCATCGGTGTCTCGACAGTTGACAGCCACTCGTCAAGAGCGGACCGCCCGTCACCTGTCAACGCGTACGCCGTGCGGTCCGGACCGGACGCCCGGTCCTGGCCGGCGGCGGCGACCAGGCCGTCCCGTTCGAGACGGCCGAGGGTCGCGTAGACCTGCCCGAAGGCAAGCGGTCGAGCCCGGGGCAGCCGCTCGTCGTGCGCCCGCTTGAGCTCATAGCCGTGCCGGCTACCTCCGGCAAGCAACCCGAGCAGAACATGCGGCGTCGACACGCCACCACTATTCGCTCAGCGAATACCTGTGTCAACACCTCTGCCCGGCGGGGCGGGTCAGGGCGGGGCGGGGGCAGGTCAGGTTGAGGTGGGCCAGGTGGGTGTGCGGCCGGTCTGGGCCAGAAGCCGATGCAGGTCGGGCACGTCGTCGACGGTGGTGGGTGGCGGGTCGGCGAAGACGCCCATCTTGCGGGCCGTCGGCCCCAACTGCTCGACCAGCTCGTGCAGCGCGGCAACGGCCTCCGGAGCCGGCTGGTACGGCTGGCCGGTCGCCACAGCGAGGTCCCAGCCGTGCACCGTGAGGTCCAGCAGCGCCATGCCGCCCACGACGGCCTGTGGCATGCCCATGCCCGGCGACACGCCCACCAACGACGACGGTTCCGACCAGGCGGCGACCAGCCGGTCCGCCTCCACAGCGAACCGGTCCCGCCAGCCGTCGCCGAGGTGGTCGGGCTTCTCAACCCACTCGACCGGCCGTTTCGCTGCCAACTCCTGGAAGTTCACCACCACCTCGAACAGGTGGTTCAACAGATCACGGACCACGTATTCGCGGCACGGCGTCGGCATGTCGAGTTGGTCGTCGGCGATGGCGCGCACCACGCCGACGGTTCGCGGCGCGGCAGCCGCCAGCAAATCGCTAGTCTGAGTGGCCATAGGGCCAGCGTATGAAGGTGGTCTTGAAGAAATGCGACAGCGACCGCGCGACGACAGCCGGGGCATTCTCGACCCCGCGCGGTTGCTGCGCGAGGTCCGCTTCCGCCGACACCTGCCGGCCGAGCCGCTGCGCCAGTGGGTCGAGCACTACTGGTTGATCGACTGGGCGTTGAGCGCACCGTTCGAGCAGCGGGTGGTGCCACACCCGGCGGTCAACGTGGTGTTCCAACGCGACGGCAGCGGAGGCGACGGCCGCGTACCCGAGGTTGGGGAGGTGGCAGGTGTCGGCCTGGACCTGTTCCGGATCACGCTTACCGGCGCGGGCCGGGTCTGCGGGGTCCAGTTCCGCCCCGGCGGCTTCCGCCCGTTCTGGCGGCGGTCGATCGCCGAGTTGACAGGTCGTCGCCTGCCCCTGCCCGCCGGCCGGCTGCGACGGCCCGACTTCGACGTCTGCGCGGGCACCGACGACGACCGCCGCCGCGCGCTCGACGCCGCCCTCACCGCCTGGGCGCCCGAGCCGGACCCGGCCGCCGAGGAGGCCATCGCGCTGGCCGAGGCGATCCGGACGGACCGCACGGTACTGCGCGTCGACGAGTTCGCCGCACGACACGACCTCCCGGTCCGCCGGCTACAGCGGCTGTTCACCGAGTACGTGGGGGTCGGCCCCAAGTGGGTGATCCGCCGCTACCGGCTTCAGGAGGCAGTCGAGCAGGCGGCCGGCGGCCCGCTGAACTGGGCGGATCTGGCCGTCGACCTCGGGTACAGCGACCAGGCGCACCTGGTCCGCGACTTCACAGCCGTCGCCGGTGTGTCACCTGCCGCGTACGCCCGGTCGGTGCGCTGACGTCGCCTCAGCGGCGGCGCAGCACGACAACGGCCACGTCGTCGTGGATCTTCGGCGGGGCCAACTGCGTCAGCAGCCGGTCACAGAACCGGTTGAGGTCCTCGTCCACTGTGACTGCCACCGCGGCGAGCGCGGCCATCCCCTCGTCGATCGTGGCGTCCCGGCGCTCGATCAACCCGTCGGTGTAGAACACGAGCGTGGCCCCGGCGGGCAACACGAACTCCAGGTCGGCGGGGCGAGGAGCGCGAACGCCGAGCAGCGGCGCCGAGTGCTGCACGAACTCGATCTTGCCGTCCATTGTGAGCACCGGCGGCAGATGGCCGGCGCTGGCCAGCCGGACCCGACCGCTCGGCGGGTGCAGCAGCAGGACGCAGAGCGTGGCCAGCTCGTTCGGCAGCAGGGTCCGCATGAGTTCGTTGACCCGGTGCAGGATCTCGCCGGGCTGGTGCCCCTCGACCGCGTACGCCCGCACCGCGTGCCGCAGCTCGGCCATCACTGTGGCCGCGTGCAGCGAGTGGCCTGCCACGTCACCGATCGCCAGCAGGAGATGCCCGTCGAGCATCACCAGTTCGTAGAAGTCGCCACCCACCTCGGTCTGCGCGCTTGCCGGCTCGTAGCGCACCGCGAGGTCCAGCCCTGCCACCTCGGGCAGCCGGCGCGGAAGCAGGCTGCGTTGCAGGGTGACGGCGATACGGTGCTCCTCGTCGAACGAGCGCTGAGCCTCCACCGCCGCCGCCACCGCCTGGGCGAGCTGCACGAGCACCGGCGTCCGGGCGGTCTGGGTGGCGGTCGGGACCACCACGTACAGCGGCGCGCGATCGTCCCGCAGTCGGGCGGCGGCCACCGTCACCGAGTCGTCGGCCGGCCATTCGATGAGCGCCCAGTTCTCCGGAGACTCCACGCGGACCGTGGCCCCGGTCGGGACGCCCGTGTCGTCGACGATCCACGGCACGACTGTCGCCTCGGCCCCGGGGCCGGCGCTGATCCCGGCGAGGCAGTCACCGTCGAACGTCTCGGCGATCACCGCCGCCGGGCTCTTGAAGATCTCCGCGGCACCCGCGGCGGCGACCTCCAGCAGCCGCGCGAACGTCGGCGCGGCGTGTACCGCCACAGTCGTGTCAGCGAGCCCGAGCAGCCGCTCGGCGAGCAGTTCCGCGCGCTGCCGGGCCTGGTAGTAGCGCAGCACCGCCCGGGTGGTGGCGATCAGCTCCTCAGGCTCGATCGGCTCGGTGAGGTAGGCGTCCGCGCCCCGGGTCAACCCCTGGGCGCGGTCGGCCACATCCACCGCGTGCGCGGACACGTGGATCACCGGCATGGCCGGATGGGACTCCTTGATCCGCTCGCACACCTCGTAGCCGCTCAGGTCGGGCAGCCGGACGTCGAGCACCACGAGGTCGATCCGGTCCGTGTCGACCCGGACCAGCGCCTCCGCGCCGTTCTCCGCCTCCAGCACCGTGAACCCGGCCCGGGTCAGCCAACTGACGAGCAGGTACCGCTTGGTACGGCTGTCATCGACCACCAGGACGATCGCCGCCCCGCCCTCCACCGTCACGCTCCGCCGGAGGGGAGGGAAACCGTGAAGGTGCTGCCCCGGCCGGGCTCACTGCTCAGCTCGAGCGTCCCCCCGAGCAGGGTCACCAACCGCCGGGCGTACGGCAGGCCGAGGCCGGTGCCACCGACCCGGGTCGCGCCCGGCACCTGATAGAACTCCTCGAAGATCCGCTCGTGCAGCTCGGGGGCGATTCCCGCGCCGGTGTCGCTGACCTCGAAGACCCACCGGTCGTCACGGAGCCGGACGCGCAGCCGCACCTCGCCGCGCTCGGTGAACTTCAGCCCGTTGTGCAGCAGGTTACGCAGCACCTGGCCGAGCAGCACCTCGTCGGTACGCAGGACGGCCGGCGCGATCGGCTCCTCCACCACCAACTCCACCTCCGGCCTGGTGGCCAGCGCGCGCAGCGTACCGCGCAGTTGGCCGAAGACGGGGCGCAGATCGACGTCCGCCCAGTCCGGTTGGATCCGGCCGGACTCCGCCTTCGCCAGATCCAGCAGCTCGTTGACCAGGCCGAGCAGGTCGGACGCCGAGGAACGGATCAGACCGACCTGGCGTGCCTGTTCGGCGGTGAGCGGGTCGGAGGCGGAGTCGGAGAGCAACCGCCCCAACCCGATGATCGCGGTCACGGGAGCGCGCAGCTCGTGGCTCACGTTCGCCAGGAACCGGCTCTTGGACTCGCTCGCCGCGCGCAACTGGGCCGACTTCTCGTCCAACTCCGCGTAGAGGGCGACGACGCCCCGGTTGGTCTCCTCCAACTCCTCGGTGAGCTGGTTGTAGAGCGCCAGCACGCCACGGTTGGTTTCGGCCAACTCCTCGTTCAGCACTGCCAACTCGTCGCGTTGGCTGCGCACCTCGTCGAGAGCCGCGATCAGCTGCCCGTTCTGCACCGTCAACTCGTCCAGCGCGCTGGCCGGAGCGCTCAACCCGAGTTCGGCACGGAACTCGGCGAGGCGCTCCGGCGTCGGCGTCGGCGCGTTGGCCGGGACTCGTCGGGACATCCTCACGACCGTAACGCCCTCGACGGTCACCGCGCTCAGTCTGTCGACCAGGCGAGACACCGCAGCGGACTGCGGTTCGTACCGACCGCCGGGCAGGGGGGTCACCGGGGCGAGGTCGGCGCCCAGGTGGAACCGGCCGTCAGGGCCGGCCTCGACGTGGAAGGACACGTCAGCGCCACCGCACATTCGCAACAGGTCCCTGGCGACCTCGCTGAGCGCTGTGGCGATACGGACCTGGTCCTGGTGTTCCAGACCCACCACCGCGGCCACCTCGCGACCCCGCTGACGGATCACGAAGATGTCCTGCTCGACCCGCAGCGTCATCTGCAGCAACGGCAGCGCGCCCGGCTCGCCGCTCATGTCCAGGACCTCGCGGCCAGTACGCAGGCGTCGTCGCGGCGTGTGCCGGCGTCGCGCAGCAGTGTCGCCGCCACCACGAGCGGGGAACGGCCGGCGATGTCCGGGTAGTCGGTCAACCGCCAGCGGTCGACCACGCCGTCGCTGTGCATCACCAGCAGCGCGCCGGGGCCGAACGGATAGTCGTACCCCCGGACGGTCGGCCGTTGGTGCCCGGCGATGCCGGGCAACGACACCAGCCCACGACGTTGGCCGCTGCCCTCGACGACCATTCCGGCGATGTTGCCCAGGCCGGCGTAGTGCAGCACGCCCTCCTCGGGCACCAGCTCGGCCACCGCCAGTGCCGCGCCCCGGGTGTGCGACATGGACCGGTGCAGGTGGCTCACCACCGCCGCGGGTGGGCTGGCCGGCGCGTCACGGAACGCGGCAAGAGCCGCCTCGGTCGCGGCGGCAGCCAGCGGGCCGTGCCCGAGGCCGTCGCTGACCAGCACCTGATGCCGCCCTTCCACCACCCGGACGGCGTACCCGTCGCCGCTTACCGTCTCGCCGGTCAGTGGTCGGGTGAGAGCGCCGGCCCAGGGCGGCCGGGGAGGTGCCGCCGGCCAGACCTGCACAGCGAGCACTGTGCCCCGCCCCGGGAGCGAGTACCCGTCGAACGAGCTGGCCTGCCGGACGATGGCGCCGAGGCCGATGCCGAGCGTGCCCGTGGTGGAGTGCCCGTCCTGGGACGAGACGGTCAGGTCGGCCATGCCGGGGCCGGAGTCGATGGCCACCAGCTCCACGCCGGCCTCTCCGCCGCGGCGGACGGGCCGGAGCAGCAGGACGCCCTCGTCGGCGTGCTTGACGAGGTTGCTGGTCAGCTCGGCCGCGACGATGGCCAGGTCGGCAACGCGCGCCGGAGCCATCTCCAGCTGCGCGCCGAGGCGTTCGGCGGCACGTCGTACGGAGCTGGCAGTGCCGCTGGCCTCCACCCGGAACCAGAGGCCACTGTCGGTGATCAGGTCCTCGTTCACCGGGACCACTTGGTGACCGTGATGCGCGTGCCGGTTTCCTGCGACGTCTCGATCTCGAAATCGTCAACAAGCCGGCGAGACCCGCTGAGCCCGAGGCCGAGGCCGCCGCCGGTGGTGTAGCCGTCGGTCAAGGCCAGGTCGAGATCGGCGATGCCGGGCCCGGAGTCGGCGAAGACGATCCGTACGCCCTTACGTCGGCCGTTGTCCACGATGGTCACCTCGACGGAGCCACCACCGCCGTACACCAGGGTGTTGCGGGCCAGTTCGCTCGCCGCCGTGACCACCTTGGTCTGGTCGACCAGGGACAGTTTGACCGCCACCGCGACGGCACGGACCAGCTGCCGGACGCGGACCACGTCCTCGTCGCTGCGGATCGACTGCGCCTGCGGCGGGCCCACGTCGACGCCAAGGGTCATGGCCTGGCCGTCTCGGCGTCCGGGTCGTCGTCGTCGAACTGGTCGTCCGGATCGTCGGCGCGGGCCGCCGCGACCAGTTCCATGCCCCGCTCGACGTTCAGGGCGGTACGGATGCCGTTGAGCGACAGCCCCAGCTCGACAAGTGTGATGGCGACGGCCGGACGCATCCCGACCACCACCGTCTCCGCGTCGAGCACCTTGGAGATCGACGCGATGGTGGAGAGCATCCGCCCGACGAACGAGTCGACGATGTCCAGGGCTGTGATGTCGATGATGACGCCGTGGCAGCCGGTCGCGACGATCCGCTCGGCGAGATCTTCCTGGAGCTGGACCGCCGTCTGGTCGGACATGTCCAGCTGGATGGAGACGAGCAGGATGTCGCCGATCTTGAGGATCGGCACGCGTTCCATCAGGCGTCCCGGCGTGACTGGCGACGTGCGGTTTCCACCCCGTTGAGCCGCAGCACGTGGCGCAGCGCGTCGGCCAGGCTCGCCTTGGTGGCGATGTCGCCGAACTCGATGCCGAGGGCGACGATGGTCTGCGCGATCTGCGGGCGGATGCCGGAGATGATGCAGTCGGCGCCCATCAGCCGGGCGGCCACCACTGTCTTCAGGATGTGCTGGGCGACCTGGGTGTCGACCGCCGGGACGCCGGTGATGTCGATGATCGCGTACGGGGAGCCCGTGTCGACGAGCGTCTGGAGCAGACGCTCCATCACCACCTGGGCCCGGGCGGAGTCCAGGGTGCCGACGAGCGGTACGGCGACCACGCCCTCCCAGAGCTTGACCACCGGCGTGGAAAGTTCGAGCAGCTGCTCCGCCTGGTCGGCGATCAGGCTCTCCCGGGTACGGACGAAGCTCTCGAAGGTGAACAGGCCCATCTCGTCGACAAGCCCGGAGAAGGCGACGTAGTCGCGCAGTTTGTCGTCGCCGCCGACCTCCTCGACGAGGGAGACCAGCACCTCCTTGAGCGCGAAGACGCTGATCGCGGTCTCGGTGGCGGAGAACCCCTGCCGGGCCCTGCCCCGGGACAGCTCGGAGAGCGCGGCGCGCAACTCGGCCGCACTGTCGGCGGACAGGTTGATGGCACCCTGCTCACCCGTGGTGACGATGGCGTGGTGCAGGTCCTGCACCTGCCGTCGCAGCTCGGCCTGACTCAGCCGGCCGCGGAGCGAACTGGCGATGATCTCGGTCCATCGTTGCGTTACCCGCTCGGCGTGCCCGCCCAGCAGCGCGGCGAGTCGACCACTTTCCTCGGCGTTCAACGCCATTGCGAAACCCCCCTCGACCTGGACCGGCCGGACTCTATCACCGGGGGCTGCAGAGCTAGTTGCTCCGTAGCAACGGAATGACGACGGCCACCGGATCTTGCCTCCCGATCTGCGTACGACACCTGTCGTGGGATACCGTTCCTCCGATAACAGGAGGTCTGGCTTATGTCCTTGACGGTGCACACGGAACAACGCGGCGACGTGGTCGTCGTGTCGGTCGCGGGCGAACTGGACATGGCAACAGCACCGCAGTTGCAGGACCAGATCACCGACCTGCTCGACAAGGGCCGCAGCCGGTTGGTGTTCGACCTGGCGGAGGTTTCGTTCTGCGACTCGACCGGTCTGTCGGTCTTCGTGCGGGCCAAGAACAGCTGCGACGAAGCCGGTGGCGTGGTGCGCCTGGCCGCACCCCAGCGGGGCGTGCTGCGCATCCTCGAGGTGAGCGGGCTGGTCGAGGTGCTGCACACGTACCCGACGGTGGACGAGGCAGTCGCCGGCGAACCGACACCGGCCTCCTCCTGACCGCTGCGGCTGATCACTCGTCCTCGACGTAGCGGGGACGGGCGATCGCCATGCCCGCTGTCGTCTGCACCGCGAGCGCGGCCAGCAGGAACCCGAGCGGAGCCGTCCAGCCTCCGGTGACCTCGTAGAGGATGCCGACCATCAGCGGGCCGAGGGCGGCGATCACGTACCCGGTGCTCTGCGCGAACGCGGACAGCGCCACGGTCCCCTCGGCGGTGCGGGACCGCAGGCCGATGGCGGTCAGGATCATCGGGAACGCTCCCTGGCCGATCGCCAGCAGAGCCACCCAGAGCAGCGCGGCGCCGTGCGGGGCGATCGCCAGCCCGATGTAGCTCAGCGCCGACGCGGCGGTCAGCCCGAGCACCAGCGGACGCAGGGTGGCCAGCCGGCCGGCCACGGTGGGCATGAGCAGCGCGATAGGCACGCCGAGCGCGGTCACCCCGGCGAGCAGCAGCCCCGCCGATTCCGGCTGGTAGCCGGCGTCCCGGAAGAGCTGGGCCAGCCAGCCCATGATCGCGTACCCGCTGAGCGACTGCGCCCCGAAGTAGATGGCCATCGCCCAGCCCAACCGGGTCCGTTCCGGCCGGATCCGGGCCGACGCGGCGGGGCGCGGCGTCGGGGCCGCCCGCCGCGCGGCCGCCCGGGTCCGCAGAGCCAGCGGCACCCACGGGAGTACGGCAAGCGCGGCGAGCGCGGCCCAGATGCCCAGACCGGCCCGCCACGACCCGAAGGCGTGCGCGATCGGCACCGCGGTCGCCGCGGCCACCGTCGTGCCCACTGTCAAAGCCATCGTGTACGCCCCGGTCACCAGGCCGGTGCGGTGCGGGAAGTGCTGCTTGACGAGCATCGGCAGCAGGATGTTCGCCACCGCGATGCCGGCCAGCGCCAGTGCGCTGGTGAGGACGAAGACCCAGGTCGAGTCGGTGAGGACCCGCAGCACCTGGCCGAGGGCCAGGGCGAACATGGCGACCACCAGCACCCGGGCCGGCGCCACCTTGCGGACCAGCCACGGGGTGAGCGCGCCGAGGCCGGCGAAGGCGATTGTCGGCAGGGTGGTGACGAGGCCCGCGGTGACCCCGGACAGCCCCAGCCCGTCGCGGATCTCGTCGAGCAGCGCACCGAGGCTGGTGACTGCGGCGCGCAGGTTGAGCGCCACCAACAGCATCCCGACGAGTACGAGCGCGCCTCCGGTCGCCGGTGGGACCCGACGGCCCGCGCGGATGTCGCCCGCATTGGGGAGGGCGACGGGAGCGGGCGCCGCCGGAGCGGCGGTAGGTGGCGGGGTCATGACCTCTAACCTACAATCATGGGATGAATTCGGGACCGGTGATGTAACCAGTGCCACCCTCAGTTGATTCCCCCGCAGCGCCGCCGGTGCCGCCGCGCGGGCACCGGGTCCGTCAGACCATCGAGCAGCTCCGGTCGCGGATCCTGGGCGGCGAGTGGCCGGTCGGCGGGCGCATCCCCACCGAGCCACAGTTGGTGGCCGCGCTGGGCGTCGGGCGCAACACCGTCCGCGAGGCCGTCCGCGCGCTTCAGCACGCGGGCGTGCTGGAGTGCCGGCAGGGCTCCGGCACGTACGTCGTGTCCACCGACGAACTGGCGCCGGTGGTGGCCCGCCAGCTCGGCGACGACCGGATGACCGAGGTCGTCGAGGTACGGCGCGCCTTCGAGGTGGAAGCGGCCCGGCTCGCCGCGCTGAGGCGTACACCGGAGGACCTGGCGGCGCTCGACGACGCGCTCGCCGAACGTGAGGCGGCCTGGCGCGGCGGCCGGGTCGACGCGTTCGTCGAGGCCGACGCGGCCCTGCACACGGTGGTGGTCGCCGCCGCGCACAACGCCATGCTCGCCGAGCTGTACGCCTCGGTCGGCACCGCCCTGCGCAGCACCGTCGCCCAGGCGATGGGGGACGCACTCACCCCCGAGCGCTACGTCGACCACACCCGGCTGGTCGAGGCGATCCGGGCCGGCGACCCGGCGTTGGCAGCCATCGAAGCCGGCGCTTTTCTGGAGCCCGTCGCGGGGGCATAGGTTGTCCCCGACGGAAAACGGGCCACCTCAGGAGTACGGATGTTCAAGGGCTTCAAAGATTTCATCATGCGCGGCAACGTCGTCGACCTGGCGGTCGGTGTCGTCATCGGTGCCGCGTTCACGACGGTGGTCACGTCGCTGACCAACGCGTTCCTCAAGCCGCTTATCGCGCTGATCGTGCTGTTGATCACCGGTAAGGACAACGGCCTCGAAGGCGCTGCCTGGACGATCCGCGGCGTCGAGTTCGACTGGATCAGCTTCGTCAACGCGGTGATCACGTTCCTGCTCACCGCGGCGGCGCTCTACTTCCTCGTGGTGTTCCCGATGAACAAGCTCGCCGAGCGGCGCAAGCGCGGCGAGGAGCCGCCGCCCTCGGCCCCGAGCGAGGAGGTCAAGCTGCTCACCGAGATCCGGGACGCGCTGGTCTCCGCCGGCCACACCACGCCGGGCCAGCAGCGCGGGGCGCTTGACGACGTGCTGGGCCGCCGCACTGAACCGCCGGCGCCGCGCTGACCCCGAACGGATGCACATCGGCCCCTGCGGGAATCCCGCAGGGGCCGCATCTTCTCGTACGTGTGTTCGATAGAGTCCCGCCATGGAGCAGCGAAAGCACTGGTGGAACGGGAAGTGGGGGCGGCTGGCCCGACGGGACGTCTTCCTGCGGGTGGACGCCGACCGGTGGCACGTCGAGCAGCGAGCCGGCGGCGCCGAGGGCATCTCCCGTTTCTACGAGTACGGCAGTGCTGACGAGGCCGAGGACACCATCCGGGCACTGCTCGACGGCTCCGACGCCTGGCGTGAGCTGTCCCCGCGTCCACCCGGCAGCTGGACCCTGCCGAACGGCTGAGCGGGACGGCGTCGAGGCGGCCGACGCCTTTGCCTCGCCGTCAAGCAGCTCCGGGCCGACCTGCGGGCGGTCCGTGGGGCAGGCCCGCCGCAGCCCGTCGACCCATCGCGGCCCGTCGGCGTCCGTTGCCGCCCCGGCGCTGGAGGCGGTAGTGAATTTGACGGTGATTACTCTGAGACATATTTATGCCTCAGAGTAATCACGCTCTCCGGGCCCACCGCCCCGCCGCCGGTCGCTACCCGGCTGACCGCTAGTCGAGCGGGTCGGCACCGGCGTTTAGCGACGCGCTGCCCCGGGAACCGCTGAAAAATGGACCAGCAGGACGCGCAGCAGGCGACCATCTCGCGGATCACCACCGGAATGCCGGTGATCGACGTCGCCGGCACCGAGATCGGGACCGTGGACCTCGTCCAACGGGGTGACCCGAACGCGGTGACAGTGCAGTCTCCGACCGCCGACCCGGGCAGCAGCCTGGACGAGCTGATCGAGGCGACCGCCGTGGAGGAGCCGGACGTACCGGCCGACCTGGCGGCGCGACTGCTGCACACCGGCTACCTGAAGGTCTCGACGGAGTCGGCAGATATCGGAGCCGTGTACGTCCCGGCCGACCGGATCGCCGCCGTCACCGACGGGCGGGTGAGCCTCACGGTCGACGTGGCCGACCTGCCACCCGAGGAGTGACCTGGTCCCGAGCGGCTTCGACCTCGGCGCTGCCAGGTCGCTGATCGGGTGCGGGTCTCTCCGAGGGACCGGGCCGGTCGGGCCTGCGGCGGAACAGCAGCAGCATCAGGCAACCGGCGACCAGGCCCCAGAACGCGCCGCCCACACCGATCAGCGTCACCCCCGAGGCGGTCACCACGAAGGTGACCACGGCGGCCTCCCGGGTGTCCGGATCGGCCACCGCTGCGGCGAGCGCCGTGGCAAGCGCTCCCAGCAGCGCCAGCCCGGCGACCGCCTCGATGAGGATCGGCGGGGCGATCGACACCAGCGCGGTGGCCACCCCCGCGCCCAGCCCGAGCAGGGCCAGGCCGACGCCAGCGGTGACCGAGGCGACCCAGCGGCGCTCCGGATCCGGGTGGGCGTCCGGACCGGCGGCCAGCGCGGCCGTGATCGCCGCTAGGTTCACGGCGTGCCCGCCGGCCGGTGCGGCCAGGAGGCTGGCCAGGCCGGTGGTCCGCAGCGCGGCGCCGAAGGGCGGGCGGTAGCCGTAGCCGGCCAGCACCGCCATGCCGGGTACGTTCTGCGCGGCCATTGTGACAAGGAACAGCGGAAGGGCGAGCCCGACAAGCGCGGACGCATTCCAGGCCGGCGCGGTGAAGGTGACAGTAGGGGTGAGCGTGACCCCGCTCAGGCCTGCTGGCGGCGCGGTGAGCGCTATCGCCGCCACTGCCACCAGCAGCGCGCCCGGCACCGCCCAGCGGCGAGCGAACCGGTACAGCAGCAGCCAGCCGGCCACCACCGGGCCGGCCACCGCGGGCAGTTCGACAAGCGCGCGGACCGGAGCGGTGCAGAGCGGCAGCAGCACACCGGCGAGCATCGCGCCGGCCACCGGCTTGGGGATGGCGGCCACCGCCCGGCCAAGTGGCGGAAACAGACCCGCCGCGACGATCAGCAGGCCGGCCACGAGGAAGGCGCCCACCGCGACCGGCCACCCGCCCGGCTGCGGCCCGGTCGCCACCAGCAGCGCCGCGCCGGGGGTCGACCAGGCGACGCTCATCGGTATCCGGTGGCGCAAGCCCAGCCAGACAGCGGCGAGCCCGCTCGCCACGCAGAGGGCCAGCAGGCCGGAGGACGCCTGCGCGTCCGACGCGCCCACCGCCCGGAGCCCGGCCAACACGACGGTGAACGAGCTGGCGAAGCCGACGAGCGCCGTCACCACGCCGGCAAGCAACGGTTGAGCCCGTCCGGCCACTCCCGCCCCCTGTTCCGTTTACGGAACGACAGTTGTAGCACGATATGCGGATGCCGCACCCACCGGCCCGGCGTCCGGGCCTCGACGTGGATCCCGCCGTCGTGGGCCGCCGTGTACGCGCCCTGCGCGAGGA
The DNA here is from genome assembly GCF_049841715.1 of Micromonospora sp. DT41. NCBI lineage: Bacteria > Bacillati > Actinomycetota > Actinomycetes > Micromonosporales > Micromonosporaceae > Micromonospora > Micromonospora sp. DT41. The sequence goes on along the minus strand of NZ_JBNCKU010000012.1, from coordinate 63,353 downwards.
GCGGGGGATCTCGCTGTCCGCGCTGGCCCGGCTCGCCGGCGTCGGCAAGGCCACGCTCTCCGGCCTGGAGCACGGCACCCGCAACCCGACCCTGGAGACGCTCTGGGCGGTCACCGCACAACTCGGCGTGCCGCTGACCGCCGTACTCGCCGAGCCGGCAGGCGTACCCACCGTGCACGGCAGCGCGGTCACCGCCACCCTGCTGGAGGTGTTCACCGACTCCGACGCGACCTACGAGCTGTATCGGATCCGGGTGGCCCCCGGGCCGGGGCAACTCTCCCCCGCCCACCACCCAGGGGTCACCGAACACCTGACCGTCTTCGCCGGACTGCTACGTGCCGGCCCGGCCGACGCGCCGCTCACCGCTTCGGCCGGCGGCCACCTCCGCTGGGTCTCCGACGTGCCACACAGCTACACGGCGATCGGCGACGAGGAGGTCACCGCAAGCCTGCTACTGCGCTACCCGCGCCGCTGAGCGGACGGCCCAGAGCGCCACCTCGGTACGCGACGCCGAGCCCGTCTTGCGCAGCAGGTTGGACACGTGCACGGTGACCGTACGCACCGAGATGCCGAGCGCCTTCGCGACCTGCTTGTTGGACATGCCGGCGACGAGGCAGCCCAGCACCTCGACCTCCCGAGCGGTCAACTCCACGTCCGGTAGCGCGTCGACCGGGTCGGCATCCGCCACCCGATCGACAGGTGGGGTCGGCTGGCGCGGGCCGGGCAACCGACGCAGCAACACGTCCGGCCCCTCTCCCGCGTGCGCGGCAAGCAACTCGGTCAACGCGTACGGGTTGCCGCCGGTGCACCGCCAGACCGAAGCGACCAACCGGCCGGAAGGACGGCTGCCGGCGTACACCTGGGTCAGGATCTCGGCGACCTCGGCCGGACGCAGCGGGCCGAGGTGCTGGCGGACGGCGCCCCGGACGCCTGTGAGCCGGGCCAGCGCGCGGCGGGTGAGCTCCGGTGCCACCGCGTCGGCCGGCGGTCGGCTCGCCACCACCAGCAGGGCGGGCAGGGCCGCCACGGTGGCCAACTCACCGACCAGGTTGACGCTGGCCGGGTCGAGCGCGTGCAGGTCGTCCACGACCAGTACGGCCGGGCCGGCACCGACGAGCAACTGGACGGTCCGCACGGCGAGGCGGAGCAGGGTGCCGGGCGCGTACCGCTCGCGGGGTGCTGTGGGCTGCTGGGCCAACCAGGCCAACGCGTCCGCTGGTAGGCCGAGCCGGCTGGTGTCCCGGCCGGTGAGTACCGCGGCCAGCCAGTCGTACGGCGCAGGGCCGTGCACCCGGGCTGCGCCGGAGAGGATCAGCGCGGGACGCGGCGTGAAAGCGTCCACGGCGGCTGCGACCAGCAGACTCTTGCCCACCCCGGCCGCTCCGGTGAGCACCGCGACGCTCGGCGCCGGCCGGCGCGGCGACACCACCGCGGACCATGCCCGGTCGAGCTCGGCGAGCTCGCCGGCGCGCCCGACCATGGACACCGGCATCATTTCTTCACCCTACGCAGTAGTGCGTAGAGACGAAGGCGGGGTGTTCTTGGCAAGCTTGTCCCCATGACGCTGATCCTCCGCTCGGTCATCCTCAACGACATCGGTCTGGTTCGCACCAACAACGAGGACTCCGCCCTCGCCGGTGACCGCCTGATCGCCGTCGCCGACGGCATGGGCGGGCTGCCCGCGGGTGAGGTGGCGAGCGAGATCGTGATCCGGATTCTGGACGAGCTGGCCCCGCCCACCGACCCCGACGGGGCCGCCGACGCCCTGCGTGCCGTGGTCAGCACCGCCAACCAGCGCATCCACGCCGCCATCACCGTCGACCCGGCCCGCGAGGGGATGGGCACCACGCTCACCGCCGCGCTGCTGGCCGGCGAGACGCTCGTGCTGGCCCAGGTCGGTGACTCCCGCTGCTATCTGCTGCGCGACGGGGAGTTGACCCAGCTCACCCGGGACGACACATTCGTGCAGGCACTTGTCGACCAGGGCACGCTCTCCCCCGACCAGGCCCGGCACCACCCGCAGCGGTCCCTGGTGACGCGGGCCGTGCAGGGTGCCGACACCCCACCGGCGGTCGGTGTGCTCACAGTCGTTCCCGGCGACCGGCTGCTGCTGTGCAGCGACGGGCTCTCCGACTACGTCGAGGACGAGGCGATCGCGGCGACGCTCGGCATGTACGCCGACCGTCAGCAGTGCGGCGAGCAGTTGGTGAAGCTCGCCCACCACGCCGGCGCCCCGGACAACGTCACGGTCGTGGTCTCCGACGTCACGACCCGCTGACCTGGGCGCAATCCGGTTGCGGCGGGTGGCGGCACCGGTTGGGATGGGCGGATGACCATCCGACGGGTGACGGCCGACGAGCGTCTCACCACCAGCTTCCCGCTGGCCGCGTACGCCTTCGAGTCGTCGCCGCTCGGTGCCGCCCGGGTCGAGGAGTTCCGCGACTACCTGCCCTACCACCAGGGCAACACGACGCTGGCCGTCGAGGAGCACGGCGAGACGCTGGCTGCCGCCTCAGCCATCCCGATGCGGCAGAACCTGCGCGGGTCGGTGCTGTCGATGGCCGGCGTCGCCGGTGTGGCCACCCATCCGCTGGCCCGCCGGCAGGGGCACGTCCGAGGGCTGCTGCACCAACTCCTCGACGAGATGCGCGACGAGGGGCACAAGCTCACCGCGCTCTACCCGTTCCGGCCCAGCTTCTACGCCCGGTTCGGCTACATCGGGCTGCCCAAGCCGCGCACCGTCGCGTTCACGCCGGCCGATCTGGGGTCGCTGGTCCGCGCCGAGCTGCCCGGCGAGGTGGGCTGGGAGCGGATCCGCGCCGGCTATCCCGCGTGGCGCGCGTTCACCGAACGCTGCCTGACGGAACGGCACGGCTTCTCGATCTTCCCGGACTATCGGGACGTCGGCCTGCGCGACCGCGACGAGCACTGGCTGCTCACAGCCCGGGTGGACGGCGAGGTAACCGGCGTGCTCACGTACCGGATCGACGGCCACGGCGGCACGCTCATCGGCAACGAGCTGCTGGTTGCCGACCCGCTCGCCCGGACGCTGCTGTTGCAGTTCTTCGCCAGGCACATCGACCAGGTCGACCGGGTCACCGTCCAGGTCCCGCCGGACGAGTTGCCGGAGCTGTGGCGCACCGACCTGGACGTACACGTCGAGGCGCGGGCGGGCCGGCCGGGCGCGTCCGCCCCGATGGCACGGCTGCTGTCGCTGGACGCGCTCAGCGGGCTGTCCGCAGGCCCGGGCCGGGTCCGGGTCGAGCTGACCGGGGACCGGTGGCTGGCCGGCAACCACCTGCTGGACGGCACGACCGGCGCGCTGGAGCTGCTGCCCGACGACAGCGCCCGGGTGCCGACGGCAACGCTCACCGCCGCCGGGCTCTCCGCCCTGGCGTACGGGGTGCTGGACCCCGCCGAGCTGCCGTTGCGCGGGCTTGGCGACGTACCTGTGGACGCCGCAACCGAGCTGCGCGGGATCTTCCCCCGCGCGGTGCCGTACCTGTTCGCCGACTTTTAGCAGCTGGTTAAACCGGCCCGGCAGATTCGCTCCGGCGTCGTCGCGGCTCCTAGCATCACTGGGTGCGCCTGTCGTCGCTTGCCGCCCTGCTGGTCCTCGGTGTCACCGCCGCGACCCTGCCCGCCTGCGCGTCCAACCCGCCAGCGCCGGCGGCGACGCCGTCCGACATGCCGGAGGGCCTGGTGACCGGCGACCAGGGCGTCGCACCGACGGGCCGTGACGGTCTCGGCGGGCCGGGTGCCAGCGCGAGCTCGAAGCCTGCGGCAAAGCCGCTCGCCGCTGGCAACCCGAACGGCAAGGCCACCGTGCCGGCGGAGGCACGCGCTGTGGACACCTCGAAGCCCACCCGAACCGTCGGCACCGGCACCCCGGCGAGCTGTACCTCCGCGGCGGTGGTGAAGGCTGTCGCGGCCGGCGGCGTCATCACGTTCGACTGTGGACCGGCGCCCGTGACGATCAAGATGGCCGCCACCGCGAAGGTCCGCAACGCCAACGGGCCGAAGGTCGTGCTCGACGGCGGCGGCAGGGTCACCCTGAGCGGCCAGGGGAAGCGGCGCATCCTCTACATGAACACCTGCGACGAGGCACAGGGCTGGACCACCTCGCACTGCCAGAACCAGGACCACCCGCAGCTCACAGTGCAGAACCTGACCTTCGCCGACGGCAACTCCACAGGCGACAGGGCCGAGGGTGGCGGCGGTGGAGCCATCTTCGTACGCGGCGGGCGGTTGAAGGTCGTCAACTCGCGGTTCGTCGACAACCGCTGCGACCGCACCGGCCCCGACCTGGGCGGCGCGGCCATCCGGGTGCTCAGCCAGTACGACAACAAACCGGTGTACGTCGTGAGCAGCACCTTCAACGGCGGCTCCTGCTCGAACGGAGGGGCGCTGAGCAGCATCGGCGTGTCGTGGGTGGTGCTCAACAGCGTGCTGAGCCGCAACGAGGCCATCGGCAACGGCGCCAACCCGGCCAAGTCCGGTACGCCCGGCGGCGGCAGCGGCGGCGCGATCTACTGCGACGGCAACGAGTTCACCGTACGGATCGCCGGCACGATCATCGAGAACAACAAGGCCAACGAGGGCGGCGGCGCGATCTTCTTCGTGAGCAACAACCGCACCGGCACCATGAAGATCGAAAACTCGACGCTACGCCGCAACCCGAGCGGCAAGTTCGAAACCAGCGGCTATCCGGGCATCTTCTTCCTGGGTGCCCGCAACCCCACGGTGACGGGTTCGAAGCTCACCTGACCGCGGCTGAGGCTGGCCGCGCGCCGGGCGGCGATGCTGGTCGTGCGGCGGGCTGGCGGGCGTGGTGAGGCTGTTCGTGCGGCAGGGCTGGTCGTGCGGCGAAAGCTGGCCTTGGCGGCAGGCTGGTCGATCAGTAGGGGTTGCCTTCGCCTGCCTGCCGGGCACGCAGCAGGCCTGCGGGACGGCCCGGCAGGTCGTGGGCTCCGGACAGCGGCGGGCTGGCGGTGTGGTCACCACCGGCCATCCCCATGAGCAGTTCCTTCAGCGCGGTGAGCGCATCGATCTTGGGCTGCCAGCCCAGCTCGGTCTCCGCGCGCTCGCTGGACATCAGCGGCGCGTTCAGGCCCAGCTCCACCCAGCCCGCGTCGACCGGTTGCAGCCGCGCCCGCCAGGTCAGCGCCGCCGCCACCCGCAGCACCGGCGCCGCTACCGGCACGGTCCAGCCGTGGAAGTGCCGGGCCACCAGCTCCGGAGTCAGCACCGGGTCCGCAGCGACATTGAAGGCGCCGCGCGCATCACCCAGAACCGCCCTGGCGTACGCGTCAGCCACATCGTCGGCATGCACCGCCTGCATCCGCAGCCGCCGGTTGGCGGGTACCAGCGGGATCCGGCCGAAGCGCAACAGTCGTACCGGCGCGAACGGGCCGAGGAAGTAGCGGGTGATCTCCGTACCGGCGTCCCGCTGGAAGATCAGGCCTGGTCGCAGCCGGACCACCCTCAGCGCCGGATGCTCCCGCTCGATCCCGTCCAGCAGCGCCTCGACCTCCGCCTTGTGCTCGCTGTACGACGAGCCGGGCACCCCGGTGGCCGGCCAGCGCTCGCTGATCGGGTGGTCCTTCGGGCCGGGGGCGTAGGTGCCGACCGACGAGGCGTACACCAGAGCCGGCACACCGGCCCGGATCACCGCCTCGAAAACCGCCCGACTGCCGTCGACGTTGGTCCGGCGCAACACCCGCTGGTCGTGACTGGGTTGGATCTGCCACGCCAGGTGCACCACCGCGTCCGCGCCGGCGAACACCTCGGTCAACTGCCCCACCGCGCCCGGCGCGCCGATGTCGCACGAGTGCCATTCCACCTGGTCGTACGGCGTGCCGGCGTCCGGGCCGGGCAACCGCCGGGCCACCCCGACCAGCTCGACGCCCCGCTCCCGGCGCAGCCGACGCAGCACCGCCGTACCGACGTTGCCGCTCGCCCCCACCACCACGATCCGCATGTCCGACCCCGTACCCGTCCAGCAGCAGCTCAACCGCAGCCGCCCGGCGCGCGCCTGCAACTTGATCGACTCGATTTCCTGGAAACCGGGGTGTCCCGCCCAGCCGGATACCGCTTCTTCCAGGAAGCCGAGTTGATCAAGGCCGAGGGGAGTTCCGCACCCAGCCGTGCTTCTCCTTGGCACGCCGGCCAGCCGTGGCCGCCAGGCAGCGCGGGCAGATCCAGCCCACCGCGTCGACCTCGGTAAGCGCGTCGGTGCCCGAATAGTCGAAGCGCACATGTGGGAAGCGACGCAGCCGGGTCCGACTCAGGGCCAGGCCGCAGACGGTCTGGTTCTGGCCGGGCAACCAGGCGTGCACCTCACCGCCCGGCTGACGTACGCCGTCCGGCCCGACCTCCTCCCCGGACGCCGCAACGGCCGGGGGACTGCTCGACCTCATGCACGTTCCAGTTCCCCAGCCGCGCTCAGCCATGCATGGGTCAACTGCTTGATCCACTCCGCGTGCCGGCTTGGGCCCGGCCACCGTGATAGAGGGCACTGACGGCTCCAGCACGCCGGACGCCACCCGATCAGGGTGCGGGTGGGTGCCGGCCAGCCACAGGCATCGACGGCCGACCGGAAGCCGAGAGCCGTGGGCGGGAACCGTCCGGTAACCTGAGCGCGCGGGCCGCTAGCTCAATGGCAGAGCTGTGGACTTTTAATCCATAGGTTCAGGGTTCGAGTCCCTGGCGGCCCACTCTTCAGCAGGCCAACGAGCCCTTCACGGGTCGGTCACGTCCGCGCGAGTGGTGTAGGAGACGGCCATCGCGGGATCCGGTCTGATGTTATGCGGCGATCGGGGCGGGTTCTGTCTGGTTGGTGTCGTGTTGATCGGTGTTGATCGTGACCATGCGGGCTTTGGCGAGTAGGTCCAGGCCCATGTAGCGGCGGCCTTCGGTCCATTCGTCGGTCTGCTCGGCCAGGACGGCGCCGACGAGTCGGATGATCGCTGCCCGGTTGGGGAAGATCCCGACGACGTCGGTGCGCCGGCGGATTTCCTTGTTCAGCCGCTCTTGCGGGTTGTTGGACCAGATCTGGCGCCAGATCTCCCGTGGGAACCCGGTGAAGGCCAGCAGGTCGTCGTGGGCGGCGTCGAGGTGCTCGGCGGCGGTGGGGAACTTCGCTTCGATCGTGGCAACGACCCGTTGGAACTGGGCTCGGACGGCGTCGGCGTCGGGCTGGTCGAAGATCGTGCGGACCAGGGTGGCGATCCACGGCTGCGCCGACTTCGGCACTTTGGTCAGCAGGTTGCGCAGGTAGTGGGTGCGGCACCGTTGCCACGACGCCCCGGGCAGGGCCGCGCCGATGGCGGCCACGAGGCCGGCGTGGGCGTCGGAGATGACCAGACGCACGCCGGTCAGGCCGCGGGCGGTCAGCGACCGCAGGAACGCCAGCCAGCCGGCGCCGTCCTCGTCGGAGGCGACGTCCAGGCCCAACACTTCGCGTTGGCCGTCGGCGTTGACCCCGACCGCGATCAGGGCGTGGACGTTGACGGTGCGGCCGGCTTCGCGGACCTTCATCGTCAGCGCGTCCATCCACACGAACGTGTAATGGCCCGAGTCGAGGGGCCGGTTGCGGAACGCCTCGACCTGCGCGTCCAAATGGGCGGCCATCTCCGAGACCTGCGACTTCGACAACTGCCGGATCCCGAGCTGCTCCACCAGCTTCTCCACCCGCCGCGTCGACACCCCCAGCAGATAGCTCGTGGCCACCACCGACACCAGGGCCTGCTCGGCCCGCCGCCGATGCGTCAGCAGCCAGTCCGGGAAGTAGGAACCGTGGCGCAGCTTGGGGATCGCCAGGTCGATCGTGCCGGCCCGGGTGTCCCACTCTCTCGGCCGGTAACCGTTGCGGGAGTTGACCCGCTCGTCACTGCGCTGCCCATACGCGGCGCCGCAGATCGCGTCCGCCTCGGCGGACATCACCGCCTGCGCGAACGTCTTGATCATCGCCTGCAACACATCCGGCGACGCGCCCACTATCTGCTCGCACAGCAGCTCAACAGGGTTCACACTCTCAGATGCGGCCATCGCGCATCACTCTCCTTCACTCGGACTTAGCCGTCTCGAAGGATCGCGCGGTGGCCGTCTCCTATCTACGCAACACGCCCATCACGGGCAAGTCGTACACCACTTCCGTGGACGTAACCCACGGGTCTCTCGCCTTGGTGGCATGGCCCGTACAGCAGCGAAGTACAGCAGTAGCAGGCGATGCGTGCATGCATGATGCTGCGGGCCCACCTAAGGTACAGTTTTCTGTACTTGCTATGGAGGTGGTCATGCGGACCGTCAACTTCACCCAGCTACGGCAGAACCTGGCCGCCGAACTCGACAGCGTCATCAACGACGCGGAGGAAGTGGTGGTGACCCGGTCCGGCCACGAGCCGGTGGTGATCGTGCCGCTTGCCGAGTACGAGTCGATGAAGGAGACCGAGTACCTCCTGCGTAGCCCGAGCAACGCCGCCGCGCTGCGCCGGTCGATGGCGGAGTTGGAGAAGGGCGATGCGGCCGATCGCGATCTGGTCGACCCGGCCACCGTGCGGGACGTCGCGTGAGGCTGGTTTTCACCGCGACGGCGTGGAACCAGTACCTCAGCCACACGGATCGGAAGCTCGTCAAGCGCATCAACGAACTCATCGCGGACGTGATGCGCAACGGATACGAGGGCATCGGCAAGCCGGAGCCCCTTCGGGGAGAGCTGTCCGGCTTCTGGTCCCGCCGAATCGATCGCGAACACCGACTGGTGTATCGGATCACCAAGGACGACGTCGAAATCATCGCCTGCCGGTACCACTACGGCGACCGATAGCGGACCGGACCGGAACCGGCGGCGCGGCGGTCATTGGTCGAGCGTCTGGCCAAGTCGCTTGAGCGCGTCGAGAGTCGCCGCCGAGGACACCACCGTGTAGATCTCCATGGTGATGGCGAACTGAGCGTGCCGGAGGATCTGCATCGCCACCCGGGGGTGCACGTCCAGGTCCGCCAGGAGCGAGGCGCAGGTCCGCCGGGCATCCCTGACGGTAATCCGCCGAACGCCGGCCGCGTCACAGCGGCGGTCCCAGAAGCGGTTGAAGTTGCGCGGCTCGACCGGCCGCCCGTAGCGGGTGGTGAAGATCAGGTCGGACGGCTGCCAGGCCGGACCGGCGGCATCCCGGGCGGCGGTCTGGGCGACGCGGCGGCGGCCGAGGGCCACGGTGCAGATGTCCGGCAGCGGCAGGGTGGCGTCCGAGGCTGCCGTCTTCGTCTCCCGGTGCAGCAACTCGGCGCCGACCCGCTGAAGTTGCCGATCGATGGTCAACTCCCCCGCGTCGAGGTCGACGTCCGCCCAGGTGAGCCCCAACATCTCACCCTTGCGCAGACCGAGCACCAGGACCAGGACGTACGCGGCGTAGAGCGGGTCGTCGTCGGCGCGGGCCGACTCCAGGAAGCGCCGCGCCTCGTCGCTCGTCCACGCCTTGCGCTTGCGCTTGCGTACCGGTGGCAGCTTCACCAGGGACGCGACGTTGCGGGTGATCAGCCCTTCGGTGATCGCCTGGGACAGCAGCGTCCGGAGCACGGTCCGCAGGTGCGTGACGCTGGTTGCCGAGGGCAGATCCCGGCAGCACCGGCCGAGGGCACAGCAGCGACGCTGGGCGGGCTTGCGCCGCTCGTCCTTGCCCTGGGCGCAGCACTGGCAGGTCCGCCCGACCTCGTTGATCCAGGTCTGCACGTCGCTGGCCCGGCGGATTCTGCAGCCTCTCGCGTTTTCGTGATTTGGTAATAAGTGATTCCAAATCCGGTCAGAGCGACTGGTAGTGCCGATATGTCGGCAATGTGACCTATAAGGTCAAGCACGTTCAAAGCGGCACCATCCTTCCGGCGGAGCCACCTTACCGAGGGTATGGACGCTTCGCGGCCCCATGGGCATCGCGCCCGGATGTCGTACAACCGACTGCCGGATGCCTTGCCAACCGAGGAAAGCCGCCCGCCTGATAGCTGAATTAAGCCGCCTAGCGGCTTAGCGGTTAAGGCCAGCTACTGCTAAGCCGCAGGCCGGTCGTGCCCGATCCGTGCCCGATGCAGCGGTCAACATCGGCCAGCGGAGCCCCGTCTGGATGGCCGGCGGGCAGGTCCGTATCCTCCGTCGCCAGCAGTCCCCACGCCCTGTGGCACCTGCTCAACCCGATTCCCAAGCTGACAGTCGGCGGCTACTGGTCGTTGTCGTCGTCCCGCATCAGGCGGTCGAGGTCCTCAGGACGCATCCGCTTGATCTGGGTTTCCAGTTTGCGGCTGTACTGGCGATCGTTGGGATCCATCCCGTTGCGAGATCGAGAGCTGCGGCCATACTCCTTGAGGAAGCCGCCCAACTCTCGACGTATACGTTCCCGACGGCCCGACATGGAGCCACTCTAGGATTCGATGGGCGACTCGCGCCTTCCCATAACCGCTGTCGCCAGCAACCAGCCGAGATGAGGACAGCCGGCGGCGGCCAAGCACAGACAGCCGCCCGAGGTCGCAGACGCGGACGGACCATCCCGGACGAAGCGCCCAGAGCTTGTAAGCGAGACGTCGAGCAGCAGCGAGGCAGCAAGAAGGCAGCGCGAGCGCAGACGCGGGTTGACTGCGAACGTGAACCGACGACGCTCCGCACCTGCTCGTCGACGCGGATCGCCACCAGTTGGCAGCGGCCGACAGCTTGAGACCGCATCCCCCCGACGGGGGTCGTCACGCACGGAACTGAATCGGCGGAGTGCCGTGCGGGGCGGGTTCCGTGCCGTTGGTCGGATACTGGCCGGATGGTGGAGGGACAGGACGTCGGGTTGACGCGGTGGACGATTCACGGTGAGCGGGTGGTGGACGGTAGCCGGCGGGCCCGGTTGAGCATCGCGGATGTGGAGTTGCCGGACGGGGTGCGGTTTGAGCAGTACGTGATTAGGGCGCCTCGGTCGGCGATGGTCGCGGTGCTTGACGGTCAGGGGCGGCTGTTGCTGATGCGGCGGCACCGGTTCGTGTTCGACCGGTGGGTGTGGGAGTTGCCCGGTGGCTACGTCGATGAGGGCGAGGATCCGGCGGCGTGCGCGGTCCGGGAGGTTGAAGAGGAGACCGGGTGGCGTCCGGGTGAGGTAGAGCCGTTGCTGTCGTTCCAGCCGTGGGTGGCGACCGCGGACGCGGAGAACCTGCTGTTTCTTGCCAGGAGCGCGGAGCACATCGGTGCGGCGGTGGATGTCAACGAAGCCGAGCAGGTCGCGTGGATTCCGTTGGAGGAGGCTCGGCATCTCGTCTTCCAGGGTGAGATCGTGGGTGCCGGTACGGTGATCGCGGTGTTGGATCTGGTCGCGCGCAAGGCCCGGGGCGAGTTGTAGTCAGCGGCGTTGGCCGAGAGCCGCGTCGATGCGGGTGATGAGGTGTCGTACAGCTGGTCGGCGGCGGTGTGGCATGAGGTCCGTTTGTAGGTCGCGGATGTAGCGGACGGCGCGGGCGGACTTCAGTTGGGTGGCCAGGGTGAGGGCTTGCCCGCCGATGATGCTGGCGCGGTCGGGTTCGTCCTGGCGGGCTTGGGAGGTCGCCAGTAGTGCGAGGTTGAAGGCTTTGCCGCGTACGTAGCGTTCGTCCATCTGTAGGGATCGGGCGGCGAAGCGTTCGGCTTGGCTGTGTTGGCCGAGGGCGTTGAAGCAGTGGCCGAACTTGGCGGACAGGTATGCCTCGTCGAAGTAGCCCAGCCACTGCGGGTCGCCGCTGCGGTCGGCTCGGTCGAGGGCGTGTTCCGCCTGGTGTAGTGCGGTGGCGCAGGCATGTTCTTCGCGGGCGGCGGCGTGGGCGTGGGCTTCCATGACCAGCGCCTCGGCGGTCAGCACGGTGATGCCGGCGCGCTGGGCGGTCTGTCGGGCGGCCCGGGCGAGGTCGACGGCGGTGGCGGTGTGGCCGAGGTAGGTGGCTTGGTGGCTCATCGCGGCGAGGATCTCGGCACCCAGGCCGGCGTCGTCGGCGTTCCGGGCCAGGTCGAGGGCATGCGTGAGGTAGCGCTGGGCGAGGCCGTGTTCGGCCATGTCGTACGCCTGCCAGCCGGCGAGTTGCGTCAGCTCGGCGACGGCGGCGAGCAGCTTGCGGCCGGTTGCCGGATCGTATCGGCCTTCAGTCACCAGGGGCGTGACCTCGTGGTGGAGGTAGCGGGTGACGTTGGCGCGGGCGTGGCCGCCGCCGTGCTGGTTGTCGAGTCGCCGGTAGGTGGCGGTCATCTCGCGGATGGTGTCGATGTCGGGCTGACCGACCGTTCGGCGACCTTCTTGTGTGACGGGTTGGGTGCTGGTTGCGGTGAACCAGCGCAGGGCGGGCAGCGTGTACGCGGCGGAACTGAATACGGTTTGGCGGAGTAGTTCTCGACGGTTCACGTCGCCTTCCCATAACTGCGTGGCAGCGCAAACGTCCTCGCGCCAGGAGCGGTTGGCCGGTAGATCACTGTGGCGGGTGTTCCGGTGGTCGGCCATGGCGGCGCGATATGACCGCTGGCGAGGCGCGAGGCCGAGCGTCATCCGTGCCTCGTCAGGCATGGCGCAGCCGTCGGCGATGCGCTCCAGCACGTCGATGGAGGACACCTTCCGGCCGGCGATGATCCGACTGACGTAGCCCTGCTCCAAGCCGACGGCGGCCCCGATGCGCGTCTGACTCGCGCCGGTGTGCCGAGTAAACAGCCGGAACAGGGCACCGATGTCGCGGGCAGCAAGAGCCGCACATATGTCCTGGCGCGACCAGAGGTCTTCGGGGATCCGTAAATGATCGAACGGCACAGCGGCTCCAAGCGTCGTCGGACGACTACTCATGGTGCTCGATCTGGAGCCTAGGGATGTTGTCCGGGCAGGTCGAGGCCGCCCATGTCACGGTGACATGACCAGCCGACATGGCCGCCGCGCCTAGTCCGGCGGAATCGTCTCGGACATGTTCTTCGATGCCGACAACGTGCTGGGGCTGGCGTGGGCAGGCACCCTCCACGATTCAGAAGCTCCCGTCGAGTCCGCCCTGTCGGCACTTGGCGAGGAGGCGGGATCGTGACGCTCCGACCGAACCTGTACGTGCTGATCCGGTGGCTACTGCGGCAGCCCGAGCCACCACCGCCGCCGGGGACCGGACAGCAGTACCAAGACGCCGAGCAGGCGGCAGCCCAGCGACGGCTGCTCGACCAGGCCGCACGCCTGCGCTCCCACGACAGCCACAGGCCAACGTGGGGCCTGCCTACCGATCGATACAACAAGCCTGGGCCGGGGAGACTCTCATGAGCCGAACCGTGGCCGGTACAGCAGGCCGGGCAACTCCCAGCAGCCGGCGGGTCTCGTACGACGAATACCTCTCGGCCACCGCGTTGACTTTCGCGCGGCGGCACCGGCCGGTCTGGTCCTGGCAGCACTGGCGGCGAATCTGCTGCTGCGGAGCCGATCTGCCCTGCCACGCTCGACACCGCATCCCCATCAACCGTGGCCACTGGCCGGGAGAGGAGGAGCAGTGAAAGACGACCAGGAGCACGCAATCCTGGCCGTACACATCCGAGGGCTCGACGGCATGTGTGCTGGTTGCCGGGCGTGGTGGTCGCGGCTGGCCCCGTACCCGTGCTGGCAGGTGGAGTGGGCGACCAGCCGGCGGGCCCGCGCGAGCGTCGCCCGGTTCCTGGGCGGTGTGCAGTGACCACCCACGGCCCGGTCATGCCGATCTGGCACTGCGGCGGCTGCGACCTGCCCTGGCCCTGCCCGACCCGACGCCGGGAGCTACGCGCGGAGTACGCCGACGCGCCCGTGTCGCTGGCCCTCTACCTCGGTGCCTACCTCGTCCGGGCCGCCGAAGACATGCCCTGGGCACCGGCCGGCGCGCTCCACCGACGCTTCATCGGCTGGACCAGACAACCGCCAGCAGTACAGCAGCGAAGTACAGCAACCGTGCCAGCCGAACCCGGCCGTGAAGCACCACAGCAGGACGGTTGACCTCGAATCAGACCGCAGAAGCCCGGCTCGCCGGCAATCCATAGGTTCAGGGTTCGGATCCCTGACAGACCGCTGCGGACCTGCGCCTGAGAGGCGGGCGAGCGAGTATGAGTGACTGGTCACTTATCCGCTACTCGCTGTTGACCAGGCGAACATGGGAAGATCAACGAAACAGCTGCTCGTTCGATCGCTCGGCACGGCCATGACGAAGCGATGGGCCGGATGCGAGGTGGACGGAGATGACGGCCGGGCTGGTAGGGCGTACCGATGAGTTGCTCCTTCTCACGAGCTTCCTCGATGACGCCGCCGGGAACGGCGCTGCTCTGCTTCTTACCGGCGAGCCCGGTGTCGGCAAGACGGCGCTTCTGGACGCCACTGCCGAGCTCGCTACCGCCCAGGGGATACGGGTGGTGCGCGGCAGCGGTGTCGAGTACGAGACGGAGATCAGCTTCTCCGGCCTACACCAGCTCGTCGGTCCACTCTCCGCAGAGCTCGCGTCTCTGCCGCCACCGATGCGTTCGGCGCTCGAGGTCGCGCTCGGTTTCGGCACCGGGCCTGCGCCGGCCGAGATGACCGTCCTGCACGCGGCTCTCTCGCTGTTCGGCGAGGCTGCCCGGGAGAAGCCTCTGCTGCTGATCGTCGATGATCTGCATGTGCTGGACCGGGCGAGCCGGTCAGTGATCGGCTTCGTCGCCCGCAGGGCCGGTGGTCGTCGCATCGGAGTGCTGGCGGCCGTCCGCACCGAAACCACGGGGTCGTCGGGCATCGGTCTGCCGGAGCAGGAGATCCTGCCGCTCTGCGAGACGGACGCGCTCCGGCTGCTGTCCGACCGGTTCACCCGCCTCCCTTCCCGCGCGCAGCATGCGGTGGCACAGCAGGCGCAGGGTAATCCGTTAGCGTTGCTGGAGTTCGGCGCCTTCGCCGGCACCGATGATCCGTTGCCCGGCACCGGACCCGCCAGGGACGTCCGCGCCCTGTACGCCGCTCGTGTCGCGCGGCTTCCGTCGCGTACCCGTGAACTGCTTCTGCTTGCCGCCCTGGAAGGTTCCGGGGACATCTGTGTGCTGGAAGCTGCCAGCGGTCTCGAAGGACTCGACGGGTTCGACGCCGCGGAGCGGGACGACCTGATCATCGCCGCCGCGGACGCGCGCACGGTGCGTTTCCGGCATCCTCTGGTCAGGTCCGCCGTGGTGGAGGCTGCCACCCTCGACCAGCGGCGGTCGGCTCACCAGCGGCTGGCCGACGCGCTTGTCGATCAGCCCGAGCGCCGCGCGGATCACCTGTCGATGACGACTGCGGCGCCGGACGAGTCGATCGCCCAGATCGTCGAGGACAGCGCCCACAGCAGCATGCGTCGCGGCGATGTCCTGGGCGCCGTGGCCAGACTGCGGCGCGCTGCCGCGTTGAGCTCCGACCGTGTCGCCGGGAGCCGTCGCCTCGCGCACGCCGCCTACATCGGCGCGTCCGTGGCCGGGCACCTCGCGTTGTCCCATCAGATCATGGCTGAGCTGCGCGCCAAGACACCGACGGACCGATCTTTACCTGCTGCTGCCGCTGCGGGGTGGCTGTGCCTGATGGACGGCGATGTCGTGACGGCTCACCGACTGCTGGTCGACGCGATCGAACGGAATGCCGTCGACTCCTGCCCGAACCTCGACGAGCTCACACCGCCCCTGCTCACTCTCACGCTCGTCTGTCTGTACTCCGGGCGCGCGGACTACTGGGTGCCGCTACGCAAACTCGTGGCGACGCTGCCGGATGTTCCCGCCAGCTCGCCCATCTCCCTGGTCCGGATCCTGGAAGACCCGGGTTCCATACCGGACGCGCTGCTGCGGGATCTCGACGAAGGGCTGGCGCAACTCGACGAGGTGACCGACGCCGACGTGATCCACCGGACCGCGCTGGCCGCCTCCAACCTAGATCGCCTCGCCTACTGGCGCAAGCCCCTCGCCCGATTGATCGGCGACGCGCGGGACGCCGGGACGCTGGGCGGGGCCATCCCCGCAATGATCATGAGTGCGCTCGCCGACCTCTACGCCGGTCATTGGGACGATTCGCAGACCACCGCCGACGAGATCCGCGAGGTCGGCCACGAGACGGGGCATCACACTCTCGCCCATGTCGGCCACTACCTCGCCGGCCTCATCGCTGCCCACCGCGGTGACTCGCACACGTGCCACGCGCACTGCACGGCGCTCTTGGACTGGGCGGCGAGCCGCGGTCTGGGTCGCCTGGAGCACTGGGCGCACCATGCGCTCGCCCGCGCGGCGCTCGGCTCGTCCGACTTCGAAACCGCCTTCGTCCATGCCTCGGCGATCACTGCGCCGGGTGTGCTGTCGCCGTTCAGCATCGAGGCGCTCTGGAGTGCCCTGGACCTGACCGAGGCAGCGCTCTACTCCGGTCGGGTCGAGGATGCGCTGCGGCATGCTGCCGCCATGCGGGACGCGCAGGTGAGCCGTATCTCACCGCGCTTCGCGCTCCTGACCGCCGCGATGACGGCGATGACCTCGGCTCCTGAGGACGCGCCTGCGCTGTTCGAGGAGGCGCTGGCGTTGCCGGGCATCGACCAGTGGCCGTTCGAGGTGGCCCGGGTGAACCTGGCCTACGGTGAGCGGCTGCGCAGGCTGGGGCACAGCCGCGAGGCACGGGTCCAACTTTCCACCGCCCGCCAGAGCTTCGAGCGACTCGGAGCGGTGCCGTGGACGGCCCGAGCCACGGCCGAGCTACGTGCGACCGGGATGACCCGAATGCCTCGTGGTGACGCCGGAGCTGGCCTCACCCCGCAGGAGCTGGAGGTTGCCCGGCTGGCCGCCTCCGGGCTGTCCAACCCGCAGATCGCCGCCCGTCTGGTGCTCTCGCCGCGTACCGTCTCCACCCACCTGTACCGGGTGTTCCCCAAGTTGGGCATCACCTCGCGCGCGGCCCTGCGCGACGCCTTGGCCGACTGCGCGGAGGGGTCAGGAAGCCGGGGACCGGCCTGACTGACGCGGTGTCGTACGTACGTGGGCGATGCGCAATGTCAGTCAGTCGACGGACGCTGCAGGCCAGGCGGTACCGCCAGGCTATCGGGGCAAGACCAACCCGATCAGATGTCCGAGGAGGACCACATGTCCGCAAACCCGCACAACGTCTCGCTCGAGCCGGCCGCCCAGGCGTTCGCCGAGGCCACTGTGAATCCGCCCTACCTCTACCAGCTCGACCCCGAGGAAGGTCGCAAGACCGTCGATGGGGTCCAGGACAGCCCCATCTTCAAGCCCGACGTCGAGGAAAAGTGGATCACCGTCTCGGGCGGGCCGACCGGCTCGGTGCGGACCCGTATCGTCAAGCCGAGGGGCACGACCGGTCCACTGCCGGTCGTGATCTACACGCACGGCGCCGGGTGGGTGTTCGGCAACGCCCACACTCACGACCTCCTCGTACGTGAACTCGCCGTCGGCACCGGCGCGGCCGTGGTCTTTCCCGAGTACGACCTTTCGCCCGAGGCGAAGTACCCGGTGGCGAACGAGCAGTCGTACGCGGTTGCGGCCTGGGTCGCCGCGCACGGCGCCGACGAGGGCCTGGACACTTCGCGCATCGCGATCAGCGGCGACTCGGTCGGCGGGAACATGGCCATCGCCCTGACCCTGATGGCCAAGGAACGCGGCGACGTCGACTTCCGGGCGCAGGTGCTGTTCTACCCGGTCACCGACGCCGGGTTCGACACCGACTCGTACCATCGCTGGGCCGAGGGCTACTGGCTGACCCGTACCGGCATGAAGTGGTTCTGGGATCAGTACACCACCAGCGAGCAGGACCGGGCGCAGATCACCGCGTCGCCGCTGCGCGCCACCCCCGACCAACTGCGCGGCCTGCCGCCGGCGCTGATCATCAACGCCCGTGAGGACGTGCTGCACGACGACGGCGCCGGGTACGCCGACAAGCTGCGCGCCGCGGGCGTACCCGTCACCCACGTGACGTACTCGGCGATCATCCACGACTTCGTGATGGTCAACGCGCTGCACGACACGAACGCCGCCAAGGCCGCGGTCGCGCAGGCGGTCTCCTTCCTCAAGGAGGCGCTGCAGGCGTGAGCAGCGAGGTCCCGACGCTGCGCAACGTGCCGGTCGCCCTCACGGCGACCGGCACCCGCCGCGAGTTCGACAGCATGGGCACGGTCGAGGTGCCCGCCGATCGCTACTGGGGCGCGCAGACGCAGCGCTCGCTGGCGCACTTCTCGATCGGCGACGACCTCATGCCCAAGGAGGTGTACCACGCGTACGGCTATGTGAAGAAGGCCGCAGCCCTGGTCAACCAGGCTGCCGGCCGGCTGCCTGAGGGCAAGGCGCGCGCGATCGTGCAGGCGGCTGAAGAGGCCATCGCCGGCCAGCTCGACGACCACTTCCCGCTCTACGTCTGGCAGACGGGCTCGGGCACCCAGAGCAACATGAACGTCAACGAGGTCCTGTCCAACCGGGCTATCCAGCTGCTCGGCGGCAGGTTGGGCTCGCAGGAGCCGGTCAGGCCGAACGACGACGTCGACATGGGACAGTCGAGCAGCGACTCGTTCCCGACCGCCATGCACATCGCCGCGATCACCGAGCTCGACGATCGACTGCTGCCGCAGGCCCGACGGCTGGCCGAGGTCATCGAGCGCAAGTCCGAGAAGTGGATGGGTGTCGTCAAGATCGGCCGTACGCACCTGGGGGACGCGGTTCCGCTGACGGTGGGCCAGGAATGGTCCGGCTGGGCCGCCCAGCTGCGGTCCTGTATCGCCGAGATCGAGCACAGCCGGCAGGGTCTGTACGAGTTGACGCTCGGCGGCACCGCGGTCGGCACCGGCCTGAACGCGCCGCAGGGTTTCAGCCGGGACGTGGCGGCGAAGCTCGCCGAGCTGACCGGCAAGCCGTTCGTCACCGCGCCGAACAAGTTCGCCGCGCAGGGCTCGTTGGACGCGATGGTGCGCGCTCACGGTGCGCTGCGGGGCCTTGCCGTCGCGCTCATCAAGATCGCGAACGACATGCGCTGGCTCGCGTCGGGCCCGCGGGCCGGCCTTGCCGAACTCCTGCTGCCGCAGAACGAGCCTGGCTCGTCGAGCATGCCCGGCAAGGTCAACCCCACGCAGTGCGAGGCGATCGTGATGATCGCGGTCCAGGTGCTCGGCGCTGACAGCGGCGTGGCGTTCGCCGGCTCGCAGGGCAACCTGCAGCTCAACGCGATGCGACCGCTCATCATCAACAACTTCCTGCACTCCGCCCGCATCCTCGGCGACGGCATGGAGAAGTTCCGCACCTTCAGCGTCGAAGGAACAGAACTCAACACCAAGAGGATCTCCGGGTACGTCGGGGAGAGCCTCATGCTGGTCACCGCGCTCAGCCCGCTCATCGGGCATCAGAACGCGGCGCGGATCGTCGAGATGGCCCTGGCGAACGACCTGACGCTGCGTGAGGGCGCCCTGGCCTCCGGCAAGGTGACCGCCGAGCAGTTCGAGCAGATCGTGCAGCCGGAGAAGATGGTCGGCCACGGCGTGGACGGCGCCTGACAACGGCCACCCCGACGGCATCTGGACGCCGCGCTGATCGATCGCACGCTCGAACGTGCGCGGCCAGATCGTCCAGGCTGTCGGGGTGGCTGCGCGCTCGCAGTTATCCTCTTCAGGTGCTGGCCCGTGTGGAGATCGTTGACGCGGGTCCGGCGCTTCGAAGGGACTAGCGACATGCCCCGTGTGGTACCGGCAGTCAACCGCGCACTCGACGTCCTCGAACTGTTCCTGGACCACCCTCAACTGTCGGCCCGTCAGGTGATGGAGCGGCTCGATCTGCCCCGTACCACGGTCCACGAACTGCTCGTCACGCTTGAGGCCCGCTCGTACCTGATCTCCGTCCCGGGCCAGCCGGTGCAGTATCGGCTGGGCATGCCGTTGTTCCAGCTCGGCGCGGCGTTCTCCGGCCGACTCGACTTGGTGCGTGAGGCGCAGTGCGTGGCGCGGGACGTGGCCGCCGCGTGTGACGAGGCTGTCCACGTGGCAGTCCTCGACGGCGCCGATGTCATCTACCTCGTTAAGTTCGACAGCACGCACCCGGTCCGGATGGTGTCCGCGGTGGGTCGGCGGTTGCCTGCCCACTGCACGGCGGTCGGCAAGATCCTGCTGTCGGGTCTCGACAAGGCAGGCCTGGACGCCGTATTGGCGAAGGGCGACCTGCTCGGCATGACGCCGGCCAGCATCACCGATCCGGATCTGCTCCGCGAGCATCTTGATCGTGTCCGGGCTGAGAGCGTCGCGGTCGACGTGGGCGAGTCGGACACCGCCATGCGTTGCGTCGCCGCGCCGGTTCGGGACCATTCCGGCGCGACCATCGCCGCTATGAGCCTGTCCGCGCCGATCATCCGCTGGACTCCTCAGGCGCACGTGGAGTGGGCCGGACTGGTTCGCGAGGGCGCTGCCGCGCTGTCCGCCCGGATGGGCTACCGGGCCCCGACCCGATAGAGCGCCGCCGCGACGAGCACTCCGACGCCCGGTAACGCGGCGGCGAGTTGCGCCGTCCCACTGATCCGGGCGCCGGTTTGCCGCCTTCCGTCGGAAACCGCATCGAAACATTGACATCACTTGCGCCGTTGCTCTAGCGTCGCGTCCACCCGATACGGTATCTCGAACTCGGTTCGAAATTTCGAACGGCGACGGCCCTCGCGGTCGACCGAACTGGCACCTCAGCACCGCTTTCTCAGCTCGACCGCGCCACGCACGTGATGGGTCTACGCGAACTCACTGATCGATGCGGGTGACTCAACTGTGGTCGCCCGGACAGAGACAGACAAGCAGGGGCATCGCGACGTTTCGTCAACTACGCCAACTGCGCCATCGGCGTGCAGCGATGCCGGGAGATGAAGGAGGCACATGTCCATGAAGGACAACCCGGTCTGGTCTCGGCGCGGCTTCCTGGGAGTAGGGGTGGGGGTGCTCGGCGCGACCGGTCTGGCCGCGTGTGGGGGCACCTCCGAATCGCCCACCAGGGTCCAGCCGGAGGTTCCACAGGAGCTCATCGACGCCGCCGCGGCGATGAAGGGCTCCTCGATGGGGATGCTGTCGCAGAAGCTGTATTCGACGGCGGCGAACGAAGCCCTCGACAGCTCGATCAAGAAGTTCGCCGACACCACCGGCACGAAGATCGAGAACAGCCTGGTTCAGGCCGACGCCGGTGACGTGGTGGCCAAGATCGACGCCGAGGTCAAGGGCGGGGTCGCGCGTGACCTGGCGTTCATGACCGACTCACGGTTCGTCGCGCAGTTCCAGGCGCTGGGCGACCTGGAGGACGTGACGGACGTCGTCCAGGCGCTCACCGCGAAGTATGGCGAGCCCTGCGCCGAGGCCAAGAACTTCTGCGTCTTCGACGGCAAGTGGTTCGCGATCCCGTACCACTTCATCGGGATCGGGTCCTTCCTGCGCAAGGACTGGATGCAGGACAAGGGCATCACCCCCAAGGACATCTACAGCTGGGAAGAGCTGCGGGACCTGTGCCTGGAGATCTCCGACCCGGCCAAGCGCCGGTTCGGCTGGGGCATGACGGTGAACCGGTCCGGTGACGGCAACGGCATGATCGAGGCGCTGATCAACGCGTACGGCGGGTCGATCGCCTCCAACGACGGCCGGAAGGTCACGTTCGACTCGCCCGAGACGGTGCAGGCGGTGACCTTCCTGGGCGACATCTACACCAACCCCAAGTACAAGCCGATGCTGCCGCCGGGGATCGCGAGCTGGACCGACACCAGCAACAACGAGAACTGGCTCGCCGGGATCCTCGGCTACACCCGCAACCAGTTCAGCGTCTACGCGGACTCCAGGACCAAGAAGAACCCGGTGTACGAGAAGACCCACGTGTTCTCGGACTGCATCGGGCCGGCGACCAACAACCCCCTGCTGCTCGGCCAGTCGCAGGGCTTCGTCGTCTTCAAGGGTGCCAAGAATCCCGCCCTCGCCAAGCTCCTGGCGCAGTACCTGGTCAGCGCGCCCGCGCTGCTCGGGGTGGCGAAGGAGGCCCCCGGCCTGGTCATGCCCGCCTGGGAGAAGGTCTGGGACGCCGACCCGTTCTTCACAAGCGGCGACCCGGCGTTCCCCATGCTCCGCAAGATCACTGAGCTGAAGCTGCCGCTGAACACGAAGAACGGCCTGTCCTTCCCGCAGAAGGCAAGCGCGGGTCAGCAGGCGGTCGGCGCAGCGTACGTCCTCACCGACATGATGCAGCAGGTCGTTCAGGGGACGGCTCCTGCGCAGGCAGTGAAGGCCGCCCACACGAAGATGGTGCAGATCTTCAACCAGCAGGGGCTGCCGCAGTGAGAACGGTTCGCCCTGCGCGGGTCCCGACGGCGAGGATTTCCCCGCCGTCGGGGCCCGGCTCACTCACGCCGACCCAGCGGCGGCTGGGTCGCGACTGGCGGCTCGCGGCGCTGTTCCTGGCGCCCATGGCCCTGCTGG
This sequence comes from Micromonospora sp. DT41, assembly GCF_049841715.1. NCBI lineage: Bacteria > Bacillati > Actinomycetota > Actinomycetes > Micromonosporales > Micromonosporaceae > Micromonospora > Micromonospora sp. DT41. The sequence continues at coordinate 40,943 of NZ_JBNCKU010000012.1, read as the reverse complement.
TCGGCAGTCTCGTCATCGTGCCGATCGGCCGGTCGATACTCACCAGCACCACGGAACGGCACGGGCAGGACACCGTGTTCGTCGGCCTGGACAACTACCTCGCCCTCGTCGGCGACGACCAGTTCCACACAGGCGTGGTGAATTCGTTCGTCTTCACCGCGTACGCCGAGATTTTCAAGGTTGTCCTGGGTCTGGCCGCGGCCCTGCTGCTGCACCACAGGCGACGCGGGCGGGCCGTGCTGGCCGGGTTGCTGCTGGTGCCGTGGGTGGTGCCGACGGTGGTCACGGCGTTCAGTTGGCGTGCGCTGCTCGACCCGATCTTCGGCAGCGTCAACACGCTGCTCACCACTACCGGGATCGGGCCGCTGCTCGTCGACCTGCACCTTGTCGACAGTTGGCCGGCGGGCTGGCTGTCCGACCCGAATCTGGCCATGCCATCGGTGATCCTCGTGAACGTCTGGAAGGGCGTGCCGTTCTTCACTGTGTGTTTCCTGGCGGGGTTGAAGGCCATCCCGGCGGACCTCTACGAGGCGGCGACCATCGACGGCGCCTCGTCGTGGCAACGGTTCGCGAACGTGACGCTGCCCGGACTACGCCACGTGCTCACGGTGACGGTGACCCTGTCGTCGATCTGGACGTTCAACAACTTCGACCTCGTCTGGCTGCTGACGCAGGGTGGTCCGGGCGACGTGACCGCACCGTACGTGCTCGTCGCGTACTCGAAGGCGATCCTGCAACTCCAGTACGGCGCTGGCGCGGCGGTCACGCTCGTCATGCTGCCGATCATCGGCGGGCTGGTGTTCGTCCTGGTCCGGTTGTTGCGCCAGGACTCGGGTGCCAAACTCCCCCGAGGACGCCGGGCAGCGCGGTGGATCGAGGCGCAGCGGTGGGCCGGGACGGCGCGCAGGGCGATGCCGTGGGTCGTCACCGCATTGGTCACCGGTCTGCTGCTCTGGGCGTCGCCGCAGATCTTCTGGAAGGCGGCAGTGGTCCTCGGCGTGATCCTGCTGATCGCGGCGGCGGTCGGCCGGGTGGTCTCGGCCCTGAACTCCCGGGGCGGTCGCCGATCGTCGTCAGTCGTGTCGGGCGTCGGGTCCTGGGTCGCGCTGGCCGGGTTGCTCCTCTTCGTGCTGGGCCCGCTGTACTGGATCGCCGTCACGGCCTTCAAGTCCGAGGGTCAGGTCGTCATGCGCACTGACGACCTGTGGCCGACACCGTGGACGATGGAACAGTTCACAGCGCTCTTCGCCAACCAGCCGTTCGGCCGCTGGTACCTGAACACCATCCTGGTGTCCGCCGCCTCCACGACGGTGGCGCTTGTCTGCGCCGCCCTCGCGGGTTACGCGCTGGCCCGGCTGCGGTTCCGTGGGGCGCAGGGCTTCACCGTCACGGTGCTGCTCACCTACGTGATGCCGGGCGCCCTGCTGTTCATCCCGCTGTACCAGATGCTCATCGGCGCGCGGCTCACCGACTCGTTGTGGTCCCTTGTGGTCACGTACCCGACCTTCACGCTTCCGTTCGCCACCTGGCTGCTCGTGGGCTACTTCTCGTCGATCCCCATCGAGTTGGAGGAGGCCGCGCTTGTCGACGGCTGCACCCGCCTCCAGGCGTTCGGCCGGGTGGTGCTGCCGCTGGCCAAGCCGGGTCTGCTGGCGGTCGCGCTCTTCACACTGACAAACGCCTGGAACGAGTTCCTCTTCGCATTCGTGTTCATCACGAAGGACGAGTACAAGACGCTCCCCGTGGGGATGCAGTCGATGATCGCCGGAGACGTCGTGCCGCAGGGCCAACTCGCTGCGGCGTCGCTGCTCGTCAGCATCCCCGTGGTGATCATGTACGCCCTCGGGCAGCGCTTCCTGACCGAAGGGCTCACCGCGGGCGCGGTGAAGGGCTGAACCCACCCCCAAAGGAGCCGGTCACTGTCCTAACGTCTTCTCGAACCAGTGGTGGGCGTAGTGCTCGGTGTTGTACGCCTCGATCTCCCGGTAACCGGTCGCCCGGTACATGGCGATCGCCTCGGTGAGGTTGCGATTGGTGTCCAGTCGGACGGCGGCTGCTCCATGCTCGGCGGCGTAGCGTTCCAGCTCGCCCAGCAGCCGCCGTCCGACGCCGAGCCCTCGGACGGCGTCGGCCACCCAGACGCGCTTGATCTCGGCGGGTGCGTCGCCGTGGAGTTTGACGGCACCGCAGCCGACGGGCTCGCTGTTGAGGGTGGCGAGCAGGAGCACGCCGTTGGGTGGGACGAGCGCCTCGTCGTGCACCGGGTTGCTGAGCGCGGGGTCGAAGCCGTCGTCGAATCGTCGTGCGATGTCCCGGGCGTACGCGCGCAGGCACCCCCTGGCCCGTGGGTCACTCGGCGGGCACGGCTCGATGACGACCATCGAGCCGATGAGCAGTCGTTCGACCTCGGCCATGGCGGCGACGAGTCGTTCGCGGCGGTGGTCGGTGAGAGGTTCGAGGATCGAGGCGGCGAGCGCGTCGGACCGCTTGTCGAGTTGGTTCCACTCAGCCCGGCCGGCGTCGGTGAGCTGGGCTGTACGTACCCGGCCGTCGCCGCCCGCGTGGTCGGCCGGCCCCACGGTGATCAGCCCGTCGTTCTCCAGGGCGCGCAGGAGTCGGCTCAGATATCCCGAGTCCAGACCGAGGCGGGCTCGCAGTGCCGCGACCTCGGCGCCGGCGGGGCCGATCTCCCAGAGCAGGCGGGCCTGCCCCAGCGGGCGCCCCTGGGCCATGTATTCGTCGTCGAGGGCGCCGACCCGTTGGGTGACAGTCCGGTTGAACCGCCGGACGGCGGCGATGAGCCCAGAGTCCATAAGCCTGACTTTAGTCAGAGGATCGTGTGCGGCGGTAGGACATGATGCCGGCGCGGTCCAGCACGACCACCACGAGCAGCACACTGACGGCGGTCGCGCTTACCGCCACCAGGGGCAGCCGCAGGACGACCGACGCGCTGGCCAGCACGAACAGGGCGGCCACCCGCGACCACGAGAGCCGCCGGTGGATCGCCAGCGAGAAGAGGATCCGCCCGGCCAGGAACAGCATCGGACCGCCCACGATGACGACGACAGCCGTCGTGTCGCCGGCCTGCGTGGGGTGGGCGATGCTCAGTTCCGCCCCGACGGCGGTGACCACCAGCCCGGCGATCATCACCAGGTGCAGGTACGCCGTGATGACGCCGAGCCGGGACGGGTCGGCATGCTCGATGGCCGTACCCAGACGCAGGCCGGCGGGCGTTACGTAGAGCAGACCGATCAACACGGCGGTGGCGAAGACCAACAGGAAGGCGGCGGTCGCCGGGAGGTGCAGGCTTGTGTCGGCGTACGTGAGGCCGGCGACCAGCACAAGTTCGCCGAGCGCGATGATCATGATTTGCTGGTACCGCTCGGCGTAGTGCTCGCCGGCGAGGTGTAGTTCCCGCTGCCGGGCGCGTCCCAGCATAGGAGTGTGCCAGCCCAGCCGCGGCCCGACGAGGTCGAGCGCGAGGGCGAACACCCACAGCGGCACCCGCCAGGCCGGCAGGAACGCGCCGGCCAACCACGGCACGGCACGGCGGAGACGCTGAACCAGCAGAAGATCCGCAGGGTACGGCTCTGTAACGGATGGCCGCGCAGCGCGAAGGTGGTGACCGCGCCCCGGGCGACGTGAACCGCGACGTACGCGCCAGCGAAGAGCACGGCCCGCCCGTCCAGCGCCTGCGGAGTCGCCACCCCGGCCAGCAGGCTGCCCAGCGTGGCACCGATCAGCAGCGACCGCACCGCCGGGCTCTCCGGGTCGTACCAGTCGGCGAACCAGGCGGTGGTCACCCAGATCCACCAGATCCCGGTCAGCAGCAGCGCGGTACGCAGCGCACCGGCCACGGTGAGGTCGTGCAGCAGGTGCTGGGCCAGCTGGCTGAGGGCCAGGACGAACGCCAGGTCGAAGAACAGCTCCAGGAACGAGGCGCTGAGCGGGGTGTCGCTTCCCCGCAGCAGCCGGTCGGGCCTGCTCGCCATCGGCGCTCCTCCCGGGTGGCACGCACGCCCTGCGTCCGTCGTACCACCCGGAGTTCGCCGTCGACGGCGAAACGGTCAGCGGCGGACGCCGACCCCGGCATAGCCGTGCGAGTCCACGAGATCCGGCTCGGTGTCCGGCCGCCACTGGGTGGTCTCCACCAGGCCGGGCTCCACCAGGTCGTAACCGGCGAAGAAACGCAGCGTCTCGGCGTGGGTACGGGGCACCAGCGGAGCACTGCTGTTGCGGTAGATCGCCTTCCCCCGCTCGGCCAACTCCGGCGGAATGCCGTCCAACGTCAGGTGCGACAGCGCCAGGTGGCTGCCGGGCACCGTGGCGTCCCGCAGCCGGGCAACGGCACCCCACGGGTCGTCGTCATCCGACACGAAGTGCAGCACCGCGAGGAGCAGCACCGCCACCGGGCGGTTCAGGTCGAGCGTGCCGCGTAACGCCGGGTGGTCGAGCAGGTCGTCGGGCCGCCGCAGATCGCCCCGCACGACAGCAGTGCCGGGCACGTCGACCAACAACCTGCGGGCGTACGCGACAGCGACCTCGTCGTAGTCGACGTACACCACCCGGGAGTCGGGTGCCACGGCGCGCACCACCTCGTGCACGGTGCCCTGGGTGGGCAGGCCGGCACCGATGTCCAGGAACTGGCGTACGCCCTGCTCGGCGGCGTAGCGGACGGCCCGGCGCAGGAAGTGCCTGTTGGTCTGTGCGGCGGCCCCGGTCTCCGGAAAGATCTCCAGGACCCGTTGGGCGGCGGCCCGGTCGACGGCGAAGTTGTGGCTGCCACCGAGGAAGTAGTCGTACATCCGGGCGACGTTCGGTTGGGCGGTGACGTCGGCTGTGTCGGGTGCCTGATCGCTCACGAGGGGTCCCTTCGACGCGGTCCGAACTCGATGTCTAACACCCGAGGCGACGACCCGCTGACCCCTCGTGTCGTTGATCCGGCTGCACCCCTGGTCAACGCCGACCACCTTGGGGGCACCGCCGCACCGGGGAGGGACGCCGATGACCACTCAGCGGGAGACCGTGCGGGTCGACCACGACCTGTTCCGCGCCGTGTACGACTCGCCCGCCTCGTTGCCCGGCCGACACCGGTGGACCACACCGGAGTCGGACGTCCGGCGGCTGGAGAAGTTGCTCGGCATGCCGGCGCGCAGCATCGGCGCACCGCTCTGGGTAAGCGGCGACGAACCGGACTGCCCGAAGTGCGGCAGGCGGGTCACCTGGTACGACATCGTCTCGTCGGCGCTCTCCGGCCTGCACGACAAGAACATGATCGCCACCGTCATCCTCGGCGAACACAAGTACGTGAACACCGAGGTGCCGGCCGCCATCCCCGGCGTACGCTGCTCCGACTGCCACACCGCAATCGACGGTCTGCGCAGCTTCAAGTGCCACAACTGGGCGTACGCCTTCGAGGCGCTGGAGGCCGTCCGCGAGCGGATGGCCGGCGGCCTGCCGCCCGCCTGAGGGCGGGCGGCGAGGCGGTCAGGCGGCCGAGCGGCGGTCGGGGCGGCGACCGGGCGGGGAGGGCGGCTCCGGCCCGGGGTCGGGCACCGGCGGCATCGGCCGGGTGACCGGTTCCGCGCCGGTGACCCGCAGGTGCTCACCGTGGTGCCACAGCTCGACTGTGGCATCGGACGCGGCGTCGGGCAGCTCGTAGCGGACCTCGGCCGGCGTCAACGTGACCCGTAGCCGGTGGCCGCGCCAGCGCAGGCTGAACGCCAGCCGATCGATCCGCGAGGGCAACCGGGGGTCGAAGGAGAGCACCCCACGGTCGTCGCGCATTCCACCGAAGCCCTGCACCAACGCCAGCCACGCCCCGGCCAGCGAGGCCAGGTGCAGCCCGTCGGCGGTCTTGTCGCCAAGGTCGGCCAGGTCCTGCGTGACGGACTCGGCGAACAGGTCGTACGCCAGGTCGAGGTGCCCGACCTCGGCGGCAAGCACCGCCTGCGGGGCGGCCGACAGGGACGAGTCGCGGACCGTACGGGCCTCGTAGTAGGCGAAGTTGCGGGCCTTCTCCTCGGCGGTGAACTCGCCCGGGCAGTGCTGCATGGCCAGCACCAGGTCGGCCTGCTTGACCACCTGCTTGCGGTACAACTCCAGGTAGGGGAAGTTCAGGAGCAGCGGGTAGTCGTCCTCGTCGGTGTCGGCGAAGTTCCACTCCGGCTGCCTGGTGAACCCGGCGGCCTGCTCGTGCACCTCGCGCTCACTGTCGTACGGGATGAAGACCGCGTCGGCGGCGGCCCGCCAGCCGGCGATCTCGGCCGGGTCGACGCCGAGCCGCCCGGCGGCGTCGGAGTGGCGCTCGGCGGCGTCCGCCGCGCCCCGCAGGTTGCGCCGCGCCATCAGGTTTGTGAAGACGTTGTCGTCGACGAGCGCGGAGTACTCGTCCGGGCCGGTCACCCCGGGCAGGTGGAACGCGCCGGTGCCCGACCAGTGGCCGTAGCCGTGCCAGAGCCGGGCCGTCTCCACAAGCAGGTCCAGCCCTGCCTCGGCGAGGAACCGCTGGTCGTCGGTGGCCGCCACGTAGCGCAGCACCGCGTCGGCGATGTCCGCGTTGACGTGCAGCGCGGCGGTGCCGGCCGGCCAGTAGCCGGAGCACTCCCGGCCGCCGATGGTCCGCCACGGGAACGTCGCACCGGTAAGCCGCAGCTCGGCGGCCCGCTCCCGGGCCTCCGGCAGGTGGCTGTGCCGCCAGGCCAGCGCCGAGCGGGCCACCGCCGGTGCCAGGTAGGTGAGCACCGGCAGCACGTACGTCTCGGTGTCCCACATGACGTGACCGTCGTAGCCGTTACCGGTCAGGCCCTTGGCCGAGATCGTGCGGTCGCCGTCCGGGCGGCCCGCCTGGATCAGGTGGAACATGGCGAACCTGATCGCCTGCTGGAGTTCCGCGTCGCCGTCGAGCAGCACGTCGGCGACCTGCCAGGCGGCGTCCAGGCTGGCCCGCTGGTCGGTGAGCAGGGCGTCGAAGCCGTCCGCACGGGCGGCGTCCGCCTCGGCGACGACCAGGTCGGCCAACTCGTCGGCCGGCGGCCCGTCGACAGGCCCACACTCGTACGCGGCGAACTTCGTCAGCCGTACCCGCTCGCCTGGGTGCAGCCGACCGGCCACTGTCAGGCGTACCCGGTCGGGGATGTCGTCGCAGGTGGCGGTCACCGTGTCCGGCGCGTCCAGCAGGTGGCTGACCGCCACGGCGACGCGCTGCTCACTGCGCCCGGTGCGGTGCACGAGCACCCCGTCGAGGCCGTTCGTGTGATGCGCCTCGGCGGTAAGCGGATCGGTGGGCACCGAGGCGGCGCGCGGGTCGTCCGAGCGTTCCGGCACCCGCTCGTTGGCCAGCAGGTCCGAGCAGACACGCAGCTCGACGGGGGCGTCCAGTGGCTCGACCTCGTACCGGACGGCGGCAACCGGCCGACGGGGCAGGGACACCAGCCGGGTGCTGCGGATCAGCACCCTCCGCCCGGCGGGCGAGGTCCACTCGGTCTCCCGGCGCAGCACACCGGTGCGCAGGTCGAGCACCCGCTCGTGCCGGTGCAGCGTTCCGGTGCTGATGTCCAGCAGCTCGTCGTCCACCCACAGCCGGATGAGCGCGGCGTTCGGCGCGCTGATGACTGTGTCGTTGGCCTGCGGAAACGCGTACCCCTCCTCGGGGTAGGTCTGTTCACGCCGCTCGTGCAGGCCGTTGACGTAGCTGCCCGGCATCTCACCGGGCGCCCCCTCGTCGAGGACGCCTCGCCAGCCGACCCACCCGTTGCTCAACGCGAAGATCGACTCCGTCTCGCCGAGCCGGTCCAGATCGGCCCCGCTACGCCTGATCTGCCAGGTTTCGTCGTCCACCGTCCCAGCGGTGGGCGGCGGTTGGTCGGTGGCCGAACTGGTGTGCACGAAGCCTCCTGGGTGCCGACATCTTCTGACGAGCCAAGCAGAGACGCCTGTGCGGTTGCTGGACGAAGGTCGTGGGGTTGGCCTGACCTTCGGCTCCTGCGGTGCCCGCTGGCGCGTTCCTACGTTGTCTCCAACATCAAGGCGGTATGAACATCAGGTGAGGTGATTCATGGCCGACACCGGCAGCATTGACGTTCCGAAGATCAGCGAGGAGTGGTACCACGACGTGGTCGACGCCGCCGCCGACAGCCCGCAGGCGGTGCAGTGGTTCGTCGGGCACGCCACCGAGGGCGTGATCCTGCTGCTCGGCGCGCTGCTGTTGGTCGCCGCGCTGGGCCGCCTGGCCGGCGGCCCGCACAACCGGGCACTCGCCCTTGTCGCGCCGCTGCCGACCCTCCTGGCGTACGCGGGCAGCGAGTGGCTCAAGACCGTGGTGGACGAGGACCGGCCGTGCCGGACGATCAGGCAGGCGATCATCGCGAACGCCTGCCCACCACCCGGCGACTGGTCGTTTCCCAGCAACCACGCCACAGTCGCGGGAGCCCTGGCGGTCACCACGCTGCTGCTCTCCCGCCGACTCGGCCTCCTCGCACTGCCGCTGGCAGCGCTCGCCGCCTTCTCCCGCGTCTTCGTGGGCGTGCACTACCCGCACGACGTGGTCGCGGGTGTCCTGCTCGGCGCCCTGGTCGCCGCGGTGGTGACCCCGTTGCTGGCCCGCCCGGCCGCCGAGGCGCTACGCCGTAGGGCCGACCGCGCCCGCCGCCCGGAACCCGACCTGGCAGGCCGATCACACCGCTGACCCTCCCCGGGCCGCCCGATCCTGGTTGCCGCCCGATCCTGGTTGTAGTGGCTCTAGCCGCGAGCGATGCCACTGGATCCTGGATCGAGGGCGGTCAGGTGGACCGAGGTGGTCAGGTGGACCGAGGTGGTCGGGCAGATCGGGGGTGGTCAGGTGACCAGCAGGAGAGCGCCCGCCGTGCCGAACAACAGGAACGGGCCGAACGGCAGGTGGGTGGACCAGCGCGCTCGCCGGGCCGCCAACAGACCGATGCTGACCAGGGCGGACAGCCCGAAGGCGAGCAGCAGCCCGACCACCACTACAGGCCAGCCGTACCAGCCCAGCAGCGCGCCCACACTGAGCGCCAACTTCGCGTCACCGAGCCCGAAGCCGCGCCGACCGAGCAGCAGCGTGCTGGTGGCGAAGAGCAGTGCCAGCCCGGTGCCGGCGGCGACGGCCCGCAGCCAGGGTGCCGGCTCAGCGGCGACCAACGCGGCAGCACCGAGCAGCAGCCAGGTGCCGGCCGCCGCTGGCAGGGTGAGCCGGTCGGGCAACCGGTGCACGGCCAGGTCGACGAGCACCGCCGGGATCGTCCACCCGAGCCACCAGGCAAGCGCCGGCAGCGCCCCGGCGGCCGGGCCGACAAGCACCAGCAGCACCACAGCGGCGAGCGCGGCCACCTCGACGATTCCGGGCGGCGGTCCGACAGGGGCTCGACACCGACCGCAGCGGCCGACCGGGGTGAGCGCCGGCCAGGGCCGGGTCAGCCCGACCGGTTCGCCGCAGGCGTCGCAGCCGGTCCGGCTTACGGTGCCCGACGGTACGGCGTAGCGCAGGGCGGCCAACCGCAGCAGCGGGCTGACCGACAGGACGGCCAGAATGGTCGAGAGCCGGACGGCCGGGCTCCGATCGGGTCGACGGTGCTGGCCCGGTGCGGCCGTCGCAGGGCCGGTCAGTGCCATGTCGGTCCCACCGACGGGTCGACATCCCCCGCGAAGGCGAACACGTATCGTGACGCAACGATCGCTCTGGTGTAGCGGATGGCGCGGAAAGCGACCTTGAACTTCGGGCGGCCGACGACACCGTGGACCGGGTCGACGCCGGCCACCGAGCCGGACCAACCCCCTCGCCGATCGGCCCCCAACCCCGTCGGGATGCCGGGATGAGGGCGCGATGTCCCACTCCCGAGCCCACCGGAGATCGTCCGGCAGACGGCACCGACCCGACAAGGCCCGAGCGTGGCCCGACCTCCTGCCGACCGTTGCCCGCAGCGCAGCACGGACACCCGCCACCACCACCCATCATCACGCAGCGTGTTCACTTGAATTGCCTCTGTTGCATCAGCGGACGTCAGCTTATGCTCGCCCCTTGAGTGTGACGCAAGCCTCACTCCATCGACCGAACAGCACGGGACATTGCATTTGTAAAGATCCGTAACGGTGAATGTGGAAGCGCAATGAACGGCTTCGGATGGGCTCATCCGGGCGCGCTCCCGCATGCCCTGCGGCGGTGACCCCCTCGCCGCAGGGCGATCACGAGGAGGGCTCGACGGTGCGCGGACGGCAGCTCAGAAGAGCGGCAATCTGCCTGCTAGTGGCCGCCGCAGCGGTGCCGACCGCCGCCTGTGGCAGCGAACGGGAGACCGTCGAACGGCCGACGGTGCCACGAGGCGCGGACCGACAAGCAGATTCGGGCGCCGATCGACTCGCTGCGGAAAAGGCGGCGCTCGACGCATATGCCGGCTATCTCGCGGCTTCACGCGCGGCGAGTGGGCGCAGCGATCCACATGCGCCGGAACTGTCCCGCTTTCTCGCTGATCCACTACTGACCCGGGTCCAAATGTCCATTCTCCAGGCCAAGGAGCACGGCGCGATGCGTACCGGGACGTTGAAATCCGACCCGACCGTCACCTCGGTCAGCCTGGACTCGAAGCCGGCCACCGTGGAGATCCAGGACTGCCTGGACGCGACCGGCTACCGACTGGTCTACGCCAAGGACCGACGGGTCGTCCCCGGCAGCGGCGGCGGCAGGCACCTGGCCACCGCCACTGCCACCCGCTACCCGGACGGCCGATGGCTGATCAACTCCGGCGCCGCACACCAGGACCAGCCGTGCTGACCCGGGGAGGAAAGGGCACCCCGGTCGGTCGGATGCTCGCCGGCGTCGGCCTTGCGCTGCTGCTGGTGGTCGGCACGACCCTGCCGGCTGCCGCCGCCCGGCGCGCCGACCCCGGCGTGGAGTGCCCACCCGGCCAGCCCGACTGCAACGTCTGGGACGACGAGCCCGGCACCCCCGGCGGTCCCGGTGGCGGCGGCGACAACGGCGGCGGGGACTCCGGCGGCGGCGGAGGCGGAGGTGTCTGCCAGTGGGCGGGCCGGACCATCCCCTGCTACCACGAGACGCTCGGCTGGTTCGACAACGGCAGCGGCTGCTACTACAAGCTCGCCCAGCCGCAGAACGAGGCGCCCGAAGGTCAGCAGTGGTACGTCGAGACCTGCAACGGCGGCGACCTCGGTGCCCAGAACGTGGTGCTGCGCAGCACCCCGCCCCCCGGGTTCGGCGCACCACCCGACCCGGAGGAGTTGGCCCGCAGGGCACTCGCGTCGATCAAGCTGCTGCCCGCGCGGCTGCGGGTGGCACCCCGCAAGGACATCGGGCCCGGCCTGGTCGGCCTCCCGGTCTGGATGTGGGCCACCCCGAGCGAAAGCTACTTCGGGCCGCTACGCGCGTCCGCGTCCGACAGGGGGTTGACAGTCACCATCGAGGCGAAGGTCGACCGCATCGTCTGGGACATGGGCAACGGCGACAAGGTCACCTGCACCGGCCCCGGCACCCCGTACGACGCGAAGGGCAAGCACGCAGGCCGACCCTCCCCGGACTGCGGCTACCGCAACGGCTACCCGAAGGCCGACACGTACCAGGTGGGTGCCACAACGTTCTGGACGGTGCGCTGGTGGACCGGTAGCGGCGTCGAGGGCGAACCGATCGCCCAGACCCGGACCAGTGGCACCGTGCCGGTCCAGATCAACGAGCTCCAGGTGGTGACCAGGTGACAAGCGAGCGAACGGAGCATGACCGGTGAGTCTGGCGACGCGTAACGGGGCCGGGCAGGTGGACGCGCCGGTCAGCCCGCCGAAGGTGGTACGGCAGCGCCGGGTTCGCCCCGGGCTGCTCGGCCTGGCCGTACTCCTGATCGCCCTGGGTGGTCTGGGCGCCGCGTTCGCGGTCACCTCGGTCCGGGCAACGGGCAGTTACCTCGCGGTGGCTCGGCCGGTGGAGGTGGGGCGGGAGATCAGCGCCGACGACCTGATCACCGTCCAGGTCGCCGGCGGGCAGGGGCTGGACCCGGTGCCCGCCGCCCGGCTGGACGAGGTGGTCGGCAAGCGGGCCGCCGTGGCCCTGCTGCCCGGCACCCTGCTCACCCTCGGGCAGGTCACCGACGCCCCGCTGCTCGGTCCGGGTCAGCAGCAGATCGCGCTGGGCCTGAAGCCCGCTCAGGTGCCGGCGCGTGAACTGCACCCCGGCGACAAGGTCCTGCTGGTCAGCACGCCGGACGACAACGCCACCGGGGCGACCGCCACGGGCACCCGGTTCGCAGCCACCGTGATCGACATGATCAGCCCGACGGACAACGAGAGAGTGCTGTACCTGGCGCTTCCCGTCCGGGACGTACCCGCGGTGGTGGCGCTGGCTGCCCAGGAGCGGCTCGCCGTCGTGCTCACCGAGGCGGCCTGAGGATGGCGATCATCGCGCTGGTGTCCGCGAAGGGTTCGCCCGGGGTGACCACCTCGGCGCTGGCCTGCGCGCTGGCCTGGCACCGCCGACTGGTCCTCGCCGAATGCGACCCGGCCGGCGGATCGATCCTCGCCGGATACCTCGGCGGCCAGTTGGACGGGCCGCGCGGGATCGGCGAACTGGCCGTCGGGGAGCTGCGGGACGGCAACCTGGAGACGGCGTTCTGGTCGCAGCTTGTCGACCTGGACGCGCCCCGCCGGGAACGGCTGCTGTTGCCCGGCATTGTCGACCCGGCCCAGGCCGGCAGTGTCACACCGCTCTGGCAGCGCTTCGCGGACTACTTCACCGCCCTGGACCGCGGCAACCCCGGCTACGACGTGCTCGTCGACTGCGGTCGCCTGCATGTCACCGGCCCACCGTTGCCACTGCTGCGGGCCGCCTCGGTGGTGCTGCTCGTGACCCGCGCCCACCTGCCGGACCTGTCCGGAACGCGGGCCGTGGCCACCGCCCTCGAACGGGACTTCGCCGACCACCGGGTGCCGCCGGGCACGCTACGGCTGCTGCTGGTCGGCGACGGGCACGGACGTACCGAGATCAGCCGCGCGTTGAAACTGCCGGTCATCGCCCGACTGCCGCACGATCCGCGTACCGCGCAGGTGCTGGCCCTTGGTGGCACGGTGCGGTCCGGACGGCCGCTGCTGCGCGCGGCCGCCGGGTTGGAGGTGCCGGTCGGCGCGCTGCTGGAACGACGGCGGGCGCGACTGGCCTGGCCGGTACAGCAGGTGGTGCCCGATGCGGTTTGAGCCGGTCTCCGCCGACCCGCGCCAGCAGCCGCCGGGTGCGACGTCCACGGCACCGCCGCTGCCCACGCCGAACGGCCGGCACCACCCGCCGATGCCGACTCCGGTCCCCGCCGTCACCGCGCCGCCGGAGCAACCCCGGCCGCGGACGGATTTCCAGGTGGTACGGGAGCTGCGCCGCGAACTGACCGAACGCCTCACCCTGTGGCAGCGCGGCCGGGAGTTCACAGTCGACGAGGAGGACACCGAACGGGCGCGGCTGGCCGTCGCGGTGGTCGCCGAGTACGCCGACGCGGTCCGCCGGGCCGGTACGCCGATGGCCGCCGGCGAGGAGCGCCTGCTGCTCGATCAGGTGACGGCCGAGCTGGTCGGGCTGGGTCGGCTACAGACCCTCCTTGTCGACGACACCATCGAGGAGGTACACATCCTCGGTTGCGACCAGGTGCGCATCACCAGGCACGGCGGTGGGGTGGACTGGGCCGAGCCGATCGCCGACAGCGACGCCGAACTGGTGGAGATCCTCCAGGCGGCGGCCCGGCGAGCCGGCGCGACCGAACGGTCACTGTCCACTGTGAAACCGACACTCGACCTGCAACTGCCCGACGGCAGCCGGCTGGCCGCGGTGTTCCTGGTCAGCCACCGCCCGTACGCGGTGATCCGCAAGCACAACACGCTCGACGTGAGCCTGGACGACGTGGCCGGCGCCCGGGGCGACCTGGACGAGATGATCGATCCGCTGCTGCGCGACTTCCTCCGTGCGGCGATGCGCGCCGGGCTGAACATCATGGTGGCCGGGTTGGCCGGTGCCGGAAAGACCACGATCATCCGGGCGTTGATGAACGAGATCCCGCCCGACGAGCCGTACGTGCTGCTGGAGGAGAGCCGGGAGCTGTTGCCGGCCCGACGCCGGGAGCGACACCGGGCGGTGATGAGCTTCGAAGCCCGTGAGGGGCACGGCGAGCGCGGCTTCGACGGCCGGCCGGCGGGCGAGGTGACGATCGCCGACCTGATCCCGCTGTCGCTGCGGATGGGCGTACTGCGGATCATCGTGGGCGAGGTGCGCTCCCGGGAGATCGTGCCGATGCTCCAGGCGATGACCACCAGCCGGGGTTCGATGTGCACGATCCACGCCCGTACGGCCTCCGGGGTCGGTGAGCGGATCGTCGAGCTGGCGCTGGCCCACGGCCGCGAGATGACAGTCGACCAGGCCCGGCGGATGGCCGGCAACGCCCTCGACCTGATCGTCTACGTCACCGTCGAGGACGAGACCGCGATCGGTGGACGCAAGCACCGGTTCGTCTCCCACGTGGAGGAGGTGATCGGGGCCGGTGAGGCCGGACGGATCACCACCACAACAGTGTTCGGGCCGGGCCCGGACGGCCGCGCGGTCCCCCGGCACCTGCCCGAGCGGGTCCGCGACCAGTTGCTGCGGGTGGGCTACGACGCACGGCTGCTGACCAGGTGGATCGAGGCCGGCACCGGAGCGTGGCGCCGCCCCCGACAGACCCGACTGGCACGGCGGTGACGTGATGGGAAACAGCCTGGAGTTGATCGCCGTGGTCTCCGGGGCCGCCTGTGTCGCCGGACTGCTGCTGGCCGTTGTCGCGCTTGTGGGCACCCGCCGGCCCGCCGGCCCCGGTCCCGGCGCGGGCCCCGGCCTTGGTCGATTGTGGCGCGGATCCAGCCCCAACCCCGCCGAGCAGCGCGCCCATCAGGCATTGCTGCTCGCCGCAGTGGTGGCCGGCGCGCTTGCCTTCCTGCTGACCGGGCTGCCGGTGGTGGGTCTGCTGGTGGCGGTGGCGGTACCCGGCACGCCGTGGCTGTTCGCGGTGGGCAAGGCCGAGCAACGCGCCATCGCCCGGATCGAGGCGGTCGGCGAGTGGACCCGCCGCCTCAAGGACGTCTCCGGCATCGGGCAGGGCCTCCAGCAGTCGATCATCGGCACGATCGGCAGCGTGCCACCGGGCATCGAGGACGAGGTACGGCTGCTCGCCGCCCGGTTGCAGGCCGGCTGGACGGCGCGTACCGCGTTGCTGGCCTTCGCCGACGAGATCGGCGACCCGGTCTGCGACCAGGTGGTGGCGGCCTTGATCCTGCACCTGAGCGACAGAGGTGAGCGGCTCGGTGACGTGCTCGGCTCGATCGCCGGCGCGGCTGCGGCGGAGGTCGCCACCCGCCGGGAGATCGAGGCCAAGCGCACCCAGCCCCGGTTCGCGGTCCGCTTCCTCACCGGCATGACCCTGGCGACCCTGGCGTACGGGCTGATCAACACCGAGTACATCAAGCCGTACGGCACGACGACCGGCCAGGTGGTGATGGCAGCCCTCGGCGCGGCCTTCATCGGTCTGCTGGCCTGGGTCCGTTCGATGAGCCAGCCGCAGCGCCCGGCCCGGTTCCTGCCGGCGCCGGACCCGCAGGAGGTGGTGGCGTGAACGCGAGCAGCACGGGCCCGCGCGGCGGAGGTGAGCGCCGATGATCGTCGTCAACTGGCACCTCGCCATCGCCGTGTGCGGTGGGGCCACCATCGGGTTGGGCCTGTTCCTTGTGATCCGGGAACTGGTGCCGGCGACCCCGGCGCTCGGGCCGGCGCTGCGCAGGTTGCACCAGCCGCCCAGCCTCGGCCGGGTCGCCGCTCCCACGTCCCGGCAACCGGACTGGTTGACCGGGCTGGCCCGCTGGCTGCGACCGCCGCACCGACAGCTCGCCCTGATCGGGCAGACCTCCGAGCAGTACGCGCTGTCGGTGCTGCTCTCCGCGCTGATCGGGCTGGCCACGCCGACCCTGCTCGGCGTCGCGCTGTTCGTACTCGGCATCTCGTTTCCCCTGGTCATACCGGTGCTCGGCAGCCTCGGCATGGCGCTGGTCGCCGGGCTGCTGGCGCACCGGTCGGTGCTGAGCAAAGCGGATGCCGCCCGGGACGAGTTCCGTCAGGCCGTCTGCACCTACCTGGACCTGGTGGCGTTGCAACTGTCCGCCGCGCACGGGCCTGTGCAGTCGTTGGAAAGGGCCGCCGCGGTCTGCGACGGCTGGGTCTTCGACAGACTCCAGGAGGCCCTGCGGATCGCCCAGATGCAGATGCACGCGCCCTGGGACGAACTGCGCGACCTCGCCGACAAGATCGGCATTCCGGAGCTGGGGGACGTCGGCGCCATCATGCGGTCCTCCGGCAGCGAGGGCGCGCAGGTGCACGAGACCCTGCGCAGCCGGGCCGACTCGTTGCGCGACCAGATCCGCACCGACAACCTCGCCCGCGCCGAGGGCGTGACCAGCCGACTCGACATCCCGGGCGCACTGCTCGTCTTCGTGCTGCTCGGCTTCGTCGTCTATCCGTTCCTCGCCCGAGTCTGACCACACCCCGAGAAGGAGTACGCCATGTCCCTCATCAGCTACCTGCACGTCGTGCTGACGACGCGCCTCGCCGAGGTGCGCCGCGACGGCGAGCGCGGCGACAGCCCGGTCCCGACCGCTGTGATCATCTTCGGTCTGGTCTTCGTGGCGACAATCGTCACCGGACTGGCCCTGAGCAAAGCCAACGACTGGATGACGAACATTCCGACCCACACGAACCCGAAGTAGCAAACATGCGCGGAGCCGCGTACCCGTGCTGGCGCCGGGCGGTGTCGACCGCCCGGCGTCGGCTCGTGGCCGGTGACCGGGAGCGGGGTGCCAACCCTGTGGAGTTGGCAGTGGTGATGCCGCTGATCCTGCTGCTGTTGTTCGCGTCGATCCAGGTCTCGGCCGTCTTCCTGGCCCGCTCCACGGCGTTGAACGCCGCGCAGAGCGGGGTCAACGCCGAGCGGCTGTATCAGGCGCCCGAGGGCGCCGGGGCCGCCAGCGCCACACGGTTCCTGACCGCCACCGGCGGCTGGCTGGTGGGCTGGGACAAGAACGGCCCGAGCTGCGTCACCACCGAGGTCGAGGTGACCTGCACGGTGCGCGGCCGGTCCCTGTCGGTGGTGCCCGGCGTGGACTTCGCGGTGCAGCAGACCGCCCACGGGACGGCGGAGCGGGTGACCCAGCCGTGAACCGTCCCGCCGAGCGCGGCTCGGTCTCCATCGAGGTGGCGGTGCTCGCGCCCGCGTTCATCGCGCTCATGGTGCTGGCCGGTGTGGCCGGGCGCAGCGCGGTGGCCGCCGAGGCGATCGACGCCGCCGCGCACGACGCCGCCCGCGCCGCCTCGATCTCCCGGGACGCCGGCACCGCCCGCGCCCAGGCGCGTGATGCCGTCAGCAAGCAGCTTGATTGGCGAGGGCTGGCCTGCACCGACGCCCCCACGCTGACGTTCACCGGCTCGGTGCAGGGCCGGGCCAGCAGCTTCGACGACGCCTTCCGCAGCCCCGTCGGGCAGGACGCCACTGTCACCGTCCGGGTCGCCTGCCGGGTGTCCTTCCGGGACCTGCGGCTCGCCGCGCTGCCCGGCATGCCTACCGACAACCGCATCGTGGCGAGCTTCACCTCACCCCTGGACCGCTACCGGAGCCGGCGATGAGCACCCCGACAGCTGTACGTCCGCTGACCGACGACCACGGCCGGGTCAGCATCTTCCTGGCGGTGGCGATGATCGGCGTACTGGCCATCATCGGGCTCTCCTTCGACGGCGCCGGGCAACTACGCACTCTGCAACGCGCTGACAACCTGGCCGCCGAGGCGGCACGCGCGGGCGGGCAGGCCATCGACCGGGCAACAGCGATCGAAGGCGGGCCGAAGCGGATCAACGAACCACAGGCACGCGTCGCGGTCGCCAACTACCTGTCCGCCGCAGGCACCAACGGCCACACCGTGAGCTTCCCGCGCATCGCCGGGGAGACCGTCGTCCAGGTACGCGTCACGATCACCTACCGCCGCTCGATGCTCGGGCTGTTCGGCTTCGCCGACCGGGTCACCGTCACCGGCGAGGCCACCGCGCGGGCCATCACCGCAGACCCGTAGGAAGGGAAGGCAGCCATGTCCGCATCGGATCAGTCCGCGGTACGCCGGACCGGACGTATGCTCACCGGCTTCGGCGCGCTTGTCGTGCTCTGCGCCCTGGTGGTCGGCGCGCCGATCGCGCTGCTCGCCTTCGCCGGCAATCCCCTGCCCGATCACCTACCCACCTTCGCCGAGGTGGGCACGGCGCTGACCAGCCGGGACGACGGTCAGCTCTTCCTGCGGGCGTTGGCGCTGGCCGGCTGGTTCGGCTGGGCCACGTTCACCTTCTCCGTCCTGGTCGAGCTTGGCGCGCAGACCCTGCGCCGGCCAGCGCCGAAGCTGCCCGGAATGAGCCGCCAACAGAAGGCCGCCGCCGCGCTTGTGGGCTCGGTCGCGCTGATCCTTGCGGCCAGCCCGGCCGCCGCCAGCGCCGCAGCCGTTTACGGCACCCCGGCCTACGCGAGTCCGGACGCAGCGGCCGCCGCCACCCTCTCCCCGCCGAACCGTCCGAGCGCGACCCACGACACGGCGGTCCCGCTGACCCGGACCGGGTTCACCGCCCCCGGTGACTCCGTCGCGGGCGACGAAGCTGCGCCGATGTACCGGGTGGCACGGGGCGACTACCTCGGCACGGTGGCCGAGCGTTACCTGGACGACTTCGGCGACTACCGGCAGCTCGCCAAGCTGAACAAGATCGACGACCCGGATCGCATCCGTCCCGGCCAACTGCTCCGGCTTCCCAGCGAGGCCGCCGACCAGGGCACACGGCGACACGCCACCGGAAAACTCGTGGGCCCGCCCGCCGCCCCCAAGCCGCCGGCACCGCGACCGGCCCCCGAACAGACCACACCGGAGCAGGCGGCACCGGAGCAGCCGGCACCGGAGCGGACGGAGACGACACCCCGCAGCGGTACGGAGCCGGCAGGCCAGGCACCCACGATGACGGTCGGCGCAGCCCGGGCCGGTGACACCGACGGGGTCAACCGACCGCTGGCGGTGTCCGCCGTGTTGGCCGTCGCGAGCATCGTCGGAGCCCAGATCGGTGCGGTGCTCGGACTGCGGCGCCGCCCGGCCACCGCCGGGGCGACTCCCCGGTTGGCCACGTCCTCCCGCACACCCCGCGCCAAAGCACCAGCAACGCGCTACAACCGCACAGCGATCGGCAGCGGCGCGGCAGCCCGCGACGGCAGTTCAGCGTCCCGCGACGGCAGCGCGAGGGCTCGCAGCGGCCGTGCAGTGTCGCGCGATAGCGCGGTAGCACGCGACGGCCGTGCCGTATCCCGCGATGGCGGCGGGGTAGCTCGCGGCGGCGGCGCGGTGCCGAATGGCGGCGGGATCGCACCAACCGGCAGCACGGCACCTGCCGGCCGCGGCACGCCGCCCACCGGTGCGCCGAGTTGGAATGGTGACGACGGTTGGGCTGGCGACAGTGCCAGAGGCGAACTGTTCGCCACCGGGCACGACCTGGACTCCGTACCGGACGGACCATCGGTCGGCCGCCACCGACGCAGCTGAACGGACCGTCGGCCCGCCGGCACCGACGCAGCTGATCGAACGCTGAAGCCGGCGACGGTACAGATCGCGCGCCGAGGGGTCCCGGGGCCAAGTGTCTGGAGAGCGTGATGTCTCTGAGACATACTTATATCTCACAGACATCATGGCCATCGACAACACCGCCGCCCCGGCGCAAAGCGCCAGCGTCGGGCAGGGCAAGGCCAGCCAAGCCGGCCGTGCAAGGGCCAGGCGGTGCAAGGGCCAGGCGGTGCAAGGGCCAGGCGGTGCAAGGGCCGGCAGGGCCAGGCAAGCCAGCCAGGGGCCAGGCCGGGTCGGGTCAGGGCAGGCGGGTCTGGAGCACGCCGTTCTGGACGCGGGTGGGCAGGATCTGCTGGTCACTGCCGGAGGGTCCCTGCACTACCTCGCCTCCGTTGAGCCGGAACGCGCTGCCGTGCCACGGGCAGACCACGCAGGCGTGGCCGTCGATCTCCTGCACCTCGCCCTCGCCGAGCGGCCCGCTCTGGTGCGGGCAGCGCTCCAGCATCACTGTGACCTCGTCGCCGTGGCGGTAGAGGATCACCGAGACGTCGTCGACGTCGCGGGTGACCAGCGTGCGCTGCGGCAGCGTGGCCATGTCGACCAGCGAGTGCCAGCCGTCGCTCATCCGGTGCAGCTCGGAGATGCTCTGGTTGACCTGGGCTCCCTGCTTGTACGCGAGGTGGCCGCCGATGTAGGCGCCGAGGCTCACGGCCGAGAGCCCGAGGAAGCCGAGGGCCCTGCCCACGCCGTGCCGCCCGGCGAGGCGCGCCGCCAGTGAGCCGGCGTAGAGGCCGACGCCGACAGTGTTCGCGGCGGCGTGCACCAGGCCCACCCGACGCTGGTCCCGGGAGAGCGCTGCCCAGTCGTTCAGCCCGGCGACCGCCGCGGGCAACGCGCTCACGGTGCCCAAGCCGACGAGCACGGTGGCCGGCCGGCGCTGGCCCGGCATCAGGTCCAGCACTGCGGAACTGATCCACGCACCTACCGGCACCTGCACCATCGCCGGGTGCAGCGGATGCCCCAGCGGCACACCGTGCAGCAGGTCCCGCAGCCGCCGCGGACGCAGCGTGCTCAGGACCACCCGCTGCAACCGGTCACCCGTCCGGTCCAAGCCGGCTGCCTGCTCAACTTTCGTCAGAAGTGCTCGCACCCGTACCGACTTCCCAGCGAACGCGGTCGCAAACCGCCCAACAGCGGCAATCCCCCACCCCTGCCACCCAGTCCTCGTCGGTCTTGCAGTTGCTGCCCCGACATCACGTACACCTCGGGCATTTGGGCGACCGGAACTGCAAGATCAGCGTGGGTGGGGTGGGTGCCTTGCGGACGGGGTGGGCATGCTGGGTTTATGGGTGTGGTTGTCGAGCGTTCGGGGCCGGTTACGACTGTGGTGCTGGACCGGCCGGAGGCGCGAAACGCTGTGGACGGGCCGACCGCACGGGCTCTCGCTGACGCCTTCCGCGCCTTCGACGCCGACCCGGACGCGGCGGTCGCCGTGCTCTGGGGAGCGGGCGGCACGTTCTGCGCCGGTGCCGACCTCAAGGCGATCGGTACGCCGAGCGGCAACCGGGTCGAGCCGGAGGGCGACGGTCCGATGGGCCCTACCCGGATGGTGCTGGGCAAGCCGGTGATCGCGGCGATCTCCGGGTACGCGGTGGCCGGCGGGTTGGAGTTGGCGCTCTGGTGTGACCTGCGGGTCGCCGAGTCCGACGCCACGATCGGGGTGTTCTGCCGCCGTTGGGGAGTGCCGTTGATCGACGGTGGCACGGTCCGGCTGCCCCGGCTGATCGGGGAGAGCCGCGCCCTGGACCTGATCCTCACCGGACGTCCGGTGCCGGCCGACGAGGCGTACGCGATGGGGTTGGTCAACCGGTTGGTGCCGCCGGGCCAGGCGCGGGCGGCGGCCGAGGAGTTGGCTGCCCTGATCGCCAGGCACCCGCAGTCCTGCCTGCGCAACGACCGGGCGGCGGTGCTGGCCGGCGCGGGTCGGCCTGAGTCGGAGGCGCTGGCGACCGAGTTGGCGTACGGGATGGATTCGCTTGCCACCGACGCGGCGGCCGGCGCGGCCCGGTTCGCCGCCGGCGCCGGCCGGCACGGCACCCCGGCGGACTGACGCCGGACCAGCGGCGCGGCGCAGCGGCGGACTGACGCCGAGCCGGGCGATGCGGCCACCGCATGTCGAGTGGCCGCACCGCCCGGGAGATCAGCCGCCGATGAGGGCGACCGGCTGGATCAGTTGCGGTTGATGGTGAACGTCGAGGTCGGGTTCTGGATGTCCACCGCGTTGTTGCTCAGTCGCAGGTTGTTGAAGGTGACCGACCCGACGGCTGGACCCTGCCCGGCCTCCGGCATCGGGTTGGCCCAGATGGCGAAGCCGGACTTCGCGTCGTAGGCGTCACCGCTCTTGCGCGCCCCGCTGATCGACACGTTTGTGAAGACCGTGTCGGTGATGGGGTTCTGCGGCTGCCCGCCGACGTAGTTCGTCTGGAACATGATGCCGCTGTAGGTCGGGTCGACGATGTCCACGTCGCTGACCCGGATGCCCTGGAACACCTTCGAGGCGGAGAAGACCCAGATCGCCGGGAAGGTCTGCGCGCCCCAGAAGTGCCCACCGGCCCTGACGATCGAGATGTTCTCGAACCGGGTGGGCGGGCTCGCGCCGAAGCCGTTCATCGGGTAGCCGAAGTCGAGCGAGCTGATGGTGATGCCGGAGTAGACGAGCGTGTCCGCGATGTAGATGTTGCGGAACGTGTTGCCGTAGCCGCCGTAGACGGCGACACCGGCGGCCCGCCAGGTCAGCGTCGACGTCAGGTTCTCGTAGACGTTGTCCCGCATGTCGGCGCCGCCCGCGTCGATGGCCGAGAACAGCGCGAAGCTGTCGTCGCCGGTGGCTCGGGCGTCGTTGTTGCTCACCAGGTTGTTGGTGCTCCCGTTGGTCATGTTGATGCCGTCGGCGAACATGTTCCGGATCCGGGAGTTCTTGATCGTCATGTAGTCGGTGTTGGCGCCCCAGTAGAGGCAGACCATGTGCTCGTTCCAGATGTTGTCGATCACGATGTTCGACACGTTGGCGAAGTCGAAGACCTTGCCGGGGCCGTCGATCCGCGAGGTGTAGTTGCCGAAGTAGGCGAAGTTCGCGAAGGACGATCCGGCCGCCGAGTTCTCGGCCCGGAACCCGATGTCGGTGTTGTCCTGCCCGGACGGGGCGTTGAACCGGGTGTACCAGGGGCCGGCGCCGGTCACCTTTACCGCCTTGCCGTACACCTGGAACTTCGACGAGGTGGAGTAGTTGCCGGCCGGCAGGTACACGCCGATCAGGTTGCCTGTGGTGTCCATCCGCACCCGGTCCAGGGCGTTCTGGACGTCCTGGTGGGTGAAGCCGGTCGGCGTGGTGTAGCGCGCCGGGTCCGGGTTCGCGATCGGTGCCACCTGCTCGGTGTTGATGAAGTCGATGGCGTACGTGGTGGTGTTGGCCGGATCCTTCTGGAGGCGGATCGTGCTGCCTGCCGGGATCGTCGAGTTGAGCATGACGTTTGCTTCGTCGTAGATGTGCCGTGGGCTGCCCGCGCTCGGCGAGTTGCCAGGGCTGGCCTCGTTGCCGTAGAGCCAGGCGTACCGGGACGTCAGGTCGATGGCCTTGTGGAACGTGCCGTTGACGTAGACGTTGAGCGTCGAGTTGATCCCGCCGCCGCCCGGCGCGTCCGGAATGGAGAACCGGGTGACAAGGGTGTTGGTGCTGGCCCTGGTGGTCCACTCGACGTAGCTGCCTGTCGAGTTGAGGGTCACCGCGCGCCGGCCGGACGCCTCACCGGCCAGATCGCCGACGGTACGGTTCGGGCCGACGACCGTCGCGCCGCCGCCCACCACGCCATCCTCGGCCTCGTACATGTCGTACGGCATGTTGGCGCCGCGCCCGACGAAGAGCGGACGGTCACTTGTGTTGTTGCCCTGCTTGACTGGCAGTTCGTTGCCGTCGGCGGCGAGTACCACCCGGACCGTGTACTTGCCGTTCACGGCGGTCCAGGTGCCCAGGTTGACAGGGCCGACGGTGGCCCCGGCGTTGATCACCCCGGAGTACGAGCCGGTCAGGTTCCGCACCGCTGTGCCGGCCTCGTTGAGCACTGTGAGCGTGATGCCGTGTGCCCCGGAGGCGGACGCCACGCTGCCGGCGTTGCGTACCGACACCGAGAAGGTGACCGTGTTGCCGGCTGCCGGGTTGCCCGGTGACCAGGCGACCGCCGCGGCGACCAGGTCGGAGGAGGCGACCGCGCTGACCACGAGCGGGCTGGGGTTGGTGTAGCTGTTGTTCGTGTCGTCCTGCTCGACGACTGTGTTGCTCTCGTCGACCTTCGCGCTGAGCGGGTAGCTGCCCGCGTCACGGGTACCGATGTTCGCGCTGACAGTTGCCGACGCGCCGGCCGCGAGGCCAGCGACGGACGCGGTGCCGACCCGGGTCGCACCGAGGTAGAAGTTGACGTTTGTGGCGCCGGAGGCCGCCGAGCCCGCGTTGCGTACGGTTGCCGACAGGGTGACCGCACTCGTCTCGACAGGCGCGGACGGGCTGAACGACATGCCGGTGACGGTCAGATCCGGGTTCGGTGCGGGAGTGCCGATGACCTGGAACTCGGCCACCTGCCCGGCCGGCGCGCCGGTGTTGGAGGCGATCGAGAGCCGTACGTCGGCGGCCGCGCCCGACACCGGGATGGTCACCGTGTTGCCGGTGGCCGGGTTGAAGGTGTAGTTCGCGGCGCCCACCAGCGTGGTGAACGTCGACGAACCCTGGTCCCGGCCGAGGACCGTGATGTTCTGGGTACGCGTGCCCCAGGCCGAGTCCGGGTTGAGCTTCAACACGACCTGGCTGAGGCTGGCGTTCGCGCCGAGTTGCACGGTGAGCGTGCTCGGGTTGCCGTTGCCTTCCCAGTAGGTGGCCGTGTTGTTGTCGTTGGCGTTTGTGGCCACGAACGTGTGGACGTACCCGGAGGCGGTTATCGGTTTGCCGACCGCCAGGTTGGTGCCGACCGGGTTGCCGGTGCCCGTCCGGGTAACGGTGTTGCTGTTCGCCGACTGGTTGCCGGCCGCGTCCCTGGCCCGCACGTAGTACGAGACGGTGGCGCTGTCGGGCTGGCTGTCGGTGTAGGTGAGCGTCGAGCCGCTGACGCTGCCGCGCAGCGCGCCGCCCGCGTAGATGTCGTACCCGGTCACCGCCACGTTGTCGGTGGACGCCGACCAGGTGAGCCGGATCTGGCCGCTTGCGGGCTGGGTGTAGGCGAGGTTGCCGGGGACGCTTGGCGCCTGGGTGTCGGGGCTGCCGGCGGCGCCGTACACCTCGACCTCGGAGAACTGGGCGGCGGGCCAGCCGGTGTTGCCGGTGACCTGGACCCGCACGTAGCGGGTGCTGGCCGCGGTGAAGCTGGCGGTCGCGGTGTTGCCGGTGCCCGGGTCGAAGGTGTAGCTGCCGGACGCCTTCAGTGTGGTGAAGGTCGAGCCGTTCGTGGAGCCGAGCACGGACAGCGTCTGGGTACGGGTCTGCCAGGCCGACGACGGCGGCAGCTTGAGCACCACCCGGTCGACGCTGACGGTGGCGCCCAGGTCGGCCTGGATCCACTGCGGGAACGCGTTGTTCGCGCTCTCCCAGTAGGTGTCGGCGTTGCCGTCGTTGGCGTTGGCCGCCACGTAGTTCTGGTTGTAGCTGCTGGCGCTCATCGTGGCGGAGAGCCCGGCGAGCACTGCCGCGCGTGCGGCGGACGCGGACGCGTCGACAGCGGGGGCCGCGCTGGCCACTGGGGTGAGGGCCGGGGCGGCGGCGAGGAGCATCCCGGCGAGCGCGCCGGCGAGCAGCCGGCGGTGAACGGGTCGCCAAGCCGTGTGGGTGGTGCGGGGACCGGGCGTACCGGTCGGTGGGGTGCCTCGTCTGGTGCCGTTTCTGGACATGGGGTCGCTTACACCTCTTTCGGGGGTGGTGGGGTGCGTTGCGTTGCCCGGTGACGGGTGCAGGGGTACGCCCGTCGTGCCGCGACAGGTGGAGACGGTGCGATGTTGGGTGGGCCCGTGTCGGTGCGGCGTCGCAGGTTCCTCGGCTCTCCTCTCTCTCGATGGGTCCGCCGGCCAGGTCAGGTCAAGGCGGTACCGTCCGCCGCGCGCGTCCCGCCAGCCAGTTCGGGGGTACGCAGCCAGACGGCCGTGTCGGACGGCAGCAGCCCGTCGTCGAGTGGGCCGCTGGCCAGCAGCAACTCCCCGTCCGGTGGCAACGGCACAGCCGTGTCGGAGAGGTTGACCAGGCAGCGGAAGCCGTCGCCGCGGCTGAAGGCGAGCACACCGTCCGGGGCGGGCAGCCAGGTCAACTCGCCGTCGCCGAGCGCCGGTTCGGCCCGCCGCAGGGTGAGTGCCGCCCGGTACAGCTCCAGCATCGAGGTCGCGTCGCCGGTCTGCGCCCGGACCGTCCGGTCCTTCCAGTCGGCCGGTTGGGGTAGCCAGGGTGCCGCCGCGCCTTCGGGGCTGAACTCGAACGGCGGCTCGTCACCGGCCCACGGCAGCGGCACCCGGCAGCCGTCCCGACCTGGGTCGACCCGACCGGAGCGTTCCCACATCGGGTCCTGGCGCAGCGCGTACGGGATGTCCTCGACCTCCCACAGTCCCAGCTCCTCGCCCTGGTAGACGTAGGCGGCGCCGGGCAGTGACAGCGACAGCAGCGCGGCGGCCCGCGCCCGGCGGGTGCCCAACTCCAGGTCGGTGGGGATCCCCTCGCGCTTGGCGGCGAAGCTGAACGTGGTGTCCGCCCGGCCGTAGCGGGTGACGTGCCGGGTGACGTCGTGGTTGGACAGCACCCAGGTGGCGGGCGCGCCGACCGGGGCGTGCGCGCTAAGCGTCCCGTCGATGCTCTCGCGCAACGCCGAGGCGTCCCAGGCGCAGCCGAGGAAGTCGAAGTTGAACGCCGCGTGCAGCTCGTCGGGGCGCAGGTAGTTGGCGAACCGTTGCCGGTCCGGCAGCCACACCTCGCCGATCAGCGCCCGGTCGCCCGGGTACGAGTCGGCGACCCGCCGCCAGCCCCGGTAGATGTCGTGTACGCCGTCGAGGTCGTGGAACGGGTGCGGCTGGTCCGGCCGGACCTCCGGCAGCGTCCCGTCCTTGACCAGCAGCCCGGCCGAGTCGATCCGGATGCCGTCGACCCGTCTGTCGAACCAGAACCGCAGGATGTCCTCGAATTCGGCCCGCACCCGGGGGTGGTCCCAGTTGAAGTCCGGCTGCTGCGGGGCGAACAGGTGCAGATACCAGTCTCCGGGGGTGCCGTCCGGGTTGGTGGTGCGGGTCCAGGTCTCGCCGCCGAACTCGCCGACCCAGTCGGTGGGCCGCTGATCGCCGTTCGGACCACGGCCGGGGCGGAACCAGAACAGGTCCCGCTCAGGTGCTACCGGGCCGCCGGCCAGCGCCGCCTGGAACCACGGGTGCGCGTCGGAGCAGTGGTTTGGCACCACGTCGACGATCGTCCGGATACCCAGCTCGTGCGCCTCCGTGATCAGCGCCTCCACCTCGGCGAGGGTGCCGAAGACCGGGTCGATGTCGCGGTAGTCGGACACGTCGTAGCCGGCGTCCGCCATCGGCGACGGATACCAGGGGCTGAACCAGATCGCGTCGACGCCGAGCGCGGACAGGTGGTCGAGCCGGGACCGGATGCCGGCGACGTCGCCGATGCCGTCGCCGTTGCCGTCGGCGAAGCTCCGCGGGTACACCTGGTAGATAACCGCCCCACGCCACCACGGACCTCTGTCTGCTGTGGACACGAGCACCTGCTTTCTGCGTCAGTACGTCGACGTGCTCGCCGACCTGTCTCTGTCTCGGAGCGGACCACCGTTGGTCGCCGCGGTGTTGCGGTGGTGGTCATCCCTTGAGGCTTCCCGCGGTCAGACCGGACATGATGTTCCGCTGGAAGACCAGGAAGATGATGACGGTCGGGATCGCGGCGATGACCGACGCGGCGATCACCACGTTCATCGGCGTACCGCCCGCGAAGGTGTAGATGCCGACGCTCACCGTCCTGGTCTCGGGTGACGGCATGACCAGCTTCGGCCAGAGGAAGTCCTTCCAGACCGCCGTCACGGCGAAGATCGAGACGACCCCGAGGATGGGACGCGACAGCGGCAGGATGATCGACCAGAGCGTACGCAGCGGCGTCGCCCCGTCCACCAGGGCCGCCGCCATCAACTCCTCGGGAATCGAGTCGAAGAACCGCTTCAACAGGAAGATGTTGAACGCGTTCGCGACCATCGGCAGCCAGATCGCGAACGGCGAGTCGAGCAGGTTGATGTGCAGGATCGGCAGGTCGAGCACTGTCACGTACTGCGGCACGATGAGCACCATCGCCGGGATCATCAGCGTCGCCAGCATGAGGGCGAGGATCGTGTTGCCGAAGATCGGTCGGAGCTTGGACAGTGAGTACGCCGCCGCGCTGTCGAAGACGAGTTGGAACAGCACCGCGCCGGCCGCGTAGTAGAACGTGTTGAACAGCAGCTTGGCCAGGGCCAGGTTGTTCCAGGCGTCGATGTAGTTCTGCGGCTGGGGGTCCTTCGGGAACAGCGTCGGCGGGGTCTGTGCGATCTCCTGGCCGGACTTGAGCGCGCCGGTGACCATCCAGTAGAGCGGGCCGAGGAAGACGAGCGTGAAGCCGGCCACGACGATGGCCAGCAGTGCCCAGTAGATGACCCGACCGCGCCCCCTGCTGAGCTGGGCATGGGAGATGAGGGTCCGGGTCCCGGAGTCCTGTGCCATTCTCGCCGTCCTAGTCCTGTTTCGCGGTCAGCCGCACGTACACGGCGGAGAAGCCGGCCAGCACCACGAGCATGATCACGCCCAGTGCGGCGGCGCCGTTGAGATCGTTCTGGAAGAACCCGTGCTGATAGATGAGGTACGCCACCGATGTCGCGGAGTCCTCCGCGCCCGCGCCGTTGGCGAGAATGAGTGGCTCGATGAACACCTGCATGGTGGCGACGATCTGGAGCATCGCCAGCAGCGCGAGGATCAGCCGGGTCTGCGGGATCGTCACATGGCGGATCCGCTTCCAGATCCCGGCGCCGTCCAACTCGGCAGCCTCGTAGAGCTCGCCGGGGATGTTCTGCAACGACGCCAGGTAGATCAGCACGGCCCCGCCCATGTTCATCCAGGTCGACGCGAGCACCATGGCGGGCATCGTCATCCCGGGCGACTGCATCCACTGCGACGTGGGCAGGTGCAACGCCTTCAGGATCGCGTTGAACAACCCCGCCTCGCTGGGGTCGTACGCGTAGAACTTGAACAGGAACAGCGCCGAGGCCGGGGGCAGCATCACCGGCAGGTAGACCAGGATCCGCAGGTATCCCTTGGCGTGGCGGAACTCGTTGAGCAGGATCGCCACAAAGAACGGCACCACGTACCCGAGGGCGAGCGCGAGGACCGTGAAGTAGGCGGTGTTCTTCCAGGCGGTCCAGAAGCTCGGGTCGTCGACGATGCGCAGGTAGTTGTCCCAGCCCACCCAGGTCGTCTCGCCGCGCCGGGTCCGCTGGAAGCTCATGACGATGCCGCGGATCATCGGGTACCAGGAGAAGACCACGAAGCAGAGCACCGCGCCGATCAGGAACGCGTGCCCGGTGAGGTTGTCCCGTACCTTGCGGCCGAGGCTGGTGCGCTGCGGCCCCACCGGGTACGGCGACGTCGGGCGGCCCGGTTTGCTGGGGGTCTCCGGGACGGTGGTGATCGTCAAGGCAACTCCAAGTCAGTGACGCGGACGGTGCGGCACGGGGTGTGGGGGCCGGGTGCCACGGCCCCCACACCTGCCGGTCAGCTCTGGGCGGACAGGAGCTGGTTGACCTTGTCCTCGGCCGTCTTGAGCAGCGCGTCGATGTTCGAGTTCGGGTTCGTGAGCACCCCGGACATCGCGGCGTCGAGCACCGCGTAGATCGCCTGCGCGTTGCGGGGCTCGCCCTTGATCGGGATCGGGGTCGCCTCGAAGATCGCGAAGTTCGCGGTGTCGACGTTCGCGTTCGCCTTGCGCAGTTCGAGTTCCTGCTTCTGCGCGTCACTGCCGTTGGCGAAGAGCAGCGGCTGCGGCAGACCCACCGGGTAGTTCTGCGGCTTGGCCCGCACGTAGTCGAACTGCCCCTTGCCCGGGGTCAACTTCTGGTACGCGATCCACTTCAGACCGGCCTTTACCTGCTCGGGGGTGAGGCCCTTCTTGAAGAAGTAGCCCTCGCCGCCGCCGAGAGTGCCCTTCGCCAGGCCGTCCTGGCCGGGCAGCGGGCTCATCGCCCAGTCCTGGAACTTGCCCTGGAACTGGCTGACGATCGCCTGGGTGGCGTCCGGTGCGCCGATGAACATGCCGACCTTGCCCGCACCGGCGTTGGTAAGCAGGTCACCCCACTGGAGGAGCTGGCGGGCGCCCATGCTGTTGTCGCCGTACCGCATGTCCTTGAGGTTCTGCAGGACCTGCTTGCCCATGGCGTTGTTGAAGTCGGCCTTCTTGCCGTCCTCGGTCAGCACCCGGCCGCCCTGCGAGTAGAGCAGGGAGGTGAAGTGCCAGCCGCCGGTGTTGCCGGCGCTGTATTCCGAGTAGCCGGCGATGCCGTTGCCGAGCGCGGAGATCTTCTTGGCTGCGGCCCGGACGTCGGCCCACGTCTTGGGCGGGTTGTTCACGTCGAGCCCGGCCTGCTGGAACAGGGCCTTGTTGTAGACCAGGCCCATCGAGTAGTTCTTCACCGGGACGGCGTAGAGCTTGCCGCCGTCGCTGAAGACCTCTTTGAGCGCCGGGTCGATGCTGTCCCAGGTGGGGACGGTGTCTTTATTCGCGTACTCGGAGATGTCCATCGCCTGACCGGAGTCCAGCACCTGCTGGAGATCGGTCATGTACCCGTAGAAGACGTCCGTCACGGTGCCGCCGGCGAGGCGGGCGGTGAAGTCCGGCGGGTTGTTGCACTGCTCGCCGACGCTCACGCTCTTGATGACGATGTCCGGGTTCTGCCGCTGGAACTCGGCGACATCGTCGTTCCAGTTCTTCAACAGCTCTTTCTGCGCGCCGACGGGCTGGCAGTCGACAGTGATGGTGACCTTGCCGCCAGCGGTCGTGTCCTTGTCGTCGCTCTTCGTGGAGCACGCCGTGAGGCTGAGCCCCAGGCCGGCCACGAGCGCTAACGCCGCAGCCCTTCGGTATTGCGGTACGGACATCTGTCCATCCCTTCGGGAACGGGTGTCTCCATGACGTCGCTGAATCTGCGGTGGTGAGACCTGACGCCTTGTAGCTGCGCCGGTGCCAGGTGTGAGTGACGTCACTGTAGCGATGAGAACTCGCTTCAGCAAGAGTGCGACTGCAACATGAAAAGACACGACATCTGAGTGACAGATAGGGATAGTGATGCGGGGCTGGGGTGACCTTGAGAGCTTTTGCCGCTCTTTGACCAGGTGGCGCTCAGGCTGCTGCCGGCGAGGGCCGGGCAACGACGAAAACGGCCGCCGACCGCTGGTGAGCGGTCGACGGCCGAACGTCGTCAGATGGGTACGGGTCGGTACCCCGGCAGCGTCAGCGCACGGGCGTGGTCAGCGACCCGGGGCCGGTGCGGTGGAGCCGCGAACAACCAGCTCCGGTTCGAACAGCAACTCGTCCTGAAGGACGCCGACGCCCTCGATCTGGGTGACGAGCAGGTCCACAGCGGCCTGACCCATCGTCTCGATGGGCTGCCGCACCGTGGTCAACGGCGGGTCGGTGCAGGTCATGAACGCCGAGTCGTCGAAGCCCACAACCGAGATGTCGGTCGGCACCGCACGACCCAGCCGCCGGGCGGCCCGGATGGTGCCCAGAGCCAGCACGTCGCTGGCACAGATGATGCCTGTCACGCCACGTTCGACAAGTTTGGTCGCGGCGACCCGTGCGCCCTCCATCGAAAAGCTCGAACGCTCCACGCACTCACGCTCGGCGTCACCCCAACCGGCGGCCTGGACCATCGCGTCCAGCTTGCGGCGCGACGGCACGTGCCCCTCCGGGCCGAGCACCATCCCGATCCGCTCGTGACCGAGCGAGCGCAGATGCCCGTACGCCTGCTCCACCGCCACGGCGTCGTCTGTGGAGACCCGCGGAAAGCCCAACTCGTCGACGCCGGCGTTGACAAGCACCACCGGAAGGCCCCGATCGGTCAGCCGGCGGTAGTGGTCGTGGCGGGCGTCGGCCAGCGCGTACGAGCCACCGGCGAAGATCACGCCGGAGACCTGGTGGTCGAGGAGCATCTCGACGTAGTCCATCTCGGACACACCACCGATGGTGCGGGCGCAGAGGGCGGGCGTGTAGCCGCGCTGGGCGAGGGATCCGGTGACCACCTCGGCGAGCGCCGGGAAGATCGGGTTCTGCAACTCGGGCAGCACCAGCCCGACCAGCCGGGCGCGCTCGCCACGCAGCTTGGTCGGTCGCTCGTAGCCCAGCACGTCAAGCGCGGTCAGCACGGCCGTCCGGGTCGCCTCGGAGACCCCGTCCCGACCGTTGAGCACCCGGCTGACGGTGGCCTCGCTGACGCCCGCCTTCTTGGCAACTTCAGTCAACCGCTTGGTCACGGCCGCAATCGTACGTCACATTACTGAAAGAAATGAACAGCAGGATCGTCGGGATTTGCCGTTCCGCTGCGGTGTCTTGCCGCCTTCACCAGGCAGCGCCTCCGCGCCTCCGCGCCGGATATCGGTCAATGCTATGAGCTTGATACCTCAGAGTCATCAATATGACTCTGAGGTATCACGCTCATCAGAGCACTCCAGGGCCGCGTGCGAGCAGAACGTGGGCCAGAGGCACGGGGAGCGGCAACTCCACTTACGGTGGCCTGATGCACGCGCGCTTCGCCCCGGTCCGGGACTGCTTCCACGACCTGCTCAGCTCCGGTCGGGAGACCGGGGCCAGCCTGGCCATCTGGTACGACGGTCACCCGGTGGTCGACCTGGTCGGCGGGTCACGGACCACCGACAGGCCCGACGGCGGGTCACGGACCACCGCCGGGAACGACGGCGGGACGTGGCGGCACGACACGCTCGTGAACGTCTACTCGGTCGGCAAGCCCGTCGCGGCACTCTGCCTGCTGATGCTCGTCGACCGGGGACGGATCGACATCGACGCGCCGGTGACGCGGTACTGGTCGGAGTTCCGTACCCCGGCAACCGTGCGCCAGGTGTTGTCGCACACCGCCGGACTGCCGGCCTTCCCGGTGCCCCGGCCGGCCACGGCGATCACCGACTGGGCGCTGCTCACCGGCGATCTGGCCGCCGCCGACCCCGAGTGGACGCCGGGCTCGGTGGCCGGTGAGCACGCGTGGACGTACGGCCACCTGGTGGGCGAGTTGGTCCGCCGCGTGGACGGTCGGTCGGTGGGGCGTTACCTGGCCGACGAGATCGCCGGCCCGTGGCGACTCGACCTCGGCTTCGGGTTGGCCGCGGCGGATCAGCGGCGCTGCGCTGACCTGCGCTACGGCGACCCGCAGTGGCCGACCCGAGCGCTCGGTACGCCGGGCTCGTTGCGCGCCCGCGCCATCGGCAACCCCGCGGGTGGGCTCGACCTGGCCGTGTTGAACAGTCCGCTCTGGCGGGGCGCCGAGGTGCCGGCGGTCAATTTGCACGCCACCGCCGCCGGCCTGGCCCGGCTCTACGCCGGTCTGCTGGCCGGCGGTGTCCTGGACGGCGTACGCCTGGTCAGCCCGGACCTGGTGGCGGAGGCGACGAGGGTCCAGTACGACGGGCCGGACCTGGTGCTGGACCGGGTCGCCCAGTGGACGCTGGGCATGCAGTGGGAGCCGGACGGCAGTTGGGGCATGGGTGGCATCGGCGGCAGCAGCGCGTGGGCCGACCCGGGCCGGGGCTACACCTTCGCGTACGCCACCGCCACGCTGGCCGAGCACGATCGTGTCGACGAGTTGGCGGAAGCCCTGCACTCCTGCCTCTGACCGCTTGTTAGGAAGGGCCCCTTCTACAACACCAGGCGTTAATAAGGTGCCCTTTCTTGCAGTGCAGCTGGCGGTTAGCGGGCGGCCGGCTGGATCGTCGGCCCGGGAATCGTGACGGGGGTGCCGGTCGGGGTGAGCAGTGCGCGGGCGGCCACCGCCATCCGCCGTCGCTGCGGCACGAGGGCACGCCGAGCGAAGACGTCGTAGTTCTGCGCGGCCACCTCGTCGAGGATGCCGCCGTAGAGCGCGTACGCGGTGCGCATGCAGGCCTGCGAGGCAGGGGCGAGCATGGTGATGCCCGGTGCGGCGGCGGCGTAGTGCGCCTGGGCTCGGGTCACCTCGTACTCGATCAGCTCTCTGATACGGGGCGTGCCGCGCCCTCGGTTGCGGGCCTCGAGCAGGTCGTCGCGGGTGACGCCGAACTTCGCAAGGTCCTCGTCGGGCAGGTAGGTGCGGCCCCGGTCGAGGTCCTCGGCGACGTCCCGGATGAAGTTGGTGAGCTGGAAGGCGAAGCCGAGCTGCCGGGCGGGCTCGCGGGCAGCGGCCGGGTCGGAGCTGCCCAGGATCGGCAGCATCATGGTGCCGATGACGGCCGCCGAGCCCTCCATGTAGTCGAGCAGGTGGTCGTACGTCGGGTACGCCGTGACGGTCAGGTCCATCGCCATGCTCTTGAGAAACGACGCGAAGTCGTCCCGGTCGAGATCGAAGATGGCGATCGTGTGCAGGACGGCCGGCAGCAACGGGTCGTCGACCTGCGCGCCGTGCAGACCGGCCACGAACTGGCTGGCCCAGTCGTCGAGCAGGGCGGCCCGCTCGGCCGGCGGAAGGTCCTCGGTGCGGTCGACGATCTCGTCGGCGTACCTGGTGAAGCCGTACAGCGCGTGCACGTGTCGCCGTTTCCAGGCGGGAAGCAGTCTGGTGGCGAGATAGTAGGTGCGGCCGTGGCGTTTGTGCAGCTCACGGCATCGGTCATAGGCAGCGGTGAGATCCGTGTCCACCGGACCCTCCTCAATTATCGACGCACCAATCGACGCAACTCGTAGCCTAGGGTACGCTCGCCCACATGGCCAACGACGCAGCGACGGGCAACGCGATCCGTGTGGCTCCGACAGAGCCGGGCGACAGGGACGATCCGGTCCGTGCCGTCCTGGCTGCGTACACCCACGATCTGAGCACCGCCGTCAACGACACCCTCACCACTTTCCTCACCGCCGAGGTCGAATCCCTCGCTCAGATCGACGCAGCGATGGGCGAATTCGCGGCAGCCGCACGGGACGCAGTCCTGGTCGGCGGGAAACGTCTCCGGTCCACGTTCGCGTACTGGGGCTGGCGGGGCGCGTCCGGCGGCAGCGAATCACTCCCACCGGTGTTGCCTGCGCTGGCCGCCCTCGAACTGCTGCACACCTTCGCGCTGGTGCACGACGACGTGATGGACGACTCCGCCACCCGGCGCGGCCGGCCCACGGCGCACGTCGCGCTCGCCGCCCAGCACGTCGCCGCCGGCCACCGGGGCGATCCAGACCGCTACGGCGAGGCTGCCGCTGTGCTCATCGGCGACCTCTGCATGGTCTGGGCCGACCGGCTGCTGGCGCACGCCGCAGTGCCGCCGGCACGGCTGCTGGAGGTCCGCCGCTGCTACGACCAGATGCGGGTGGAGACGATCGCCGGGCAGTACCTGGACGTGCTCGGCGAGAACGACGCGGCCAACTGGACTGTCGACCGGGCGCTGCGGGTGGCCCGCTACAAGACCGCCAGCTACACGGTGCAACGACCGCTGCTCTTCGGCACCGCCCTGGCCGGAGTGAGCACCGACGCCCCGCTCGTCGCCGCGTACACCCGCTACGGCCTTGCCGTCGGCGAGGCGTTCCAACTCCGCGACGACCTGCTGGGTGTCTACGGCGACCCGGCCACCACCGGCAAGCCGGCCGGCGACGACCTGCGCACCGGCAAGCCCACCACACTGCTCATGCTGGCCCGGCAACTGGCCACGCCCGCCCAGCGCAGAGCGTTGGATCAAGCCGACACCGGGCCGGTCGACGAGCTCGCCGAACTGGTAGCCGACACCGGCGCGGTGGCGCGGGTGGAACGGATGATCGCCGAGCGGGTGGGCGACGCGCTGGCCGCGCTCGACGCCGCGCCCGTGGACCGGACGGCGCGGACCGCGCTGACCGGGTTGGCCACCGCCGCCACCGACCGGCGGGCCTGATGAGCGACTTTTTCAAGGAGGTCACGTGCGCACGGTGACGGGACGAACGGATCGGGTGGTTGTCGTCGGCGCCGGGCTGGGTGGGCTGGCCTGCGCGCTGCACCTGGCCGGCAGCGGCCGGCAGGTGACAGTGCTGGAACGCGAGCCGGTGCCCGGCGGCCGGGCGGGTCGGCTCTCGGTGGACGGCTACGACTTCGACACCGGCCCGACGGTGCTCACCATGCCCGACCTGATCGCCGAGGCGCTCGGCGCGGTCGGTGAGGAGCTGCACGACTGGCTCGACCTGACCCCGCTCGACCCGGCCTACCGGGCGTACTACCCGGACGGCTCCACGCTTGACGTGCTCACCGACACCACGCGGATGGCTGCCGAGATCTCCCGGGTCTGCGGGCCGCGCGAGGCCGACGGCTACCTGCGCTTCGTCGACTACGCGCGGGAGTTGTGGCGGCTGGAGCGGACCGACTTCATCGAGCGCAACCTGGACGCCCCCACCGACCTGATCACCGGCAACCTGCTCAAGTTGCTCACCGGCGGTGCCTTCCGCCGCCTCCAGACGAAGATCAACCAGTTCTTCCGTGACCCGCGTACCCAGCGGATCTTCTCTTTCCAGGCGATGTACGCCGGCCTCGCCCCGCACGACGCGCTGGCCATCTACGCGGTCATCGCGTACCTCGACTCGGTGGCCGGTGTCTACTTCCCGCGCGGCGGCATCCACGCGGTCTCCCGGGCCATGGCCGGCGCCGCCGAGAAGCACGGCGTGCAAATTCGGTACGACACCACAGTGACGCGGGTGGAGACCGTGAACGGCCGTGCCACCGGTGTGCTCACCGCCGACGGCGAACTGGTGCCGGCGGACGTGGTTGTGCTCAACCCGGACCTGCCGGTGGCCTACCGGGATCTGCTTCCCGCCGCCCCCTCGCGCCGCCTCACCTACTCGCCGTCGTGCGTCGTGCTGCACGTCGGCTCGCGGCAGGGATATGCGAAGATCGCCCACCACAACATCCACTTCGGCCGCGCGTGGAAGGGCACCTTCGATGAGGTCATCCGCAGGGGTGAGCTGATGACCGACCCGTCATTGCTGGTCACCAACCCGAGCCGGACCGACCCGTCGGTTGCCCCACCGGACCGGCACACCTACTACGTGCTCGCACCGGTGCCCAACCTCGACCGGGCGCCGTTCGAGTGGCGTGGCGACCTGACCCGGCGCTACGGCGACCAGTTGATCGGCACCCTCGAGGAGCGCGGCTACGTCGGCTTCGGCGACGGGGTCGAGGTGCTCCAGGCGATCACCCCCGCCGAGTGGGCGGAGCAGGGAATGGCCGCGGGCACCCCGTTCGCCGCCGCGCACACGCTCTTCCAGACCGGTCCGTTCCGCCCGTCGAACCTGCACCGCGACCTGGCGAACGTGGTCTTCGTCGGCTCCGGCACCCAACCGGGGGTCGGTGTGCCGATGGTGCTGATCTCCGGCAAGCTGGCCGCCGGTCGGATCACCGGGGAGGGCCGATGAGCAGCCGCGAGGAACACCTCGTCGAACTGGTCGACGACGCGGGCCAGGCCCTCGGTGCAGCCACGGTGGCAACAGCCCACCAGCCGCCGGGGCAGCTCCACCGGGCCTTCTCGGTGCTGCTTGTCGACCCGGACGGCCAGGTGCTGCTGCAGCGCAGGGCCGCGGTCAAGACCCGGTTTCCGCTGCGGTGGGCCAACTCCTGCTGCGGCCATCCCCAACCGGACGAGTCGCTCACCGAGGCCGCCAACCGGCGGCTACGCGAGGAGCTGGGCACCGGCCCGGTCGAGCTGACGGAGGTCGGCGTCTACGTCTACTACGCCGAGGATCCGACCACCGGTCGGGTCGAATTCGAGTACGACCACGTGCTGCGCGGCGAGTTCCTGCCCGCCGCCCCACTGCAACCGGACCCGGACGAGGTGGCCGAGCTGCGCTGGGCAGATCCTGCCGCCCTCGAAGCCGAGCTGGACCGCGACCCCCGGTCGTACGCACCGTGGCTGGGTGGGGTGGTGAACCGGCTGTTGCGCCCCTCTGGCGAGACGCCGGGCGCACCCGGCCCGGCCGTGACCCCGTCCGGATCGTCGGCGGATGACGCGGCGGAGCGGTCGGGTGGCCGATGAGGCGCTGAGCGCTGGCGCCGTCGCGCGGCGGCTGGGGGTGGCAGTCACCACGCTGCGCACCTGGCACCAGCGCTACGGGCTCGGCCCGAGCGAGCATGTCCCGGGCCACCACCGCCGGTACACGCCCGCCGACCTGGCCCGCCTCGAGATCATGCGGCGGCTCACCGCCGAAGGTGTGAGTCCTGCCGAGGCGGCCCGGTGGGCACGCCAGGCACCGAACCAGGTGGCCGCCGACGTCGCTCGTAACGGAAATCGGCTCCGCCCGCCCCACCGGGACGGCGGCGGATCCATCCCGGTGGGTCGCGCCGGCCCGGCCGCCCGAGGGCTGGCCCGCGCCGCCATGCGACTGGACGCCGCCGCCATCAACGAGACGATCGCGCACGCCCTGACCGCCAGCGGTGTCGTCGCCACCTGGGAGAACCTGCTGCGTCCCGTACTCGTCGGCGTCGGCGAGCGGCACGCCGCCACCGGCGCCCTGGTCGAGGTCGAACATCTGATTTCCCGCTGCGTGTCGGAGGCGTTCGCGGCGACCAGTCGGGCCCACGCGCCCACCGGCCCCGCCCGCATTCTGCTGTCGTGCGCCGACGAGGAGCAACACAGCCTGCCCCTGGAGGCGCTGGCCGCCGCGCTCGCCGAGGTCGGGATCAGCTACCGGATGCTTGGTGCGCGGGTACCGCTTGCCGCCCTCGTCGAGGCGGTCACGCGAACCGGCCCGGCCGCCGTGGTGCTCTGGTCGCACACCCGGGCCACCGCCGATCCGGCCCAGCTCGTCGCCCTGCTCGCCGCGCCCCGACGCCCACTGCTGATCCTCGCGGCCGGCCCCGGCTGGCAGGCCGACACACTGCCCGCCGGGGTGGTGCGACCGTTCGACCTGGCCGAGGCGCTCTCCCTCGCCGTCGCGGTACGCGACTCGCTGGACCAGTCGACGGGGACCTGACCGGCCCTGTCGGCTCGGGGTGGCTTCCACTACCGTCGGTGGTCCGCCTGCCCCGACCCCCGGGAGCGAACAGATGCAAGCCCGCGCCGCCCTGGCGTCCGTCCTCGCCGTGGTGCTGGCCCTGTCCGGTTGCGCGCAGCCGCGCGGCAGCATTCACGCCGCCGGCGGGCCACAGCCGATCGAGTCGACCACGCCGCCCACACCGACGCCGCGCCCCACACGTACCAAGCCGCCGAAGCCGCCGCTGCGACCGCTGCCGTCCACCCTTCCGTCCGGCCTGCGGCGCACCACCGGTGTGAAGCCGGTGGCCTTGACCTTCGACGACGGCCCGAACCCCACCTGGACTCCCAAGGTGCTCGACCAACTGCGGGCTGCCCGGGTGAGCGCCACCTTCTGTGTCGTCGGCCACGAGGCCCAGCGCCACCCCGAACTGATTCGACGGATCGTCCGGGAGGGACATCAGCTCTGCAACCACAGCTGGCGGCACGACCTCGATCTGGCCCGTCGACCGGTCGCCGAGATCCGGGCCGACCTGACCCGGACCAACAAGGCCATCCGGGCGGCCGCCCCGAACGCCCCGGTGCCCTTCTACCGCCAGCCAGGCGGCCGCTGGACAGCGGAGGTGCTGACGGTGGCGAAGGAACTCGGCATGCGCCCCCTGCACTGGACCGTCGACCCGCAGGACTGGAACAAGCCGACCGCCAAGACGATCGCCAAGCGCATCCACTCCGCCGCTCGCCCCGGAGCCATCGTGCTGCTGCACGACGGCGGCGGCGACCGGGCTGCGACGCTCGCCGCCTGCCCGCACCTGATCGCCGACCTGAAGCGCCGCTACGGCATCGCCCGACTCCATTAGAACGCCCTGACCTGCGGTTATTCGCCTCGCTGGAGCTCCTGCGATACCGGTTTTGTCGACCGACCAGGCATCACGTATGCTTTCCAAGCCTCCGGCGGGGCCGGATGGGAGCAAGTCCGCTTGAAGTTGCGAGTGTGCAATGATGGCGGGGCCGCCCTCATCGTCTAGCGGCCCAGGACGCCGCCCTTTCAAGGCGGTAGCACGGGTTCGAATCCCGTTGGGGGCACGACCGGCGCAAGCCGGAGCAACACAAGCTAGGTCCTGTGGAGCAGTTGGAGTGCTCGCCGCCCTGTCAAGGCGGAGGTCGCGGGTTCAAGTCCCGTCAGGACCGCAGCGCTGACGCCGCGCCCCGCGCGGCGTTCTGCGTATCGGAGCGTGTGACCCTGCCGCTGATTCGTCAGGTCGGCGGGTAGCATGAGCCGAGTAACACGGCCAGGTAGCTCAGTTGGTACGAGCGTCCGACTGAAAATCGGAAGGTCGGCGGTTCGACCCCGCCCCTGGCCACATAGCCTTTCGCCGGGCTACAGAGATCCCCACCAGCGGAAACGCAGGTGGGGATCTTGCTGTATGCCCTCATCCCGCATCTGTCAGCGTTGCCCGTGGCTGACCGCTCTTGGCCTCGGATCGCCGCCGCCTATCGCACGCAGATCGCACGCCGTCCTAATCCGCACGGCCAACCTCAGAGCCATCTCCGCCGTGAGTCCCACACACCGTGGAGCGGGCCAGGGACTCATGGTGGAGATGGCGACCCACGCAACCACCGACTACCGCACCGTCCGGACGGGCCTCCCCCATCTCTGTCGAAGATCCCCGCCCGGAGGGCGATAGCTCGTGCAGTCCGCCGACTGTCCCGTCCCGTCCGGCCAGACCTGGCACCTTCCGTCGCCAGCCCGCTACCTGAGCCTCGATGGGCGACGATGGGGGCATGGTGACGCAACGCTCGCAGCACCAGCGGGGCTACTGCCCCGTCTGTAAACGCCTCGTACCCCTTACCGCTGACGGAAGAGTTGCGCGGCACAACGGCACCATTCGCGCCTACGCCCCGCCCGAGGAGTGCCCCGGGGGTGGACAGCGGGCGGAAGCTACGGGGTCCTGAGCAACAGCGGGGCCCTTGTCAATCCGGACAGGTGCCACGGTGGTGCCGACAACAGCTGTAGGGACACCAACGTGGCCGGCCGGCCCGGCCGATGCCGGCCGGAGGTCGCCAGCAGGCCGGGGCCGGGCCGGCGCGGCCCGCTTGCGGGCCGCCTT
>NZ_JBNCKU010000011.1:0-332256 GCF_049841715.1 Micromonospora sp. DT41 | reverse complement strand
TCAACGTCAGACAACTCGTAGCGACGACCCACGCGCTACATCATCCAACACGAAGATCCTTTGAAGACACTGCCTAGGGCCGACACGGAGGGCTACACCTCGTCGGCGAGCAGGTCGAGCACGAGCGCGGCGGTCCAGCCGAACGCCGCCGAGCCCAGGCCGGCGCCGGTGTCCGGGTGGAAGTACTCGTGGCAGCCCGCCCCGGCGACCAGCCCGATCATCGACCGGCGCAGCCCAGCCGCCAACTCGGGGTGCCCGTGCGCGAGCAGCCCGCGCCGTATCAGCCAGCCGATGTTCAGCCAGCTCGGCCCGCGCCAGTAGCGCAGCGGCTCGAAGTCGGGTGCGGTCCGGTCGTGGCTGGGCAGCGGGCGGTCCATCCGCGCGGCCACCCCGAAGCGCGCCGAGCGGGCCTCGACGACAAGCGCGTCGGCCTGTGCGGTGGGCAGGTCGGGCAGGATCAGCGGCGTCAGCCCGAGCACGGTACGCGCACCGAGCAGCCGTCCGGCACGCACGTCGCGGGGTTGGAAGGTGCCGGTCGCCGGGTCGTACAGCCGACGTACCAATGCTTCGGTGATCCGGGTCGCGCGGACCCGGTGCGGCCCAGGGTCGGCGCCGATCAACGCGGCGATCTCGGCGAGGGCGTGTTCGGCGGCCCCGAACGCCGCGTTGAACAGCGGGCACTCCACCAGGAAGGGGTGGTCGGCCAGCGCGCGGTCGGCGTAACCGTGGTCGCGGTAGGCGGCGACGATCGCCAGGTAGCGCGCATAGTCGAGGTCCGTGGGGCGGTGCGCGGCGTCGGCGTGCGCGGTGTCGTGCCGACGGTACGCGCGCATCACCGCCGCCTCGGCGGGTACGGCGGCCATCGGGTCGTCCCAGGCGGGGCTGTTGTCCAGCCCGGACTCCCACGGGTGCACGATGCAGACAAGCCCGTCGCCGGCCACGTCCCGCCGGTCGGCGAGGTAGCGCTGTTGGGCGACAAGCGCCGGGTAGAGCTCATGCAGGGCGGCCAGGCCGACCGGCTCGGGTGCCCTCCGGTACGCCAGCAGCGCGGCGAGGGCGTGCACCGGCGGCTGGACCAGGCCGGAGGTGTGCCCGGCGGGCGCCCCCTGGGCGTCGGTGGAGCGCCACAGTTCCGGTCCGGGGAAGTACGCGCCGACGCGCAGCGCGGGGTTGAACACGATGTGCGGCACCCGCCCGTCGGCCCACTGCGCCCGAAAGAGGCTTGCCAGCTCCCGCCAGGCCCGCTCGGGGCGGACGTGGGCCAGGCCGATCGCGATGAACGCCGAGTCCCAACTCCACTGGTGTGGGTAGAGGGTGCGCGACGGCACTGTGTGGTCGTGTTCCCAGTTGGCGTCGAGGGTGGTGACGGCGAGCTGACGCAGCGCGCCGAGGTCGGTCGGCCCGCCGGTGCGGGTCGGGGCGGCGGTCATGCCGCGGCCCGCCGGGGCAGCGCGTGTCGCAGCACCGTGGCGGCCTGTTGCAGGGCCCGGACGGGGTCACCGCGCAGGCGGCACTCCAACGCCAGCCACCCCCGGTAGTCAAGCTCCAGGAGGGTTCGCACGAGCGCCGGCCAGTCCAGGTGCCCGGCACCCGGCTGGTAGCGGTTGGAGTCGCTGACCTGCACGTGCCCGAGGTACGGCGCGGCGGCACGCAGTGCCCGGTGCACGTCGTCCTCCTCAATGTTCATGTGGAAGGTGTCGGCGACCACCCGGACCGATGGCACGCCGACCGCCGCGCAGAGGGCTGCCGCTTCGTCGAGGCGGTTGACCATGTGGTCCTCGTACCTGTTGAGGGGTTCGAGAAAGAGGGTGACCCCCTCGGCCCGGGCGTGCTCGCCCAACTCGCCGAGGGCGTCGAGGAGCACCAGCCGGTCGCCGGCCGGCGGACGCGGCGGCTCGAACGGTGGCAGCCGGCGGGAGAACATCCCCCACGACGCCGGGGTCATCACCCCGACGCCGCCCAGCTCGGCGATCACCGACAGCTGGGAGCGCAGGTTGGCGACGGCGTCGGCGGACCGGGCGGGGTCGAAGTCGCCGATGAAGTGGTCCATCTCGACGCAGACGGTGGGCATCACCACCCCGGCGGCGCGGGCGCGGCGCAGCTCGGGCAGCCGGCGGGCGAACGCGCCGTCGCCGCGCCCGCGCAGCTCGATGCCCTGGTAGCCGAGGGCGGTGGCGAGAGCGTACTTCTGGATCAGGTCGGTGCCCGGCAGGAGTTGTTCCTGGCAGGCGAGCGCGATGGTGGTCATCTAGAACCTCAACACCACTTGGAGGACGTCACCGGCGCCGCTGTCGAGCAGCGCGAGGGCGTCGGCGACGGCGCTGGCGTCGACGATGTGGCTGACCAGCGGCAACGGGTCGACCCGATGCTCAGCCACCAGCTCCATGAAGGTCTCGGCCACCCGATCGCCTGTCCACCGGCCGGCCATGCTCGGCGCGGGGGTGGGGCCGGAGACCTGGGCGGCCACCAACTGGATGCGGTTGTGGTGGAACTCTTCGCCGAGGCCGAGCCCGTCGGCCTGGCCCTGGTAGAAGCCGGCGGCCACGACCCGGCCGGCGTGTGCGGTGGACCGGATGGCCTCGTGCAGCGCCGGGTACGCCCCGGACAGCTCCAGGCAGACGTCCGCGCCCCGGCCACCGGTGGCCTGGCGCAGCACTGTGGCGGCGGACGCGACGCTGGCGTCCACAGTGGTCCGTGCGCCGTAGCGGGCGGCGTACTCCAGGCGGGTGGGCACCCGGTCGACGGCCACCACCCGGGCGCCGGAGAGTACGCCGAGGCGGGTGGCGAGCAGGCCGATGACGCCTTGGCCGAAGACGCCCACCCAGTCGCCGAGGTGCAGGTCGGCGGCGAGCACCGAGGTCAGCGCGATGGCGCCGGGTCGGGCGAAGACCGCGGCCAGCGGGTCCAGGCCGGCGGGCAGTGGACGGACGGCGTCGGCGGCGAGCACGGCCTCGGCGCGATGCCCCCAGATGCCCCACACCAGTTGCCCCGGGTGCCGGTCGGTGACCTCCGGCGCGGCTTCGACGACCTCGCCGACCTCCTCGTAGCCGAACCCGATCAGCGGGTAGGGCACCGGGGTCTGCCGAGGGACGAACATCCGGGCGGCGTCGTCCCAGTCTTTGCTGAGCCGGGGGTTGCTGCCGCGGTAGAGGGTCAGCTCGGTGCCGGCCGAGATGCCCGAGTAGCAGGTACGGACCCGGACCTGGCCGGGGCCG
Organism: Micromonospora sp. DT41; assembly: GCF_049841715.1. Lineage (NCBI taxonomy): Bacteria > Bacillati > Actinomycetota > Actinomycetes > Micromonosporales > Micromonosporaceae > Micromonospora > Micromonospora sp. DT41. The sequence goes on along the minus strand of NZ_JBNCKU010000011.1, from coordinate 329,041 downwards.
AGCGGATCCGGCGGGCAGGGCTCGAGGCTGATCTGCCGAGGCCCGGCGAGGGAGACGACCCAGTTGCCCATGTGTCACATCCCGGTAGCACTGGGCTCCAGGATAGCAAAAAATCGCTATATGTCTTGTCATTGATCAATCGAAGGGGTTGAATCCGGCATGTACCCTTCGAGAGGAGTGCCACCGATGTCAGCACCTCCGAGGCGGATACTCGCCACCACCCTGATCCTGGCACTGACCGCGTCCACCCTGCTGGCCTGCGGGGACGACGGATCCGACAGCAACAGCAAAAAGATCACTGTTTGGAGTCTGGAAGACGTCGCCGACCGGGTCACCGCCACCAAGGCGATCATCGCGGACTTCACCGCCAAGACCGGGATCCAGGTCGACCTGGTCACCGTCAACGAGGACCAGTTCCCGTCCCTGATCGCCGCCAACGCCGCCGCCGGCGACCTACCCGACGTGGTCGGTTCGGTGTCCCTGGCCGGCATCCGTACGCTCGCGGGCAACGAGCTGCTGCACGCCTCGGCGAACGCGGAGGTCGTCGACAAGCTGGGCAGGCAGACGTTCTCCCCCCGGGCGCTGGAGTTGACCGCCGACGACGGCAAACAGCTCTCCGTGCCCAGCGACGGCTGGGGGCAGCTGCTCGTCTACCGCAAGGACCTGTTCGCCGCCGCCGGCCTGCCCGCCCCCGACACGTACGAGCGGATCACCGACGCCGCGGCGAAGCTGAACACCGGCGGCGTCGCCGGGATCACCGCGGCGACGGCGCCCAGCGACGTGTTCACCCAGCAGACGTTCGAGCACCTGGCGCTGGCAAACGGCTGCCAGCTCACCGACGACTCCGGCGGTATCACCCTCGATTCGCCGCAGTGCGTCGAGGCGTTCCGCTTCTACGGCGACCTGATCCGCACCAGCTCGGTGAAGGGCGCGCAGGACGTCGACACCACGCGGGCCACCTACTTCGCGGGCAAGGCGGCAATGGTGATCTGGTCGCCGTTCATCCTCGACGAGTTGGCCGGGCTGCGCAGCGACGCCAAGCCGACCTGCCCGCAGTGCCAGGCCGATCCGGCGTTCCTCGCGAAGAACAGCGGGTTCGTCACCGCGATCAGGGGCCCGAACGGCACCGAACCGGCCCAGTATGGGGAGATCAGCTCGTGGGCGGTGCTGGACGGCGCGGCTGCCGATCCGGCGAAGTCCTTCGTGGAGCACATGCTCGGCGACGGCTACCCCCGCTGGTTCGGCATGTCCCCCGAAGGCCGCTTCCCGGTCCGCAAGGGCACCCCGGCCCAGCCGGAGGCGTACCTGACCGCGTGGAACACCAGCCAGGCCGGCGTGGACACCAAGAAACCCCTCGCCGATGTGTACGGCGACGAGGTGCTCGCCACCCTGCGCCGCAGCCCGGACACCTTTGGGCGGTGGGGGCTCAGCCAGGGGCAGGGCAAGCTGGTCGGCGCGATGCTCGGCGAGCTGCCGGTGCCCAAGGTGCTGGGCGACCTCGTCGGCGGCAAGTCCGACGCGGCGGCAGCCGCCGGCCGGGCCAGGAAGGACGTCGAGGCGATCAAGGCGGGCGTCAATTGACCACCACCGCGCCCGACACCGGCCGCTCCCCCACCGGGGAGCGGCCGGCACCGCCGAAGCGCCGGCCGCTTACACTGCGCCGCCGTGAATCCCGGGCCGGGCTGGCGCTCGTCGCGCCGACGCTGCTCGTCACGATCGCTGTCATCGGCATCCCCATCGTCTGGACCGTGGTGCTCGCCTTCCAGCGGGTCCGGCTCGCCACCCTGCGCAAGACCGGGCTGTTCGGCGAGTTCACGATGGACAACATCGACAGGGTGCTGCACACCCCCGGCTTCGCCGAGACGCTGTGGGTGACGCTTCTCTACAGCATCGGCGGCACCGTCGGGTCGATAGTGCTCGGCCTGGTCGCGGCCCTGGTGGTCCGCCGGCCCTTCCGGGGCCGGACGCTGGTCCGGGCGTCCATGCTGCTGCCGTACGTGGCGCCGGTGGTCGCCGTGACATTCGTCTGGCAGGTGATGCTCGACCCGCAGCTCGGCATCGTCAACGACTGGGGGCAGCGCCTGCTGGGCTGGGACGCGCCCGTGCCGTTCCTGTCCCAGGAGTCGACAGCACTGGCCACCGTCATCGTGTTCGAGGCGTGGCGGTACTTCCCGTTCGCCTTCCTGTTCCTGCTTGCCCGCCTCCAGGCGGTGCCCGGCGAGCTGGAGGAGGCCGCCCGGGTCGACGGCGCCACACCCACCCAACGGTTCCGGCACATCCTGCTGCCGCAGTTGCTGCCGGTCATCGCCCTGCTGGGGGTGCTGCGCTTCATCATGACGTTCAACAAGTTCGACGACGTCTATCTGCTGACCGGCGGGGCCGCCGGCACCGAGGTCGTCAGCGTGCGGGTGTACGAGTTCCTCACCGCGCGTACGGACATCGGCGCCGCCGCCGCGCAGGCGGTCGTGCTGGCCGTGGTGCTCATCGTGTTCGTGCTGATCTACCTGCGGTTCTTCGGACGGAGGGTCGGCTGATGGACAGGGACGTCGTCGAGACGGTGAGCCTGCGCTGGCTGCGCCGCCTGGTGATCGCCGCGTTCCTGGTGGTCACCGTCTTCCCCTTCTACTACATGCTGGTGCTGTCGGTACGCCCCATCGAGCGTCTGCTGCTCGACCCCGGCGCGCTGGTGGTCGGCTTCGGTGAGCTGACCGTCGCCACGTACGCCGAGGTGCTCAAGGCCACCGACGACGGCGGCCAGGGTTTCCTCACCTTCATGCGCAACAGCGGCCTGGTCGCCGTCGCGGCGACAGTGCTCACGCTGCTGGTCGCGATCCCCGGCGCGTACGCGGTGGCCCGGCTGCGGTTCTTCGGTAGGCGGCAGGTCGACTTCCTGTTCCTCGCGGTCTACCTGTTTCCGTCGATCGTCATCGCGATCCCGCTGTTCGTGGTCTTCACCAGGGCCGGGCTGCGCGGTTCGCTGTTCGGGCTGGTGCTCGTCTACATCTCGCAGACGCTGCCGGTCTCGGTCTACATGTTGAAGAACTACTTCGAGACGATCCCGGTCAGTCTGGAGGAGTCCGCCGCCATCGACGGCGCCGGTCGGCTCGGCATCATCCGCCGGGTCAGCCTGCCGCTCGCCGCGCCGTCGATCATGGCGGTCGCGCTCTACGACTTCATGATCGCCTGGAACGAGTTCCTCTTCGCCCTGCTGTTCCTCGTCGACAAGCCCGACAGGTGGACGGTGTCGCTCGGGCTGTCCCTGCTCGCCGACGGCGTGGAGGTGCCCAAGACGGTGCTGATGGCCGGGTCGGTGGTGCTCACCCTGCCCATCGTGATCCTGTTCTTCGCCAGCGAACGGCTGCTCACCGAGGGGCTTACCAGCGGCGCGGAGAAGGGCTGAGCGGCAACGGTTGCCGGGCCGGCTGCTCCGGGTCGCCGGTGGCGACCCGGCCGGCCCGGCTACCGTGACCGGTATGGCCAACCCGACCCGCTGGGCGACCGACACCGGTCCGGAGCACTCGCAGTGGTACATCGACCGGTTCCGCAAACTCGCCGCAGAGGGGGCCGATCTGGCCGGCGAGGCCCGTCTGGTCGACACCCTCGTCGCGCCCGGGTCGCGGATCCTCGACGCCGGCAGCGGCACCGGCCGCGTCGGTGCCGCGCTGGCCGCGCGGGGCCACACCGTGGTCGGCGTGGACGCAGACCCGGCGCTGGTGCAGGCCGCCCAGGCCGACTACCCCGGTCCGCGCTGGCTCGTCGCCGACCTTGCCGAACTGGACCTTCCGGCGCTCGGCGAGGTCGAGCCGTTCGACGCCGCAGTGCTCGCCGGCAACGTCCTCGCGTTCGTCGCCGTCGGCACCGAGCCGGAGGTGCTGCGTCGGATCGCCGGGCACCTGCGCCCGGACGGCGTGCTGGCGGTGGGTTTCGGCACCGAGCGCGGCTACCCGTTGACAGCGTTCGACGCCGACGCGGTCGCCGCCGGGCTGCGCCTGGAGCACCGCTTCGCCACCTGGGACCTGCGCCCGTGGCGCGACGAGGCAGACTTCGCCGTCAGCGTGCTACGCCGCCCGGCCAGCTGACACCCGGGTTGGTCTGGATCACGCCGGGGCCGCCACCGCCCGCGCGGCGGCCGGGTCCAGGGTCGCGCCGGCCGGCACTAGGCTGACAAGGCCGGCGGGCAGTCGCACCGGAGGCACGTCCCGGTAGCCGAGCATCGCCAACACCTCCCGGTCGGCGAGGACGTACCGCCGGCCCAGGTCGGTGACCACGGACACCGCGCCGCCGGACGCTCCCGGCGCCGCGGCGGCCTCGACGACCGCGCCGCGACCCGGCTCCACCACCACGTGGTCGGCCAGCACGGCACCGCCGGCCGGCGCGGTACGCGGCACGGCGGCCAGGTCCGGCAGGCGTACGCCCCAGCGCACCTCGCCGGCACCGCCGTCGTCGCCGACGCGGGTGCAGACCGCCGGGCCGTCGGCGGCGGCGAGTCGGGGTGGCGCCGGCGGTGGGGCGGTCGGGCCGCTGGGCGCGAGGTCCGGCATCGTGGGCAGCGCGGCGAACCGACCGAGCGTCATCGGCTCCGGCTCGCCCTGACCGGTGCGGGCCAGCAGCAGCCCGGCCTGCAACTCGGTGATGCCGGCAAGCCCACCGTCGAGGGCTACCGCGTACTGCCTGCCGCCGCCGGAGTTGCGCACCAGGAAGACGTGGCCGATCGTCGCGCCCGGCACCCCCGTTGCCGGACGGCCTACGCCGGGAAGCGCGAGCGGGGCCAGGTCGACGCCGGCGGGCAGCGAGTTGAGCAGGGCCGGCGCCACCGGCACCGCCCGGGCGCTCGTGGTGGCCAGCGCCGCCAGCACCCGGCTGGGATCGCGGACCAGGTAGCGGCGCTGGCGCCACACCAGGTGCAGGCCGCCGTCCGGGTGGCGCAGCAGCAACGCGTCGTCGCCCAGCGGTCGGCCGCCAACGGGTTCGGTGCCGATCAGCAGCGCGGAGCGGGGCTCGTCGCCGCCGATGATCGACGAGCAGACCGTCCAGGGCGAGGTCGCGAGCCGTCCCGGCGCCGGCAACGAATCCGGTGCGTCGGCGATGCCCAACGGCAGCCCGCGCGGCACGCCGTCGATCGAGCGGCGGGACACCAGCACGGTCCTGGACTGGTCCGCGCCGACGATCAGCAGCGCCGAGGCGTAGTTGAGCACCGGGTGCAGCCGCTGGTCGCGGTAGACGAAGCGGGCGCCGGACTCCTTCTCCACGATCACCGCGCCCGGATCGCGCCAGCCCTTGCCACCGCCGGCGAACAGGCCGTACAGCGCGAAGCCGCCAAGCCCGATCGCCGCGACCAGAACGCTTGCCAGAGCCGCCCCCGCGAGCCGTCGAAACGGTGACTGCGCCGGGTCGGTCTCCCGCATGACAAGGGCGGCGACCGCCCGCTGGACGCTGAACTGGTAGGAGTGCAGCTGGTCCTGCCGCGACGGCATGAAGGTCCCTCCGCTGGATCGGCCGGCCACAGAATATGCGTTGCGTCGATGTCCCGCGGACCCTGCGTGGCCGAGGATCGCCCGAGCGGTAGCATCCGGGGACGAATCCGGCGGCGGGAAGGCACCAATGGGCGCGCGTTTCGAGGAGCTGGCCTGGCGGGAGACCCCGATCGGAGCGATAAGCCTGCGTCGCCGCCGGGACCCGGCATTGCAGGTCGAGGTGTACGAGGTCAAGCTCGACGACGAGTACCTGATGTCCAGCCTGTTCCCGGTCGCGGAGATCGAGCTGGCACGGCTGGGCCTGGCCGAGCTGACAGGTGACACGCTCGACGTGGTGGTCGGCGGCCTCGGTCTGGGCTACACGGCGTGCGCCGCGCTGGACGACCCGAGGGTGCGGTCACTACTGGTGGTGGAGGCCATCGAGGACGTGATCGACTGGCATCGTCGCGGGCTGCTGCCGTTCGCGGCGGGACTCGCCGAGGACCCACGGACCCGTTTCGTACGCGCCGACTTCTTCGCCTCGGTGGCCGACGACACCGGATTTCGCACCGCGCCGGATCAGCGGTTCGACGCCGTGCTGCTCGACGTCGACCACTCACCCCGCAACGTGCTGCACCCCAGCCATGCCCCGTTCTACACGCCGGACGGGCTGCGGAGGCTCGCCGCGCTGCTGCGCCCGGAGGGCGTCTTCGCCCTCTGGTCGGACGATCCGCCGGACGCCGAGTTCACGGCCGCGCTCACCGAGGTGTTCGCGACCGCGCGGGCGCACGTGGTGCCGTTCGCCAACCCGCTGACCGGGGGCCAGTCCGCAAACACCGTCTACGTCGCCCGCATGGCGGCCTGAGCCGACTTCTGCGCCCCGTTGCGCATACTGCCGCCCGGCCTGGGAAGAAGATCAGGAGTCGCCGCCGTAGGCGGGCCGGTCACGGGAGGTCGAGATGCGTGCCATGCTCTGGGTTGTCGCCGTGGTGGCCGGCGTGCTCATCCTGCTCGGGCTGCTCCTCGAAGCCGTCCGCTGGCTGGTCATCATCGGGCTTATCGCGCTCGTCGCGGTGATCGTGTGGGGCGTGGTCAAGGGACGGCAGGCCATGCACCACCAGAGCCGTCGACGGTGAGGCGGCTTGCCGTTCAGAACCAGTCCGTGCGCATGTCGAGCGTGGTCCGGTCCCGGCTCTCCAGCAGGTCGAACTGGGGGCCGGTGCGGGGCAGCTCGACGGTGAAGAAGTAGCGGGCCGCCTGCCGCTTGCCGGCGTGGAACGCGTCCCCGCCCCCGTCCGGCGGCAGCGCCAGCCACTGCTCCAGCCACATCCACGCGATCACCACGTGCCCGACCGCCTCCAGGTAGGCGCTGGCGTTGGCCAGGGCGAGCACGGGGTCACCGTCGGCCCACAGTCGACGGGTGACCGCAACGATCCGGTCCACCGCGCCGGCCAACCGGTCGGCCAGTTCGGCGGTTTCCCCTCCGGCCTTGCGGCCCCGGGTGACGGTGTCCCCCATCGTCTCGGTCAGCAGGAGCAGACCCGCGCCGCCGTGCATGGTCATCTTGCGTCCCAGCAGGTCCAGCGCCTGGATGCCGTGGGTGCCCTCGTGGATCGGGTTGAGCCGGTTGTCCCGGTAGTGCTGCTCCACGTCGTGATCGCGGGTGTAGCCGGCACCGCCGAGCACCTGGATCGCCAGGTCGTTGGCGGCCAGGCACCACTGCGACGGCCAGCTCTTGGTGATCGGGGTGAGCACGTCCAGGAGCAGGTGTGCGCGCTCGCGGTCGGCCTGCTCCTGGGCGGTCTGCTGCTCGTCGAGCAGCCGGGCGCAGTAGAGCACCAGGGCCATCGCGCCCTCCACGTAGCTCTTCTGCGCCAGCAGCATCCGCCGTACGTCCGGGTGATCGATGATCGGCACCTGTGGGGTGGTCGGGTCCTTCGCGCCGACGGGCCGGCCCTGCGGCCGCTCCCGGGCGTACTGGAGGCTCTTGAGGTAGCCGGTGTAGCCCAGGGCTGTGGCGCCGGCGCCGACGCCGATCCGGGCCTCGTTCATCATGTGGAACATCTGGGCGAGCCCCTGGTGTGGCGTGCCGACCAGGTGGCCGACCGCGCCGGGGCTACCGCCCGGGGTGTGCCCGCCGTCGCCGAAGCTGAGCAGGGTGTTCGTGGTTCCCCGGAACCCCATCTTGTGGTTGAGGCCCACGAGCACCACGTCGTTGCGGTCGCCGAGCGACCCGTCCTGCCCGACGAGCACCTTGGGTACGACGAACAGCGAGATGCCCTTCACCCCGGGTGGTCCGCCGGGGATTCGCGCCAGCACCAGGTGGACGATGTTCTCGGCCAGCTCGTGATCACCGCCGGAGATCCACATCTTGGTGCCGAACAGCCGGTACGTGCCGTCCGGCTGTGGCTCGGCGCGGGTGGTGATGTCGGCGAGCGAGCTGCCCGCGTGCGGCTCGGACAGGCACATGGTGCCGTAGAACCGGCCCTCCAGCATGGGCCGCACGTAGGTGTCGACCTGCTCCGCGCTGCCGTGGGCCAGCAACAGGTTCGCGTTGCCGAGGGTGAGCATCGGGTACGCCGAGGTGGCCACATTGGCAGCCTGGAACCAGGCGAAGCAGGCGGCGGCAACGGCGTGCGGCAGTTGGAGGCCACCGACCGAGGCGTCCAGCCCGGCGCTGAGCAGACCGGTCTCGGCGAAGCTGTCCAACGCGGCGCGGACCTGCGGGATGAGCCGTACCCGCTGCCCGTCGAACGTCGGCTCGGCGAGGTCGGCGGCCCGGTTGTGCGTGGCGAACTGCTCGGTGGCGACCCGCTCGGCGAGGTCCAGCGCGTCGTCGAACGTCTCCCGGGAGTGCTCGGCGTAGCGGGGACGCTCGACGAGGTGGGACACCCGCAACCAGTCGTGCAGCAGGAAGTCCAGGTCGCGGCGTGAGAGCAGGGTGGACGGCACGGCACTCCTCGGTGGGCGCGGACGGCAGGCCGGTGGGTGGGCGGCTCCGGCCCCATCCTGGCGGATCCGGCGGGCGCGCACCACACCGCCGGAGCCGGTCGGCGCACATCGACGAGCGGGAATTGTCACACCTGGCGGTTAGCGTCACCGACCGTGACCAAACCCGGAGATGTCAGTCCCGACGTCCTCGACCGGCTCCGGCCGATCTGCCTCGGGCTGCCGGAGAGCTATGAGGAGCCGGCCTGGGTGGGCACCCGTTGGCGGATCCGCAAACGGACCTTCGCCCATGTGCTGACCGTCGATCCGGCCCGCCAGCCGGCCCACGCGCGCGCCGCCGACGCGGATTCGCCGGCCTGCCTGCTGATCTTCCGCTCGCCACCTGACGAGATCGCCGGGCTCGTGGCGAGTGGGCATCCGTTCTACAAGCCCGATTGGGGCCCGACCGTGCTGGGCATGGTCGTGGACGACGACACGGCCTGGGACGAGGTGGCCGAGTTGCTCACCGAGAGCTACTGCCTCCTCGCGCCGAAGCGGCTCGCGGCACAGGTCGACCGTCCCGGTCCGCCGCCCGGTTGATCCCCGACTACAAACACGACAGCCCCGTCGGGCCATGCCGGCACGGCGGGCCGGCTGTCGAGGGCGAGCAGCGCGGCGGCGACGGCGATAGGTTGCCTCAATGCACCGAAGTCGCCTGTACGCGCTGTTGATCGACACACCACGGGCGGAGGCCGAACAGGCCGCGCAGTTCTGGTCGGCCGCGCTGGGCGCGCCCACCCGCACGCATCCCGCCGAGCCGCAGTTCGTCGGCCTACACGGAGCCGTGCCAGGGCTGGTCACCGCCGTCCAGTCGGTGGACGACACGCCGCGCTTCCATATCGACATCGAAACCGACGACGTACCGGCCGAGACCGCCCGCCTCATCGGCCTGGGGGCCAATGAGGTGACCCAGTGGCAGGAGTGCCGCATCCTGCGGGCGCCCGGCGGGCACCTGCTCTGCGTACTGCCGGTGGAGAGTCCTGCGGAGGTCTTCGCGGCCGAGGCCCGTACCTGGCCGTGACGGGCTGAGGCGAGGCCGCAGGCCCAGGCTGCGGGGGTGGCGATGCGACGACAGCTGCACGCGCCGGGCGGGCGGGGCGCGCAAGGGCTACGGCCACGGGCCATCGACTGTCGCAGGTCGGCGTTAGGGTCTCGGCCATGGCTGATTTCGTCTTGGTGGCGGGTGCGTGGCTGGGGTCGTGGGCGTGGGACGAGGTGGTGGCGCCGTTGCGAGCGGCCGGCCACGAGGCGCATGCGCTGACCCTCTCCGGCCTCGCCGAGAAGCGGGGTCTGCCCGCCGGGCAGCAGACCCACGTCCAGGACATCGTCGGCGAGGTCGAGCGACGCGACCTGCGTGACGTGGTGCTGGTCGGACACAGCTACTCGGGGATCCCGGTGGGTCAGGCCGCCGAGCGGATCGGCGACCGGTTGACCCGGGTGGTCTTCGTCGACTCGGAGGTGCCTGTCGACGGTGAGTCGTTCGTGTCCGGCTGGTGGCAGGGGCCTGAGGCGTTGGCGTCGCAGCTCGCCGACAACGACGGCTACTGGCCACCGCTGGGCGTGGCTGACTTCGACGGTCAGGGGCTGACCGACGGGCAGATCGCCCGCCTGGTCGAGGGCTCCACCCCGCACCCGGGCGCGACGCTGGCCGAGCCGGCCGTGCTGAACCGGCCGCTGAGCGAGCTGCCGGCGACGTACGTCAAGTGCCTGCTCGACGGCCCTGAGCCCAATGCCACCGTCACCGAGCTGGTGGCAAGCGGCCACTGGCGACTGGTCACGATGGACACGGGCCACTGGCCGATGTTCTCGCAACCCGCCGAGCTGGCCCGGCTGCTGCTGGAGCAGACCAGCTGACCCCGGCCCCCACCGCCACCAGCCGGACCTCGGCCGGTCAGGCCACCTGTTCGTCGATGGTCATGATGTGACGGATCGGCGACGCGAGCAGCCACAGGACCGCGAGTATGCCGCCCAGGCCGGCGACGACAAGTGTCGGCCGCAGCCCGATGGTCGTGCCCAGCGCGCCACCGACAAGCGCGCCGAGCGGTCGGATCCCGTAGTTGACGGCGCTGTACGCACCGGCCCGGCGGCCCCGCGCGTCGTCGGGCGTGACAGCGGTGAGCAGGGCGTTGAGGTTGACGTCCATCAGCATCACCCCGACGCTGGAGACCAGCTCGATGGCCGCCAGCATGGCCACCTTCGCCCAGGTCGGGCCGCTGATCAGCGCGGTCAGTGCCAGCGGCGCGGGAAACAGCACCACGCCGATCATCGCGGTGCGGCCGAGACCGATGGCGCGCGACACCCGGGGGGCCAGCGCCGCTCCGGCCAGTCCACCGAGCGCGCCGCCGCCGAACGCGATGCCGATGGCGCCAGCTGACAGGCCGAGGTCACGGCTGGCATACAGCACGAGCAGCGCGGCGGCGATGAACGTGAAGAAGTTGACGGTGCTGGTGCAGCCGAGCGCGGCGCGCAGCACCGGGTGGCGAAAGACAAGTACGAGCCCTTCGCGGACGAGGGCAAGAGTGGACGTCCGGCGCGGCGGCGGGGGCGTCTCGGTGACCGGGATTCGGCCGAGCAGCAGGGCGGAGCCGAGGAAGGACAGCGCGTCGACGACGATCGCGATCGGCGCGGTGATCGCCTGGACCAGTCCCCCGCCGACGGCCGGTCCGGCGATAAACGACAGCGAGCGGCTCATGCTCAGCTTGCTTGTCGCGTCCACATAGGAGGACCGCGGTACCAGCGCCACGAAGAACGCCTGGTGCGCCATCGCGAACAACACCGCCCCGGCGCCGGTGAGCAGCGCGACCAGGTAGAGCTGGGTGAGGGTCACGGCGTCGAACAGGTACGCCACCGGCAGGCTGAGCAGCACCGCCGCGCGGATCAGGTCGGCGATGATCAGGATTCGCCGCTTGTGGGTGCGCTGGTCGACCCACGCGCCGAGGAACAGGCCCAGCAGGTTGGGCAGCCAGATCAGTGCCGTGAGGACGCTGACCTGCGCGGGCGTGACAGCGAGGAAGGAGACGGCGATCAGCGGCAGTGCCAGCTCGCTGATCCGGTCGCCGAACTGGGAGACCGTCTCGCCGATCCAGAAGGTGCGGAACCGCCGGTCGCGGTGCAGGACCGGTGCGGGTACGGCATCGACGGCGGTCATGACGCCGCAGGCTCGCCGGGCTCGCCCTGCGCCACCTCGGAATCGTCCTGCGCCGCTCCCGGGTCGCCGGGCTCGGGCAGCAGGTAGCGCAGCATCCGGACGAGCTGCGCGCCTGCGGGTTGTGTGTCGTCGTCCTTGCGACGCACGTACGGCGCGAGCAGCTCCTCGATCGCCTCTTCCAGGTGCCGCAGCTCCTCGACTGTGGCGACGAACTGGGTGTCGGCGAGGCCTGCCACCCCGCGCCACGCGTCGTCCAGGCGGGGCTCGTCGTGCAGCAGCCACTGTTGTGGCGCCTCGGCGGCGCGGGCGAACATCTCGCCGCGCAGTTGCCGGCCGGCGGCCTGGCCTTCGGCGTCGTCGGGCAGGGCGAACCGGAAGCCCCGGGCGGCGGCCTGCCACCAGCGTTCCCGCTTGCTGGCGGCCCCCGGAACCGCCTGCGCGTCGGTGACGAGGCCGAACGTCGCGAGGTGCCGCAGATGCCAGCTGACCACCGACGGAGTCGCGCCGACGTGCGGCGACAGCCCGGTGGCGGTTGCCGGGCCGTGCCGCTGGAGCCGGTCGAGGATGGCGAGCCGGACGGGATGCGCCAACGCCCGCAGCGCCTGCGGCTCGGTGATCTCGAAATCCCCGTACGGGTTCTTGAGAGACATGTTTCGAGAGTAGTCTCTCAGATCAGGCCGGGGCAAGCCCCCACCTGACGCCGGTCAGCTCACCCCCAGCCGGGCCAGCGGCTCGACAAGCTCCCGCTCCTCGTAGCTGAGGTGCGACAGCAGGGCGTCGGTCAGCAGGTTCACCGCGGCGCGCAGATCGGCCAACCCGTCCGGCGAGCCGACGTACGCGACGAGCGCCTTGTCGACGCCCTCCAGCACCTCGTGGATGACGTGGTGCTCCTGCTCCAGCCGGTCGACCACAGGCGCCAGCCGGGGGTCGGCGTGCCGCAGCCGCGGAAAGAGAGCCTGGTCCTCGATGGTGTGGTGGGTGGTGACGATCCGGCAGTAGGACTCGCAGTAGGCGCCGAGCGTCCACCGGTTCTGCCGCATCGTCATCGTGTTGATCTGCGAGCGGGCGGCGCCGGCGTCGATCTCGCCGGCCGCGACCTGCTCGATGAGGTCGTGGATCTGGGCCAGCTCCGCTCGCAGGCCGTCGTGGACCTGCACGAGGTGCTGGCCGTTGGCCTGCTCGTGCGGGGTGTAGGTGCGCGTCGGATCGGGCGTCGGGCCGGTCGGGCGGGCCGACTCGTCCCAGACCTGCCGGTCGCTGAGCCGCCGGCCGTCGTCGGGCGTCGGCACCACAGCGAACGCGCCGCCGGTCACCCGCGCACGGGCCGGCCGCGCCGACGGCGTGACCGCCACAGGCTTCGTGACCGGGGTACGCGCCAACGCGGCGTCCCGCTCAGCCGCGACCCGTTCCCGTACGGCTGGCGCCACCTCACCGGCGAAGCGGCGCAGGTCGTCCGGGTCGTCACTGGCGAGGATGAACGCGCTGACGCCGTCGTTCAGCGCGTACCCGGTCAGCTCGCGTACCCACTGCTCGACCGGCCCGTGCAGCGGCCCGCGTTCGGCGGTCGCGAACTGGCCGGAGATGTTGAGCAGTCGGCGGACGGCCTGGGGCGAGCGACCTGCCTGCTGTGCGGCGGCGTCGATCAGCTCGTTGCCCTTGGCCAGGTCACCGGGCTGGAGATAGGCGAGCGAGGGCAGCCAGCCGTCGGCCCGGCGGCCGGTCAGCTCAAGCATCCTCGGCTTGTACGCGCCGAGCCAGATGGGCACGGCGTGGGCCGGAGCCGGCCCGCGCTTGGCGCCGAGCACGCGATGGAACTCGCCGTCGACGCGCACTCCCCCACGCGCGTCGGCGTCCCAGACCTGGCGGATGACGTCGATGGCCTCCTCCAGCGCGCGTACGCCCTGCCCGGGGGTCAGCCGTCGACCGCCCATCGCCTCGATGGCCTCCCAGAACGCGCCCGCACCGAGGCCGAGGTCGACCCGGCCGCCGCTGAGCAGGTCGAGGCTCGCCACGCTGCGGGCGAGCACCGCGGGCGGGCGCAACGGCAGGTTCGTGACGTTCGCCGACAGGTGCACCCGGCTGGTCCGCGCGGCGACGTAGCTCAGCAGGGTCCAGGTATCCAGGAATTTCGGCTGGTAGGGGTGGTCCTGGAAGGTGACAAGGTCCAGCCCTACCTGCTCGGCCAGGACGGCGAGGCCGACAGTGCGCTCCGGGTCGTCGCTGCCGGGCGTGGTGAACGTTCCGAAGATGAGGTCGTGACCGTAGTCGGTCATCGGTGAGCCTCCCGTTTCCGCGACGTCTCGGGGGTCGATGCGTCGTTACGTAGACCTTATGCCGGATAGAACATCTACTGCCACCAAGATAGCGTGAGCCGCGCTATTGTTCGGGGCATGACGGGAGCCAGCGACGTACGCGACCGGCCCGATCCGCTCGACGACGACCTGGGCTGGATGCTTGGCGTCGCCTTCCGCGGCTACGTGCGGGCGGCGGAGCACGCCCTCGCCGACTTTCCCGGCGGCCCGCGCGGCTATCAGGTGCTCACCGCCGCGATCAACAGGCCCGCCCGCAACCAGGGTGCGATAGCCGAGGAACTCGGCATCGACCGCACCGTGCTCACGTACCTGATCGACGACCTGGAACAGCCCGGCTACGTTGCCCGCCGGGCGGACCCGGCGGACCGGCGTAGCCGCTTGGTGGACGTCACCGACGCCGGCCGCGCGGCCTGGGAGCAACGGCGGGGTGCGCTGCGCCGCGTCGAATCACACCTGTTGGGGGCCATCACGTCCGAGGAGTCGGCGACCCTGCGGGCGCTGCTGCAGCGGGTCGCCTGCTCGACCCAGGCCGCCGACCCGCTGCGGGACCTGTGTGAGGTGGTGGCGCAGGTACGGCCCGAGCCGACCTCGGCGGGCGACCGGTCCGGGCCGGCGCCCGAGCGGGACGTCCGGATCCGCCCCGCCCGTTCCCGCCGCCGCGCCGACGGCTGACCGGCCGCCGCCGCGACCTGACGGCCGGCGGCGCGGTACGGGGTGAAGGGCCAAGGGGCTTCCGGTACCGCGTGTCGTCACATCCGGGCGCGGGGCAGCCAGCCCAGGAACCGCAGCCTGGCACGGGGCAGGGGCAGGGTCGGCAGGTCCTGGGCGGCGGCGACCAGGCAGGAGCCGAGGTAGACGGCGAGTGCGGCGCGCGCCCCGCCGAACTCGGCGAGCAGTTGGCTCTGCTTGGTGGCGCAGGGCCACTCCCTGCCACATCCGGTGCAGGTCCAACTCGGCGGGCTGGGCAGGTGCTCGGGCAGTTTCGGCCGCCGGTAGCGGCCCACCACACTGTTGTCAGCGCGTACGTCCCGCCGCCGGGTTTCCGGGCCGGTGTTGCGGCGCGCGGGCTGACGGGGTTCGGGCAGGTAGCGCCGGACCGTGCCGAGGAGCGTCCCGACGCGGACCAGGGCGTCCGGCCCGACGTGGTGCGCCAGCAACGCCGTCAGCAGGTGGTGCCCCAGCAGGTCGAGGGAGTCACGGTTCAGGCGCAGTTCGCGGCACATGTCGACGAACTCGGGGGTGGCCAGTGGTACGCGGTCGTCGAGCGCACGGCGCAGCACCTCGCGCAGCGCACCCCCGAGGCTCTCCAGCGCGTCGCCCTCGCCCAGCCCGAGGGTGTCCTGGTCGGCCACCCGCGCCAACGCCTCGGCGACCGCCAGTCGAACGACGCGGTCAGGATCGGTACTGCCCAACGTTCACCTCCGCCTGATGGCCGGACCCCCGGCAGGCACCCGGACGCCCACCGGCACCCGGGGAGATCAGAAACAGGATTTCGCCGCCACCTCCGGGACGGCTAGCACCGCGGGCGCAGCATCATGCGGCGCGGTAGCCGGAAAGCGAAGTCGGCTCACTGAATCGCGGAAATCCGTCCGGACGCCGACAGGCTGCCGTATGGTGGAAATCCCATCAATGGCAGTCCACATTGGTGGGATTACCCGACACTCCACGGTCACTCCCCTGGCCGCTTCCCCGCCGGGTTACCGGCGGGACTGGTGCCACCGCCGTACGGCCGGTCTACAAACGCGCCGCGAACACCGGCCCCCTTGCGCCCAGACACGTCCCGACCACGCCGCCGGCTCTGCTGCATCCGGCGGCACCACCCGGACGGAGCCAGCGAATGACCTCAAGCATGCGGTTTCAACGATTCGAGAGCAGCGACCCGGCGGCCATCCACCGCTTCCTGGCCACCACGTACGACACCGACCTGCGCATCAAGGCCCGGAGCGATCCGTACCACTTCGCCCATCAGCGGTTCGACGCCGGTGCGTTCGCCGTCTCCGCCCTCAGACAGACGTCGCGTCTGGACATCGAGGTGGACGACCTGGCCGCCCTGATCATCTGCCGCGCTCACAGCGCCCTCGTCGACCGCACCTCCGATGGGGTCACCCGCCGGTTCGGCCCCGGCGACGTCTTCGTCACCGCCCGACCCGACCGACCGTTCAACCTGCGCTGGCAACCCGGCGCCGTGGAAATCTGCGTCCTGGACCGCGCGGTTCTGGCACAGGTGGCCGCTGCCGCACCGGCACGGCGGCCGGGCCAGATCCGATTCACCGACCTCGGCGCCGTCAGCGCCCTCCGCGCCCGGCAATGGCGAAAGATCATCAGCTACGTCAGTGACGTCGTGCTGACCAATCCGGACGCCAGCACGCAGTCGATGGTGATCGGTAACGCCGCGCGGATGCTCGCCGCGGCTGCGCTCGCCATCTTTCCCAACACCGCGTTCACCGACGAGACCATCGAGGACCGCCGCGACGCCAGCACGGCCACGATGCGCCGCGCCATCACCTTCATGGAGGAGAACGCCGACCGGGACATCAGCGTGCTGAACATCGCCGACGCCGCTGCCGTCTCCGTCCGGGCTGTGCAACTGGCCTTCCGCCGCCACCTCGGCACCACCCCCATGGCGTACCTGCGCCGGATCCGCCTCGACCGGGCCCACCGCGACCTGCTGCGGGCCGACCCGAGCCGGGACACCGTGTCGGCGATCGCCAGCCGGTGGGGATTCGCCAGCCACAGCAGGTTCACGGCCCGGTACCACGCCAGCTACGGCGTACCGCCGCGCGAGACGCTGAACGCCTGAACCTGCCGCGCCGCCGGAGGTTAGGGTCGATGCCATGCCCGAGGGTGTCCGACTTGATCACTGTGTCATCGCGGTACGCGACTGGGACAGGTCCACGGCGTTCTACCGCGACGTGTTGGGCGCCGAGGTCGTCGACCATCCCGATGGCCGTGTGGCGTACCGGTTCGGCGGCCAGCAGCTCAACGTGCACGGCCCCGGCCTGGACGTCGGGCCGCTGGTCGCCCGCCGACCTGTCGAACCCGGCGGCAGCGACCTCTGTCTCGCCTGGCCCGGCACGGTCGAGGAGATACTCGATCACCTACGGCGGCACGGCGTGGAGGTGGAGGCCGGCCCGGTGGACCGTCACGGCGGGGCCGGGCGCGGCCGGAGCGTGTACTTCCGCGATCCGGACGGCTCACTGCTGGAGCTGATCAGCTACCGGTGACGTCCGTCGACGCAGCGGTCGGAAGAAGTCTCGCAGGTCGTCGGCGAGGAGGTCGGGTTCCTCCAGGGGCAGGAAGTGGCCTCCCCGGATCGGGCCGCGCCATTGGCGCAGGTCACGGTAGACGCGCTCGGCGTACTCGCGGGGGTAGTCCCGGTCCTCCGGGGTGAGCCGGACTCCTGCTGGCACGTCGACAGCTCCGAGCGGCGGGGTCCGGGAGTCGTCGTAGTAGGGCCTGAAGGACGAGCCGATCGTCCCGGTCGCCCAGTAAAGAGTGGTGACGGTGAGCAGAAGGTCTTTGCTGAAACGGGATTCGAGATCTCCGTGGCAGTCGCCCCAGGCCCGATACTTCTCCACGATCCAGGCGGCCAGGCCTGCGGGAGAGTCGAGCAGGGCCGCCGCGAGGGTGTCCGGGCGGGTGCTCTGGATGGCGGCGTAGCCGTCGTCGCCGTCGTCGTGCTCGTTCGATCGCGCTCTCAGGTAGGCGTGCTCGGCCGCGGACAATGGCTGGTCGTCGTCGAGAACAGGATGCAGGGTCGGATGGTGGGTGTGGATCCCGACAACCTGTTGCCGGTGCCGGGCCCCGAGAAAGCCTGTGACATGAGAGCCGATGTCACCGCCGTACGCGCCGAACGTCGAGTAGCCCAGGACATCCGTCATCAGCCGTGCCCACAGGTCAGCAATCACCGGAGGGGTCACCAGGCCGGCACTCGGCAGGTCCGAGAACACGAAGCCCGGTAGGGACGGAACGACGACGTCGAAGGCGTCGTCCTGCTCGCCGCCGTAGGCGGCGGGATCGGCCAGCCGGGCCGCGAGCGGCAACATCTCCACGAAGCTGCTGGGCCAGCCGTGGGTGAGCACCAGCGGCAGTGGGGAGCGGGTGCCGCCGGAGTCCGCAGCGCGCAGGTGCACGAAGTGCACCTTCCGGCCGTCCAGGGTGGCGATGTAGTGCGGCACCGCGTTGAGGTCGCGTTCCCGGGCACGCCAGTCGAAGCCGCTGCGCCAGTAGGTCACCAACTCGCGAAGGTAGTCCGGATCCGTGCCGGCACGCCACTCGCTAGCTGTGGGACGGGGGAAACGAGTGCGCGCCAACCGCTCGTCCAGATCGGCGAGCAGGTCGTCGGGGACGTCGATGGTGAATGGCGCCGCTTGTGGATGGGACGACATGAGGGCCTCCGTGACCTGGGACGGATGAGATCCACATTCCCCAGGTCAGCTCGCCAGATCGGCTCGCCCGATGGCTGCAAGGGAAGCGACTCGCATACTACCGGCCACGACACAGCCTGAGAAGCGCTCACTACGAGGGCGTTGGCGCGCGGCCCCGCCGTCCCCTCTGGATGTGGCGCCCTCGCGCGGAGTGGGCCGGCCACGATTATTGATCTTGGCCTAGGCTTGTGGACATGCCCGGACGCCTCTCGCACCGCCGCCATGACGGCCACGGGTGTGCCCGCCCGACGGCCTCCGAAGACGCCACCGGGTCGGCGGGCTGGTGAGTGGAGCATCCGCGCCCGCGCAGCGGGGCACGCCGGCCTCGTCCCCGCACCGCCGACCCCGATGGGCTGACCGCTGCGACCGACTCGCGCGGTCGCGCCCCTTCGAGATCGTCATCGTCATCGTCATCCTCGCCAACGGGATCGTCCTCGGACTGGAGACCTACGAAGAACTGACCTCGGCGGGCACCCTGCTGCGGTCGCTGGAGCTGGCCTTCCGCGCGTTCTTCGTCGTCGAGATCGGCATTCGGCTGGCCGCCTACGGCCGCCGACCGCAGGACTTCTTCCGGCACGGCTGGAACGTCTTCGACTTCGTGGTGATCGCGGCGATCTTCATTCCGGGCCTGCACGGCGACTCGGCACTGCTGCGCGTGGTGCGGGTCGCCCGGATGCTGCGGCTGGTGCGGTTCTCGCCGGGCCTTCGTACCATCGTCTCCGCCCTGTGGCGCAGCATCCCCGGCGTCGCCGGGTTCCTCGCCCTGGCCGTCGTGACGCTCTACGTGTACGGCATGGCCGGCTGGCTGATCTTCGGCACCACCTACCCCGAGGAGTACGGCGACATCGGGCGGTCGCTGCTCACGCTGTTCGTGCTGCTGTCGCTGGAGACCCTGCCGGACCTGATCGCGCAGGGCATGGCCCTCTCGCCGTGGACGCTCGTCTACTACGTCAGCTACGTGCTCATCACCGTCAACCTGCTGCTCAACATCCTCATCGCCGTCATCGTCAACTCCATGGAGGAGGCGCGCCGGCTGGAGATGACCGAGCGGCTGGCCCCCGACTACGACGAGGACGGCGACGGCGTACCCGACGAGGTCGACCGCATCGCGCTCACCCAGCGGCTCGATGACCTGCGGGCGGTCATCGCCGAGCTGGAGCGGGAGCTGCGCATCGACAGGGACGACGGGCACGCCCGCCCGCACCGCGACGACACCCACACCAGGCGGTGAACGCGCGCTCGGCGACGGCCCGTCGGCAGGGTTCTCGGTGGGCGGTTGGCAGTAGCGTGGGTCGGCATGGACAGGGATTTCTCGGCGGTCCGCGCGGAGCTGCTGGCCTCGCGCGACGCGACCGAGGCTCAGGTGCGTGCGCTCGACGACGACCTACGCGCCCTCTTCGAGGCATCCCGTTCGTCGAACGCCGACGACGAGCACGACCCTGAGGGCAGCACCATCGCCTTCGAGCGGGCGCAACTCACGGCGGTCCTGACAGCGGCCCGCCGACGGCTGACCGAGTTGGACGTCGCTGTGCAACGCCTCGACGCCGGCACCTATGGCGTCTGCGAGCGGTGTTCCCGCCCGATTCCTGACGAGCGCCTCGCCGCCCGCCCTTCGGCGCGTACCTGCGTGGCCTGCGCCAGCCGGCGGTGACGGCGCGCGGCCGGCGAGACCCTCGGTGCCCGCCAGGTCGGCGGACACCGGGGGCGTCAACTCGCGCAGCAGCCGCCGGCCTGGGCGTCGGTGGGTACGGCGTCGAGAGAGACCGGGCTGAGCGGGGTGCCCAGCAGTCCGCCGGAGATCCCGGTGGCCAGCCCGCGAGCGGGCGGCTCGACCGACGGCGTCGACCCGCAGCACCCGTCGCCGACGGCAGGGTCCACTGGATTGCTGTTGCAGACGCCGGTCTCGGGCAGGTCAAGCTGGACGTCCCGGGCGGCTGCCCAGTCACCGGCGAGGGCGGCCACGACGCTGCGGACCTGCTCGTAGCCGGTGGCCATGAGGAACGTCGGCGCCCGGCCGTAGGACTTCGCGCCGACCGCGTGGTAGCCGGGTTCCGGGTGGGTCAGCTCGTCGACGCCGTGCGGCGGGACGGTGCCGCAGGAGTGCTCGTTCGGGTCGATCAGTGAGGCCAACGCCCGGGTGGCACCCATGATCGGGTCGAGGTCGAGGCGCAGCTCCGCGGTTGTCGAGTGGTCGGGACGGAAGCCGGTGGCCGCGACGACGCGATCGGCCAGGAGCGTCTCCTCGGTGCCGTCGGCACGCCTGACGAACACTGCGACACACCCGTCGGCCGGGGTGAGCGTGTGCACGCTGACGCCGGTGAGCAGCCGGATCCGGCCGGCGTCGACGTGCTCACGCAGGCGCGATCCGAGGGCGCCGCGCGCCGGGAGGGCGTCGGCGCTCCCCCCGCCGTACGTCCGCGTCGGCGTGTCGGCACGGATCGCCCAGCTCACCTGCGTGCCCGGCTGCTGGGTGGCCAGGTCCGCCAGGACCAGCAGGGTGTTGGCCGCCGAGTGGCCGGCACCCACCACAAGTGTGTGCCGTCCGGCGAACCGTTCCCGGTCGGCGCCGAGCACGTCCGGCAACGCGTGCTCCAGGTACGCGGCCACGTCGGCCTCGCCCCGTGCCGGCAGGCCGGACGCGCCCAGCACGTTGGGGGTACGCCAGGTGCCGGAGGCGTCGATGACAGCGCGGGCGAGCAGTTCGTCGCCGCTGGCGAGACGGAGAAGGAACGGGGTGGTGTCGCGCCCGGCGCTGCGTAGCCGGTCCAGGCCGAGACGGCTGATGGCCTCGACCCGGGCATCGAAGCGCAGGTGCGGCTTGAGCTGCGGCGACTGCGCGAGCGGCTGGAGGTAGTCGTCGACAAGTTCGGCGCCGGTGGGCAGGGCCTGCGGGTCGGGGGCGATCCATCCGGCCTCGTCCAGGATCAGGCGGGCGGCCGGGTCGATGTTGTAGCGCCACGGGGAGAACAGCCGTACGTGCCCCCACTGACGTACTGCCGCACCGGCGGCGTGCCCGGCTTCCAGGACGACGAACGGCAGGTCGCGCTCGTGCAGGCGCGCGGCGGCGGCCAGGCCGACAGGGCCGGCGCCGATGACGGCGACGGGCAGGTTGTCCAGGGCGCTCATGTCAGGAACTCCTTCGCGGAAAGCTTCGGATGCTGGCGCGTCAGGTGACGGTCGGGCTGCGGCGTTCGAGCAGGACGACGTCGCGCCAGCGGTCGTGGTGGCGGCCGACTCGTTCGCGGACGCCGACGACGCGGAACCCGGCCCGCTCGTGCAGGCGCAGGCTGGCGACGTTCTCCGGGAAGATGCCGGACTGGATCGTCCAGATGCCGGCGGCCTCGGTCGAGGCGATGAGCGTGTCGAGCAGCAGCCGGGCGATCCCCTGCCCCTGGGCGGTCGGGTCGACGTAGACCGAGTGCTCAACCACGCCGGCGTAGACGGCGCGCGTCGAGGTCGGCGAGACGGCGATCCAGCCGAGCACCGTGCCGGCGCTGTCGACAGCCACGAAGCGGTGCGCGGCCAGTCGGGTGGTGTCGAACGCCGCCCAGGTCGGCGCGGTGACCTCGAAGCTGGCGTTGCCCGCGTCGAGCCCGGCCTGGTAGATCGCCAGGACGGGGCCCGCGTCGGCACCGGTCATGGGTCGCACGCTGATATCGGCCATCGGCGGCCTCCGTTCGGGTCGACGGGGATCGAAACGCCTGTCTTGACGTCTGTCGAATCAGACACTTGCACGCTGATTAGATGCCTGTCAACCTAGAGCGATGTCACAACAGGCAGCTCCCCCTGCGCCCGTCGACCCGACCATTGACGCGCCATGCTGCCCCTCCCTGACTCAGCACCGCGTGCCGGCCGAGACCGCGACGGCACTCGCCCCCGCCTTCAAGGCCCTGGGCGATCCGGTACGGCTGCAACTCCTGTCGATGATCGCCTCCGCCGAGGGCGGGGAGATCTGCGTCTGCGACCTCACTCCCGCGTTCGACCTGACCGGCCCGACCATCTCGCACCACCTCAGAACGCTGCGCCAGGCGGGGCTCGTCGACGCCGAGCGCCGTGGCACCTGGGTCTACTACCGGGCCCGGCCGGCCGCCCTGCGCCAGCTCGCCGCCCTGCTCGCCACCGAACCGACGCAGTCGTGACCGACGACCGCCACCCACCCGACGACGGCGTCGACGCCGTGTGCGCCCAATCCGCGACGAAGTCCGCGCCCGGGGCGCAGCGGCCGATCGCCGACCTGAGCGCTCGGGGTCAGCACCCGCCTGGAACGCCGAGGAATCTACAAAGATTTGATGTATAGAGTCAATGATCGTAACGAATGGCTCTCATACTCCGCAATTCTTACGGGGTCAACAGGCATTCAGCGCCGTTGACGTTCGGATCGGCGCGTCCGTATACTCCTGTTGATCATCCGATCTTTTGCCGATTCGGGCGAGGAGCGCATGCCGCAGATCACCGCCGTCACCGTCGAGGACGTCCGCTTCCCCACCTCGCTGACAGCCGACGGGTCCGACGCCATGAACAAGGACGGCGACTACTCGGCGGCCTACGTCACACTGCACACCGACGGCGTCGACAGCGCAAGCGTGCCGCTGGCGGGTCACGGCCTGACCTTCACCATCGGCCGGGGCAACGACATCGTCGCCGCGTCGGCGGCGCACCAGGCCGACCGACTGGTGGGCATGGACGTGGCCGAGATGGCCGCCGACATGGGGGCGGTCTACCGTCACCTCACCTCCGACTCCCAGTTGCGCTGGCTAGGCCCGGAAAAGGGCGTCATCCACCTCTCGCTGGCGGCCGTGTTGAACGCGGCGTGGGACCTTGTCGCCCGGGTCGCCGACAAGCCCCTGTGGAGACTGCTCGTCGACATGTCCCCCGAGCAGCTCGTCGACATCGCCGACCTGCGCTATCTCTCCGACGCGCTGACCCGGGACGAGGCGCTGTCCATCCTGCGCGCCAAGGAGAGCACGAAGGCCGATCGGCTGGCCGAGCTCGCCCGCACCGGATACCCGGCGTACACGACGTCGGCGGGTTGGCTCGGCTACGGCGACGACAAGCTGCGCCGCCTCTGCCAGGAGGCTGTCGACTCGGGCTACGGCTACGTCAAGCTCAAGGTGGGCGCCGACCTCGACGACGACATCCGCCGCTGCGGCATCGCCCGGGACATCCTCGGCCCGCACCGCCACCTGATGATCGACGCCAACCAGGTGTGGGACGTCGGGCAGGCAATCGAGTGGGTAACGGCACTCGCCCGCTTCGAGCCACTGTGGATCGAGGAGCCGACAAGCCCTGACGACATCCTGGGGCACGCGGCAGTCCGCCGTGCCGTGGCACCCATCGGCGTCGCCACCGGGGAGCACTGCCACAACAGGGTGATGTTCAAGCAGCTGTTCCAGGCCGGGGCGATCGACTTCTGCCAGTTGGACACCGGCCGGCTGGCCAGCATCAACGAGATCGTCGCCGTGCTGCTGCTCGCTGCGAAGTTCGGCGTCCCCGTGTGTCCGCACGCCGGCGGTGTCGGCCTGTGCGAGATGGTCCAGCACATCTCGGTCCTCGACTACGTCGCGATCTCCGGTGATCTCACCGGGCGGGTCACCGAGTTCGTCGACCACCTGCACGAGCACTTCACCGACCCGTGTGTCGTGCGGGACACCGGCTCGGGCAGCGGCTACGTCCTGCCCAGCATGCCCGGCTACTCCACGCGGATGCGCCCGGAATCGACAGCCCTCTACCGGTTCCCCGACGGGCACTACTGGGCGGCGGCGCAGCCCGCTACCGTGTCATCTCCGGAGCCGTACGTCGTCGCGGGTGGGACGGCCACCCCGGCCGCCCGCTAGGAGGTGTCATGTCTCGCACCGACGAGGTCGTGAACGGCATCAAGCGGATGATCCTCGAAGGGTCGTTCAAGCCTGGGGACCGGCTGCCCATCGAGAAGGACCTCGCCGAGTCGCTCGGAGTCTCGCGCGGATCACTGCGCGAGGGCATGTCGGCGCTGTCGATCCTCGGCATCGTCAACATCCGCCAGGGCGACGGCACGTACGTCACGAACCTCGACGCGCCGCAACTGCTGGCCCCGATGGGTTTCGTCGTCGACTTCCAGGGCCAGGGCGACCCTCGGCACATCCACACCGTCCGCCGTCTGCTGGAGTGCGAGGCGGCGCGCCTGGCGGCGACCAGGATCACCGACGAGGCTCTGGCCCAGGCCGAGGAGTTGCTCGACGAGGCGGCACGGATCGTCGGTCAGTCGCCGCAGGACCACGAGCGGATCATCGAGATCGACATCGCGTTCCACCGGATCATCGCCGTGCACGCCGACAATCCGGTGCTCACCGGCCTGATCGAGGCGTTCGCCGGGCGTACCGTGCGGGGGCGGCTCTGGCGGAGCCTGCACGTGGAGGGCGCCGACCGCCGGACCCACGACGAACACGTGGCGATCCTGAAGGCCCTCGTGGCACGGGACGCGGAGCGGGCCCGCATCCGGATGGCCAACCATCTCATCGGGGTGGAGGAGTCGCTGCACTGGCTGCCCGAGGAGTAGGGCGGGCGTCGGGCCGCGTGCCCGCCGCCCTACTCCCCGCTGCCTGTGTCACCGCTCGTCCCGTTCCACGGTCGTGCTCCCGGTCATCGCCGCGACCAGGTCGTCGGTGGTGACCTCGTCGGCGCGTAGCCGGGCCGCCCGCCGGCCCAGACGCAGCACCTCCACCCGGTCGGCGATCTCCAGCACCTGCGGCATGTTGTGGCTGACAAGCACCACCGACATGCCGGCGTCGCGGGCACGCCGGACGACGTCGAGCACCCGGGCGGTCTGGACGACGCCGAGCGCCGCGGTGGGCTCGTCGAGGATGACGACGTTCGTCGCCCAGATGATCGCCCGAGCGACGGCGACACACTGCCGCTGCCCACCGGACAACATCGCGATGGGTGTGGTGACCCGCGGGATCCGTACGCCGAGTTGGTCGAGTGCCGCAGCGGCGCCCTGCCGCATGGCGCGTTTGTCGAGCAGCCCGAGCCGGCCCAGCGGCCCGGAGCGCAGGATCTCCCTGCCCAGGTAGAGGTTGGCGGCGACGCTGAGGTCGTCGGCCACCGCCAGATCCTGGTAGACGGTCTCCACGCCGGCGCGACGGGCGTCGACGGGGGTGGCGAACCGGACCGGAGCGCCACCCACCCGGATCTCGCCCTCGTCGGGCGTGTGCACTCCGGACAGCGTCTTGATCAGCGTGCTCTTGCCGGCGCCGTTGTCGCCGATGAGCGCGACGACCTCGCCCCTGCCGACGGTGAAGTCAGCGCCGCGCAATGCCTCGACGTGACCGAACCGCTTGACGATGCCACGGGCTTCGAGCACCGGCGGCTCGTCGGGGACAGAGCGCTGGTCGCGGTCGCTGACCGCTGAGGGACTGGTCGCCATCACTGCACCGGCGGGTTGGCGCAGCTGGGTTCGAGCACTGCCTTGACCTCCGCGGAGTCGATGTTGGCCTTGGTGACGAACGTGACGCCGGTGTCCGCCGAGGCCAGTGGCGCCTTGTCGCGCAGGTGCTTGACCATCTTGTCGACGCCGAAGTAGCCCATCTTGAACGGGTTCTGCACGACGAGCGCCGAGATCTGGCCGCTGCGCAGCCCGGCGATCTCGTCGGGCGCGGCGTCCCAGCCGATGATGACGACCTTGCCGGACTTGTTCGCCGCCTGGATGGCCTGGGCGGCGCCGAGCACGCTCTGCTCGTTGGCCGCGAAGACCCCGGCGAGGTTCGGGTTGGCGGTCAGGATGTTCTCGGTCACCCGACGTGCCTCGTTGACGTCGCTGCGGCTGGGCTGCTGCCCGACGAGCTTCAGGTTGGGATATGCGGCGAGGCCGCTCTTGAAGCCCTCGACGCGCTCGGTGTTGGTCTGCGAGCCCGGCTGGAACTCGACGAGCGCCACCTCGTGGTTGCCGGGGCCCAGCTCGGTCGCGAGCAACTTCGCCGCCTCGCCGGCCGCGGCACGGTTGTCGGTGGCGAACAGCGGCACTGACGGCGGTTGCGGACTGGTGCCGGAGTCGATCATCGCGACCGGGATGTTCGCGCCGAGCGCCTGGTCGGTGGCCGGCGCCAGCGCCTGGGAGTCGGTGGCCGCGTAGACGATGCCGTCGACCTTCCTGGTGACGAAGTTCTGGATCAGGTTGACCTGGCCCTCGACGTCCGTCTCGGTCGTCACGCCGTCCCACTGCACTGTGACGTCACCGGCGCGCTGGGCGGCGCACTCGGCGCCGGCCTTCACCGTGTTCCAGTAGTCGGCGCCGACCGCCTTGGGCACGACGGCGAGCTTGAGCGGCCCGCTGGCGTCGGTCGATCCGCCGTCGCCGCCGTCGCGGACCTCTACCCCGCCGCAGGCGCCGAGCAGGGCGACGACAGCGGCGGCGGCGAGCAGACCCGGCGCGCGTAGGCGCCGTCCTCGGGTCCGCCGGCTGGTGGTGGTGTGTGCCATGGTGTGCGTCCTTCCTCTGTCGGACTGCGGGAACGGCAGGTCAGCCCCGGGACTCCAGCCGCCGGCGGCGGTACTGGTCGAAGTAGACGGCGGCCCAGATGATCACGCCGACGATCACCTGCTGGTAGTGGATGCTGATGTCGAGCAGGACGGCGCCGTTGCGGACCAGCGCGATGAGGAACGCGCCGATGATGGTCCCGACGATCCGGCCCTGGCCCCCGAAGAGGCTGGCGCCGCCGATGACCGCGGCGGCGATGACGTCGAGTTCCAGCGAGATGCCGTAGTTCGGCTGGCCGGAGTTGACACGGGAGGCGGCGATCATGCCGCCCAGCCCGACCAGGACGCCCGCCAGGACGTAGACGCCGGTCAGGTGGCGGCCCACGCGGATGCCCGAGCGGCGGGCGGCCTCCAGGTTGGAGCCCATCGCGTACGTGTACTGGCCGAAGCGGGTCTGGGACAGCAGGAACGCGACCCCGACGGCGACCACGGCGGTGATCACCACGGCGAACGGGATGCCGGCGATCTCACCGTTGCCGAGCAGTTGGAAGGACCGGGGCAGTCCGTACACCCCGACGGCTCCGGTGATGATGAAGACCAGGCCGCGAACCGCGGACATCGTTCCCAGCGTCGCGATGAACGGGGGAATCCGGGCCACTGTCACCAGCAGCCCGTTGACAAGCCCGGCCAACGCGCCGACGCCGATCGCGACGGCTGTCGCCGCGAGGAGCGGAGAACCCAGGTCACGGACGACAATCGCCCCTGTCACACCGGCGAGCGCGGCGACCGACCCCACCGACAGGTCGATGCCGCCGGTGATGATGACCATGGTCTGGGCGGCGGCGATGATGGCGATCACCGCCGTCTGCGCGCCGATGTTGAACAGGTTGTCCGCCGTCAGGAAGTACGGGCTCGCGACGCTAAGCGCGATGAACAGGACTACCAGCGCGGTGGCGGCGGTGAACTCGGCGACGGCGTGCGAGACCCACTCACGGAGCCTGTCGGTGAACACGCCGCCTCGCGCCGACGGGGTCGCCTCGACGGCGCTCATCGCGGGGACCGACCTTTCCCGACCGACTCGCCGACGCCGGGCACGGCGTCCCTGGTGAACCGAGCACTTCTCAGCAACCGGACCTCCTCAGGAAGTCACGCACGGCCCCACACCTACGCGAAAGATCAGATGTTTCTGTTGATCAGGCGTTACCTTGCCACGGATTCATCGACGTTGCCAAGGTGCTACAGCGATGTTTTGCCGCCGCCGCTCACGTTTCGGAGCACATACGTCTGATCAAACTCACTCAGCAGTGTTTGCGGGCAGCACGGGGCCGCCGGACGCGCCGGACAGCCCACGCCGGACGCACCGGCATCGCCGTTCAGCGACTTCCGGAAGCCCTGTTAGCGGTAACTCCTCATGCCCGAAACCGTCGCAGGGCGGCGGGCCCGGCGACTCCCAGTGCGCATGTTATCGATAACAGGCGATGTTCCGCCACGGCATGCTGTGAGCCATTCCGGCGCCTCTCAGCCGTCGCACTCCCCGGAGATGGCGGTAGTCGAGGCTGGCAACGCCGATTTGCGGCTCGGTATTGACTCTCACCCGGGGCGGCAACCATGCTCTGCTAAATCAGTTTAGCGGGCGCTCGCCCGCCCCCTCTCGACGTCCAACGCCAGAGACGGGTGCCCGCTCGAGAAAGGACTCGCATGAGACTGCGAAGAGGACTCGTCCCGCTTCTCGCCGCCCTCGTCCTGACCGTCGCCTCCGGCACCGCCTACGCCGCCACGAGCGGTGGCACCGGCCCGGCCCACGGCAGCGGAGACGGGATCCGCAGCATCACCCCCATCACCACGGTCTACACGTACGGCCAGAAGGTCTCCGCCGTGGCCATCGAGTACGGCGCGACAGTCAACCCCCGCACCCTCGACAACACCACATTCACTGTCGCCGACACCATCTACAACTTCCGCTTCAACCCGATCGAGGACCTGCCGAAGCTCGCCGACCGGACCATCACCCACACCTACACCAACGACGCGCCGAACACCCGGACCGACAAGCGGTCGGCACCCGGCCGGTACGTCATCGTGGAGCTGAACCCCGCCGACACCGGCGGCTGGACGGTCATCGTCTCCAAGTGCCCCACATTCCTGTGCACGGTGAAGGTCAATCCTGAGCTGCCCACCCGCGTCGTGCAGCGCAAGGACGTGCACGCGCAGCCCGGTAAGGGCGCCGGCAAGGGGCCGGTGCTCGCGCGGGCGACGCCGCGCGAGTCCCGTCCGGTCACCGAGAAGCCGGTGAACAAGCTTGTCGACGAGTTCACCTACGGCTCGTTCCTCAGTGGTGGAATGGTGCTGCCGTACCACTACCACCTGCCGAAGAACTACCAGCCCGGTCGCACGTACCCCCTGATGGTCGTCCTGCCCGGGCACGGCATGGGCTGGGACGGCGACAACCTCGGCGTGCAGCTCGCCGCCGACATCCCGGCGACGGCGTGGTTGCAGTCAAGCTGGACCGGCAGCTCCGAGGACGTGATCGTCCTGGCGCCGCAGCATCAGCGGGTCGGCGGGGCCGCCGAGGCCGACCTGCTGGTGAAGCTGCTCGACCAGTTCGTCCGTCAGTTCCCCGTGGACACCCGCCGGGTGTACGCGACCACCGTCTCGTACGGCTCCCAGCTGCTGTGGGAGGCGTTCGCCAAGCGTCCGGGCCTGTTCGCCGGCGGGTTGGTGACCGGCGGGTTCCCCGTCAACGCCACGCAGGCCACCGCGATCGCGGCTGGCGAGGTGCCGGTCTGGATCACCCACGGTGAGCACGACCACCTGCTCAACGTCACGGGCGCCCGGAACTCCTCCACGCTGCTGCGGCAGGCGTACCAGGCTCGGGGCAAGAGCCCGGAGCAGGCCGCGGACCTTGTCCGCTACACCGAGTACGCCGACTCGGCGTTCTCGTTGCCGGACTACCACGCGGCGTTCGGGCCGACCTACGAGGACAGCAGCATCCTGCGCTGGCTGCTCGGCCAGACCAAGCCCGCCGGGGTTGGCGGCTGACACCCCCGACAGGCGATGTGCGGCTCCCCGGGCGACATCGCCCGGGGAGCCCCGGCACCTACGCGCTGACCGTCACCGGCAACTCGGGCTGGGCGCGGTGGCCGCCTCGAAAGCCCAGGAGTCGATCTCGAAGAGTTCGACGCCGGCCGGACCGCTGAAGGTGAAGTAGACGTCGTGCACGCCGCTGACCCCCGTCAACTCCGCGCGTACCTCGGTCCACTGACCGGCCGGGCTGTCGACCGCGATCGTGCCGACCACCGGACCGTCGACACCATCCAGCCGGACCTGGATCCGGGCGCCCGTGGCGAGGGCCCGCACCGTGGCCGTGACGCCGCGTGCACCGTCGCCGCCGAAGTCCACCGACGACAGCCCCGTCCAGTCGCCGTCGTGGATGTCACGGACCACCAGGTTCGGTGCCGCGGCGTCGAACTGCGCGGAGGGGCGGTCGGTCTTCGAGGTCGCGACACCCTTGCTCCAACCGAAGGTCTCGGCCTCGAAGACGCGGTACGGGTCGAAGTGGCGAACCTGCTCCACCCCGCCGTACGTGCCGACGACCTGCTCGATGGTGCCGTCCGGGCGGAAGGTCAACTCCTGGATGTGCGGGCTGCGGTAGCCCTGGGTGGTGTCGCCGTTGATGCGCTTGTTGAGCGTCGGGGCGTGGTAGGTGAAGTAGTACCGCCCCTCGAACTCGAACACCGACTGGTGATTGTTGCCGCCGGTGCCGGCGCCGAAGAACTGGGACTGGTTGGGGAACAGGACGCCGGCGTAGGTCTCCTTCGGCCACGACATCGGGTCGTCGGAGATCAGGTAGCCGATCTCGCCGGGACCGGGGTAGCCGGGAATCGGCTGCTGGCTGCCGCCGAAGTCGCTCCCGCCGAAGTGCGACGAGTACGAGAAGTAGTACCTGCCCTCGCGTGTGAACACATGGCCCGCCTCGAAGGCGACGGGGGCGTCGACCACCACTGCCGCCCCTTCGGTGGAGACCATGTCGTCGCCGAGTGCGATGACCCGGAGGTTCTTCGGGTTGTTGAATCGTTCGGCCGGCGGCATGCCAGTCGACGCGGGGCCGCCGCCGAAGTAGAGGTAGGGCCGGCCGTCATCGTCCACGAAGGGCGTCGGGTCGAACTTCCACGCGACGTCCTCGGCACCGGGGGTGCTGTCGTTGATCAACGTACTCGTGCGCTCGCTGGTCCACGGGCCGAGCGGGGTGCTACCCGTGATCACGTTGGTGGAGTCGCCACTGTTGGCGTAGTAGAGGAAGAACTTCTCCTCGCCGTCGACCACCTTCCTGGCGATGCCGGGCGCCCACGAGTTCGCGGTGAAGCGTGCCACCCCGTCCGGGCCCGCGACCTGGATCTCGCCGTGGTCGGTCCAGTTCACGAGGTCCGTCGAGGAGATCACCGTGATCTGGTTGATGTCGCCGTAGTTGATCCCCGGTGAGACGCCGGTGACAGGGTCCGGGGCGTAGCCCTGGGTGTCGTTGGTCAGGTACAGGTACACCCGGCCGTCGTGCACGAAGCCGAAGCCGTCGGCGCCGAACTTGTGCCCGATCAACGGGTTGTGCTCGCCCGGCAGTTTGCCGACGACCTCGATCGTCTTCGATCGGGGTGGTGGAAGCGCGGCACCGGCTACCGCCACGTCATCCAGTGTGAAGTCCATAGGTGCGGCTCCGGGTCGGTCGAGGGATGCTCGTCAACGAGGTCTCGCCGAACAGCCGCGCCGTGGACGCGTTCTGCCCAGCTGGGATCGCGAACGTGAAGGCCATCGTGTTATCGCTCACATCGGCTGTCAAGGCTACTGATGACACATGCCCGAAGTATCCCCGCAACACCCGCGCGCCATCGCGCCAGAGCCATAGCTGCCAATCTTTATGGACGAATGTCTATATTGGTGACGGCGTCATCGGGTGAGGATCTTGGCACCACCACCGCGATGCCTCTGGGAGGCGCCATGAACCGTCCCCTCCTGCGGGCAGCCCTCCGGCTGACCGCACTAGCCGCAGCGACCGCCGGCGTGCTGCTCGCCGCCGCCGCACCCGCCGCCGCCGCCGTACCCACCGGCCGCTACGTCGCACTCGGCGACTCGTACACCTCCGGGCCGCTGGTCCCCACCCAGGTCGACCTGAACTGCCTACGGTCCAGCCGCAACTATCCGTCGCTTGTCGCCGCCTCCGCGGGCTCGTCGTCGTTCGTCGACGTGAGCTGTTCCGGGGCCACGACCGACGACATCCTCTACGGCGGCAGCGGCCAACTGGGCATCGCGACCCCACCGCAGATCAACGCTGTCACCTCGAACACCGCCCTGGTGACCGTGCAGATCGGCGGCAACGACATCGGCTTCGCGGGCATCATCGGGGACTGCGCGGAGGCGAGCCTCAGCAGTCCACTCGGGTCGCCGTGCCGGGACCGCTACACGGCCGGAGGCACCGACCAGCTTCAGGCCAGGATCGCCGCCACGGCGCCGAAGGTGACGGCAGTCCTCCAGGCGGCCCGCCGGGCCGCTCCCGGCGCGCGGGTCGTGGTGCTCGGCTACCCCGCGATCGTGCCAGACAGCGGCTACGGCTGCTGGCCCGTCGTACCGATCGCCTACCAGGACGTGCCGTACCTGCGGACCATCGAGAAGTCACTCAACTCGATGCTGGCCCGCACCGCCGCCGCTAACGGCGCCACCTACTCCGACGTCTACACCCCGTCGATCGGCCGGGACGCGTGCAAGGGCAGCGGCACCCGCTGGGTCGAGGGTCTCGTACCGCAGAACGCGGCCGCACCGTTCCACCCGAACGCCCGCGGCGAGCAGGGCATGGCCACCGCGCTACTGGCCACGCTGAACAGCTGACCGCACGCACATCCGCCGCCGGCCCCGCCCACCACAGGGCGGGGCCGGTGACGTCGTGTCGACGCGCGGATCGGGTCAGGCCGGAAGGCAGGAGCGGACGGCGGCGGTCAGCCGGTTGGCGCGCTCGTCGCCCGCCCCGTACATCTGATTGACCACGTAGCCGAACCCCACAGCGTGCCGCGCGTCGCCGAAGGCGAGGTTCCCACCGGCGCCGTCGTGACCGAAGCTGCCTGCGCCGAGCAGCGGCCGGGCCTGCGGCGAGTGCAGCAGGAAGCCGGTCCCCCAGCGTTGGCCGGTGTCCGGTGGACCGTGCCGCTGCTGACCGCGCGAGCGGACGACGACCGCGTCGTCCACGGATTCGGCGCTCAACAGCGGCCCGCCCCGGACGTCGGACACACAGGCCGCGTAGAGGCGAGCGAGGCCCTCGGCGGTGCTCACCGCGCCCGCCCCCGGAATTCCGGCGGCCTGGATGGCGGGGTCGTTGAAGCTGACCAGGCCGTCGGCGTCGGCGGGAAAGGCGAAGGCGCCACCCATTGTGATGCCGCGCTCGGCCACGGGGTCGGCGAACGGATCGGCCTCCGGCGGTGGGGCCAGGTTCCAGGCGACGGTGTCGCGTTCGGATGCGGGAAGCCCCAGCCAGGTACGCAGCGCCAGCGGCTCGGCGAGGGCGTCGCGGAAGAACGCGCCGGGCAGTTGCCCCGTGACGCGGTGGATCACCTCCCCGACGAGCCAGCCGTACGTCATGGCGTGGTAGCTGTGTGCCGTGCCGGGCTGCCACAGCGGGGCCTGCGCCTCGATCGCCTTGATGACCGGATCCCACGCGAGGATCTCGTCGAGGGTCAGCGCACGGTCCAGGGCCGGCAGCCCGACCTGGTGGGTGAGCAGCCAGCGCACCGGGACGTGGTCCTTGCCGTGCTGGCCGAACTCCGGCCAGTAGCGCGTCACGGGCGCGTCGAGGTCGAGCCGCCCCTGCTGTGCCAGGAGGTAGGCGCAGATCGCCAGGATCCCCTTGGTGCAGGAGAACACGACGACAGGCGTGTCCGCCTCCCACTGTCGTCCGGTGCGGGTGTCGGCCAGCCCGCCGTACAGGTCGACGACCTTGCGTCCCCGTACGTAGAGCGTGACCGCGGCGCCCACCTCGCCCCGGGAGGCGAAGTTGTCGCGGAAGACGTCGGCGACGCGCCCGTAGCCGTCGTCGGCGTCGCCGTGGATCTGCGGCTGCGTAGCCACTGCCTATCCCTTCACTGATCCTTGGATCAGGGCCTTGATGAACTGTCGCTGGAAGATCAGGAACACGATGAGAGTAGGGGTGAGGATGAGCAGCGAGCCAGCGCACAGCAGCACCAGGTCGGTGCCCCACTGGCCCTGGAACGCGCCCAGAGCCCCGGCCATCGTGCGTTTGGTGGCGTCGTCGACGAGGACGATGGCGAGCAGGAACTGGTTCCACGTCCAGAGGAACATCAGGATCGTCAGCGAGGCGATTGCCGGCCGGGCGAGCGGCACCTGAACCCGCCAGAACAGCTGCCACGTGCTGGCGCCGTCCACCTTCGCCGCCTCGGACAACTCGACAGGCACGTTCGTGAAGTGCGCGCGCATCCAGAACACGGCGAACGGCATGTACAGGCCGATCAGCGGCAGGATGATCGCCCACCGGGTGTTGAGCAGACCGAGGTCCTGCATCTGGTAGTAGAGCGGGGTGACCACGGCCTCGAAGGGCAGTGTCAGACCGAGCAGGAACAGCCCGAAGACGAACCGGCCGCCAGGCACC
The DNA here is from genome assembly GCF_049841715.1 of Micromonospora sp. DT41. NCBI lineage: Bacteria > Bacillati > Actinomycetota > Actinomycetes > Micromonosporales > Micromonosporaceae > Micromonospora > Micromonospora sp. DT41. The sequence continues at coordinate 294,620 of NZ_JBNCKU010000011.1, read as the reverse complement.
CGCAGCTGGCCGAGCCCGAACCCGGCCATGGTGGCGATGAGCACCGACACCGGCACGACACCGGCCACGATGAGCAGGCTGGAGCGCAGCAGAGCGCCCATGTTGGCGGCGGTGAAGGCGTCGGCGAAGTTGCCCCACTGCGGATCCGACGGCCATGCCAGGCCGCTGGGCACGGTGCCGCGCGGCTGCAACGCCGCCGACAGCATGCTCACGAACGGCAGCAGGGTGACCAGGACGAGTGCGATCAGGAACAGCCGGCCTGTCAGTTGTTCACGTCGGCTCAGGTTCACGGCTTCTCCCCCCGGGTCAGTCGCTGGATCGGCAGCACGAAGGCCAGCACCAGCACCATCAGCACGACCGCCAGCGCCGAGGCCAACCCGACCTGACGCTGCGAGAAGGCGAGGCGGTAGATCTCCAGGCCGGGGACCGTGGTTTGCAGGCCGGGGCCACCGCTTGTGGAGATGTAGACGATGTCGAAGCTGGCGAGCGCGGCGATGATCGTCACGGTGAGGCAGACGCCGATCTCCTGCCGCAGGCTGGGCAGGGTGACCGCGAGGAACTCCCGGACCGGCCCGGCGCCGTCGAGGCGGGCTGCCTCGTAGAGCGCAGGATCGATCTTGCTCATGCCGGTGACAAGCAGGATCGTGCAGAGACCGAGCAGGACCCAGGCGCCGATCACGCCCACGGCCGGCAGCGCCGTGTCGAAGTCGCCGAGCCAGGCGCGGGCGAGGCCGCCCAGACCGACCGCGCGCAGCACCTGGTTGATCAGGCCGTTCGAGGACAGCAGCCAGCTCCACGCGATGCCCGCCGCCACGAGTGGGATGACCTGTGGCAGGAAGAGGATCGTCCGGACCACGGTCCCGAAGGCTCCGGTGGTGATCCGGCGAACCACGCTCGCCACCAGCAGCCCGAGCGCCACCGGAATGAAGCTGAAGAAGACGATCAGGATGATCGCGTTACCGATGATCTTCAGCAGGTCGCTGTCGGTGAACACCGTGAGGTAGTTGTCCAGACCCGCCCAGCGGGCCACGCCGATCCCGTTCCACTCGTACAGCGAGTACTGGACGGTCAGGGCCAGGGGACGGAGGACGAAGATCGCGTACATCACCAGGGCGGGCAGGACGTACAACCAGCCGGTCCCGGCCGCGCGGGCCCACCGACGTCGGTGGGCCCGCGTGGACGAGGGGTGGGCGGGACGATCCGGCGACGACACCGTGTCGTCCCGCCCGGTTGGTGCGCTGCCGAGGGCAGACGTCATCGGGACAGTTCCTTCTCGTACTCGGCCTGGACCGCCTTCACGTACCCCTCGGGCGTCTGCTGGCCGGCGATCAGTTTCTGCATCTCGGGGGTGATCGCGGCGGCGAAGATGCCGCCTGTCGCGTTCGCGGTGAAATCGACAGCGCCGTTCTCGGCACCGAGCTGCTGGGACGCCTTGAGCGTCTCGGCCAGGACGGTGTTCGGGGCGGCGGCCGGCACCGGCAGGTCGGTCGGGCCGCCAGGGCTGGAACCGCCGACCGTGACCGCGATCTCGCGGGCCTTGGCGTTGGTGTGGGCCCAGTTCAGGAAGTACGCGGCGGCGTCGGCGTTCTTGGCCTTCGCGGAGACGCCGAAGGTGTTCGGGGCGGACATCGCCACGTGCTTGCCACCTGCGGATTCGGACGGGAAAAGGAAGAAGCCGACGTTGCCCGGCATCGCCTTGTCCAGGTTGGCCGACTCCCAGTCACCGTTGAACATGAACAGGCCGTTGCCCTTCTGGAACTCCCCCACCATCGCGGCGTAGTCCACGGCGTTGGCGTCCTTCGGGAAGTAGCCGGCCTGGGCCCACTTCTGGATGGTCTGGGTGGCCTTCAGCGCGGCCGGGGTGTCGAAGGTGGCCCCTGGCTTCTGGAAGATCCAGTCAGCGACCTGCGCCGGGTCGCCGAACTGGTTCTGCAGCGCCTGGTGCGGGAAGTTGATGCCCGCGGTGTTCTTGTTGAACTGCATGATCGGCTGCACGCCGCCGGCCTTCGCCTTGGCCAGCAGCTCCTCGAACTCGGCGACCGTGGCCGGCGGTTGGGTCATGCCGACCTGCTGGGCCAGCTTCTTGTTGTAGAACACGCCGGTGACGCTGTAGCCCAGCCCCATCCCGTACAGCGACCCGTTGCCCCGGATGTTCTCCCCGACGCGCAACTGCATCAGCTGCGATGCCGGGAACTTGTCCCAGCCGTACGCCGTGAAGTAGGGGTCCAGGTTCTTGAGCAGGTTGTCCTTCACCAGGTCGACCATCGTGGGCAGCCGGATGATGTCGGGCGAGTTGTCCGAGGCCATCACCCGCGGTGCGTTCTCCACGATCACCGTGAACTGGTCCTCGCGGATGTTGAACGTGACGTTCGAGTGCTGCTTGGAGAACTCGTCGGCGAGGGCCTTGGCCAGCGGGAAGCCGGTCTCCGCGTACATCTCCAGGGTGATCGGGTCGGTGCCGAGTTCCGTCTTGACGGCGGCGTCGGGCTCGGCGTTCGACGACCGGTCGGTGCCCGGCGCGCTACAGGCCGTCGCGGCCAGCCCGACGGCCAGCAGCGGCGCGAGGAGCAGCGCTCGACGTCGCGACAAATTTTTCAGCAATACTGCCATTTTATGACTCCTTGATTCCTCCGCGCGCCCCGCGACCATGGCTGCGGGACGGCTCCACCGGGACCGCCGCAGCCGGAGCACCGACACGACGCGCACGTCGCGACCGGTCGCACCGCAGCAGCACGCGTACCGTCACCAATGACCCTCAGCCCGGCGACCAGAGCACGCAAAAGTGGTCGCTAAACTGATTTAGCAGAGCATGCGCGTGACACGGGTAGCTGTCAAGGACCACCCTGCAACGGTCTGGAAACATCGAGTTCACACCGCTGCGGGCGGAACCGGGGCTGGCCATCGGACGGCGACGCATCATGATGGGCGGGAGCGGTGCCCGTGGCGCCGCGCCTGATTCGGAGGACTGATGGGCCGCAACAGAGCAACCCTGGCCGACGTCGCGCGGCGCGCTGGGCTGTCCAAGACTGCCGCGTCGATGGTGCTCAACGGGCGGGAGGGCACCCGGTTGTCGGCCGAGGCGCATCAGCGCGTGTTCGCCGCCGCCGAGGAACTCGGCTACCGGCCCAACCTCGCCGCGCGCAGCCTGCGCACCCGCAAGACGGCCACCATCGCCTTCGTCTCCGACATCGTCGCCACCACCCGCTTCGCAGGCGGCCTCATCCGTGGCGCCCTGGACGCCGCGCGGGAGCGGGACCACGTACTGCTCATCACCGAGACGCAGGGCGACGCCACCTTCGAGCAGTACGCCATCGAGGCGATGCTCGACCGGCAGGTCGACGGGGTGATCTACGCGGCGATGGCCACCCGACGACTCACAGTGCCGCAGGCCATCCTCGGCGGCCCGGTGGTGCTGCTCAACGCCACCAGCTCGGACACCCTGCCCTGCGTCCTTCCCGACGACGACCGGGCCGGCCGCTCGGTGGCCACCGCCCTGCTGGAGCACGGCCACCGCGACGCCATCGCACTCATCGGCCGCAACCGGCTGAAGGAGGGCGACCCCGAGGTGTCCCTCGCGGCCCGGGCGCGTCTGCGGGGCATCCACCAGGCGCTCGGCGACGCGGGCGTCACACTGCTGGCAGAGTGCTTCTGCACCGACTGGCTGCCCGAGCACGGCTATGCCGCCATGCGCGGGCTCCTCAACAGGCAGCAGCGGCCCAGCGCTGTCATCTGCATGAACGACCGACTGGCCTTCGGCGCGTACCAGGCACTCGGCGAGGCAGGGCTTTCCGTTCCCGACGACATCTCGGTGATCTCGTTCGACGACGACCCGATCGCCGCCTGGCTACGTCCAAGCCTGGCCACCACCGCGCTGCCGCACGAGCAGATGGGGCGGCGGGCGGTCGAGCTGCTACTTGACGGCGGGGCCGCCGAGCCGACGCTGGTCCCGATGCCCCTGCGTCGCCGCAAGTCCCTCGCGCCTCCCGCCGGGTAGAGGTTTGCCACGGCTGTCACGGCGGGCTACAGGCTGTTCCAGCTAAAACGGTTTAGTGCTAGGTTTCCGGCCATGCTTCGTCTAGCCGACCACTGGGTGTGGGACAGCTGGTACGCGCAGGACGACACCGGCCTCTGGCACATGTTCTTCCTGCGCGCGTCCCGCGCCCTGCACGACCCGCACCGCCGCCACCACCGCGCCACGATCGGCCACGCCGTTTCGACGGACCTGCACTCCTGGCGCCTGGTCGCCGACGCCGTGGTGCCCGCCGACGCCCCCGCATGGGACGACCTGGCGACGTGGACCGGGTGCACGGTCCGCGGCCCGGACGGGCGGTGGTACCTGTACTACACCGGCGTGAGTCGTGCCGACAACGGCCTCGTCCAGCGCATCGGCCTTGCCGTCTCCGACGACCTGACCACCTGGCACCGACACGGCATCGACCCGATCGTGCAGGCCGATCCGACCTGGTACGAACTGCTCGACCGGGACCTCTGGTACGAGCAGGCATGGCGCGACCCGTGGGTGTTTCCCGACCCCGACGGCGAGGGCTGGCACATGCTCATCACGGCACGCGCCAACACCGGGGCGGCGGACGCACGGGGCGTCGTCGGTCACGCCACCTCCGCTGACCTGGTCACCTGGACCGTGCAACCACCACTGTCGACGCCGGCCGGGTTCGGCCACCTGGAGGTCCCCCAGGTCGCGGTCGTGGACGGGCAGCCCCTGCTGCTCTTCTCCACCGACGCCACCTCCAGCGCCCGCACCGACGACCACCGGATCTGGGTGGTTCCCGGCGCGAGCGTCAGCGGCCCGTGGGACGTCGCGTCCGCCCAGCCGTTCGCCCACCCGCACCTGTACGCGCCGCGCCTGGTGCCCGGACCCGCCGACGCGTGGTCGCTCATCGGGTTCCTCGACCACGTCGACGGGACGTTCGTCGGTGAGATCACCGACCCTGTTCCGGTGCGCTACGACGCATCGGTCGGGCTGACCGCGAACCCGGTGGGGACCGCCGCGCCACGATGACGCCCGCGCCCCGGCGTGCCAGTCTGACCAGCTGACGCACGCGTACGGGAGCGGGCACCCACCCTCAGGTGCGTGATGTCTCTCCGACATATTGATGCCGGAGAGACATCACACCTGGGACGGTGGCCGGCCCCCACCGCGTCCGCGACGCGCCGAAGGCACACCCTGCCCCGACCCCGCCGTTCGGCCGGCTCACCCGCGACCCGGGCAGTTGCGGTCGCGGCTACCTCACCTGCGGGGTCGGGGCCGCTCGTCTAGCGCTGGGTCCAGCGCTGGTTTGCCGCCCCCGTGCACGACCAGAGGATCACCGGGGTGCCGTTGGCGGTCGCGTTGTTGTTCACGTCGAGGCACAGGCCCGACTGGGCGTTGCTGATCGTGCCGTTGGCGTTGACGGTCCAGCGCTGGTTGGTGCCACCGTTGCAGTCCCAGATCTGGACCTTCGCGCCCGCAGTGGCGTTCAGCGGCGCGTCCAGGCACTTGCCGAGCGACTGCAGGGTCTGACCGTTCGCCGTCCAGCGCTGGTTGGCCGCACCGTTGCAGTCCCAGATCACCGGCTGGGTGCCGTTTGCGGTGTTGCTGTTCGGGACGTCCAGGCAGCGACCCGAGGCGGCGCTGGCGTACGCGCTCGACGTCGTCGGTGGCGGAGTCGTGGGCGGCGGAGTCGTGGTGCCACCGCCACTGACCCGGTACACAACGGTGCCGTGCGCCGGAACGCTCGCGGAGATGGTGCCGGTGCTGCTGCTTGTCGAGTTGCTCCAGGCATCCACGAGCGTGAAGGAGCTGCCGGACTTGCCGATGGCGGCGGCCGTCGTGGAGATCGTCGTCGTCGAGCCGCCCTGGTTGAACAGGGCGACCGCCACGTCACCGTTCGCCAGCGGCTTGGCGAGCACCCGACGGGTGCCGTCGAACGAGACCTGTGCGGCCTGCCGACCGAGCGAGTCCTGGCTGATGGCGATCAGGTTGCGGTTGGTCAGGATGGTCAGGGTCGCCGAAGACATGGAGCGGACGTCGTTGCCGGCGATCAGCGGCGACGCCATGACCGCCCACATCGCGAAGTGGCTGCGCATCTCGGTGTCGTTCATGCCACCCCGGCCGACCTCCATCATGTCCGGGTCGGTGAACCCGCCGGGGCGGGCGTACCGCGCCAGGGGAACGTTCACGTTGATGATGTTCTGGATCCCCATCGGGTAGCCGTTGGTCTGGCCGGTGTCCCACGCGTTGGTGATGTCCTCGGTGGTCCGCCACATGTTCGACACGTCGCTCCAGTCGCGCAGCGGACCGGTCTTGGCGTGGATGCTGTTGGGGTTGATGCTGTAGACGATCGGCCGGCCGGTCGCGGCCAGCGCGTCGCGCATCTTCGCGAACGTGGCCACCTGCTCGTCGATGCTGCCGTTCGGCGAGCACCAGTCGTACTTGAGGAAGTCGACGCCCCAGGCGGCGAACTGACGGGCGTCCTGGACCTCGTGGCCCCGGCTGCCCGTCGCTCCGGGGTAGGAGCCGAAGTACTGTGCGCAGGTCTTGTCGACAGGCACCTGGTAGAGGCCGAACTTCAGGCCACGGGCATGCAGGTAGTCACCGAGCGCCTTCATCCCGCTGGGAAAGCGCGTCGGGTCGCCCTGGATGTTGCCGGAGCTGTCGCGGTTGGGGTTGAACCAGCAGTCGTCCACCACGACGTACTCGTAGCCGAGGTCGCGCATCCCGCTGCTGACGATGGCATCGGCAGTCTGCCGGATCAGCGCCTCGTTGATGTTGCAGCCGAACGAGTTCCAGCTGTTCCAGCCCATCGGAGGGGTCCGGGCCACGCCGTTGTCCAACGCCTGGGCCATCGGGACGCGGATGCCGACCAGGACGGCGGCGAGCAGCAGCACGGCCGCCGCTGCCCGCCCCCATCGGCGAGGTCGGATGATTCGCTTCATACGCAGGCCATCCTTTCGGTGATGTCGTCCACCACGGACGGATGCCGGGCGAGGTGAACGGGAGCTGTTAGCGTTAACAGAAGCGCAGGTCATGTTACGGAGACGTTTCGAGGAATTCAACTACTTCCATATGTTGGGGAACCTCGCCCCGGTGGATGGCCGACGGCGGGGCCGTCGACCATCCACCCGGCGCCCCGACCAGCGCCGGCTGACGTCGGCCGGTGCTCAGGCGAACTGCGCGAAGAACCGCCAGACCTCGCCCTTGGTCCAGGTCGTGATGCCACTCTCGGCGTACGTGCCGTCCACCGGGCCGGGCATGTGACCGTTGTCGAACGCCGCCCACTGCACCGGGTAGCCCGCCCGGCATCCCGAGTAGGCGGTGGTGACATGGGTCCGGCTGCCCGCCGCCGGCTCGGGCGGGTTCTGCGCGGTGCAGCCGTTGTTGCGGACGAACGTGTCCCGCAGCGACCGGCCCGCCGAGATGCCGAGCACCGAGTCGCTGAGGCCGTGCAGCCCGAAGTACGCGATGGGCTGCGTCCCACCGCTGCATCCGCTGAGTTGGGCGCCGCTGAAGACCGCCACCGCCCGGAACACGTTCGCCCGTGCGCAGGCCAGCGCGTAGCTCATGCCACCGCCGTAGCTGAACCCGAGCGCGAAACGCTGCGTCGTGTTGACGCAGAGGTCACCCTCGATCAGCCGGATCATGTCGTCGACGAATGTGACGTCCTCGCCTCCGGAGTTGGCCCAGCCGTTGCCGAGTCCCTGTGGCGCGACAAGGATCGCGCTGTTGTTCGACTGCTCCTGCTGCCCGTAGTAGGACCACGGGGTCCCGCTGGTGCCGCCGGAGTTGACCTCGGCCGCGGTGCCGCCCCGCCAGTGGAATGCGAAGATCAACCGGTAGCGGTTGCTGTTGTTGTAGTTGGCGGGGATCCGCAGGATGAAGCTGCGGCTCTTGCCGTTGCTCTGGATCGTGTGCGTGCCGTTGTACAACGTGGGGCTCTTACCGCATCCCCCGCCCGTCCCGGTGTCGCCGGACACCTTGACCATCTGCCACTGCTGGTTGGCTCCGTTGAAATCCGTGTACTGCACGATGTTGGCACCGTCGCCGGTCGAGGCGCCCTGCACCTCCACGACCTTGCCGCTGAGCCGGCTGACCAGCCGTACGCTGCCGGCGTCGGAGTCGGCCAGCCGGAACTGCTGGTTGGTCGCGTTGTTGTCGGTCCACTGCACGATGGCGGCACCGTCGGCGGTCGACCGGTTGCTGACGTCGAGCACCTTGCCCGAGTGCCGGGACTTCAGCCGGTAGAAGCCCGAACCGGAGTCCACGAACTGCCACTGCTGGTTGGCGCCGTTGTTACGCGTCCACTGGGTAGTCCGCGCGCCGTCGTTCGTGGCCTGCCCGTAGACGTCGAGCGCCTTGCCGCTGTTGCGGTTGACAAGGACGTACCAGGCGTTGGTGTCCACCGTCGCCGCCGAGGCCGGCGCCGGGTTGGCCGCGACGAGAGCGCTGGCGGCGAGCAGGGCCGTAGCCGCGGCGGCCAGACCCGATCGCCAGCGGCGAGCCGCACCGATTGTTCCCATGATTCACTCCCTTGAAGGTTAGCGCTAACACAGCTATCCGCAAATGACAGTCATCAATTGCGTGAGTGGGCCTTGCGGGAGCCGTGCGCCCCGGCCGACCGTCGGCGACGGCCGGCCGAGGGCTAGCCGGGATCAGCTCCGCAGCTGCCACTGCTGGTTCGTGCCGCCGTTGCACGACCAGAGGATGAGCTTGGTGCCGTTCGCCGTCGCGGCGCCGTTGGCATCCAGGCAGAGACCCGACTGCACGCCGGTGATCGTGCCGTTGGCGTTGATGGTCCACTGCTGGTTGGCCTGCCCGTTGCAGTCCCAGATCACCACTGCGGTCCCGTTGGTGGTGCCCTGCCCGGTGGCGTCGAGGCACTTGCTGCCGTACACCATCAGTTGCCGGCTGGCGGTTGCCGTCCACCGCTGGTTGGTGGCCCCGACGCAGTCCCACAGCTGGGCCTGCGTGCCGTTCGTCGTGCTGGACCCGCCGATCTCGGCGCAGCGCCCCGACTGCACACCCACTATCTGCACGTTCTGCGGGTTCGTGCTGCCGCCACTCTGGACGCCGGCATTGTTGATCACCGTCTGCGCACCCGACGGCCAGTTGCCGCCGGAGACCGTGACGTTGCCAGAGACGACGTTGCCCCGATCACCGTTCGTCACGTTGGTGCTGTTGTTCGTCGACCAGTTGTTGGTGACGGTGAAGTTGCCCATGTTCTCCGCGTACCAGTAGTTGGCGGTGGCCCAGGTGCCGGTGGAGGAGAACACGTTGTTGCGGGCGGTGTAGTAGCGCGAGCCCTCGTCGAAGTAGAGGCCGAACCAGCCGTTGGTACGCAGGCAGTGGTTCTCGTTGATGGTGCCGCCCGGGTTCGCCGAGAGCGTGTAGATGCACCCGCCGTCGGTCATCTGCTGCATGACGTCGTGCACGTAGTTACCGACGACCTGGTTGTTGGCGGCGGTGGTGGCAGTCGTGTACCGCGGCTGGTAGTTGTACAGGCCTCGGTTGGCGTAGTGCTGGCTGCCGCCCGCGTCGTTGGCGCCCCAGCCGTAACCGACAGACAGCCCGGTGTACGGCATGTTGTAGACCTCGTTGTGCGAGATCAGCGCGGTGTTCACGTAGGTGGTCAGGATCGAGACCACGCCCCGGTACTCCAGACCGAGGTCGTGCACCCGGTTGTTGCTGATGGTGATGTTGCGGTTGACCATCCGCTGGTCACCCGGGTGGTGGGCGTCGGCGCGTACGCCACCGACCACGATGCCGCCCGCGGAGTTGCGGGCGATCTCGGAGCGGGTGACGGTGATGTTGCTGGCACCCAGACCGACGCCGCTGGCGTGGGCGTTGGCGTCGTTGCCGATGCCGATGGCCGTCTGCCCCAGGTTGACGAACTGGGAGTCGCTGAAGGTGATGGTGTTGGCCGCCGAGACCTGTACGGCGGCGGGCATCTGGTTCCAGTTCGGCCGGGTGGCCTCGAACTGCGGGCAACCGGCCTGGCAGGAGGTCAACGCGTCGGACGGCCGGGCCCAGGTGCCGGTGATGTGCGCGCCGGTCTGCTGGTCGGCGAAGCCGTTGCTGCTGCTCGGGCCGAGCCAACTGGTGCCGGTGAAGGTGATGCCGCTGAACGAGATGTGGTGCGCGGGCGCGTCGTAGGTGCCGCCGACGTTCACCAGGGACTGCAACTGCGGCAGCTCCACGGCGACGCTCGACATGTTCTGCCCCGCGAGCGGGATGTAGTTGAGCTGGCCGCTGCCCGGGTTCAGATACCACTCGCCCGGGGAGTCGAGGAACTCGTACGCGTTGGTCAGGTAGAAGGGACCGGCCCGGTGCGGGCTGGACAGTGTGTCGAAGCCGAACGTGTTGTTGTTCCAGGCGGGCTGCTGCATCGTCAGGACGTTGCCGCTGATGCTCTGCACCGGCGAGTAGCGGTCGGTGAACGAGCCGACGCTCTCCACCTCGACCCGGTTCTGGTTGCCGAGGTTGTTGAGGTAGCTCAACGCGCTGTTGCTGAACCGCATGCCGCTGGTGGTGAAGGTGAAGTCGGCCCGGTTGACTGCGGTACGCGCCCGCGTGGCGACGGCGCCGTTGACGTAGAGCTGACGGCTGTCGAGCCCGGCGGGGACGCTGGCCCGCCAGATGTTGCGACCGGCGTCGACGAGCGACCAGCCGGTGACCGCCCGGGCTCCGCTGATCGTCGGGCGGGCCGAGGGCGCGGCACGCCAGATCACCTGGTAGCCGTTGGTTCCGGAGTCGGCGGCGGTCAGTCGCAACGGCGACGAGAGCCGGTAGATCCCGTCGGCCAGTTCCACGACGATGTCACCGGACATCGCGCTGACGCGGCTGCGTACCGCGGTCTGTGCGGCGGTCACCGAGCACGGTTGGGTGGCGGAGCAGGTGGTGCCGGTGCCGGTGGGGGACGCGTAGAGGGTGGTGGTGGCGGCGAGGGCCGGGGACGCCGAGGCGGTTACTGCGGCCACTGCTGCCAGTGCTGTCGCGGCGGCGCCAGCCAGGATTCGGCGCAGCGGCGGACTGGACGAGAGGAGCACGGGACGGTCTCCTGACATGAGGGGTGTGGGGGTGGCGGATCGCCTCAACCGGGCGGGGTCGAGATGCGGTGGGGGTCGCCGAGGATCTTCCGGAGATGGCGCAGGCCATCAGTGGCGAGACGGTCCTGGGACGGCGCCAACGGACGCCAGATCGACGCGGCGGTGGCGATTGTCGCGTTCTGCGCCGTGAACGACTCGATGCAGACCGCGCCCCGGTAGCCGGTGGCCCGCAGGGTGGTGAAGAAGCGGGGCCAGTCGAAGTGGTCCGCGCCGGGCGCGCCGCGATCGGTGCCGCTGACCTGGACGTGTTTGACGTACGGGCCGGCGGCGGCGAGGGCGGCGTAGGGGTCCGCCTCCTCGATGTTCATGTGGTAGGTATCGATCATGATGCCGACGCTCGGGGGGAGGCCGTCGATCAGCTCGATGGTCTGCTCGACGGTGTTGACGACACTCGTCTCGTAGCGGTTCAACGCCTCCACCCCGATGCTCACCCCCGACTCGCCGGCCCGGTCGGCCACCGGCGCCAGGGCACGCCGGAACTGGGCGTAGCACTCCGTGCGCGCCGCCGGCGACATCCGCCAGGTGCGGCCGACCGATGCGTACACCGGACCGCCCACGCACGGAGCGCCGACGGCCGCCGCGCTCGCCACACACCCCAGCAGGTACGCCACAGTCGACTCCACGACGGCCGGCGCGGCGTCCACCAGGTCCCGGCCGGGCGGAGTGACCGCGCAGACACCGGCCGCCGCCAGGCCGTGCGCGGCGAGCAGATCCCGTGTACGGACCGGATCCCAGTCGCCGGGCTGCTCGATCGGCAGCTCCACCGCGTCGAACCCGAACGAGGCGATCCGCGGGATCAGCTCGGCAAGGGCCTCGTCGTCGACCGGCGAGGCCCACACCCAGGGATTGACGCCGACGGCGTACATCGACTGCTACTTCCAGCGCTGCGGATAGCCGGGCAGGTCGGTGCAGCCGCACATGGCGTAGTGCAGCGGCGGCATGCTCGTGTCGAGGTACCGGTCCAGGTTGTCCTGCGTGATCGTCGGCTGCGGCAGCTTCCACGGGCTCGACACCTGCTTGCCGTCGAGGATGGTCAGCGCGGCGATGATCGGCGTACGCCACTGGTACGTCGGGTAGGTCGGGGCGATGGCCGTGAGGTTCTTGTCCTTCCACAGCTTCAGGAAGTCGAGCTGGTCCTCACCGTTCATCGGCGGTACGGGCTTGCCCGCGTCCTGGAACGCCTCGACGGCAGCGACGGCGACCGCACCGGCGTCCATCCAGACGCCGTCGATCGTGCCGTACCGCTGGATGTAGTCGTTGACGATCTTCTTGGTCTTGGCGGGGTCGCCGTCGGTGAACTCGACGCCCACGACGTCGACCTTCGCCTTGTCCAATGCGATCTTCGCGGCGGACCAGCGGGTCTCCAGCACGTCGACGCCCGGCAGGATGCGCAGGGCCAGCAGCTTTCCGCCGGGCTTCATCTTCTGGCTGACGAACTCGGCGCCGACGTGACCGAAGCCGTAGCCGCCCACCGGGTTGATGAAGGTCACCGGGCAGGTGGTGTTGACCCCACGGTCGAAGACGATCACCGGCAGGCCGGCCTTGCAGGCGGCCTCGACGGCCGGGGTGAGCGTGGCGGTGGTGTTCGGCGAGACGATCAGGGCGTCGCACTTCTTGCCGAGCAGGTCGTTGATGTCCGCGATCTGCTTCTGGTCCTTGCCTTCGGCGTCGACGTGCACGAACTCGCTGATCCGGCTGCGCTGCGCGTCGACCTCGGCCAGCATCGTCTTGAAACCGACCTGTCGCCAGGGGTTGTTCAGCGCCGCGTTCGAGAAGCAGATCTTGTGCGGGCCGTTCTTCTTGAACTTCGCGGTGTCCACCATCTTCGGGTTGAGCACCTGCTCCCACGGCTTGTCGGCCGGCCCCGTCGGTGCGACGTCGAGCAGCGCCAACTCGTTGTCGTAGTCAGCCTGCACGAAGAACTTCGACTGCTCCCCCGTGCCCGCCCCCTCGGCGGCGGAGGCGGTAGCCGACGGGGACGCGGCCGGCTCGTCGGTGGCGCAGCCGGCAAGCACCAGCAGGCTCGCCGCGGCCAGGGCGGTAATGGTACGTCTCATCGAGTCTCCTTTTATCTGGAGGAAGAACGCAGGGCCGAGACCGCCACGGCAAGCAGGATGATCGCGCCCTGGACGGTTGATCTGAGGGCGCCGGAGACGCCTGTGAAGTTCATAAGCGCGAAGAGCGTCTCGAGGGTCAGCGCGCCGAGCATGGCGCCGACGACCGAGCCGCGACCGCCGCCGAGCACGACCCCGCCGAGAACGACGGCCGTGATCGCCCCGAACTCCAGGCCGACGCCGGCCTGGAACGACACGCCGCTGTAGCCGCCGAGGAGGATCGCCGCGACCGCCGCCACGAGGCCGCTGAGCATGAACGCGATCGTCTTGGTGCGCCCGACCCGTACACCGCTCAGCTCGGCGGTGCGCGGGTTGTCGCCGACGGCGACAAGCGTGCGGCCGAAGTCGGAGCGCATCAGGAGCACGGCGAGCACCGCCACGGCCACCAGGACGAGCAGGGCGTACGGGATCCGGCCCAGCAGCGGCACGTCCTCGATGGCCCGCCGGCCGAAGCGGCGGAACTCCTCGGAGAGGCCACCCTTGGGTGCGCCGTCGGACCACAGGTACACCGCGCCGACGAGGATCAGGAACATGCCGAGGGTGGTGATGAACGACGGCACCCGCAGCACAGTGGTGACCAGGCCGTTCACCAGCCCGACGAGCGCACCGCCGACGAGCAGCAGCACGACCACCGGCCAGGTGCGCGACGGCTCGCTGTCGATGAGCCGGGCGGCGACGACGACCTGCGCCGTGACCAGGGACCCGACGGACAGGTCGAACTCCCCGCAGACGATCACGAAGTACTGACCGGCGGCCAGCAGGATGATCGGCGCCGAACGACCGAGGAACGACATCAGTGACGGCGGCGCGAGGAAGTCGGGCTGCACCGCGGCGACGAGGATCAGCAGCACCGCGAGGATCGCGGCGATCGGCACGACCCCGTCGGTGCGGATCCGCAGTGGCAGTGCACGGCGCTCGGCGATCCGCACGGCTAGGACCCCGCCTTTCGGAGAGCACGTCGGGCGTAGACGGCGACCGCCGCGATGATGATGACGCCCCGGATCACCTGCTTGAAGAAGGCGTCGACCTCGAGTTGGTTGAAGATGGCGTCGATGCTCGCGAGCAGCAGCACACCTCCGACAGTGCCGAGGACACCGCCACGCCCGCCGGCCAGGGCCGTGCCGCCGAGCACCACGGCCGCGATCGACTCCAGGTCGTAGAGGCCCTCGGTGCCGACCCGCGGTGCGCCCGAGCCGAGCCGGCTGGCGAGGTAGACCCCGGCCAGGCCGGCGCACAACGAACACAGCACGTGGGCGGTGACGAGGACACGGTCGTTGCGGACCCCGGACAGCCGGGCCACCTCCGGGTCGCCGCCCACGGCGACCAGGTGATGACCGAAGCGGGTACGCGTGAGCGCGAACCACACCGCCCCGGTGACGACGAGCAGGAGCAGGAACGACACCGGCACCGGACCGACGCGCTGGTACCCAAGTGTTCGCACGAGCGCGGGCGCGGTCTCGCCCGCCGGACCGTCGTAGCCGTTGTCGAGATAGCCCTTGAGCAACAGCCCGACACCGAGGGTCGCGATGAACGCGTTGATCCGCAGCTTCGTGACAAGCAGCCCGTTGAGCAGACCGACGGCGGCGCTGACCGCGAGCGCCAGCCCGATCGCCGGAAGCACCGCGCCGTCGCTGCCGCTCATCGCCTCCGCACCCACAAGGGTGCTCAGGCTGATCACGTACGCCACCGAGAGGTCGAGCGAACCACCGAGGATGACAAGCGTCTGGCCGACGGCGACGAGCCCCAGGCCTGCGGCGACGTGCAACAGGCTCACAGTTGTCGACGGATTGAAGAGCTGACCGCCGTCGGCGAGGACGACCAGCCAGCCGATCACCAGGGTGAGGGCGAGCGCCACGAACACACCCGGAACGGGACGCCGCGCCGGCAGGAGCGAGAGGGCACTCACTGGACCGCCTCGGCTCGCGACTGCGGGGCTCGCAACCCCGGCTCACTCCTCGCGCTCACTGGACCACCTCGGCTCGCGACTGCGGGGCTCGCAACCCCGGCTCACTCCTCGCGCTCACTGGGCTGCCTCCCGGACGGTGCCCACCGCGAGGGCCACGACGTCCTCCTCTGTCGCACCGGCGGGCAACTCACCCGCGACGCGACCGTCCCGCAGGACGATGATCCGGTCGCTCATGCCGAGCAGCTCGGGCAACTCCGACGAGATCATCAGGACGGCGGCGCCGTCGCGGGCGAGACTGCGTACGAGGTCGTGGATTGCCGACTTCGCGCCGACGTCGATGCCCCGGGTCGGTTCGTCGAACAGCAGGATCCTCGGGTTGATCGCGAGCCAGCGGGCGAGGACGACCTTCTGCTGGTTGCCGCCGGAGAGGAACCTGATCTCCTGGTCGTCGCCGGCCGAGCGGACCTGGACGGCGGCGAGCAACTCACGGACCCGGATCGTCCGTGCGGCACGACCGGACCGGGTCGCGAAGACGGCCCGGCTGGCCAGCAACGCGTTGTCCAGCACCGACTGTCGGGCGACGATCCCCTCCCCCTTGCGGTCCTCGGTGACGTAGGCGATGCCCGACCGCATCGCGGCACGCGCCGAACGCAGCCGAACCGGCCTGCCGTCGAGCGTGACCTCGCCGCTGGTGAACGGGGCCACCCCGAACAGCGCGCGGGCCAGCGCAGACCGACCCGAGCCCTGCAATCCACCGACACCGAGGACCTCGCCGGCACGCAGGTCGAGGGTCACGCCCCGCAGCTTCCGGTTTCCCGCGTCGCGGACCGTCAGCCGGACCTGGCCGACGTCGTCGGGATCGGCCCGGGCCGGGTAGTAGCTGGACAGCTCCCGGCCGACCATGTGCCGCACCAACTCGTCGGCGGTGGTGGCTGACGTGTCCACGGTGGTCACCCGGCGGCCGTCCTTGAGGACCGTGATCCGGCTGGACAGGTCGAAGACCTCGGTGAGCCGGTGCGAGACGTACAGCAGGCCGATGCCCCGCTCCTGGAGCCGGCGTACCAGCCCGTAGAGCAACTCGACCTCGTGGTCGGCCAGGGCCGCCGTCGGCTCGTCCATGATGAGCAGCCGCGCGTCCAGGGCGAGGGCCTTGGCGATCTCGACGACCTGCTGTTGGGCGACACCGAGCCGCCCCACCGGGGCGTCGGCCGGCAACGTGGTCTCTCCGATGGAGGCGAGCAGTCGCCTGGTGCTGTCGAGCATCTCGCGGCGGTCGACAAGCCCGCGGCGGGTCGGCTCGTGGCCGAGGTAGACGTTCTCAGCGACCGTCCGCTCCGGCAGCAGGTTGAACTCCTGGTGGATGATGCCGACGCCGGCCCGCTGCGCGTCGCGCGGGCCACGGAACGCGCGTACGTGGCCGTCGAACTCGACAGCGCCCTCGTCCGGGGCGTACGCGCCGGAGACGATCTTCATGAGGGTCGACTTGCCAGCGCCGTTCTCGCCGACGACGGCGTGCACCTCGCCGGGCGCGACATCGATGTCGACACCGTCGAGGACACGGACCCCGAGAAAGGATTTGCCGATGCCCCGCAGGGCGAGCAGCGGCGCCGGCCGTGGATCTGACATCCCGGGAGCCCTTTACAGATAGTAGTCATCGGCGAGATCGGAGGCCGTTCGGCGTACGGACGCGACGCACTTTCGCAGCCCGCCACGGCCCCTTACGGTCTTATGGTGCAAACATTTCCTTGACATCGACGAAACATCACACGTATGAAGATAGATGTTTGGATGCGACGGCGCAATCCTCGATCCACAGCCGCAGCCACCGCTCACGCCTTGCATCGCCAGTGACGTCGACGCGCGGGCGTCGGGCGCACCCACCTCACCGTCCGACAAGATCGGATGTTCCCGATTTATTGACATATGTCGATGCCTAGCTCATCCTGACGTCGACACCCGCAGGACGGCAACACCGCCCATCTCACGCTGTGTGACGTTCCGCGGGCCTGACTGCCGTTTCGGCGGACGGCACGAAGACCGACCAGCACTCGTGCCCACACGTGTCCAGACACAACCTGACGCGCTGTCCGGCACGTGGTCGCACCCCCCGTTGCCCGCCCGACCTAGGAGACGGCATGCGTCGCAAGACATTGATCATGGGCATGATCGCCAGCCTCATGCTGGTGCTCGGCCTGGCCCCGCCAGCATCGGCGGCCCCGGCCTTCCGCGCCCTGTTGTTCACCAAGACAGCCGGTTACCGGCACGACTCGATCCCCGCCGGGATCAGCATGTTCCAGCAGCAGGCTGCCGCCAACAACTTCGAGCTGGTGCAGACCGAGGACGCGAGCGTCTTCACGCCCGCCAACCTGGCCACGTTCGACGTCGTCATCATGTTCCAGACCTCGGGGATGGTCTGGACCTCGGCCGCCCAACGCCAGGCCATCGAGGGCTACCTCGCCAGTGGCAAGGGCATCGTCGGAGTCCACAACGCCACAGACATGGGCATCGAGGCCGAATATCCGTGGTGGGACCAGACCATCAACGGCGGCGCCCACATGCCTGAGCACTCCCCCGGCGTGCTGCCCGGCACCGCCATCGTCGCCGACAAGCAGCACCCCTCGACGGTCGGCCTGCCGGATCGCTGGCAGCGCAGCGAGGAGTGGTACAACTTCGACACCAACCCGCGCGGCAACGTGCACGTCCTGGTGACCGCCGACGAGCGCACGTACAACCCGGGCTCCCGCGCGATGGGCCCGGACCACCCGATCTCCTGGTGCCGCAACGCCGGTGGCGGACGGGTGTGGGCCACCGCGATGGGCCACGCCGCCGAGTCCTACAGCGAGACGAACTTCCGCAACCACGTCCTCGGTGGCGTGAAGTGGGCCGCCGGCAACCTGCCCGGCGACTGCGGCGGCACCGTCTGGGGCAACTTCGAGAAGCGCACCCTCGACGACAACACCGTCGACCCCATGGCGATGGCCGTGGCACCGGACGGACGGGTCATCTACGTCCAGCGCGGTGGCCAGGTGAAGATCTTCAAGCCGTCCACGAACAGCACCGTCACCGCGGGAACGCTGAGCGTCTACACCGGAGGCGAGGACGGGCTCACCGGCATGGCGCTGGACCCCAACTTCGCCAGCAACGGGTACGTGTACCTGTACCACTCACCGGCGAGCAGCAGCACCGACGTCAACCGGGTATCCCGCTACACGCTCAGCGGCGACACATTGAACCTGTCCAGTGAGGCGCGGCTCATCGACATCCCCGCGTACCGGGACCGCACCTTCCCCGAGCCCGGCCACACGGGTGGCTACATCGAGTTCGGCCCGGACGGCAACCTCTACATCGGCACCGGCGACGACACGCCACCGAACCTCGACCCCAACTGGCAGGGCTACGCTCCGCTGGACTGGCGCTCCGGCAAATCCAACCTCGACGCGGCCCGCACCGCCGGCAACACCAACGACCTGCGCGGAAAGTTGCTGCGTATCCGCCCGCAGGCCAGCGGCGGTTACACGATCCCCACGGGCAACCTCTACGCCCAGGGCACCGCGCAGACCAAGCCGGAAATCTACGCGATGGGCTTCCGCAACCCGTTCCGCTTCTCGATCGACGCGGCCACCGGCTGGGTCTACCTGGCCGACTACGGACCGGACCGCAACCCGCCCACCACCAACCGCGGCCCCGAGGGCCTGGTCGAGCTCAACGTGATCAAGGCGCCCGGCAACTACGGCTGGCCGTTCTGCCACGGCGACAACCAGCCGTACGCGCCGTTCAACCCGGACACCGGCGTGGTCGGCGCGAAGTTCAACTGCTCGGCACCAGTGAACAACTCACCGAACAACACGGGCCTGACCAGCCTGCGGCCGGTCGTGGCACCCAACATGTGGTACGGCTACGGCACCTCGCCGACCTTCCCGGAGCTGGGCTCCGGCGGCTCCGCGCCGATGGGCGGGCCGGTCTACCGCTACGACGCGGCGAACCCGTCGGCCACGAAGTTCCCGCCCTACTACGACGGGGTGCACTTCTTCTACGAGTGGTCGCGCAGCTACATCAAGGAGGTGCACTTCGACTCCGCCACGGCGGTGACCCGCACCAACCCGTTCCTGCCCACGGCCCGGTTCAACAAGCCGATGGACATGGAGTTCGGCAAGGACGGCTCGCTCTACCTGCTGGAGTGGGGCACCAACTTCGGCGGCGGCAACAGCGACTCCGGGCTCTACCGGATCGACTACATCCAGGGCGGCCGGTCACCGATCGCCAAGGCCACCGGTACGCCCACGAGTGGTAGCGCGCCGCTGACCGTCCAGTTCAGCAGCGCCGGCACTGCCGACCCGGACCCGGGCAACACGCTCAGCTACCAGTGGACGTTCGGCGACGGCACCACCTCCACGGCGGCGAACCCGTCGAAGGTGTACACCACCAACGGCAACTACACGGCGCAGTTGAAGGTCACCGACAACACCGGCAAGACGGGCTTCGCCAACGTCCAGATCACCGTCGGTAACAGCGCTCCGGTGGTCACCATCACCACCCCGCCCAACGGAGGCATGCTCACCTTCGGCGACAAGGTGTCGTACCAGATCACCGTCACCGACCCGGACGGCGGAACTGTCGACTGCTCGAAGGTGGTCCTCAACCCGGCGCTCGGTCACGACGACCACGCCCACGAGACCACCGAGTATCCGGGCTGCTCGGGCACCATCTCCACCGACCTGCTCGGTGGGCACCCCGACGGCGCCAACCTGTTCTACGTGCTGAACGCCAGGTACACCGACAGCGGCGGCGCGGGAGGCGCGGCACCGCTCACCGGCACCGCGCAGGTGATCCTGCAACCCAAGCACAAGCAGGCCGAGTACTACAGCAGCCAGTCCGGTGTGCGGGTCGTCGAACAGTCCGCCGCGGAGAGCGGCAAGCGCGTAGGCGACATCTCCAACAACGACTGGATCGCGTTCAACCCGATGAGCCTGTCGGGTATCACGAACGTCAGCTACCGGCTGTCGTCGCCGTCCGGTGGCGGCACCATCGAGCTACGCGCCGGCTCGCCGACGGGCACGCTGCTGGCCACGACGACGGTGCCCAGCACCGGTGGCTGGGACAACTACCAGTCCACCGCACCGGTGAACGTCGCCGCCCTCGGCGGCACACAGACGCTCTACATGGTGTTCAAGGGCAGCGGCAACAACTGGTTCGATCTCGACGCGTACACCTTCGGGGGTTCCGGTGTCGGCGTTCCCGGCAGCGGGACCGGCACCGGCGTGGCGGGAAAGACCTGGACGCTCACCGCGCAGCACAGCGGCAAGCTGATGGACGTCAGCGGCGTCTCCACCGCCGACGGCGCCCAGATCACCCAGTGGGCGGCCACCGGTGGCAACAACCAGAAGTGGCAGGCCGTCGACGCCGGCAGCGGGGCCGTCTATCTGAAGGCGGTGCACAGCGGTAAGTGCCTCGACGTCGTCGGCGGGTCCACCGCACAGGGTGCTTTCCTGCAACAGAGCACGTGCAACAACGCCAACCAGCAGAAGTTCCTCGTCACGGCCACTGCCACCACTGGTGTCTACACGGTCAAGAGCGTGCCGAGCGGGCTCTGCATCGATGTGAACGGCGCTTCCACTGCTGACGGGGCGCGGCTGCTCCAGTGGGGTTGCCACACCGCCGCCAACCAGCAGTGGCGGTTCACAGCGGTATGACGGACGGCGCCGGCCACCCGATCCTCGGGTGGCCGGCGTATCCCGTCGCCAGGCGAGCGTCTACGTCCCGAGCAGCCCGGCCGCGCGCAACGCCGGCCAGAGCTCGTTCGGGACGTCGGCCTCGGACCGGCGCAGCGTCTCGGCCACCTGGGCCGCGTCACGCAGGCCGACGACGGTCGAGACGACGGCCGGATGCTGGCGGACGTACGCCAGTGCCGCTTGCGGCAGGGTCACGCCGTGGGCCTCGCACACGTCGGCGATCCGCCGGGCGCGCTCGATCACCTCCGGTGGGGCCTGCTCATAGTTGTAGACCGCGTCGGCCGGCGGCCGGTCCCGGGCCAGCAGCCCCGAGTTGTAGACCCCGGCGATCACCACGCCGACCCCACGGGCCTGCGCGGCGGGCAGGAGGTCGGCAAGCGCGCCCTGCTCCAGCAGCGTGTACCGACCGGCGCACATCATGACGTCGACATCGGCCTCCTCGACGAACCGGGCCAGCATCGCCGACTGGTTCATGCCCGCGCCGATCGCGCCGATGACGCCCTCGTCGCGCAGCCGGACCAGCGCCGGAACGGCCTCGGTGGCCGCCTGCTCCCAGTGCTCGTCGGGGTCGTGCAGGTAGACCACATCGATGCGGTCCAGGCCCGTGCGCTCCAGGCTGGCCTCCAACGACCGGCGTACACCGTCGCCGCTGAAGTCCCAGACCCGCCTGTGGTCGGCCGGCACGTCGAAGCCCTCGGCGTCGCGCTGTTGTGCGGTCTCCGGCGACGGTACGAGCAGCCGCCCCACCTTCGTCGACACCACGTACTCGTTGCGGGGGCGGGAGCGCAGGGCAGCGCCGAGGCGCCGCTCGGACAGCCCGAGCCCGTAGTGCGGCGCGGTGTCGAAGTATCGGATGCCCGCCGCCCACGCGGCGTCCACGGCGGCGGCGAACTCGTCGTCGGAGGTCGCCCGGTAGAGGTTTCCGCCCTGAGCGGCGCCGAAGCCCAGGGCGGTGAGTCGGACCCCGGGCCGACGCGGCAGCGCCCGGGGCGTCACGACTCCCCCAGCCGGTAGGCGCGGCGTGCGGTGTCGCGCCAGATCGCCGCCCGCTCGGCGTCGCCGAGCGGTTCCAGTAGCTCGGCGAGCACCTCCACCCACCTGGTGTACGAACTGGCGAGCAGGCACACCGGCCAGTCGGAGCCGAACATGAGGCGGTGCGGGCCGAACGCGTCGAGGGCGTGGTCGACGGCGGGCCGCAGGTCCGCGGCCGACCAGGACGGCCCGTCCACCTCGGTCACGAGCCCGGAGAGCTTCGCCGTGACGTTCGGCTGGGCGGCGAGCGCCCGCAGGTCGCCGGGCCAGTCGCCGAGGCTCCGCTGCCCGAGCGCGGGTTTGCCCAGATGGTCGAGGACGAACGACACCTCGGGCAGGTCCCGGACGAGCCGGATGGCGGCGGGCAGTTGGCGGTCCCGGACCAGTAGGTCGAAGGTGAGGTCGGCGGCGCCGACCGCCGCGATGCCCCGCCGGACGTCACGCCTGTCGAGGTAGGCGGGGTCGGGCTCGGACTGGACCAGATCGCGGATGCCGACCAGCCGCTGCCCGCCGCGTGCGGCACGGAGCCGGTCGATGCGCTCGTCGATGTCGTCGGCGCTGAGGTCCACCCAGCCGACGACACCGCCGATCAGGGGGTCGTCGGCAGCGACGCCCAGCAGGTGTTCGGTCTCGGCCACCGAGGCGATGGACTGCACGACGACGGTTTCGGTGACGCCTGCGGCGCGTGCCACCGGGGCGAGGTCCGCAGCGGTGAAGTCGTTGTCGATAGCGGCCATCGTGTGCGGGTCGATCCACGGTTGCGGGTGCCGGGCGCGGATCCAGAGGTGGTGGTGTGCGTCGACGATGCCGGGTCGTCCGGCCAGCTGCGTGGCGATCATCGGCCGAGCCAGCCGCCGTCGACGGGCAGGACGGTGCCGTGCACGTAGTCCGAGGCCGGGGAGGCCAGGAAGACGACGGCGCCGGCCAGGTCGTCGGCACGCCCCCACCGGCCGGCCGGGATCCGGCCCACTATGGCCTCGTTGCGGTCGGGGTCGTCGCGGAGCGCCTGGGTGTTGTCGGTGGCGATGTAGCCGGGTGCGATGGCGTTGACGTTCACCCCACGACCCGCCCACTCGTTGGCAAGTGCCCTGGTCAGTCCGGCCAGGCCGGACTTCGCCGCGGTGTAGCTCGCCACGTTGATACCGCCCTGGAAGCTGAGCAGCGAGGCGGTAAAGATGATCTTGCCGTGGCCCCTGTCGACCATCTGTCGACCGATCTCCCGGCTCAACACGAACTGACTGGACAGGTTCACCTGCACCACCCGATCCCACATCTCGTCGGGGTGATCCGCCGCCGGTGCGCGACCGATCGTGCCACCGTTGTTGACAAGGATGTCCACCGGGCCGAGCGCGGCGACGTCCTCGACCAGTCGGTAGACCGCCGCGCGGTCACCCAGGTCCGTCCGGAAGCCGGTGAACCGGCGACCAGCGGCCCGGACCCGCTGCTGCACCGCACTGCCCTCGGACTCCAACTGCGCCGACACCCCGATGACGTCCGCACCGGCCAGCGCCAGGGCCTCCGCCATCGCCAGGCCGATGCCCCGCCGGGCGCCGGTCACCAGCGCGGTGTGTCCGGAAAGGTCGAACAACGCGCTCATCGGCCCTCCTCCCGCCAGTCCAGCAGCACCTTGAGCACGCCCCCGCCACCCTCCAGGGCCACGAACGCGTCGGTGACCTCCTCGATCGGCAGCACCCGGGAAATCAGCTCCCGGGCCGGCACGACCCCCGCCGCGACGAGCCGGATCGCCTCGGCCACATCCGCCCGCGAGTACAACCGCGCACCCACCAACTCCAACTCACGCCAGAAGAACCGGTGCAGGTTCACCGGACGTGGCTGCGGGTGGATCGCCACCAGCACCAACCGGCCACGGGTCGTCAGCACGTCGACGGCAGTGCCGACCCCGCCGGCCGAGCCGGACACCTCGAACGCCACATCCGCCCCCGCGCCGCCGGTCCGCTCGTTCACAAGCGCCACCACGTCGGTCGACCCCGGATCGACAGCCTCGATCCCGATCCCGGCAGCCACCGACCGGCGGAAGCCGTCCGGCTCGACGAGCACCACCTGCGCGCCACGGTCGCGGGCCACCGCGGCGATGAGCACACCGACCGGCCCGCCACCCACCACCACCACCTGCTCGCCCGGCACGACCCGCCCACGGCCGACGTCGTGCACCGCCACCGCCACCGGCTCGACGAGCGCCGCGTGGTCAAGTGGAAGATCGTCGGGAAGCGCGAGCACCAGATCCGCCGGGACCGTCCACGACGACTGCATGGCACCTGGCGAATCGATGCCAAGGAAATCCATCGAATGGCAGATGTGCGAGTCGCCCCGGCGGCACGCCGGGCAACGCCCGCAGGCGCGCGTCGGCATCACCGTGACGGCCTGCCCGACCGACCAGCCGGTCACACCCTCACCGATCGCGGCGATCCGGCCGGACATCTCATGCCCGAGAACCGCCGACGCGCCCACCCGCGCGTCCATGTCGCCGTGGAAGATGTGCAGGTCCGTGCCGCAGATCCCGGTGTACGCCACCTCGATGCGTACCTGCCCGGGACCGGGCGCCTGCGGGGCTCGATCCTCGACTGCGAGGTCCCGTGCCCCCCGGTAGACAACTGCCTTCACCGCTGCTCCGTCTCGACGTGGTGGGATTCCGCCGCTGCGTACGGTCGGACGACTGCCCTGTTGCCGCGCGTCCGCGATCCGAGGATGCGGGCCCGGGTCGGGCTGGGCCGGTTCGGCCGGGTGGTCCCGGCCGGCGTGGTGAGCGGCCCGGTCCGGGCGCCAGCCGTCGGCGTGCCGGCGAGCGCCGCCAATGTCCGCCTGGAGGCTACGAGCGAGGATGACACTCGGGGTCCTTTCGGTGATGGCGGGTTTCCGGGCCGGAGTGGGCCCGGCGGGATCAACGCCGGACGGGTGCGGCGTCCTGGTGGGCCGCGACGGCGTCGGCGAGCAGGGACTCGACCCGCAGCGCCGGCGCGGCAGAGGCGTCGTCGGCCTCCGCGAGCAGCCGCAGGCCGGCCCGTTCCGGGCGGACGTTCGGGCTGTCCGCGCTCGGGCTGCCCGGCCGGTGACCGGCGGCCACGATCGTCGCCTCGTCGACCCGGATGCCGAGCCCCGGCGCGTCGCCGAGGACGAAGGCGCCGCCCTCGATGTGCAGGTCGACGTCGAGGCCCACCGGCGGCCGCAGGTCCTGCAACTCGCTCACCAGGTGGTTGGGGACCGAGGTCGCTGCGTGCAGCAGACCGATCGGGCTGTTGCCGATGGGGCTCACCGGCAGATCGTGGGCGTGCGCCAGGGCGGCCACCCGCAGAAAGTGGGTGACCCCCCAGACGGCGGCCGACTGGACGATGTCGAGGGCGCCCGCACCGATCAACGGCCGGTACTGCTCCAGTCCGGTGAGGTTCTCGCCACTGGCGACCGCCGCGCGGACACCACGACCGACGGCGGCCAGACCTTCGGCGTCCCACCGCCGCACCGGCTCCTCGATCCACACCAGATCGATGGTGCGCTCCAGCTCGCAGACGTGCCGGACGGCCTGCTTGCGTGACCACGCCTCGTTGACGTCGAGCATCAGGCCGGGTCGACGGCCGTGGCCCGCCTCGGTGAGCACGTCGCGCACCAGGGCGAGCCGTTGCCGGTCCCGCTCGATGTCGAGGCCACCCTTGAGCTTGGCGGCACGCAGGCCGTACCCGGCGTAGACCTCGTACTCCGCGACGAGTTCGTCGTCGCTCAGGCCGATGTCCAGACCCGAGGCGTACGCGGGAACCTGTCGGTCCCGGCCACCGAGCAGCCGCCAGAGCGGCTCGCCGGCAGCCTGCGCCTTGATGTCCCACAGGGCGGTGTCGAGCGCGCCGACGGTCCCGAACACGAGGCCCCCGTGGCCGGCCTTGAACGTCTGCCGCAGCATCCGGTCGTACAGGGTGGTCACCGCGCGGGGATCCTCCCCGTCGATGGCTGCGAAGATCGCCTCGATCTCCACGTCCGGCCCCAGGCCGACGCCGCTGATCCCCTCGTCGGTCTCGACGATGACGATCGGCACCGTGGTGACGCCGTGGGGAAGCACGCCGTTGGCGTCGCCGACGGGCCGACCCCACTGTTGGACGGTCGTCAGGGTTCGATACCCGGTGATGCGCATATCAGCCTTTCGTGGAACCAGCGGCGACGCCGTCTGCGATCTGGCGCTGAAGGAACAGGTAGACCGCCAGGACGGGAATCGCGGCGATGAGCACCCCTGAGGCGAACGTGGGGATGTCCTCGGAGTACTGCCCGCGCAGCGAGGTCACCCCGACCATCAGGGTGCGATGGTCGGCCGACGGCATCATCAGCAGCGCGATGAGCACGTCGTTCCAGCAGAACAGGGTGTTGAGGATGCCTACCGACAGCAGCGCCGGAGCGCCGAGCGGCAGCATGATCCGGCCGTAGACGCCGTACACGCTGTTGCCGTCGATCCGGGCCGCGTCGACGATCTCCGCCGGGATGGTCTTGTAGTAGCTGGCCATCAGGAAGATCGTGAACGGCAGGAACTGCGCGACGTAGGCGAGGATCAGCCCCGGGTACGTGTCGACGAGGCCGGTGTCCGCCATGATCCGAGCCAGCGGCACCATGATCACCTGGAAGGGCACGAAGAGCGCCGCGAGGCAGCCGATGAACAACGCCGACGAGCCACGGAACCGCAGTTGGCTCAGCGCGAAGCCGGCCATCGACCCGAAGAGCAGCAGCAGGAACACAGAGCAGGCCACCACGAGCAACGAGTTGGCGGCGTACCGGGCCATCCCGACGCTGCTCCACGCCGTGGTGATGTTCTCCAGGCGCAGGGAGTCGGCAAGCGAGAAACGGTCGAGGATGTACTCCCGCCGGGTCTTCATCGCGACGTTGGCGGTGAACAGCAGCGGGTAGATCGTCGCGAGGGCGAGCAACCCCATCGGGAGAACGAGCAGCCAGCGGCCCAGTCGGACGCGGGACATCAGTCCACCTTCCCCGATCGTCGGAGCAGTTTGAGTTGCAGCAGCCCGACGACGAGCATGATGACGAAGAGGACCGTCGACGCGGCCGACGCGAGCGCCGGACGGTTCATCTGGCCCTGCTGGATCCAGATGTAGTACTCCGGCAGGTACGTCGAACCCTCCGGGCCGCCGGTGGTCATGACGTAGAGCAGGCCGAACATCGATGTCAGCATCCCGATCATCGTGGTCACGAAGACGAACTGGATGGTGCGGGTGAGGCTGGGGATGATCACGTGCCGGATGACCTGGCCCAGTGACGCGCCGTCGATCCGGGCGGCGTCCAGCAGCGTGCCGTCCAGGGTCGCGAAGCCGGCCAGGAACACCACGAGCGCCATCCCGAAGGTCGCCCAGACGTGGACGCCGACGACTGCGAACATGGCGACGTCCGAGTCGCCGAGCCAGTCCACGGGGCCGATGCCGACCGCGCCGAGCACGGAGTTGACAGGGCCGTCGAAGGACAGCAGAAGGTTGAAGATCGCGCCGACGATGACCGGGGACAGCACGGCCGGGAAGAAGTAGACGCTGCGGTAGAACCGGTGCCCTGGCACGCGCAGGTAGATGAACGTGGCGATGATGCCCGGGATCGCCACCGCCACCGGCAGGAGCAGCACCAGCAACCCGACGTTGCGCAGCGCCTGCTGGAACAGCGGGTCGTGGAACAGGTCGACGTAGTTGTCGAAGCCGACGGCCGCGCCGTCGCGCTCGCCGTCGCCGGTGAAGGAGAAGTTGACGCCGAGCAGCAGCGGCCACAGCCGCAGCAGCACGAGGATCAGGATGGCGGGAGCGACGAGCACGAACGGCGCGAGGAGTTCGGCGCGGCGGCCACCGGCGGCACGCCGGGCGGCGCCGCGAACGCGGTGCTCCGGCGGCGGTGTGGGCTGCACCCCGCCGGCCCGCCCGGTCGAGACCGGACGGACCGACGGGAGCGACTTTCCGATCGGCACGAGATCAGCCCGCCGCGTCGGAAGCTGCCATCTGCTTCACGACCTCGTCGACGGTGACCGAACCGCTGAGCAACTGCTGGGACAGCCTGCCCATCAGGTCGATCGACTTCGACGAGAGCGCCACGTGCGGCGCGGGCTTGCCGGTCTTGATCTCGGAGACGATCGTGGTCACGGCAGGGCCGCCCTGCGACACGTCGATCGTCGTGTCGGCGGTGATCGCGCCGGCGTTGGCGTAGAACGCCTTCAGCGCGTCGGTGGAGGTCAGCGAACGCACCAGATCGGCGGCCACCTTCGGGTCCTTCGTCCACTTGGCGACCGCGTAACCGATGCCGCCGTCGTACGGCAGGCTCGGCGTGGTGCCGGCGGTCACCACCGGCGCCGTCATGACGCCGAGCTTCTCGGGCGTGACGAACTCGTTGAAGTCCTTCCAGTGCCCGATGTCGGACATCAGGCCGATGATGTGCGCGGCCTTGGCGGACTGGAAGACGGCGAACGCGTCGTTGAACATCGCCGTGGAGTTCGCCCCGTCGTTGTTCAACCCCGCGGTGCCGGTCTCCTTCCACAGCTGGAAGATCCGCTTGACGTTGGGCGAGTTCCAGTCCCGCTTGCCGGCGATCCAGTCGTCGTACTCCTGGCCGGTGAGGATGCCCGACGCCATGGCGGACAGGAAGAACTGGATGCCGATGCCCTCCTTGTTGCCGACGGCGAAGCACTTGGCACCTGTCGCCTTGGTGATGGTGCCGCAGTTGGCGAGGAACTCCGGCCAGGTCGTGGCCGGCTTCGCCGGGTCGAGGCCGGCCTTCTCGTAGAGCGCCTTGTTGTAGTAGATCGGGTGCCCCTGGAGGGTCACCGGTGCGGCGTAGGTCTTGCCGTCCTTGGCGAACGCGTCCCAGCCGGCCAGCCGCTGCCGGTCCTCGGCCACCTGCTCGTCCAACGGCAGGAGGGAGCCGACCCGGTCACGGATCTGGCCGCCGCCGTTGAAGAGGATGACGTCCGGCCCCTTACCGGACTGTATCGCCGCGCCCAGCAGCGTGTAGTACTGGTCGAACGGCTGGGCGACGAACTCGACTGTGACGTCCTTGTGCTTCTTGGCGAAGTCGGCCTTGGCCTTCTCCACGTACGCGGCGGAGCTCGCCTCGCCGGACTTCCAGTCCCAGACGATCAGCTTGTCGGCCGAGCCCGAGGACGACGAACCAGATCCGGTGGCGCTTCCACAGCCCGTCAGGGCCAGCCCCGCAACGAGGACTGCGGCCCACACTGCTCGTTGCTTCATCGTTGCTCACCTTCGTATGGGGAGTGGCCGCAGAACCGGCCGTCGATGCAAGAATGACCGAGAACGTAACTCGTATGACGTATCACGTCAACGTTTACCCGTACACTGGGGCGAAATCGTGGCTCGGGGCAGCCACGCGGAGGTGGACATGACGGCATCGAACGAGACGACAGTGAATGGTTCAGCGGCACCCACCTGGGCTCGCCGTCCGGCCAACCTGGCACGAGCGATCACCGCAGAATTGGTGAACCGGATCGTCCAGGGCGTTCACCCGCCGGGCACCCCGCTGCCCCCCGAACCGGTGCTCTGCGAGACCTTCTCGGTGAGCCGGACCGTCATCCGCGAGGCGGTGAAGATCCTCCAGGAAAAGGGCCTCGTGCAGGTCCGCCAGGGCAGCGGCACACTGGTCACCCCTCCGTCGGCGTGGGACATGCTCGACGAACTCGTTCTCGCCGCGACCATCGCCGAGGACGACAGCCTGGCGATCCTCGACGACCTGGTGGTCACCCGGCGGGTGCTGGAGTCCGACATGGCCAATGTGGCCGCCCGACTCGCCGACCAGGACACCATCGACCGGCTGCGCGCTCTGGTCGACCGGATGGACGAACTCGTCGACGACCACCTCGCCTACCAGGAGCACGACCGCGCCTTCCACGACACCGTCATGCAGGCATCCGGAAACCGGATCGCGCGGGGCGTCGTCCGGTCGCTGGAGAGCCAGGTCGTCAACACCGCGCGGTACATGGGCCGCCCTGAGCGCGCCATGTGCGTGGCCTCCAACCAGGGGCACCGGCGCATCCACGAGCGCATCGCCGCACACGACCCGGACGGCGCCGCCCAGGCGATGTTCACCCACATCACCGAGGCCTGGCTCGTCCGCCGCACTGGACCGGACAGTCCGACGCGGTTGCAGCGCTGACGATCGGGCGGCTCGGGTCGCCACGACCGTGACTTGAGCGGTGCGCGGCCGGGTTGGTCGAGATTCAGGGCCGTCCATGGCTTGTGAATGTTAGCGATAACAGACTACGCTCGGGCCCCAGAGGCGCAGGGCACGCTTCACCCCTCCACAGGACCCCGCCGGGCCGGTGGAGCCGCGCACGAGCAACGCCCCGCTGGCGGGTGTCCGGGCCTCTCCACAGGACGTTGAGCACCCCGGCCCGCCCCTGCGGGAGCCTGCGGGCATCCAACACAACCTCCGTGTGCCGATCCACGACACCGCCACGCGCCGAGTCGAGCGCCGTCCCCGACCACAGGCCTCCGTGCGGTGCCGATACCCCCTGCCCTACGGCCCCGTCTCCGCTCTTTCGATCCGTCAGGTGAGCGTCCCATCCCTGGGAGGTACCGATGACATCCACACCCACACCGCCGAGGACCCGGCTCAGGCGCGCGGGCGCCTGGCTGGTGAGCCTGCTGCTCGTCTCGACGCTGCTGCCGGCCACCGCGGCGCGCGCGGACAACCCCATCGTCCAGCACATCTACACCGCCGACCCCGCCCCGCTGGTGCACGACGGACGCGTCTACCTCTACACCGGTCATGACGAGGACGGCTCCACGTACTTCACGATGAAGGACTGGCGGGTGTGGTCCTCCGCCGACATGGTCAACTGGACCGACCACGGCTCCCCGCTGAGCGTCAGCACCTTCAGTTGGGCCAGCGCCAACGCGTGGGCCGGCCAGGTCATCGCCCGCAACGGAAAGTTCTACTGGTACGTCCCGGTGACCGCCCGTGCGACCAACTCGATGGCCATCGGCGTCGCGGTGTCCGACAGTCCCACCGGGCCGTTCCGGGACGCCATCGGGCGGCCACTGGTGGGCAACGGCGAGATCGACCCCACAGTGTTCGTCGACGACGACGGCCAGGCGTACCTGTACTGGGGAAACCCCAACCTCTGGTACGTGAAGCTGAACGCGGACATGATCTCGTACAGCGGTAGCGCCACCAAGATCCCGCTCACCACCACCGGCTTCGGCGCCCGGTCCGGCAGCACGAGCAGGCCCACGCTGTACGAGGAAGGCCCGTGGGTCTACAAGCGCAACGGCGTCTACTACAACGTGTTCGCGGCGGAGTGCTGCTCGGAGTTCATCGGCTACTCGACAGCGACCGGCCCGACCGGCCCCTGGACGTACCGGGGGACGATCATGCCTCGGCAGGGCGCCAGCTTCACCAATCACGCCGGGGTCATCGACTTCAACGGCGGCTCGTACTTCTTCTACCACAACGGCGCGCTGCCCGGCGGCAGCGGCTACACCCGCTCGGTGGCGGTGGAGAAGTTCACCTACAACACCAACGGCACCATCCCGACGATCAACATGACCACGACCGGCGCGCCACAGATCGGGACGCTGAATCCGTACGTACGGCAGGAGGCCGAGACCATCGCCTGGGGCTCCGGCATCGAGACGGAGCCGGCCAGCGAGGGCGGGATGAACGTCGGCTTCATCGAGAACGGCGACTACATCAAGGTAAAGGGAGTGGGCTTCGGCGCGGGCGCGACATCGTTCAGCGCCCGGGTGGCCTCGGCGACCTCCGGCGGCAGCATCGAGCTGCGTCTCGGCAGCCCCACCGGCACCCGGGTAGGTAGCTGCTCCGTGCCGGGCACCGGCGGGTGGCAGAGCTGGCAGACCGTCTCCTGCGCGGTCAGCGGCGCAACCGGCAACCAGGACCTGTACCTGCGGTTCACCGGGGGCAGCGGCAACCTGTTCAACGTCAACTGGTGGCAGTTCCAGAGCGGCGGCAACCCGACGCCCACGCCGTCCCCCACAGCGATCCCCACGCCCACGCCCACGCCGATCCCGACCCCCACGCCGACGCCGACGCCGACGCCGACCAGTCCGGGTGGGCAGTCCTGCGCGGCCACCCACACGGTGGTCAACAGCTGGCAGGGCGGGTTCGAGGGGCGGGTGACTGTCACCAACGCGGGGGCCAGCACGATCAACGGCTGGCGGGTCACCTTCACCCTCGCCAGCGGGCAGACGGTGGCGCAGAGCTGGAACGGCACGTTCAGCCAGCAGGGCAACCAGGTGACCCTGGCAAACGCCGGCTACAACGGCCAACTCGCGGCGGGAACGTCGACCACTGTGGGCTACCTCAGCGCGAGCACCGGGAGCAACGAGCCGCCGGGAAACCTGAGCTGCGCATCGGCCTGACGACTTCGGAGGGCGCCGGCCCGTCTCGTCGGGGCAACGACGAGACGGGCCCGCCCCCGTCGGCCATCCGGCCCGCAAGCATCATATCTTTTCCATTCAGATTGCTCTATGGTTTCGTCATTGTGTCGGATGCATGACCGGTCTACACCAGCGCAGACATCCGATGCGGAGATACCGAGCCGCGACGAGCGCCGCCCCGAGGAGGCCCGAGATGTCAGATGTAACGCGCAGGCAGGCGCTCAAAATCGGAGCAGCGGGCGCCACCGGCGCGCTGTTGCCGCTCTCCCAGCTCGGCGACAGCCCGGCGCCCGCATCGGCCGAGGCGCAGGCCGCTAACGACCTTGTGCTGTGGTATGACGAATCGGCCGGCACTGACTGGTTGCGGGCACTGCCGATCGGCAACGGTCGCCTCGGCGCCATGGTCTTCGGCAACGTCGACCGGGAAACCCTCCAGCTCAACGAGGACACCGTCTGGGCAGGCGGTCCACACGATCCCAGCAACACGAGAGGCGCCGGATCGATAGCGGAGATCCGTCGACGGGTCTTCGCCAACCAGTGGACGCAGGCGCAGGATCTGATCAACCAGACGATGCTCGGCAACCCGGTCGGGCAGCTGGCGTACCAGCCGGTGGGGAACCTGCGCCTGGCCTTCGGCACCTCGACGAGCGCGTCGCAGTACACCCGGCGGCTCGACCTCACCACGGCGACCACCTCGGTGGCGTACGTGCTCAACGGTGTACGCCACGAGCGGGAGGTCTTCGCCAGCGCACCGGACCAGGTCATAGTGGTACGCCTGAGCGTCGACAGGGCGGCCTCGCTCACGTTCACTGCGACGTTCGACAGCCCGCAACGCACCACGGTGTCCAGCCCGGACGGTGCCACGATCGCCCTGGACGGCACGTCCGGCAGCCAGGAGGGCGTCACCGGCGCGGTCCGCTTCCACGCGCTGACCCACGCCACAGTCACCGGTGGCACAGTCACCAGCTCCGGCGGCACGCTGCGGGTCTCCGGCGCCACAAGCGCCACACTGCTGATCTCGATCGGCTCCAGCTATGTCACCTACCGCAACGTCGGTGGCGACTACCAGGGCATCGCCCGCCGGAACCTGACCGCCGCCCGGGCTCGTAGCGTCGACGAGCTCCGCAGCCGGCACATCGCCGACTACCAGGCGCTGTTCGGGCGGGTGAGCCTCGATCTGGGTCGCACCGCCGCCGCCGACCGGACGACCGACGAGCGGATCGCGCAGCACAGCTCGTCCACCGACCCGCAGTTCTCGGCGCTGCTGTTCCAGTACGGCCGGTACCTGTTGATCTCGTCCTCGCGCCCCGGCAGCCAGCCGGCGAACCTCCAGGGCATCTGGAACGACCAGATGACCCCCTCGTGGGATTCGAAGTACACGATCAACGTCAACCTGCCGATGAACTACTGGCCGGCCAACTCGACGAACCTGCCCGAGTGTCACCGACCTGTCTTCGAGATGATCAAGGATCTGGCGGTGGCCGGCGCGCGAACCGCCCAGGTGCAGTACGGCGCCGGCGGCTGGGTCACCCACCACAACACCGACGCGTGGCGGGCCACAGCTGTCGTCGACGGCGCGTTCTGGGGAATGTGGCAGACCGGCGGCGCCTGGCTGAGCACCCTCATCTGGGACCACTACCTGTTCACCGGCGACGTCGAGTTCCTGCGGGCGCACTACCCGGCAATGAAGGGGGCCGCGCAGTTCTTCCTGGACACCCTCCAGACGGAGCCGACCCTGGGCTGGCTCGTCACCAACCCGTCGAACTCGCCGGAGCTGTCCCACCACGCCAACGCCAGCGTCTGCGCCGGGCCCACGATGGACAACCAGATCCTGCGCGACCTGTTCGACGGGTGCGCCCGGGCCAGCGAGATCCTCGACGTGGACCCCACGTTCCGGGCGCAGGTCCGCGCTACCCGCGACCGGCTCCCTCCGACCCGGATCGGCTCGCGCGGCAACGTCATGGAGTGGCTGTACGACTGGGTGGAGACCGAGCCCAACCACCGGCACGTCTCCCACCTCTACGGACTGCACCCCAGCAACCAGATCACCCGCCGGGGCACACCTCAGCTGTACGAGGCCGCGCGGCGGACCCTTGAGTTGCGCGGCGACGACGGGACGGGCTGGTCGTTGGCCTGGAAAATCAACTTCTGGGCGCGACTGGAGGACGGCGCGCGGGCGCACCGGATCCTGCGCGGCCTGGTCACCACCGCCAGGCTGGCGCCGAACATGTTCGACCTGCACCCGCCGTTCCAGATCGACGGCAACTTCGGCGCGACAGCGGGCATCGCCGAGATGCTGCTGCACAGCCACAACGGCGAACTGCACATCCTTCCGGCGCTGCCCAGCGCCTGGCCGCAGGGCCGGGTGACCGGCCTCCGTGCGCGAGGTGGCTACACAGTGGGCATCGCGTGGAGTGCCGCCCAGCCCCAGGAGATCCTGGTCGGCGCCGACCGGGGCGCTACGGTCCGACTGCGCTCGCGGCTGTTCACCGCGACCCACTCGGTCGTCGACGCGGTCACCGGCGCCCCGGCCCGCACCACGAGGATCGAGTCCGACGTCATCGAACTCACGGTGCAGGCGGGACAGTCCTACCGGGCGTACCCCGGGGTCGCGCCGAGTCCGACGGCGACGGCGATTCCGACGCCGACACCGATCCCGACGCCCACCCCGACTGCGACCCCCACGCCGACCTCCACTCCCCCGCCGTCAGGGTCGGCGACTGCCTCCTACGCCATCGACAACTCGTGGGCGGGCGGCTTCCAGGCCACAGTCACCGTCACCGCCGGCTCCACGCCGATAAACGGGTGGACCGTGTCCTGGACCTTCCCCAACGGGCAGACCATCGGCCAGCTCTGGAGCGGCACCCACACCCAGAGCGGATCGGCGGTACGGGTGACAAACGTCGCCTACAACGGCGCGCTCGCCGCCGGCGCCTCGACCACCTTCGGGTTCACGGGCTCCTGGAACGGCACAAACAACCCACCGGCCAGTCTCACCTGCACCACGAGCTGAGTCGTCAGGCTCCCGCGCGGGAGCTGGGCTCGGCCACCCGCCTACCGGGCGGCGGGTGGCCGAGCCCCCCGCACGACCACCGGCTAGAAGTCGTCGTCGAAGGCGACCGAACCCGTCACCCCTACCTGGTACGCCGACACCCGCCGCTCGAAGAAGTTTGACAACTCCTGCACGTCCTGCAACTCCATGAAGGCGAACGGGTTGCTCGACCCGTAGTGCGGCGCGATGCCGAGCTGGGCGAGGCGGCGATCGGCGACGTGCTGGAGGTACTCCCGCATGTCGGCAAGGGTCAGGCCCGGCACACCGTGGCCCAGCAGGTCCTCGGCGAACTGCACCTCGCACTCGACGGCCTCGTTGATCATCTGACGGACCTGGTCGGCGAGGTCGTCGTCGAACAGGTCCGGCTCCTCGGCACGGACGGTGTCGACGACGTCGAACGCGAACGCCATGTGCATCGACTCGTCGCGGAACACCCAGTTGGTGCCGGAGGCAAGGCCGTGCAGCAGACCCCGGGAGCGCAGGAAGTAGACGTAGGCGAACGCGCCGTAGAAGAACAGCCCCTCGATGCAGGCGGCGAAGCAGATCAGGTTGAGCAGGAACGTCCGCCGATCCTCGCGGGTCCGCAGCTGCCGCAGGTCGTTCAGCGAGTCGATCCAGCGGAAGCAGAACTCGGCCTTGCGGCGGATCGAGGGGATGTTTTCGATGGCGGCGAAGGCAGCGAACCGCTCGGCCTCGTCGGGCACGTACGTGTCGAGCAGGTTGAGATAGAACTGGACGTGCACGGCCTCCTCGAACAGCTGCCGGGACAGGTAGAGCCGGCCCTCCGGGCTGTTGACGTGTTGGTAGAGGTTGAGCACGAGGTTGTTGGCGACGATCGTGTCGCCGGTGGCGAAGAACGCCACGAGGCGGCTGACCAGGTGCCGCTCGGCGGGCGACAGCTTGTCCAGGTCGGTGAGGTCGGCGTGCAGGTCGACCTCCTCGACCGTCCAGGTGTTGCGGATGGCGTCGCGGAACCTGTCGAAGAAGTGCGGGTAGCGCATCGGGCGCAGGGTGAGATCCATCCCGGGGTCGAGCAGCATGTGCGTGGTCCTCGTGTTGGCAGTGTCGGTAGTGGTGTCGGCGGCGGTCACTGGCAGGCCTCGCACGACTCGGGGTTCTCCAGCGAGCAGGCCAGCGCCTCGGCGTCGGTAGTGGACGGCGCGACGAGAGCCACTGTTGCCTGCTGGATGCGGGTGGCGGGGCGCGACCGCAGGTAGTAGGTGGTCTTCAGCCCGGCCTTCCAGGCGTACAGGTACATCGAGGAGAGCTTGCCGATGGTGGGCGAGGCCAGGAACAGGTTCAGCGACTGGGACTGGTCGATGAACGGGGCGCGGGCGGCGGCCAGGTCGATGAGCGCCCGCTGCGGCAGCTCCCACGCGGTGCGGAACAGCTCCCGCACGTCTGCCGGCAGCGCCGCGATGCCCTGCACCGACCCCTCGGCTCGGCGGATCGCCGACCGGATCTCGTCGGTCCACAGGCCACGGGCCTTCAGCTCGCGTACCAGAGCGGTGTTGACCTGGAGGAACTCACCGGACAGGGTCTCGCGCTTGAACAGGTTGGACACCTGCGGCTCGACGCACTCGTAGCAGCCGGCGATCGAGGCGATTGTCGCCGTGGGCGCGACAGCCACGAGCAGCGAGTTGCGCAGCCCGTACGCCGCGACACGCTCGCGTAGCGCCGCCCAGCGCGCGGTCTGCGTACCCTCGATGCCCCACAGGTCCGGTTGCAGGTCGCCTCGCGCGGCCCGGGTCTGCCCGAACGCCGGGTGTGCGCCGGCGTGGCGGGCCAGGTCGGCGGAGGTCTCCAGCGCGGTCAGGTACAGCTCCTCGCTGATCCGGGTGGACAGCTCCCGCGCGGCAGGCGAGTCGAACGGCAGCCGCAGCGCGAAGAACACGTCCTGGAGACCCATCAGCCCGAGCCCGACCGGCCGCCAGCGGGGGTTGCTCGCCGCCGCCTGCGCTGTCGGGTAGTAGTTGATGTCGATGACCCGGTCGAGGAACGTCACAGCCGTCCGGACCGTTTCGCGCAGCTTCGGCCAGTCGATGCCGTCGCCGGTGAGGTGCGCGGCGACGTTCACCGAACCCAGGTTGCACACCGCCGTCTCGGCGTCGCTGGACACCTCGATGATCTCGGTGCAGAGGTTGGACAGGTGCACGACGTTGCCCGGCTCGGCGGTCTGGTTGCACAACCGGTTGGCGGCGTCCTTGAAGGTCATCCACCCGTTGCCGGTCTGGGCGAGGGTGCGCATCATCTTCCCGTACAGCTCCCGCGCCGGGACCTGCCGCACGTAGCGGCCCTGCGCCTCGGCCCTGCGGTACGCGGCGTCGAACCGCTCCCCCCACAGGTCGGGCAGCTCGGGCACCTCGTTCGGGTCGAACAGCGACCACATCTCGTCGGCCTCGACCCGGCGCATGAACTCGTCGGGGATCCAGTTGGCCAGGTTCAGGTTGTGGGTACGCCGGGCGTCCTCGCCGGTGTTGTCCCGCAGTTGCAGGAACTCCTCGATGTCCGGGTGCCACGGCTCCAGGTACACGCAGGCAGCGCCCTTGCGCCGGCCGCCCTGGTTGACGGCGGCGACGCTCGCGTCAAGGGTGCGCAGCCACGGCACGATCCCGTTGGACTGCCCGTTCGTGCCGCGGATCAACGCGCCCCGGGACCGGACCCGGGAGTAGGCGATGCCGATGCCGCCGGCGAACTTGGACAGGTTGGCGACCTGCGCGTACCGCTGGTAGATCGAGTCCAGCTCGTCGCGCGGCGAGTCGACCAGGTAACAGGAGGACATCTGCGTGTGCCGGGTGCCGGAGTTGAACAACGTCGGGGAACTGGGCAGGTAGGCCAGGCTGGACATCAGCCGGTAGAAACCGACAGCCTCGTCCGGCGTACGGGACAGGCCGCAGGCCACCCGCAGCAGCCAGAACTGCGGCGTCTCCAGAACCAGCCGACTGGTGGGGTGGCGCAGCAGGTACCTGTCGTAGACGGTACGCAGGCCGAAGTACTCGAACCTCCGGTCGCCGTCCCTGTCGATCGCGTCGTCGAGCAGCGCGGCGTGCGCGGCGACGAACGCGGCGGTGCCGTCACCGATCAGGCCCTCGGCGTGGCTGATCCGGATCGACGCGCTGAACGAGGTGACGCCCTGCCGGCGCACCTCCTTGTCGACGTAGCCGGACAGCAGTCGGGCGGCCAGGCGCGAGTACTGCGGTTCCTCGCCGATCATCTCGGCGGCGGTCTGGATGGACAGCCGGTCCAGTTCGGCCGTCGTCGCTCCGTCGTACAGGCCGCTGATCGTGCGGGTGGCAACCCGCAGCGGGTCGACGTCGGTCAGGTCGTCGGCCCACCGCTCGACCGCCCGGACGATCCGGTTCACGTCCACGGGCTCCATGCGGCCGTCGCGCTTGCGGACCTGCATCGGCGTCCGCCGCACTGCCGTCTCGCCGCTGACCGGGGCTACCTCGGTGACTGTCACCACTCACTCCTCGCGAGTTCGAGACCAGATGGCCCTCGGACGCGCGGGAGCAGACACCGGCGGACGCCACGCCCGCAGGGCGTGGGTCAGGTGGCGTCAGCCGTCCCACGCGGCCTCGGACCGCCGTCCACCCGGGTGCGGGTGTACGGCGCGCTGGCAGGTCTTCGGACTCGCGGGCACGACCGGGCTCGCCGGTCTCCTACTGGCCGTCGCTTCCCAGGCCTTGTGGCCCAGTGCCTATGACGGCTGTCGTTCCCACTCACCGCTGCGGGACAGTCCCGGATTTTCACCGGGTTCCCTGTTGCCTCGACCGCCGGAGCGGCCGAACCAGCTGCGCTCGACACCATATATAGGGGCGGCAGCGTTTGTCACACCCCACATGTCGGCGTCGGCGTGTCGCCGGCGCCGACGCCCACCGCCATCGATCGACGGGTCAGCCCGCGAGGGCGACCGGCTGCGTGGCACGCGTCCGTCGCTCGGTCGCGTAGCTGAGCACCGCCAGGCCCAGGCCGAGAATCGCGAGGACCACGCCCACCCAGGCCGGCGCGAGATAGCCGAACCCCGCGGCGATGACGACGCTACCCAGCGCGGCGCCGAGGCTGTTGGCGACGTTCATGGCGGACTGGCTCATCGCCGCGCCCATCAACTGCGCTCCCGGCGCGACGGTGATCAGGCGCGCCTGTACGACCGGCCCCAGGTAGAGGCTTGTCGCGCCCACCAGGAACGCGCCCACGAACAGGCCGACCGGGTTCGACGCGACGAGGCCGAAGACGGCGATGCTGACGATCATGGCGACGAAGCCGACGAACATGCTCCGGTGCAGGTCCCGGTCCGCGAGCCAACCGCCCAGGGCATTGCCGACCGTCATGCCCAGGCCCACCGCGACGAGCGCCCACGGCACGGTCGTGGCCGAGAGTCCTGCGACGTCGGTGGTGACCGGCGCGAGGTAGGTGTTGACCGCGAAGAGACCGGCGAGGCCCACTGCCCCGGTGGCCGCCACGAGCCACACCTGCGAGGTCCGCAGGGACCGCAACTCGGCGGCCGGCGAGGCGTCGACAGCCGCGACGACCTCCGGAACGACGGCCAGGACCGCCAGCAGCGTGAGCACGAACACACCGGCGATGACCAGGTACGCGGCCCGCCAGCCGACCGCCTGCCCGAGCCGCGTGACCGCCGGCACGCCCACCAGGTTGCTCACGGTGAGACCACCGAGCACGGCGGCAAAACCCCGGGCCTCGTTGCCGGGGCCGAGCAGGGCCGCCGCGAGCAGACCCGCCGCGCCGAAGTACGCGCCGTGCGGCAGCGCCGCGACGAACCGGGCCACCAGCACCAGGTCGAACGTGGGCGCGATCGCCGAGGCGACGGTGCCGACGATGAAGAGGACGAGCAGGCCGAGAACCAGTTTCTTACGCGGCAGTCGGGCGGTCAGCGCGGCGATCAGCGGCGCGCCCACCACCACGCCGAGCGCGTAGGCGGTGATCGTCCAACCCGCGCGGGCCACCGCGTCCGACGACGACTCCGCGTACTGCTGTGGGAGCAGGCCGCGTGCGATGTCGGGCAGCAGGCCCATCGCCGCGAACTCGGTGAGGCCGACCGCCACACCGCCCAGCGCCAACGCGAGAACCGCCCCCAGGCGTCGATTTCTGCTCAGTGCATGCACCGAGCGAAT
This sequence comes from Micromonospora sp. DT41, assembly GCF_049841715.1. Lineage (NCBI taxonomy): Bacteria > Bacillati > Actinomycetota > Actinomycetes > Micromonosporales > Micromonosporaceae > Micromonospora > Micromonospora sp. DT41. The sequence continues at coordinate 254,167 of NZ_JBNCKU010000011.1, read as the reverse complement.
TTAGCAACAGCGTTGCGTAATAGGGTGGTGAGATGACGCGCACCACAGCCGACGTCACCTTCCTGCGCGGCTACAACCAGGCACTGGTCATGGCGCTGGGACGTACCGTGCGGACGTTCGAGCGGTCGACAGTCGTCGACGCCACAGGCCTGACGCCGCAAGCCGTCTCCAAGGTCCTCGCCCGGCTGAGCGCCGACGGCCTGATCCGCACCGCAGGCGTCCGCCGGCCCGGCATCGGCAAGCCCGCAGTCGTCTACGAGATCGTGCCCGACAGCCGGTACGCCATCGGCGCCCACGTCGCCCGCCGTACGCTGCGGCTGGTCCTCGTCGACCTGGCCGGCACGGTGCAGCACTCGACGGTCAGCCCACTGCCCGGCGACTTCACCCCGGCGCAGCTCCTCGACGCGCTCAGTTCCGGCATCGACGCGATACCCGGCGGCGCCGACCTGCGGGGCCGGCTGACCGGCGTGGGCATCGGCATGATCGGCCCGCTGGACCACGCACGGGGCCTGGTCCGGGACGCCCACGGTCTGCGGCACTGGCACGACGTCCCGCTGCGCGACCTCGCCGAGGCCCACCTGGGCCTGCCCGTGCACCTCGACAAGGACGTCACCGCGGGGATCACGGCCGAGGCGTGGCGCCACGGCGGGACCTTCGGCGACGCCGTCCTCATCATGGTCGAGTCCGGCATCGGCGGAGGCTTCTGGCTGGGCGGCACGGCACACCGGGGCGCGCACACCAACGCCGGGGAGTTCGGCCACACGGTCGTCGCCCTGGACGGGCCGTCGTGCGTCTGCGGGCGGCACGGATGTCTGGAGATCGTGCACCACCGCGCCGCCGAGGCCGGCGACATCGGGCGGGCGGCCCGGGTCCTGGCCGTCGGCGTGGTCAACCTGCTCCAGACCCTCGACCTCTCCCGCGTGGTGCTGGCCGGCGCCGACCTCCTGCGGCACGCGGACACCTACCTCGCTGCGGTCGAGGAGGCAGTGCACACCGAGGTGCCCCGCGCGGACTGGCTCACCACTGACGTGACGCTGTCCAGCCTCGGCGCGGACGTGATCGCCGCCGGTGCGGCCATGCAGGTCCTCGACAAGCAGTACGGCGTTCCCGATCTCGCCCCGCTCTAGCGGCACCGGCGGACGAGGCCGGCGACCTGTCAGCCCTCTCGGGTGTGGACCAGGGCGGCGGCGAGGCCCAGGGCCGCCTTCTCGGTGGCGGAGAGCGCGGGGTCGAACCGGCGCAGGCCCAGCGCCCGCCGCAGCTGGCCGGCCCGGGGTGGCTCCGCCCGTCGCTGAAAGGCGTCGAGCCCGGCGCGGGCAAAGCCGGCGAGCTGCGGGTCCGGGCCGACCGCCACCTCGGCGAGGATCAGAGCGGTCATTGCCACGTCCAGGTCGGCCGGCCCTTCGGCAGCGTTGCGCCAATCGATCACGACCGGCCCACGCGAGGTCACCATGACGTTCTGTGGGTGCAGGTCGAGGTGCAGGACGCGGGCGGCCGGGTCGGCGCTGAACCGGGGCGGCAGGGCATGCAGACGGTTGTGCAGGTCCACGAGCAGGTCGGCGGCCGTGTCGACGTCGGTGCGCTCGGCGAGCATCGAGGCCAGGAGCGTCTCGCCGTCGAGTCGTTCCAGCACCAGGTCGGGGCCGTCCGAAGCGTGGACGGCCGGGACCGGGTAGCCGGATTTGCGGAGGTGGCGCATCAACGCGGCCTCCGACGCCGTGTCTCCGCCCTGGCGGTAGCGACGCAGCACCCTCAGCTCGTCGAGCGCGAAGACATCGGCGTCGCGCCCGGACGCGAGCAGTGGATGATCGACCATGACAGTGGACGCTAGCCCGCGCCGCTGTGCTCTGTCGCCCCGCTGGGGGCGGGCCGCGGTCACGGCCCGCCCCCAGCGGCTGCGCTACCGCCTACTCACTTCGCGCCGGTGACGGTGAACGGCCGGGACACAGTCGTCGCCGACCGGGCGCCGGTAAGCGTGACGCTTGTCGCGCCCACCTTCGCCGCACCCGGGACGACGACAGTCGCGCCGGAGATCACACCGTCGCCGTTGGCCCGCACGGACGTGACCGCCAGGCGGTCGTCGAAGGCGATAGTGACCTCCTCGTTCGGTACGAACCCGGAACCGTCGACAGTGATCGACGTACCGCGTGGCCCCGCCGTGTTCGTCAGCGCCGCCCGAGGCTTGTAGCTCGGTGCCTGCACCCGCCCGGTCACCTGCACGGTGGCCGTGGCCGGCGTACGGGTGGACGCGCCCGTCGCGGTGACGGCGTACCGGCCGGGCTGCGCGTCACCGGAGGTCGGGACCGAAGCCCGTACCGTTCCCCTCGCGGAGGCCGCGACAGTCGTGGTCCGGGACGGGTCGGTGCCGACGGTGACTGTCACCTGCTCGCCGACGGCGAACCCGCTGCCGTCGACGGTGATCGCGTCGCCGGTCGTGACGGCGCCGGCCCCCGGCAGTGCGATCGCCGGCTGCGATCCACCGCGTGCGACGGTCACTGTGAAGGCGGTGGTGCTGCTCGCCAGCGTGTCCCACGCCGTGACGTGCACCGTGTAGGTGCCCTCCCGCGCGTAGGTGTGCTGCCCGCTCAGCGCGCCGGACGACCCGATCGTGACGTCCTGCGGAACCGTGCCGTCACCCCACTGGACGCGGGCGCGGTAGCCCGTCGTACCGGGCACGCCGCCGCTCACCGAACCGAGGTTCGCCGCGAGGGCCTGCCCGGCGGTGGCCTTCTGGTCGGCCGCGGCTGTCATCGCCAGCGCGGGAGCCGGCGTGCCGTCGTCGGCCACGGCGAACACGTGGATCCGGCCCGCCGAGCGGGGGTCGCCGGTCTGCGTCGGCAGGGTCACCGACACAAGCGTCTTACCCGCCGGGATCTGGTACGGCGCGGTGGCGAACAGGAACGGCTGGGCGCCGTCCCGGCTGGTGCCACTCAACCGGTACGCGGACTTCGCGACAACGATGTTGCCGTAGGACGGGGTGCCGTTGGCGTTGCCGCCGAGCGTCCAGTCACTCATCTGGATCGGGATGCTGGCGGTGCTGCCGTCGCTGAACGTCGCGGTGCCCGTGGTGCTCTGGTTGCCCTGCGTGCCGGCGCCGATGAACGAGATGCTCCGGGCGTCGGCCGGCAGGTGCAGGTCGATCGTCGCGCCGTTGCCCGTGGCGTTGTCCGGCTGCCCCGCCGGGATCACCGGAAGGGTGAAGGCCAACGCCGTTGCGGGCACCTCGTGCCGCTGACCGGGGGTGACACCGGCCGCTGCCAGGGCGGCCCGCGAGTATGCCCACGACTTGGCGTCGCAGTCCGCCGCGAGGGTGCCCTCGTCACCGATGCAGACGGTGTCGAACGCCGCGGTGAGGCCGCCTTCCGGCACGTACGCGACGTCGACGCCGACCGTCGCCGAAGCCTGGCTGGTGCCGTCGGTGACTGTGACGTTCGCCTGGTGGTAGCCGGGCGTGGTGTAGGTGTGCTCGCCGCTGACCCGGTAGACGGCCCGGGAACTCAGCGTCAGGGTGCCGTCGGTGACAGGTGAGCCGTCACCCCAGTCGATGGTGGCCCGGTAGTCGTCGGCGGCGCCTCCGGTGACAGTGGCCAGTGGCACCGACACCGGTGCGCCGGACCTGGCGTGCACGCCGTCGGTGGCGGTCACCGTGATGTCGCCGCCGCCCAGGTCGATGTCGCCTCCGGCGAGCAGTTCGATCTCGGCGAGGGTCGGTTGCGCGGCGCCGACGGTCCTGGTGACGACGAGACGGAACTGGGTGTAACGCCCCGGCTTGTCGATCTGGAATGGACGGGTCTGGTTGCGCCAGCGGAACACCTCGCCCGTGCGGGAGTCGAGGGTGCTCCAGGTGATGCCGTCGTTGGAGCCCTGCAACCGCCAGTCCGCCGGGTCGCCCGCACCCGCACCGGACGTGACGGTGTAGAACGTCGGCTTCTGCTTGCCGCCACGGAACGCCCAGGTGATCTGCGGCGTCGCCGAGGCGAAGGTCAGCTGGGTGGTCGACGAGTCGTCGAACAGCTTCGAGGCGTCCTGACCGCCGGTCGCCGTGGCGGTGCCCAGGCCAGGGCCTGTGACGTCCTGCAACGGCTTCGGCGCCTTGTCACCCTTGGTCAACGACGGCGGTACGTCGTTCTTGCCGGTCCCCCAGGACGACGGGTTGGGGCCCATCTGGAAGTCGATGGTGCCGCCCTTGACGAGCTCGGCCACGTCGATCGACACCCCGCGCTGCTTCTTGCCGTTGACCTTCACGTCCTGCACGTACACGTTGCGGGTGCTGTTGTTCGGCGCGTTGACCACGATGTCTCCGCTGGTGCGGCGGACGGTCATCCTGGTGAACTGCGGCGAGCCGATGGCCCAGTGGGTCGACCCGGCCTGCAACGGGTAGATGCCCAGCGAGCTGAGGACGTACCAGGCCGACATCTCGCCGTTGTCCTCGTCGCCCAGGTAGCCCTGGCCGATCTCGCTGCCGACGTAGAGACGCCGCATGATCTCGCGGACGGCCGCCTGGGTCTTGGCCGGCGCGCCGGCGACGTCGTACATGTACGGGATGTGGTGCGACGGCTGGTTGCTCATGCCGAGCTGGCCCATCCGTACCGCCCGCGCCTCGAGCATCTCGTGGATGATCCCGCCGTACCCGCCGGGGCGGTCGGCGTTCTCCGGGGTCGCGAAGAACTCGTCGAGCTTGTCCCGCAGCGCCTTGCGCCCGCCGTACAGGTTGGCCAGGCCCTGGCCGTCCTGCTGCGCGGTGAACGCGAAGTTCCACCCGTTGGTCTCGGTGTAGACGCCACCCCAGTCCAGCGGGTCACCGGCGAGGAACGCGCCGGAGGCGTCGCGGCCCTGGAAGAGCTTCGTCTTCGGGTCGAAGAGGTGCACGTAGTTGCGGGCGCGCTCAAGGAAGTACCGGGACTCCTCCTTGAGGCGTTCACGCTGCGACTTCGGGGTGGCCGGGTCTTTGGCGAGGGCCGCGGCCATGTTGCCGATGCCGTAGTCGTTGATGAAGCCCTCCAGCGCCCACGACACCGACTCATGGGTGGAGGTCGGGGTGTAGCCGAGGAACAGTGAGGTCTCGATGCCCTTGCGGCCGACCTCGCTGCGTCCGGACGCGACGGTCGCGTCCTTGACCGCCGCGTCGTACGCCGCCAGCGGGTCGGGCAGCTTGACCCCGCTGAGGTACGCCTGGGCAAGCGCCACGTTCGCGCTGGTGCCGGTCATCAGGTCGGCGTAGCCGGGTGACGACCAGCGGGCGATCCAGCCGCCGTCGCGGTAGTGCTGGACGAAGCCGTCGGAGATCTTCGCGGCGACGTCCGGGTACAGCAGCGCGTACGCGGGCCACACGGTGCGGTAGGTGTCCCAGAAGCCGTTGTTGACGTAGATCTGCCCGTCGACGATCTTCGCGCCGGTGCGGGTGGCTGTCGACGTGCCGGTCGGTGCCGACACCGGGCTCGCGTACTGCCAGTGCGGCTTGGCGGCGGTGCCGGTGTTCTCCGACTGCGAGTTCGGGTACAGGTTCAGCCGGTACAGGTTGGAGTACATGGTCACGAGCTGCGCCTCGGTGGCGCCGCGCAGCTCGACGCGGCCGAGCCGGTCCTTCCACGCCGCGGTGGCGGCGGCGCGGATCTGGTCGAAGCTGCGCCCGGTCGCCTCCAGGTCGAGGTTGCGGCGGGCCTGGTCGACCGAGAGGAACGACGTCGCGAGCCGCATCGTCACCTGGCGGTTCGCCGAGACGTCGAAGGTCGCCGACGTCGCCGACGACGCGGTGGGCGCGCGGTCGAAGGCGCCGGACACGAACATGCGGCTACGTCCGGCCGACAGGCCACTTCCGTTGTCGACCCAGCCGGTGAACGTGCCGTCCGTACCGATGGTGAATGTGCCGTTGTAGAAGACGACGCTTCCGGTCGGCGACCCGGACGGGAAGGTGAACCGCATGATGCCGGCGTGGTCGGTGGGCGACATCTCGGCGACCAGGCCGTTCTGAAGCGTGACCCGATAGAGGTCGGGCTGTGCCGTCTCGTCGGCGTGCCGGAAGGCGAGCGCCCGGCTGGCCGGCGTCCCGGTCAGCGGACCGTCGCCGGCCACCGGCATCACCGACATCTGGTTGCGGTCACCCATCCACGGGCTGGGCTCGTGGGAGATCGCGAGGCCCTGGAGCGTGGACAGGTTGGCCGCGTTGTTCGTCCGGTGGTAGTGGTACTCCCAGGAATCGGACGTCGCGTCGGTCACCGGCGTGAAGAAGTTGAAGCCGTTGGGCAGCGCCGTGATCGGCAGGTTGTTGCCGCGCGAGAATCCGCTTGTCGAGTTGGTGCCCCGCCGGGTGTCGACGTAGTTGGTGAGCCGGGAGCCGTCGATCGACGCCGGAGTGCCCGTCACCTCGATGTCGTCCAGCCAGCCGCTGAACCGGGTGTCCCCGGTGGCACGCGGGTTGTCGTAGGCGAGCAGGATGCGGTCGATGGTCTTGCCCCGGGCGACCGCGCCGATGTCGGCCTGCACCGCGTTCCACTGGTCGGCGAAGAGCGCCTTCGAGGTGCCCTGCCCGGCGGCGGTCAGCGGGTTGCCGTGCTGGTCCACGACCGCCCGTCCACTGAGGTAGCTGCCGTCGGTGAAGTGCAGGTCGAGGGCCGCGAAGGTGGACGGGTACTGGGTGTCAGAGCCGGTGAACTCGGGGAAGATCTTGTAGGACAGCCGGGTGTGCGGGCCGACCGGGATGGCGACGTCGAACAACTTGTTCGTCGCGTACGACCGGCCGTCGCTCTCGGCGCCGCCCGCGTAGCGTAGGGCGGCGAGCCCTGTGAAGCCGACGCCCGGCTTCGTGGTGTACCCGCCGAGTGGTCCGGCACCGACGACGCTGACCATGGGCGGGGCCGGTGGCCGGACGTCCGAGCCGTCGCTGATGTCGAAGTCGGCGAGCTGCACGAGCGCGGCGCCCGAGTTCGCGGAGATGGCCAGCCGGTAGAACCCGTACGCGGTGGTGTTGGTGACCGTGTAGGTGTTCCTGGCGAACCGCTTGGCGAAGCGTTGGCCGGTCTGCCGGTCGATGTCGGTCCAGGTGCTGCCGTCGGTGGACCCCTGGAGGGTGAAGTCCTTCGGGTCACGGGTCGGCTCGTCGTCGGCCGAGGTCAGCGCGTACCGCGCGACGACCGCCGGCTTGGTCAGCTGGTACGTCACCGAGCCGGTCCTGTCGAACGCCAGCCACTTCGTCGAGGGGTCGCCGTCGGCGAGTTTCGCGGCGGTCTCGTTCGGTGGGTTCTCGGCGCTGGCGGTCACAGTGGCGACCTGGCCGAGCAGGCTGCCGGGCAGCACACGGCGTGCCGATCCGGTGAGGTTCGCCTGGACCGGCCTGCCCTTCGCGTCGACCTCGACGGCACTGGCGGCGGGCTGCGCGTCGGCCGACTCGAACGAGCTGCTGAAGGTGCCGGGCGGCGCGGCGTTGGGGGCGGCGCTGGCCAGCGGCGCGGCGACGACCAGCCCCACCGGCAGCAGGGCGGCGGTGGTCGCTGCGACCAGCCGGAGGGACAGGGTGCGCGTACGGGGGAGATACGGCATAGGGGCGGGGCCTTTCGACTCGAACCGGTCGAGTACGTCGAACGTCTGGGCTGCGGCGATGGCTGTCGTGAGTGGTCGGTCGTGAGTGGCCGGTCGGCCTGACATCGTTGTCATCGGGTTCGAAGACAAGTGCCGGCGTATCCGGTGGATGGTGGCAGATATTTCCCGCAGACCTTTGCGGTGTCAATGGGTTGACTGGAAAGAAACCGTCCCGAAAACTTTTCGACGCCCTACCGGCCGCCTGCGGCCAACTCCGCGAGCATCCCCTCACAACTGCGGACGACCACCTCCGCGCCGCGCCGCTGCGCCAGCGGGAGCCCTGGGTCCTGGGCGCGGTCCCGCCACCGCCACTGCGCGTCCGCGGCGACCTCCCAGAGCCGTCGCACGTCCGCCTCGTGCTCGACGCCGAGCCGGGCCGCCAGGCCGACCCCGTCCCCGCCAATCAGCCGCCGCGCCTCGGCAGCAAGCTCCGCGTCGAACCCCAGCCTGCTGTTGCGCAACGCTGCCAGCAGGCGCAACTCCCGGAACTCGTGCGCACCCGCCAGGATCTGCTCGATAGCGCCTACGAGGTCGTCGGCACCCCGGACCGGTTCCGCCCGCACCAGGGCCTCCACGGCAGCCAGGGCCGAACGCGCCTTGAGCGTCTCGCGACGGTCGACGAAGCAGCGGTTCACCGACTCCCGCAGCTCGGTGAGCCCACTGCGCCGGATCAGCTCGGCGGACAGCTTCACCCGACTGTCGAACCCGCTGCGGACCAGCGTCGCCGCCAGCCGGATCCCGAAGAGGCCGAACCGGGCCAGCAGCGCGGCACGCACCTCGGCGTCCAGGCGTACCGGAAGCTCGCCGCGCACGAAACGATCGGCGGAGAGCAGGTGGGCATCCAACTCCGCGCGGGGCACCCCGGCAAGCGTCGCGAGCACCGCGAAATCCGACTCGCTGAGCAGCCGGCCGGCGAGGCCTACCGATCCGCTGCACGCCACCACATTGACGGCCACCGCGCCCACCCGCGGATCACGCTGGTGCCGTCGAGCCAGTTGCCGGGCGGTGAGCAGCCCGTCGATCCGCCCGCCGCCGACCTCGTCCGCCCGGGACAACACCATGATCACGTTCACCGGCGCGGCCTGCCCGACAGCACCGTCCCGACCGGACTCCAACAGCCGCAGATCGCTGTCGCGGCCGTCGCGGGTCAGGAACAACACGGCGTCGGAATCCCGCAGAACCCGGTCCATCACCGGTACGCGGCAGTGCTCCCCCGTACCGCTGAGTGCCGGCGTGTCGATGAGCGTGACCTGCCGCAACGCCCGCGTGGGCCACCGCACCACGATGTCGCGCACCTCCCCGGCCCGCCAGCCGAGGTCCACCCGCATGCCGGTCGCCGACTTGACCACAGTCAACTCCTGCGGAGGCTGACCCGCCGGGTACGCGGTGGCGCGCGGGGAAGCACCGTCCTCGTACCAGGTGACGATGCCGTCGGCACCCTCGACCGGCGCGACCTCCTCCCCCATCAACGCGTTCAGCACCGTCGACTTGCCGGCACGCCACGGCCCGGCCACCGCGATCCGCAGCGGCTGCTCCAACCGCGCCACCTGCTGCCGCAGGTGCCCGACCGCGCGACCATTGTGCTGATACAGGTCGATGGCCTGGTGCAGCAGACCCCACGCCGCCTCGTCCAGCTGCTGCCCGACCGTCACGCGCCGGGCTCCAGCAGCACCGGTGTGGACCGGGCACCGGTCAACTGTTGCGCCTGCTCGTGCAGCGCGGCCAGGCGGGTCATCTTCAGCCGGATCTCCCGCTGTCGCTGCTCCCGTACCGCCGCGTCCGTGTCGGCCTCCTGCTTCGCGCTGCGGAACGACTGGACGATGGCCTCCTGCAACTCCTCGGTCAGCCCCGTGAAGTGGTCCCGCAGCATCCGCTGCACCTGCCGGGCGGCGTCCCGGCAGTCGCGGACCATCCGGACGAAGAAGTCGTCGACATGCCGCTGGATGGCCGTCTTGACTGTCGCCTGGCGACGACGGAGCAACTGCCTGCTCTCGTCGCGGATACTCTTGCCGCCGAACAGCGCGCCGATACCGACCGACACCGGGTTGATCATCGGCATCCCGGCAAGCGTCGTGGCCAGCCCGAACATCAACATGCCGCCGTACGAGCCCTTCATGCCTGTCAACAGCTTCTGCCCTGTGGTGAACCTGTCGATCCTCGGACGTTCCAGCTCCGGCAGCCGCTCGCCGAGGTCGTCGGGCATCGTCATCGACCAGGGCGGCAGGACGTCGTAGCCGTACCTGGCGAAGTTGGCGGCCACCCGGCGGGCGACCCAGTCGCAACGCTGGATCAGCCACTCGTGGTTCGCCTCCGCCGCGTCGGTGAGGCTGCGCTCCAGCCAGTCCTGGAACGTCTCCCAGGCCACCAGCGGATCGGCGGTGTCGAACGCCTCGTCGACAGCGCGCAGGATCTGCCGGGTACGGTCGCGCAGGTCGTACTCGATGTCCGAGAGCAGGTCGGCCATCTCGTCGGTCAGGGAGTTCTGCCAGCGGGTCGAGCAACGCCGCAGCTCGTCGACCTCACGCTGGGCCGCGTGCAGCCGCGAGATCGGCCCGGACTGCTCCTCGGCCTCCTGCGTCGCCAGCTCAGCGCGCAGCGGCGCGGCCAGCTGCTCCACCACCGTCCGGGCCACCGCCTGCACCGACGCCCGCGCCAGATGGTCTGCCTTGCCGGTCAGATCCCGCCGAAGCCTGGCGATCAGCGCCGGAAAGCCGGACTCGTCGTTGAGGCCCCGGTCGTCGGCAGTGGCCGCGCGCAGCCGCAGTGAAGCCGAGACCGGGATCAGCGGCGCCGGAACGCCCGCGTCGGCGAGGTGCCGCCGATTGCGCTCGGCCACCGCACGCCAGTCCGCCACGAGATCGGTCTTGCTCTGCACCACGACCACGTTCGGTTGCGACCGCATGACGTGCAGCAGCATGTTCAGCTCCGCGACCGAGAGTTCCCGGGTCGAGTCGGACACCAGCAGCACGGTGTCCGCGCGGGCCGCGGCTGCCACCTCCACGCCGCCGCCGACAGTCGCCACCTCGTCGGCGCCGGGCGTGTCCACGAGCACCAGCCCGGCACCGAGCAGGGCGCGGGGCACACCGACCTCGACGTACGCAGGCCCGCCTCCCGGGCGACGGCCGACGGTGCCGGACACGCCGGCCGCGACCTGGTCGAGCGCCAAGGGGGTGCGCTCCACAAGGGACGTCGCCGCGGCGCCTGCGGACCGGCCCGACGGCGGTGGCGCCTGGACGACAGCGGCGGTCGCCGCCTCGGCGTGCCGCACCACTGTGGGCAGGACTGTGGTGCGACCGTCGCCGACCGGGCAGGCGGGCGCGTTGATGATCGCGTTGACGAGCTGGCTCTTGCCCTGGTTGGGCTCGCCGAGGACGAGGACACGCAGCGTCGGATCCAGCAGTTGCGTCCGCCTCTGCCGCACCGTCTGGAGCAGGTCACCGCGACCGTGGGCGCTGCACGTCCGGGCGATCTCGTCAAGCACGTCGAGCCAGATCCCCGCCATCACCGCACCAAGTGTGCTGATTTCGGGTCAATTATCAAGAGGTACCGGGTGGGCAACCGGAGGCGGCCGGACCGCCTGAGGCGATCCGGCCTTCCGCTCCCACCGGGCATCCCCGTCAGAGCAGACCCCCGGTGATGCCCAGCAGCCCGTGGTCCGACGAGGCGGAACCCTCGTCGTGCACGTCGCCGGTCACACCGCGGGTGAGCCCGCCTGTCACGTCGCCGACCGTGCCGGTGACACCAGGAAGGACACCGTCCACCTGGTGCGTGACACCGCCGACCACCGACGGCACGTCCAGCGGTGGGACCACTCCGCTGCCGTGCCCCAGGCCCAACCCGCCCAGGGTGTCGTCGACACCGAGGGAGCCGACGATGCCATCGACCTGACCGTGCGCACCGGAGAGGGCACCACCGGTCAGGCCGCCACCGAGCAGCCCCGGGTCGGTGCCACCGAGCAGACCGGTCGGGTCGCCCGCCGCGCCCGTGACGTCACCGACGAGCGGATCCACGATGCCGTCCACCGGCTGCACCACATCGGCGTCCAGCGTGTGAGCCACGTCGGCCGCACCGGTCAGATCGGTGTCCAGGCCGTTCGGGCCGACACCCAGACCGATCCCCGGCAGCACTGTCACGCCGGCGGCCACGGTGTTCGGGTCGACGGCGAGCGCGCCCAGCACGCCGGCCTTCACGTCCACCCCCGACGGTGAACTGGTCAGGCTGATCTGCTGCGCCACGCTCTGCAACTGACCCACCACGTCGGCGGTGTCGGTCACCAGCGGGTCGAAGCCGAGCTGCCCGACGGGCGACGCCAGCGGCGCGAGGCCCGGCCCCGGGGCGTAGTCGACAACGAGCGGAACCACGTCCTGCACGTCGGCGGCGGTGATGTCGGTGAGCCCCGCGGCGTGCAGCGCCCCCTCCGGGTCGAGGTCGAAGGCCGACCGCGCGTCCGGGTTCGTCAGCAGGTCGAGCACGAAGTCGTGGAGGGTCTGGTGCGAGTCCATGTGCCGGTTCTCCTCGGGTTGGCATCGGCGACCGTCGTTCGTCGACAGAAACGCTAGGACGGCGACAGCCGCCGGACATCGGGGCTGCACCCCGCATCGGATCCCGCCGCGTTAGGGTCTTCGCCGCATCGTCCGTTAGGGGGAATGGGGGAAACCGTCCCGGCCAGATTAGGGTCCCGACCAGGGAGCGATCTCTGGTACGAACGTAGGAGCCCGCGGGGTTCGCCGGGGGTGGGGCGCCGGGCAGCGCCGACGCCATCGCCACCGGCCGGCCAACTTCACGGGGAGAGACGAAACCGATGCCGTACGTCCTGGGGTTAGACATCGGAAACACCACCACGGCAGCCGCCGTCGTGCGCCGCGACGGCACCGGATGGGCACGCCCGGAGCCCGTCCCGCTGAACGCCGGCGCCGCCCTCGTACCGTCGGTGCTGCACCTGGCCCCGGACGGCACGCTGCACATCGGCGGGCCGGCCACCGACGACGGCAGCCGCACCAGCAGGGACTTCGTCCGCCGCATCGGCGATGACGTGCCCCTGCTGCTCGGCGGCGAGGCGTGCGCGCCACAGACGCTCACGGCGGAGCTGGCCGCCTGGGTGGTGGAACAGGCGCACGCCCTGGAAGGTGGTCCCGCCGAGGCGATAGTGCTCAGCCATCCGGCGGGCTGGCGCCCGTACCGACGGGAGTTGCTGCGCCGGGCGCTCGTCGATCTCGGCCTTCCCCCCGTGACACTGCTGCCGCGTACCGTCACTGTCGCCGAGAGCCACGCGGCGCGCGGGTTCGCCGGCACCACCGCCGCCGTCTACGCCCTCGGCGGCGCCAGCTTCGAGGGCGCCCTGGTGCGGCGCACCCCGCGCGGCACCTACGAGAGCTTCGGCACGCCGCAGGGTCTCGACCCGGTCGGCGGAGCGGACTTCGACGAGCTGCTGGCCGGCCACGTGCGGACCGTGCTGTCCCGCGACCTGCCCGCCGCCGCGCGCCGCGACCAGCAGGCCGTTCCGCGCGGGCTGCTCGCCGAGTGTGAACGGGTCAAGCGGACGCTTACCGTCGACCTCGCCGCCGACGTGGTGCTGACTCTGCCGACCGGCCCGGCGCGCGTCCCCGTCACCCGGGCCGAATTCGAGGCCATGATCAGGCCTACGGTGCAGGCCACCGTCGACCTGCTGCTGCGCGCCGTACACGCGGCCGGCCTGACGCCGACGCGGCTCGACGGCGTCCTGCTGACCGCCGGCTCGGCCCGCATCCCACTGGTCACCGAGCTGATCACCGCTGCACTGCCGGTGCCCGTCGAGGTCGAACCCGACGCCCAGCTCACCGACGCCACCGGGGCGGCGCTGGCCGCCTGCCAGGTGGTCTCACCGCGACCCCGCCCACCGGCGGCGGTCCGCAATCCGGCACCGGTCGCCGGCACCGGCCGCGCCACCCTCCCAGCACCGCGCCGCCCCCGACACGACACCGCCGTCCCGGGCGACCCGCCACCCCGCCCACCGGTCCGGATCCTCCCCCTGGACCTGCCGAAGGCGTCCCGCCTGGCACCGATGCTCAGCCGGGGACGCGAAGGATGACCACAATGATCATGAATGACGTCGCCGAATCCACGTTGGTGCTGGGCCGGGGGCCGCAGGCCCTGCTGGACCGGGCCACCGAGGATCCGACCGGCCCGCTCACCGTCGGCCTGAGCGGCCCCGCCGGCCACGGCAAGACAATGCTGCTCACGGAACTGGCGCGGATCCACAAGCAGGCTGGGGTGGCCGTACGGACAACAGTTCCGGAGCCCGGCGAGCCGGTCGACGAGGACGCGCTTCTGCTCGTGGACGACGCGCACCTGCTCGACGACGAGCGGCTCGCGGTGCTGCTGCGGTTGGCCGCGACCCGCCGGCACCGGCTGGTGGTCGCCCACCGCCCGTGGCCCCGGTCGGCGGCTCTCACGGACCTCGCCGACACGCTGCGGCGCGACGGTAAGGCAGTGCTGCTCAGCCCGTTCACCCGGGAGCAGACCGCCGACTACCTCGCCGCGACGCCCGAACTGGGCCGGCGAGACCTTGTCGACTTCGTGCACGCGCAGACCGGTGGCGTGCCCCGCGACGTCGAGCGGTTGACTCGCGGCCTGCTGGCGACCCCGACCTCCGCCGACGCGCCGTCTGAGGCACCCCGATCCGTGCTCCTCGAATTCGCGCCGGACCTGGAGGCCCAGTCCGCCGACATCCGACGCCTGCTGCTCGCGGTCGCGGTGGGCGTACCGCTGCCGGTGGGCATGCTCGGCGCGCTGCTGGGCCGCGAGCCGGAGGCCGTCGACGAGCTGATCGCCGCGACCCGGGCGGCAGGGCTGGTCGGCGCCGACGGCCGGCTCGCGCCGCTCGTCCGCCGGGCCGTCACCGCCCTCAGCCCGACCACTGACCGCAGCGCGGTCTGGCGCCACATCGGCGAGTTGCAGCTCGCCCGGGGTGGCGCGGTGCTGCCGCTGGTCCGTTCGCTGCGCGGGCTCGGCGTGATCGGCGACTGTCCACCATCGACACTCGCCGCCGCCGCACAGGAGGCGCTCGCCGACGACCCGGCCCTCGCCGCCGACCTGTTCGCCGCCGCCACCGCGGCCGGGCACCCGGCCAGCGCCCGGCAGGCCCTCGCCACCGCGCTGGCCGGCAACCTCGACGACGCGCTGCGCCTCGCGGACCGGCTGCTGGCCACCGCCGATCCGGTCGACCGCACCGGGGCCGCCATGGTGGCGGCGACAGCCCTGGCGCACCGCGGCCACGTCGGCCGCAGCGTGGAGCTGTTCACGTGGTCGGGCACCGCCTCCGCGGCGGCGTTCGCCACCGTCGGCGGCCTCGCCACCGGCGACCTGACCGCCGCCGCGCCCCCGGAGGACGACCCGGTCGGCGAACCACCGACCCTGCACGCAAGCGCCGCCCGACTGATGGCAAAGGGCGTACGCGCCAGCGTCACCGGCACACCGGCCGCCGCGCTCTCCGCGCTCGTGCAGGCCGCAGCCCTGCTGGAGCCGGACGGGCGGGCCGCACTGTTACCGGACAGCCCGGCGGCGTTGGCCGCCCTGACCGCTGTGCACTGCGGCGAGTTGGACATCGCCGAACGGGTGCTGCACCGGGCACAGGCGGCAGGTGTCGGTGGCCCGCTGATGGCACGCCGGCACCGGTTGGCGCAGGCGTGGATCCTGATGGTTCGTGGCCAGACCCTCGCGGCCGCCGAACGTCTCGCCACTGTCACCGGCGACGGGCGACCGCTGGAATCGCGGGATCTGCTCTTCGCCGCCGCGCTGCGCATGGGCATCGGCCGGCGCAACAGCGACCTCGGCGCGCTCAAGTCGGGGTGGGGGCAGGCGTTGGAGGCGGTGGTCCGGCATCCCGTGGACCTGTTCACGCTGCTGCCGCTGGGCGAGCTTGCCATCGCCGGCGCACGCCTCGGTGACCTGGCCCGGTTGACGCCGTACCTGCGGGAGGGGTGGTCACTGCTCGACCGGCTCGGCGCCCCGGCACTGTGGAGCGTCCCGCTGCACTGGAGTGGGCTGCACGCCGCGATCCTGACCGACGAGCCGGCGGTCGCCGACGAGCACGTGGCCGCCCTGCTGGCCGCCGCCGGCCACAGCCGCTACGCCGCCGTCGTCGCGGCCGCCGCCGAGAGTTGGGTGGAGGTGCTGCGGGGCGTCGTCGACCCCGTCCGGGTGGAGGCCGCCGCCCGGGGACTGCACGACACCGGGCTGTGCTGGGACGGCGCCCGCCTCGCCGGGCAGGCAGCGATCCGCACCGCCGACCGCCGGGCGATGACCACACTGCTGGAATGCGCACGGGTCCTCCAGGGCCGGCCGGGTGGCGCCGTCAGCGGGCAGCGGACGACAGCCGGCGAGCCGACCGCGCAGGTCGCCGACGCCATCGCCCGGCCCGCCCAGCAGGGGCTCAGCGACCGCGAGTACGAGGTGGCCGAGCTGGTGCTGGCCGGGCTGACCTACCGGGAGATCGGTGACCGGCTCTTCATCTCGGCGAAGACCGTCGAGCATCACGTGGCCCGCATGCGCAGTCGGCTCAACTGCGCCAACCGCACGGAGCTGCTCGCCCTGCTACGGACAGTGGTCGCCGACCGGGCCAGCAACGCGGCCGGGCAGCCGTGGCCGCAGCGGCAGGCCCGGTGAGCCGGCCACCGCAGCCGAGGGCGGCTGAGCGCGCGGAGCAGGCCGTGACCCGGTCCGATGCGCGGCACCTCCGCGCGAAGCTCGTCGCACTGGCGGCCGTACTTGTCACCCTCTGGGCGTACGCGGCCTACCTGACCTGCCAGGACGCGGCCGACCTGCTGCGGGTGCGGGCTCTGGCCGACACCCTCGGTCAGCCCATCGACCGGCTGATCCTCAGCCTGCAGACCGAACGCCGGCTGACCGTCGACGCGATCGCCGGGGAGGTGCCGACGGGTGCCCCGCTGGGCGCGGCACGCGAGGTGACCGACCGGGCGGCCTCCGAGATCCGTGCGTTCACCTCCGGCGGCGACCTGCGCCTGCTCACCGCGGGAGCGGTCCGCGACCGGGCCGAGGAACTGGTTCGGCGACTGAACAGTCTCGGCGCCGTCCGGTCCCGGGTGGACGCCGGGCGGCTCGACACCGCCGGAACCGTCGACGGGTACGACCAGCTCGTCGACGCCGCCTTCGACGTGTACGGCCCGGAGTGGGGCGCGTACGAGAGCAGGCTCGCCACCGACAGCCGCGCGGTGATCGCGCTGGCCCGCGCCCGCGAACTGCTCGCCCGGGAGGACACGCTCGTCACCGCCGCGCTGGCCGGCGAACGGGTCACCGCCGAGCAGCGGCGACAGCTCACCGAACAGGTCACCATCGGGCGGTACGCGCGGGCCGAGGCGCTTGCCGCGTTACCGGTCGACGGCCGGGCCGCGCGGCGGGACCTGCTGGCCGGCCCCGAGCTGGCGGGGCTGCGGACCATGGAGGACGCGCTGCTCGGGGCGGGCCGGTCCGACACTGCCGGCGACGTGAGCGGGGCGGACTGGCGGGCGGCCGCAGACGCCGCCCTCGACGCGTTGCACGCAGTGGTCACCTCGACCGCCCGCGCCAGCGTCGAGCGGGCCACGCCGGGGGCGGCGGTGCTCGTCGCGCGTACCGGCACCGTGGTGGGGCTCGGGCTTATCGCCGTCCTCGTGGTGCTGCTCGGCTGGGTCGGCGCCGTACGCCGGCTGGCCGGCCAGCCCGTCGGTGCCGACCGGCCGGACGGCCCGGGTGCTGACTGGCCAGCCGGCCCGGGTGCTGATCGGCCGGTTTCCCCGGGTGGGGAGGTTCGGCCGCAGGTGCCGGCCGACGCCGTGGCGGCTCCCCCGGCCGCCGCCCCGGCGGCCGGGGAGCCCGTCCACTACCGCTCCGACCGCGAACTGCTCCTGCGGGTCACCCGACGCAGCCAGGTCCTGCTGCGCGATCAGCTCGACCTGCTGGACGGCATGCAGCGGCGGGAGCGGGCCGCCGAGGAGACCGACGAGCTGTTCCAACTCGACCACCTCGCCACCCGGATCCGCCGCAACGTGGAGAAGGTGATCACGCTGGCCGGTGCGGCTCCGGCTCGCCGCTGGCGGCGACCGGTGCCCCTGCTCGACGTCGCGCGCGGCGCGGTCGCCGAGGTGCCTGACTACCACCGGGTCCTGGTGGCGCCGCACTGGCCGTGGTCACTGGCCGGCACGGCCGTCACCGACGTCGTACACCTGCTTGCCGAACTGGTCGAGAACGCCCTGGCCTTCTCGGCGGCGGACACCACCGTCCGGATCGCCGGTGAACACCGACCGCAGGGGTGCGCGGTGGTGGTCGTCGACGATGGGTCGGGCCTTGACGCGGCGGCGCTTGCCGAGGCGAACCGCCTGCTCGGCGATCCGCCGCCGGACGTACCGCCGCCCGGAGCGGCCGGGCTGTACACGGTCGCAGTGCTGGCCGCCCGCTGCGGCGCCCGGGTCGCGCTGCGCCCCAGCCAGCGCGGCGGGACGGCGGCGATCGTGCTCCTACCGCCGGACCTGGTCACGGTGACCGGCGACGGACGGCCGGGCACGCGGACCACCATCGCCGCCTCCCCCACCTGGCGCGAATCCGGACAGTCCGAGATGGACAGCACCGAGGTGGACAGGGCCGCGGCGTCCGAGGCGGGCGACAACTGTGGGTTGCCGACGCGGATCCGCCAACCTGGGCCGACCGGGCCCGAACCCGGCAGCGCCGGCCCCGACACCGTCGAGCTGCCGGTCGCCAGAGCAACGAGGAGACATCGATGACGCATGCAGTGGTGACCGGAGACAGCCTGACCGGCGCCCTGGATCGGCTTGTCGACCGGGTACGCGGCGCGGAGTTCGCCGTGGTGCTCTCACCAGACGGGCTTCCGCTCGGCGGCTCCACCCTCGTGGGGGCGAAGCTGGCCGAACAGATCTCGGGAGTGGTCGCCGGTCTGCTGGCGTTGGGATCGGCCGCCACCCGGACGTGCGACGCGGGTGGGTTGCGCCAGATCGTGGTGCAGATGTCGCGGGCGTTCCTGTTCGTCGCGACCATCGGAAACGGGACGATCCTCACCGTCCGGATCGCCGGCGACGAGGTTGAGGTGGGCGACATGGCGTACGAGGTGGCGCTCTTCGTGGGGCAGGCCGAACGGCACCTGCCGGTCAGGCTCGCACCGGCCTCCTCGGCGATGAGCGGGGACACGGGTGCACACCGCCGGCTCGGCTGACGAGGCGTGGTACGACGACGACGCAGGCCCGGTGGCGCGCCCGTACACGATGACCGGCGGGCGTACGGCACCGGAGCGCGGCCGGTTCGACCTGATCTCGCTTGTCGTCGCCCGGCGGGTAGGCACACCGCGTGCGCCGCTCTTTCCCGAGCAGGCGCGGATCGTCGAGCTGTGTCACCATCCAGTGTCGGTGGCCGAGGTCGCGGCCGAGTTGGATCTGCCCCTCGGGACGGTCCGGGTCCTCCTCGGTGACCTGCTCACGGCGGGGCTTGTCGAGACGCACGAGCCGCCGACGCTGTCGGAGCTGCCGTCGCAGGAGTTGCTGGAGTCGATACTCGTCGGGCTGCGCGCCCTGTGACCGGTCGGGTGCCACCCGCGAGCGGTCGTGGGCGAACGCCCGGTGACGAAGTGAAGGGGAGGCAGGCAGTGCCGGCACCACCGCCTCGGCCACGGCGAACTGTGGCGATCATCCTGCTGGACCGGATCGTGGCCGCCGCCGCTGCCGTACGGCGGGTGTTCACCGGTGGTGGCGACGTCTCGCGGGCGACCTGGGTCGCCGTGATCGCGGCGGTGGGGGTGCTGGTCGCGACGGCGGTCTCCGTCGTCGGCGTGCTGCGGACGCCTGAGGAGTTGGCGCCGGTGACCCTCGACCCGCCCCCGTCGGTCGGCCAGGTGGGCACACCCGCGGCCGGTACGCCCCGGGGACAGGCGCAGCCGGCCCAGACCAGCCCGGCGGCGTCCGCCCCGTCCACTGTCACGGCGGCTCCACCGTCGGCCGGGTCGCCGTCCACCGCTCCCCCGCCGAACGCGTCGACGGCCCCGCCGACGCCTGCGGCCCTCGCCGCCGAGTTCGCCGTCGAGGACAACGCGCTGCTCAGCTACGGCGCCGCAGTGACGATAAGCAATCCCGGTTCGGTGCCGTCGGCGCGGTGGACACTTACCGTCACGCTGCCACGGGAGTCGCTGCGGGTGAGTTCGGTGCAGGGTGCGCAGGTCAGCCACGACGGCGCGGTGTGGACGTTCGTCCCGGACGCCGGCACGGGCCAGGTGCCCGGCAGCGCGTCGGTCCGCGTGACGTTCCGTGTCAACGGCTCGACTGTCGGCGCCACCCCCACGGCGTGCACGATCGACGGCGTCGCGTGTGGCGGGCTGGGCTGATCCGTAGCGGTACACCGGACGTTCCGACGGCAGCCACACTCGATTGATCAGTGGTTCGGAAGCGCCCGGACGGCGGGAACCTCCCACTGCCGGTTGCGAGCATCGCTCATGATTGGGGGGTGATTCGCTTCGTGCTCAACGTACTGTGGCTCATCTTCGGTGGCGGCATCGTGCTGGCGTTCGGTTACGGCCTCGCCGCGCTGATCTGCTTCGTCCTTGTCGTCACCATCCCGTTCGGCGTCGCGTCGCTGCGTCTGGCCGTCTACTCGCTGTGGCCGTTCGGCCGCACCCTGGTGCCCAAGCCGGGCGCAGGTGTCGGCTCCGGGCTGGCGAACGTCCTGTGGGTGGTGCTGGCGGGCTGGTGGCTCGCCCTGACCCACATCGCCGCCGGCATCGCCCTCTGCGTCACGATCATCGGAATCCCGTTCGGCATCGCCAACTTCAAGCTGGTTCCGGCCGCGTTCTGGCCGCTGGGTCGGGAGGTCGTCGACGCGCCGTAACCGGGCGGTAGCCCCTCGGCGGGCACCCGATGTCCGGGGCGACCCGGCCCTCCCCCGCCCCGTTCATAGTGGACAATCGCCGGAAGCGACAGGCGATCCACCGCCGTGGTGGTGACCGCCACCGACGACCCCTCGATAGGAGCCTGGCATGGCCGGCCCGGATGCCGAACTCACCGCGAAGCTTCAGCCCGACGTGCCGCACGCGGCGCGGATCTGGAACTACTGGATGGGCGGCAAGGACAACTTCCAGTCCGACCGGGCGGCCGGCGACGCCGTGGCCGAGGTCTATCCGGAGATCGTCCTGATGGCTCAGCAGTCCCGTGGGTTCCTGGTGCGCACGGTGCGCTACCTGGCCGCCGAGGCGGGCATCCGGCAGTTCCTGGACATCGGCACCGGCCTGCCCACCATGCAGAACACCCACGCGGTCGCCCAGGGCATCGCGCCCGATTCGCGGATCGTCTACGTCGACAACGATCCGATGGTTCTCGTGCACGCCCGGGCGCTGCTGTCCAGCACGACGACGCAGGGCGTCACCACGTACGTTCCCGCCGACTACCACGATCCTGAGAAGATCCTCGCCGAGGCCGCGCAGACGCTGGACTTCGACAAGCCGATCGCCGTGATGTACATGGGCGTGCTCGGCTACGAACCGGACCTGGACGTGGTGCGCTCGATCATCGGGCGGACGATGGACGCGACCGCGTCCGGCAGCCACCTGGTCTTCTGGGACGGCACGAACACCAGCCCGGCGGTGGTCGACGGCGCGCAGCGGCTTGCCGACAACGGCGGTGTGCCGTACATCCTGCGCAGTCCGGAGGAGCTCGCCAGCTGCTTCGCGGGGCTGACGCTTGTGGAGCCCGGCCTGGTGCCGATCCCGCTGTGGCGGCCGGACGACGCCGACGCCGAGGGCATCGACGCCTACGGCGCGGTGGGCCGCAAGCCCTGACCATCTGCGGCGATTTGCGCCAGCAGGCCCGGGGACCGGCGCCGGCCCCCGGGCCGGGTGCTCACCGACCGCAGGTCAGCGTCAACTCCGTCGGTGCGGTGGTCGTCGCCACGAGCATGCCGAACGTCGCGACACCGTCCGGCGCGAGCGTCCCGTTGTAGGAGGCGTTTCCGACCGTGACGTCGGCGCCTGCCGTGTCGGCCAGCCCGCCCCAGATCGCCTGGATGCGCTCGTCACCAGCCCACCGCCACGAGACGTGCCACCCGTCCAGCGGCTCCACCCCTGTGTTGCGGATGGTGATGGTGGCGACATAGCCGCTGCCCCAGCGGGAGTCGACGGTCGCCGTGGCCCCGCACACCGCCAGCGGCAGGGTCCGGGCCGCCCCACCGATCACGTACGGGTCGGGTACGTCGTTGTCGTCGCTGAACCGGAACCAGTATTCGGTGTCGGGTGTCAGCCGTTCGATGGTGACGGTGCCGTTGCGCTCCGGCCCGGAGGTGGCCTCCGCCACCGGGTTCTGCCACCTCACTGCGTCGTCACGGTTGGCGAAGAGGGTGACGGTTACCGGCGGGTCGAAGCCGCAGGGCGGGCCGAGCACTATCGCGTAGGTGATGGTCAGGCTGGTGGCTGTCGCGCCTGTCACCCGGCCGCTGATCGGCAGCGCCGGTGGGCACGCCGGCGTGAGCGTCGGCGCGGGTGTCGCCGTGACCACGGCGGTGGGCGGCGACGGTGTGGGCGTCGCCGCGGCGACGCCGGCGGTCGCGGCCCAGCCGGCCAGGACGACTGTCGTCACCGTCAGGAGCTTGCGCAGCATCGGTACCTCCGGAAAGACACGTCGCCGTCGCGGCGGATCAGGTGACCCGGCCGTACGGGTCCGGACGCGCGCGACGGCCACCCGACGGCGATCAGCATGCGGCCGCTGGCGAGGACGTGCCCGGCGCGGGATGGCGTGACCACCCCGTGCGTCCTCTGGTCCGTCGAAAGAGGGGCGCGCTGGCTCCCGAGCGCGACCGGACCACAGCATCCCATTCGACGTGCATCAATACAACAACCGCTTGGTCGCGCCCGACGCGGAGCAGTAGCGCGGTGACTGTCCATCGCGCACCACGAGGCCCCGCCGGGCGCTGTCCCTTCGGAGCCACGGCACATAGCCTGCTGGAATGCGGCACACCCTCACCCCCCGCGACGAAACTCTGCACGGTCACTTCCGCGCGGACGCCCCGCCGGTGCTCACCGTCGACCCCGGCGACACCGTCACCTACCGCACCCTGGACTGCTGGTGGTCCGCCGGCCCGTACCCCGGCGGGCGCAACCGGGACCGGCCCCGCGTCCCGCAGCACCGGCCCGACCACGGGCACGCGCTGATCGGTCCGGTCGCGGTCCGCGGCGCTCGCGCCGGTCAGACCCTCGCGGTACGCCTCGACGCCATCGTCCCCGGCGTCTGGGGAACGACTGTGGCCGGCGGCTGGCCGAGCAGGTTCAACGAGCGCTACGGCGTCGCCGACGAGGGAGTGGTGCACGCCTGGGAGCTGGACCCGGCGACGATGACCGGGCGTAACCAGCACGGCCACACTGTGACGCTGCGCCCGTTCATGGGGGTGCTCGGCATGCCGCCCGCCGAGCCGGGACTCCACTCGACCATCCCGCCCCGGGCCTGCGGCGGAAACCTGGACTGCAAGGATCTGACCGCCGGCAGCACGCTGCTGCTGCCCATCCCGGTCGACGGGGCGTTGTTCTCGGTCGGGGACGGGCACGCCGCGCAGGGCGACGGGGAGGTCGGCGGCACCGCGATCGAGTGCCCGATGGACGAGG
This sequence comes from Micromonospora sp. DT41, assembly GCF_049841715.1. NCBI lineage: Bacteria > Bacillati > Actinomycetota > Actinomycetes > Micromonosporales > Micromonosporaceae > Micromonospora > Micromonospora sp. DT41. The sequence goes on along the minus strand of NZ_JBNCKU010000011.1, from coordinate 230,976 downwards.
TGACAGTGACTCTCGACGTCCGCGACGACTTCCCGGTGACCGGCCCGGTGGCCCGCGTCGCGGACGCCTGGCTGGCCCTGGGTGTCGGCGCGTCCCTGGACGACGCCACGTTCATGGCCCTGGAGTCGATGCTGACCCTCATGCAACGGCTGCACGGGCTGAGCCGTCCGGACGCGGTGGCGCTGGCAAGTGTCCTGGTCGACGTACGGGTGACGCAGATCGTCAACGAGACCGTCGGCGCGCACGCTGTGCTGCGCGACGACGCCTGGCGCTGAACCAGCGCGACGACGCTTGGCGCTGAATCAGCGCGACGACGCTTGGCGCTGAATCAGCGCGGCGGGGCCGCACGCCGGGATCAGCGCCAGGAACCCGCGGCGGTCAGCGGAGTTGGCGGGCGGCGAACCGGGCCGGCGGGACGGCGATGGCATCCTGCGAGGCGATCAACTGGATCTCCCGGGTGCCCGCCGCGAGGGTCGCTTCGAGGACCGTGAAGACGGAGGCGATCGTGCGCTCCAGCGCCGTCGCGGGTGAGCCGGTGGTCCACAGGTGCGCGAGGTAGAGCGCCGCTGTGACGTCGCCCCCGCCGTTCGGGTTGATCGGCAGCAGCGGGGTGGTCACCGCCCACGCGCCCTCGTCCGAGACGGCCACCACCTCCAGACAACCCTCCGGCAGTTCGCCGTGCAGGACACTTGTGACAAGCACGTGCCGTGGCCCGGTCGCGCGGACGTCGTCGACCGCCGCCAGCACCTCCGCCAGCGAGTTCGTCGTCCGGCCGACGAGGAAGTCCAGCTCGAAGTGGTTCGGCGTGATGATGTCCGCGCGCGGCACGACTGTGTCGCGCAGGTACTCGGGGATGCCCGGCCGGACGAACATCCCGCGCCCGGCGTCGCCCATCACCGGGTCGCAGCAGTAGACAGCGGCCGGGTTCGCCGCCTTGACCCGGTCCACCGTCGCCAGGATCACCCCACCTACCGCCGGGTCGCCCTGGTAGCCCGACAGCACGGCGTCGGCGGTGCCGAGGACACCCCGGTCGGCGATACCGTCGATCACCTCGGCGACGTCCGCCGCCGCGAGGGTCGGCCCACGCCACGCGCCGTACCCGGTGTGGTTGGAGAAGTGGACCGTCAGGACCGGCCAGACCTCGTGCCCGAGCCGCTGGAGGGGGAAGACGGCCGCGGAGTTGCCGACGTGGCCGTAGGCGACCGACGACTGGATGGAGAGGATCTGCACCGCCCCATCATTGCTGCTGCGGCCGGCGCGGCGCGTCCGGCCCGCCGTTTCTGTCGGCTGACCCACTCCCGGTGCTGGCCGCGCCTGAAGAGGAGCGCGCCCGCGCCGGACCAGCCAGAGTGGGTCCCGGTCAGGCGAGCGGTTTCGACGGCGCCACGAGATCGGCGCTGCTCCAGGACCGCCACAGCTGGCTGTACCCTCCGCCGGCCTCCAGCAACTCGTCGTGGGTGCCCTCTTCGGTGACGCGGCCGTGCTCCAGCACGACGACCCGGTCGGCGGTGGCGGCCTGGGTGAGTCGATGGGCGACGACAAGCGTGGTACGGCCCTCGGTGGCCGCCACTGCGGCCCGGTCGAGGTCCCGCGCGCCAGCGCTGCCCGCCTCCGCCGTGGCCTCGTCGAGGATCGCCACGGCGGGGTCGGCGAGGACGAGGCGGGCGAGGGCGAGCTGTTGGGCCTGGCCGGCGGTGAGCTGCCGCCCGCCCTCCCCCACGCCGGTGTCGAGGCCGTCCGGCAACGTCCGCAGCCAGGAGGTGGCGCCGACGAGGTCCAGCGCGGCGGTCATCTCGGCGTCGGTGGCGTCCGGGTCGGCGAGGCGCAGGTCGTCGCGCAGCGGCCCGGCGAAGACGTGCACCTCCTGGCTGATCAGGGCGATCTCCCGGCGGACCCGCTGCTCCCCAAGGTGCGACAGGGGTACGCCGCGCAGGCGTACCGACCCGTCGGCGGGCGCGATGATGCCGGCGGCGATGCTGGCGAGGGTGCTCTTGCCGGCTCCGCTGGCCCCGACGAGGGCGACCCGCTCGCCGGGTGCGAGTCGCAGCCGCACGTCCCGCAGGACGACGGGCCCGTCGTCGTAGCGGTGCTGGGCGACGACCACCTCAAGCGCCGGTGGCTCCGCCTCGCGCCTCGTGACCGACGGCTGCGACGGTACGGGTGCCGGCCCGTCTGCTGCGGGCAGTGACGTGACGCCGACGAGCCGGGCGAGGCTCGCACCGGCCTGGAGCACGGCGTCGGACTGGAGCAGCAGCAGGCCGATCGGGTTGAACAGCCGGTGGAAGTAGAGCGCCGCGCTGGTGGCGGCACCCACTGTGGACATGCCGTTGCGGACCAGCAGGAACCCGGCGAGCAGCACGGCGGCGAGTCCCACGAACTCCGACCGGTTGATCCGCAGCCCGAACCGGGTGTGCAGACCGAAGATGTCCAGCGACAGGTCGCGGGCGGTGGCGGAGCGGTCGGCGATGCGGGCGACGTGGGCGTCCTCCATCCGGTACGCGCGCACCGTCGCGGCGCCGCGAAGCGCCCCGGCCATCGCCTGTGACCGTTCGCCGGTCGCCACCCGCTCGCGGGCGTAGTACGGAACCGACCACTTGAGGTACCACCGCAGCGCCAGCGCGTACATCGGGGCGGCGGTCAGCCCGGCAAGGCCCAGCCGCCAGTCCAGGGCGAAGAGCCCCGCCGCGGTCAGGACCGTGGACAGCAGCGCGCCGATGAAGGCGGGGCCACTCGTGGTGATCACGTTCGTCACGACCGCCACGTCGTCGCCGGCCCGGGCGATCAGGTCCCCGGTCCCGGCCCTTTCCAGGGTGGCCGACGGTAGGTGCAGGGCGCGGTCGAGGACCCGCTCCCGCAGGCGCGCGAGCACAGTCTCGCCGAGGCGTGCGGCGATCGCCGCCCCGGCGGCGGTGAGCAGGCCGGCGAGCACGGCAGCGCCGGCGATCACGCCTGCCCAGGTGAGGATCCGTTCCGTGCCGGAGCCGGCGATGACGTCGTCGACGAGCAGGCCGAGCACCCAGGGGGCGACGAGCCCGGTCGCGGACGCGGCGACAAGCAGCGTGACGGCGGCGGCGCTGAGGCCGGGCAGGCGGGCGAACTCGGCGCGCAGGGCGGCCCAGGTCTGTGCGGCGGTGGCCGTCGGCAGCAGCCGCCGGGGCTCGGCATCGGTAGTGGTCGGCTCGTCGGTCATCGCAGGACCTCCTCCCGGTAGCGGGCGTCGCTGGCGAGCAGCTCCTCGTGCGGGCCCTCGGCGATGACCCGTCCATGGTCGAGCACCGCCACCCGGTGGGTGACCCGCAGCAGGGCCGGGCTGTTCGTGACGAGCACCGTGCCCCGACCGGCCGCCGCACGGGCACCGGCGAGCCCTTCGGCGATCAGCGCCTCGGTGACCGCGTCGACGGCAGTGGTCGGGTTGTGCAGCACCAGGACGGGCGGGTCGGCGGCGAGTGCCCGGGCGAGCCCGATGCGCTGTCGCTGCCCGCCGGACAGGTTCGCCCCCCGCTCGGTGAGCACGCGGTCGATGCCGTGCGGGTGCGCCTCCAGCACGTCCTGCGCGGCGGCGGCCCGTACGGCGGCGTGCAGGACACTCTCGTCGACGCTGCCGCCGGCGGCGAGGTTGGCGCGCAGCGTCCCCTCGAACAACGCCACGTCGTGCTGCTCGACGAGGACCGTGCCGCGTACGGCGTCGATGTCCAGGTCCTCGGCGGGTACGCCGTCGACGTACACGGTGCCGCGGTAGTCCTCGCGGGGCACCTGCCCGGCCAGCAGCGCGACGAGCGCCTCGGCCTCGCCCGGGTCGTACGCGAGCACGCCTACCACCTCACCGGCGTCGACCCGCACGCAGACGTCGTCGAGCCCGGCGTACCCGACATTGTCGAGGGCGAGCCGCGCCGGGCTGGGTGCGGGCTGCCCGCCGGTGCCCGGCCGGATCAGCGGGGCGGCGCCGAGGATCCGGGCGACCCGTCCCGCCGACGCGCGTGCCATCGCGAACAGCTGCACGGAGTACCCGAGTGTCTGCACCGGTTCGGCGACGAACTGGGCGAGCCCGACGACGGCGACCAGCTCACCGATGGTGAGCCGGCCCTGGAGCGCGAGCCAGCCGGCGACGCCGGCGACCGCCGCGAGGAAGAGGCCGTTGACAGTTGTGGTGAGGCCGAGGTGCAGGCCCTTGGTGGTGGCGGCCCGCAGTGTGACGTCGAGGGCGTGGCCGCTTGCCGCCGCGTACTGGCGCGCGGCGTGGTGCTGTGCGCCGATGCCGCGCAGCACCCGTAGGCCGGTGACGAGGTCGACGGCGAGGGCGGTGGTGGCGGCAAGCGCCTCCTGTTGGGAGGCGCTGCGCCGGGTGAGCAGCGGCGCCATCCGTTGCAGCAGGATGACCACCACTGGTACGCCGAGGAGCACCCCGAGGCCGAGCGGGACGTCGACGACGAGCAGCGCGATGGCCGCCACGACGATGGCGGTGACCGCCGCGGCGCAGAGCCCGGCGACCCGTACCACGAGCGCGGACAACTCGGCGTCGGAGGCGGTGACGGCCAGCAGGTCCCCGTCACGCATGCCGGAGCGGTGCCCGCGCGGATCCAGGGCGCTGGTGGCGATCTCGACCCGTACGGCGTGCGCCTCCGTCTCCACGGCGGCGTAGTTCAGGCGCGCGCCGAACCGGTAGGCGTAGGCGAGGACTGTGAACAGGACGGCGAGGCCCGCGAGCGAGAGCAGCAGGGCGGGCACGTCGCCGGTGGCGACCGCCCGGTCGATGATCACGCCGATGGCCACCGGTACGAGTGCCTCGGCGGCCTGGTGGGCACAGAGCAGCGCGGTGCCGGCCAGCACCTTGCCGCGCTGGCGGCGCAGGGCGCGCCGCAGCACCGCGCCGCCGCTGGTGAGGTCGTCCGCCATCGACGTCAGGCCCCGGCGAGCGGGGAGAGAGCACCGGCGGACGGGACGACGTGGTGGCGGCCGATGGGCAACATGAGGGGCTTCTCCGACGTCGGATCGATGATGACCTGGCTTTCGAGGCCGAACACGGCACGGACGCACTCTCGCGTCAGGACCTGTGCCGGCTCACCCGCAGCGTGCAGCGTACCGGCGGCCAATGCGATGAGATGATCCGCGTACCGGGCCGCGAGGTTGAGGTCGTGCAACACCATCACGATCGTCGTCCCGCGGGTCAGATTGAGGTCGGTGAGCAGGTCGAGCACTTCGATCTGGTGGCTGACGTCGAGGAACGTCGTCGGCTCGTCGAGCAGCAGCAGGTCCGTCTGCTGGGCCAGGGCCATCGCGATCCAGACCCGCTGCCGCTGGCCGCCGGAGAGTTCGTCGACCGAACGGTCGGCGAGGTCGGCGGTGTGTGTCGCGTCGAGGGCCGCCGCCACGGCGGCGTCGTCCTGTCTGCTCCAGCGCGAGAGCACCCGCTGGTGGGGGTTGCGCCCGCGTCCGACCAGGTCGGCCACCGTGATGCCCTCGGGCGCGGTCGGTGACTGGGGAAGCAGCCCGAGGGTACGGGCCAGTTGCTTGGCCGGCAGCCGGTGCACCTCTTTGCCGTCGAGCAGGACGTGGCCGGCGCGGGGCGCGAGCAGTCGCGACATGGAGCGCAGCAGTGTCGACTTGCCGCACGCGTTCGCGCCGACGATCGCCGTGATCTTTCCGGGTGGCACGACGAGGTCGAGTGAGGAGATGACGACGCGGTCCTTGTAGCCGAGCATGAGACTCTCGACCGCGAGCGTGTGGGTGGTGGTCACAGCGAGCCTCCCGCGCGGTTGGTCCGGATGAGCAGGTAGATGAGGTACGGGGCGCCGAGCACACCTGTGACGACACCCACCGGGTAGCGGGTGTCGAAGGCGAACTGGCCGACGAAGTCCGCGACGAGCACCAGCAGCGAGCCCACCAGGGCGGACGGCAGCAGCAGCGACCCGACCGGGCCGACGAGCCGGGCGGCGATCGGCCCGGACAGGAACGCCACGAAGGCGATCGGCCCGGTGGCCGCGGTGGCGAAGGAGATCAGGCCGACGGCCGCGACGATGACCAGGATCCGGGTGCGTTCGAGGCGGACACCGAGCGCCGCCGCGGTGTCGTCACCCAACTGCATCATCGACAGGTTGCGGGCCTGACCCAGCAGCACCGGCGCCAGGACGGCCACGGCGACGGCCACCGGAGTGACCTGCTTCCAGGTGACGCCGTTGAGGCTGCCGGTCAGCCAGCGCAACGCCTCCTGAAGGTCCCACTCGGCGGCCTGGCTCAGGACGTACGCGGTGAGGCTGTCGAGCATGGCTGCCATGCCGATGCCGATGAGCACGAGTCGGGTGCCGGCGACGCCGTCCTTGAAGGACAGCAGGTAGATGACGAGCGCCACCGCCAGCCCGACGACGATCGCGAACGCGGACACGCCCGCCTCGCCGAGGTTCAGCACCACGATCGCGAAGGCGGCGGCTGCGCTCGCGCCGGAGCTGATGCCGATCATGTCGGGGCTGGCGAGCGGGTTGCGCAGCATCGTCTGGAAGGTGACGCCGCCGAGCCCGAAGCAGGCGCCGGCCAGGACCGCGAGAACGGCGCGCGGCAGGCGGAGCGTACCGACGGTGAAGGACGCGCCGGGGACGTCCTCGCCGGAGAGCACGGCCAGGACGTCGGCGGGAGGATAGAAGGTGCGTCCCGCCATCAGCGATACGGCGAACGCCGCGACGACGAGGGCCGCGAGGACGGCGAGGACGGCCCGCCGTCGACGCGTACGGCGGACCCGGCCGTGGGTGACGGCCGTCAGAGTCGCAGTGCTCACAGCTCGCGTACCTTCTGCCGCCGGACGATGTAGATGAAGAACGGTGCGCCGATGAGCGCCGTCACGATGCCCACGTCGATCTCCGCGGGGCGGGCCACCACCCGGCCGACGACGTCGGCGGCGGTCAGCAACGACGCGCCCAGCAGCGCGGAGAACGGCAGCAGCCACCTGTGGTCGAGCCCGATGAGCAGCCGGCACACGTGCGGTACGACGAGGCCGACGAAGCCGATGGGTCCGGCGACCGCTGTGGCCGCGCCGCACAGCACCACCGATCCGGCGCCCGCGACGCCCCGCACCACGGCGACCCGCTCGCCGAGCCCGGCGGCGAGGTCGTCACCGAGGGCGAGCGAGTTCAGTGCCCGGCCGGACAGGAGACAGACCACCAGGCCCACTGCGAGAAACGGCAGTGCCTGCCGGATGCTGTCGTAGGTGGCCCCGCCGACGCCGCCGATCTGCCACGAGCGGAAGTTGCCGGCCACGTCGTTGCGGGGCAGCACGAAGGCGCTGATCAGTGACGCGAGCGCGGCGGAGGTGGCGGCGCCGGCGAGCGCGAGTTTGAGCGGCGTCGCGCCACCGCGTCCGAGGGAGCCGACTGCGTACACGAAGACGGCCGCGAGGCCCGCGCCGAGGATCGCGACCCAGAGGTAGCTGGTCGGCGAGGAGAGGCCGAACATGACCATCCCGGTGACCACGGCGAGCGACGCCCCCATGTTCACGCCCAGGATCCCGGGGTCGGCAAGCGGGTTACGGGTCACACCCTGCATCACGGCCCCGGCCAGGCCGAGCGCCGCTCCGACGGTCACGGCGAGCAGGGTGCGGGGGATCCGTTTGGTGACGGCGGCCTGTTCCATTGTGTCGTCCACGCCCTGGAACGCGGCGAGGATGTCGGACCACCCGACGCTGCGGGAACCCAGCGCCACTGATGCCGCCATGAGCGACAGCAGCACCGCGATCGCGACGAGGAACCACAGCAGTCGTACCGGCGCCGGACGCCGCACCACTGCGGCGTCCGGCACGGTACGCGTGTCGAGCGTGGTCATGACACCTTGTCGGCTGCCTTGGCGAGCATCGCGACGTAGTCGTTCAGCACGAATCCGATGGCCAGCGGGGTCGGGTTCGCGGCGGTGCCCAGCGGCGTGGCGCCGGAGAGCATGACCACCGAACCGCGCTTGATCGCGGGGATCTTCGACAGCAGCGGGTCGGCCTGTGCGGCGGCGAGGAGCTTGTCGTCACCGTAGGCGACGATGACGTCCACGTCGTTGAAGACCTGGATCTGCTCGGCGCTCTGGGTGAGGCTGAACTTGTCGGTGCCGGCGGAGAGGGTGGCGATGCTGGCCGGCACCTTCAGGCCGAGGTCGCCGAAGAACTGCGCCCGGGTGTCGTGCGTCGTGTAGAAACCGATCTTGCTCAGGTCGGTGGGGTCGATGTGCGTCATGAACATTGCCGACTTCCCCGCCAGCTGCGGGTGCTTCGCGGCGGCTTCGGTCATCTGCTTCTCGATGTCGGCGATCAGCGCGTCGCCCTCCTTGGCGAGGCCGAGGGCCTGACTCTCCAGCTTGATGGTGTCGCGCCACGCGGTGGCCCAGGGCGCCTCGGGGTAGGCGACGACCGGGGCGATCTTGCTGAGGGTGTCGTACTCCTGCTGGGTCAGGCCCGAGTACGCGGCCAGGATGACGTCCGGCTTGGTGTCGGCGACGGCCTCGAAGTTGATGCCGTCGTTCTCGTCGAACAGCACCGGGGCGGTGCCGCCGAGCGTCTTGAGCTTCTCGGCGACCCACGGCAGGACGCCGTCGCCGTCGTCGTCACCGAAGTTGGCCTTCGCCATCCCGACGGGGACGACGCCGAGGGCGAGGGGCACCTCGTGGTTGGCCCAGGCAACTGTCGCGACCCGCTTCGGCTGCTCATTGATCGTCGTGGTGCCGAGCGCGTGCTTGATCGTGACCGGGAAGGTGGCGGAACTGCCGGCGGCGGAGGCCTCATCCGGCTCGGTCGAGTCGCCACAGGCGGCGAGCGCCAATGTCGCGGCCAGGGCGACGAACCCGGCCAGGAAACGGTGTGAGCGCATGCCTCTAAACTCCATCGCTTTGTTAGGGGAGGCTAACCTAACATAACGATGTGAGTCGTTCTCGCAGCGCGGGGTCACCGGCCGATCTTGCAGGAGGAGCCGGTGATCGGAGGCGCGCACGTGCGGGCGGCCCGGACAGTCGTCCGGGCCGCCCGTGGGCCGGCGTCGAGGGGGCCGCCGACCCGTCGATCAGGTCACCGGACGCGGTCAGCCGCCGAGGCTCGCCGCGGCGGAGGCGATCGACGAGGCGAAGTAGCTCACCTGGGTGTAGACACCGGGATAGTTGGGCCGGGCGCAGCCCTGGCCCCAACTGACGATGCCGACCTGGATCCAGGCGTTGGCGGCGTCCCGGCGGAACATCGGACCGCCCGAGTCACCCTGGCAGGTGTCCACCCCGCCACTGGCGTAGCCGGCGCAGATCTCCTGCGCGGGGATGATGTCGCCGCCGTAGTAGGAGTTGCAGGTCGAGTCGCTGACGAACGGGACTGTCGCCTTGAGCAGATACCGCTGCTGGCTGCCGCCCTCCCGCGCCGCGCCCCAGCCGGCGACGGTGAAGGTGCCACTGTCGTACGCGGTGGTGGTGGCGATGTTCAGCGTGCTCAACCCGGTGACGGGGGTTGCCAGTCGGATCAGCGCCCAGTCCCGGCCGCTGCCGTTGTAGCCGGGTGCCCGGTAGACGTAGTTCGACCGGACGGTGATCCGGCTCGACGACTGGAGGTCGACAGCACCGAGGGTGGCGGTGATGCTGGTGTTGGTGCCGGTGGCGCCCACACAGTGCGCGGCCGTGAGCACCAGTCGGGGGCTGTAGAGGGCGCCACCGCAGCCCATCGAGAGCCGCACCATGAACGGGAACTCACCCTGGGCGGCGCGGCTGCCGCCGACGACGTTAGGCGTGATCGGGCTGTCGGCCGCGGCCGGGGCGGCGAGGGCGAGGCTGGCCGCGGCAAGCGCGGCGGCCACCAGGCCGGTGAGGGTACGCCAGCGAACCATGCATTCCTCCGCATCATGGCGGTACGCCTCGTGAGCGCACCTCATTCGAGATAGCCGCCATCATATTGAGGCTCATGGATTGGTTGGCTCATCTTCTCTGGGTCGTACCCCCGCGGTATGGCACCGGCCCGGCGCCGGGCCGGGCGGCCAGGTCATCGGGGCAAGGACTCCTGACCAGCCAGTACGACAAGCTCGTCGGCTCGGACCGACAATGGCGCCGCCGCCCCGTCGACCCACACCAGATAGCCCGTGGGCGGACCCGGCGCTCCCCACCTGGCGCCGACGATCGTGGCCAACGGAGTCTCGCCGGGCCCGGTGCGCAGGCGTACCCGGGTGCCCGGCGCATGTCCGTCGTCGGCGACGATGAGCAGCGCGTCGAGGATCTGCCGGACACCGGCGATCGGTAGGCCCTGCACCTCCGGCTCACCCGAGCACCCGACACGCGGCGTCATCATCGCGCGGACGTGCGCGGTCTGCCTGATCGCCTCCTGGCGGATCCGCCGGTCCGCGCCGGCTTCGGCGATGGCCAGCGCCTCCTCGATGACCGACCAGAGCACCAGCGGCTCCCGGTCGAGCAGGCGGCGGGCCTCACGGTCGACCTCGGCGCAGGCGGTGTCGAGCGCCGTGTCCTCGCCCAGCACCGCGATCCAGGCGAGGTCCCCCACGTCGGGCAGCAGCCCTGGCGACTCGACCGCCACCACGAGGTAGACCATCGCGAGCAGGTCCTCGCGGCCCTCGCCCTGGTAGAGCGTGCCCACACCGGCGCCCGTGCGTCCCCGGCTGGGCGGGAAGCGCTCGGCGAGGTGCCGGGCGCGGCCGTCGGGAAGCACCGAGGCTCGCCGCGTGTCCGCCACCCGTTCCTGGAACGAACGCCGCTCACGGCGCTCGACAAGCAGCTGACGGTACGGGTCGAAGCCGATCGGATAGATCGTCCGCCCATAGGTGGCGAGCGTCTCGCCTGGTTGCAGACCAATCGACTCGATGTGCCGGCTGGCCACCGAGTAGGCGACGCCGGTGCGGGCCGCCTGCTCGCGGATCGCGCGCTTACGGGCACGGCCCGTGGCCGGGGTGCGGCGGGGGTTCTGGTTGGACATGGCGCCTCCGGTGCAGCCCCACGCACTCCACCGAACAGGCGGCGTGGTCGGCACGCCGGACGTCGACACGACGGCGCGGAGTCGGAGACTCTTGGCCCCAGCATGCGGTCGGGCGTGGGCCGCCACATCGGGCGCTGGCAGGCGCTCTGCCGTGGCCAGCATATCGCGAACCGCGCTGTCAGCCGCCCCCGCCCGCGCCCCGTGTCAGGCCGTGTCGGTGGTCGTGTCGGCGCGGTGTCAGCCGACCCGCGCACGCTGTGCGGCATGACAAACGACCTCATGATCGAGGCCGAGGGCCTCGTCAAGACCTTCGGGAAGACGAGGGCGCTGCGGGGCGTGGACCTCGCCGTGCCCCGGGGCACGGTGCTCGGGGTGCTCGGCCCCAACGGCGCAGGCAAGACGACCGCCGTGCGCATCCTCTCCACGCTGCTGGCCCCGGACGCCGGCACCGCCCGGATCGGCGGCTTCGACGTGGTCCGCGACGCCGAGCGGGTCCGGCAGAGCATCGGCCTCACCGGCCAGTACGCCTCGGTCGACGAGGACCTGACCGGGCGGCAGAACCTGGAGTTGTTCGGCACGCTGCTGGAGTTGGGGCGCGCCGGCGCCCGGCGGCGGGCCGCCGAACTGCTCGACTGGTTCGACCTGACCGACGCCGCGAACCGGCCGGCCAAGACGTACTCCGGCGGCATGCGGCGGCGGCTGGACCTGGCCGCCAGCCTCGTCGGCTCCCCCGACGTGATCTTCCTGGACGAGCCGACGACCGGCCTCGACCCGGCCAAGCGCGAGGACATGTGGGGCGTGGTCCGGTCGCTTGTGTCGAACGGCTCGACAGTGCTGCTCACCACGCAGTACCTGGAGGAGGCTGACGCGCTCGCCGACGCGATCACGGTGATCGACCACGGGCGGGTCATCGCGCACGACACACCCGACGGGCTCAAACGGGTGGTGGGCGGGCAGACCCTGGAGGTCCGGCCGAGCGACAGCGCGCAGCTACCCCGGATCGCGGCGATCCTGTCCGAGGTCGGCTCCGGCACGCGGGCCGACGAGATCCGCAAGGGCGTCCTCGCGGTCCCGGTCACCGACCACAAGGCCCTCACCGAGAGCGTCGCGCGCTTCGCCGCCGCAGGGATCTCGGTCACCGAACTCTCCCTGCACCTGCCGAGCCTCGACGAGGTGTTCCTCACCCTCACCGGGCGTACGGCATCCGACGACGACACCACCAACCGCACGGAGGTCGCGGCATGAGCACACTGATCGGCACCACGGGGCCGGCGCGCCCGACGGCCGTCGGCCAACCCCGCCCGTTCCGGCTCGTCCGGCACTCCTTGGCACTGACCAAGCGCAGCCTCATCAAGACCTGGCGTACGCCCGAGGCGCTCGTCGACGTCACGTTGCAGCCGGTGCTGTTCCTCGTCATCTTCGTGTACATCTTCGGCGGCGCGGTCGCCGGCTCCACCCACGACTACCTGCAGTTCCTGCTGCCCGGCATCCTGGCGCAGACCATCGCCACCGGGGCCATCGCGATCGGCGTCAACCTCAACACCGACATCGCCAAGGGCATCTTCGACCGGTTCCGGTCGCTGCCGATCCCCCGCTCAGCGCCACTTGTCGGCGCGGTGCTCGGCGACGTCGTCCGGTACGTGATCGTCACGGTCTCGACCCTCGCGATCGGCTACCTGATGGGTTTCCGGATCGACACCGGCCCGGTGCGGGCCATCGCCGGGTGTCTGCTCGCGGTGCTGTTCGCCCTGTGCCTCAGTTGGCTGCCGGTCTACGTGTCGATGAAGGTGCGCACCCCGGGTGCCGTGCAGGGTCTGATGTTCGCGCTGATCATGCCGTTGAGCTTCGCGTCGAACGTGTTCGTCAGCGCCGACACCCTGCCGGGCTGGATGCGGACGTTCGTGGACGTCAACCCGATGACCCACCTGGTCGCATCGGTACGCGGCCTGTTCCTCGGCACCCCGCTCGGCTCCCACGCGTGGTGGACCCTCGCGTGGTGCGCCGTCTTCGTGGCGCTGTTCATGCCGCTGGCGCTGCGCGCGTACCGCAGGAAGATCTGACCTCAGGCGAGCAGGTCGCCCATCAGCTCGCGGATCCGGGCGGTGGCCATGGCCACCGGCCGCTCCCGCCACGCGGTCAGCAACGGCTCACGCTGCTCCTCGTCACCGAGGGTGGCGATGAGCCGTTCGCCGTACCCGGGCGGGAAGAACGACTCGACGTGGCTGCCGAGCCGCGTGGCGAGCGCGGCCAGTTCGCGGGCCACGCCCACGTCACCGCGGTACGCCGCGAGTTCCGCGCCGCCCAGCGCCCACGCCCCGATCACCGGCAGGTCACGCGAGGCCAGCGCGTCGTCGCGGGCGAGCGCCAGCAGGGCGACCGCCTGGGAGTCGACGTCACCTGTCGACGCCTGTCGCACCTCGGCGATCCGCAGGTACAGACCGGCCAACCCGACCCGGAGCATGACGCGCGGCTGCGGTGGCGGCCCGGTCCACTCGGCGAGCGTCCGGCTCACCTCCTCGGCGTGCGCGAGCGCCTCGTCGTACCGGCCCTGCAGCCAGGCGAGGTGGGCCAGGCCGAGGCGCGCCTGGGCGACGTCGGCCTGATCGGCCTGACCCGATGTCGCGGTCTCCTGCAACCGTCGCGCCGCCTCGGGATCGCCGCTGAGGGCAAGGTGCATGTCCAGCCGCACCCGGATCGACCGCGCGTCCTGCGTGGCGCCGACGAGTTCCATGTGCCGGACGCTGCGCGCCAGCCAGTCGGCCGACCGGGCCTCCCCGGCCGGGATCAGGAACTGCCCGACGGCACCGGCCGCCATCGCCATGCCCCAGTGGTCACCGACGGCCTCGAAGCGGAGGTACGCCTGCTCGGCGTCGACGATCGACGCCTGCGGCATGCCGCCGTTCTCCCGTACGGCCGCACGGGCGAACAGGCCGAGCCCCTGCACGTACGGGTCCGGGTGCACGGCCAGCGTTGTCGCGCTCGTCAGGCTCTTGTCCAGGTCGACCCCGTCGAAGCCGGGCAACGCCGCCGCGAGCGCGGTCATCCGGGACGACATCTCAGACGGCCGCTCGGCCAGGAGTCGCCGCAGGGCCCGGTGGGCCAACCCGGCGAGGCGCAGTTCACCACTGATGCCGGCGTTCAGGCCGATCACGAGGCACATCCAGGCGAGCCGGTCGGCGTGGGGCAGCGGTCGGCCGGCGGCCTGGCCCGACTGGATCGCCGAGTGTCGCCGCCGCCGCGGGTGGTCGACGTGCAGCAGGCCCCGCGCCCAGCCGACGACCTCCAGGTGCAGGCCGCGCACCGTCCAGAGGTGGAGCAACGCGGTGGCGACGTCGACCGCGGCCGGCTCGTCGTCGTGCCCGAGCGCCCAGCGCAGGCCCGCCATCAGGTTGTCCTGCTCGGTGGCGCAGCCGTCGAGCGCCTCGATCTGGCCGGGGCCGATGAACCGCGCGCCGAGGGCGACGGCCCGCTCGCGGGCCCAGTCGACAAGGCCGGCCATCGCCCGGTCCCGCTCGCCGGCCGCGTCGAGGCGGGCTTCGCCGTACTCGCGGACCGTTTCGAGCATCCGGTAGCGGGGCGGGCTCTCGCCCTCGACGAGGGTCAGCAGGGACTGTTCGACGAGCGTCGCCAGGCCGCGCCGGACGTCGGCGCCCTGGGCGACGGCGGCTGCGAGGTCCGCGGTGAACGGCGCGGGGATGACAGCGAGCCGTTGGAGGAGCGTCTGGTCGTCGGGGGCGAGCAGTTCGCGGCTCCAGTCGACCATCGCCCACAGGCTCGCGTGGCGCTCCGGCAGGCCGCGCAGGGCGTCGTCGAGCAGTGCGAACCGGTCGGTCAACCCCGCGAGCACGTCGTCGATCGGCATGTGGCGCAGCCGTGCGGCGGCCAGTTCGAGCGCCAGCGGCAGGTTGTCGAGTCGATGGCACAGCGCGAGCGCCCGCTCGGCGTCCCAGGTGGGCACCGCGCCGCCGGCCCTGGCCCGGGACTCGATCAGCCCGAGCGCGTCGGCGTCGGGCAGGACGGACAGGCGGTGCACCGTCTCGCCGGCCAGGCCCAGCGGTGCCCGGCTCGTCGCGAGCACGGCGACCTCCGGCGAGGTGACGGCCAGCAGGTCCGCGACGACTGTGGCCGCCGCGCCGAGGACGTGCTCGCAGTTGTCCAGAACCACAAGCCCGTCGACGTCCGGCGCCACGGCGCGCAGCCGCTCCTCCGGGGCGAGCACCCGCCGTTCGAGGCCCAGGTTGCCGCCGGTGGTCGAGGTGTCCGCGCCACCGAGCACCGCGAGCACCGTGGGCAGCACCTCGTCGGGTGACCGGAGGCCGGCGAGTTCGACCACCCGTACCGGCTGCCCGGCCTCGACCGCGCGCCGCGCCACCTCGGCGGCGAGCCGCGTCTTGCCGGCGCCACCGGTCGCCACGACCGTCACCAGGGCCGCCTGGGTGAGGGCGTCCCGCACGGCCTCGACGTCCCGCTCCCGCCCCACGAGGGCCGTCACCGGCCGGCGCCACCCGGCGGGCAACCCCGGCTGCCGGGGCGTCGACGTCACGGCCGCCGGTGCGGTGAGTTCGCCACGGAGCAACGCCACGTGGACCTGGGTGATCACCGGCGCCGGGTCGGTGCCGTACCGGTCGGCCAGCTCCTCGCGGAGCCGCTCGACCACCTCCAGCGCCTCGGCCTCGCGGCCCTGCGCGGCGAGCACCCGCACGAGCAGTGCTGCGGACGGCTCGTGCGGCGGCGTACGCGCGACGAGCCGACGCAGGTCGACCTCGTCGAACGGGCCCGCACCGGCGAGCGCCGTCTGGGCGCGCAGCGCGGCGACGTCCGCGAACAGGTTCGCGTCCTCGGCGGTGTCGAGGTCCGGGACAGCGCCGAACAGGACGCGTGCCCGATCGGCAGTGTCGCGTGCGGCGTGAACGTCGCCGGACCGCAGCGCGGCGCGCGCCCGGTCGACGAGGGCGCGTGCCTCGACCGCGTCGACGGTCACCTCCTCGGCGGGCAGTCGGTAACCGCCCGGCACAGCGACCACTGGCAGCCCGAGCCGACGCGCCCTGGACACCAACGCCTGGACGGCGCCCGCGGCGTCGTCGGGTGGGCTGCCGTCCCAGACCGCGTCGACGAGCAGGCTGGTGGAGACCGCCCGCCCGCGCGCGTCGACGAGCGCGCGGACCACTGCGGCGAGCCGTTCGCCCCGGATCGGCTGCCCGTCGACAGCGAGCGGGCCGAGGATCGTGATCTGCACGGACCCAGCATCCCTCACCCTTTCGGGGGGCGTCGGCCTGGCCGGTCGCGGGAACGGCTTGACAGTTCATCATCAAGTTAGGTAAGCCTTTCCTCATGCCAGGCACCCTGACCCAGACTCTGCCCGTCGCGCCGTGGCGCTCGTTCGCCGTCACAGTGCGCGCGGTCGAGCGGCTCAGCCCCTCCTTCACGCGTGTGACGTTCACCGGGGCGGACCTCGACCGATTCGCCGACAACGGCTACGACCAGCGGATCAAGCTGGCGTTGCCGCTGCCTGGCCGGCGCGGAGTGGACCTGCCGCAGGGGCCGGACTGGTACGCCGCGTGGCGGGCCCTGCCCGAGCACCGGCGCAACCCGATTCGCACCTACACCGTGCGCGCGGTCCGTCCGCACCTGGCCGAGGTCGACGTCGACCTGGTGCTGCACGGCGACAGCGGGCCGGCGACGCGCTGGGCCCGGCGGGCGAGCGTCGGTGACGAGATCGCCCTCGTCGGCCCGGACGCCGGCTACGACGGGGACCACGGCGGCATCGAGTTCCAGCCCCCGGCGGCGGGCTGCCTGCTGCTGGCCGGCGACGAAACAGCCGTACCGGCCATCAGCGGCATCTGCGAGCGGCTCCCCCAGGACACGCGGGGCATCGTCGTGCTGGAGGTGCCTGAAGCCGGCGACGTGCTGCCGCTTGCCGCTCCGCCCGGCGTCGAGGTCCGCTGGGTGCCCCGGGGCACGGGCGGGCACGGCAGCCAACTGGTACCCGCCGTCGCCGCCGCGACGGAGGAACTGCTCACCGGCCCGTGCAGTGCGGACCAGTCGATCTCGGACGTGGACGTGGACACCGAGATCCTGTGGGAGGTCCCCGACGAGGTGCCCGCGACGCCGCTGTACGCGTGGCTGGCCGGAGAGGCCGGCGCCATCCGCGCCCTGCGCCGGCACCTCGTCGCCGAACGGGGTCTGGACCGGCGGGCTGTGGCGTTCATGGGCTACTGGCGACTCGGCCGGGCCGCCTGAGGTCGCCGACGCTCTCGCCAAGGCCCGGAGACCCCGCTATCAGGGACCTGGCGGCCGAAGCCGGGTCTGCCCTGACCAGGCGCTCTCCGGGCGGGGCCACGGAGCGCGGGATGCGTTCGACGCCGTGCGGTGCGTACAGTTTCGGGTCGGACTTGAGGTGGGCCGGCTCATCCGGCACCGGGAACGGGACGAGACACAGACGCATGACGGCGGACACACACCCGACAAACGGCAAGCACGCTATCGACCGCGTGCAGCTGGAGACCTGTCTCAGCGTCTTCGCGGCGTTGGAGGAGCTGCCTCCGGATCACCCCGACGTGCTGCGGGTGCAGCGGGCCACCGCGCGCCTCTACAAGGTGATCAAGCAGCGTCGGCGCGAGGAGCGGCGTGACGCCATCCTGGCCGCCGACCGGGCGGTGACGGAGGCCACCGCCACCGGCGCCCCCGGCCGGATCGACGACGAGACCCAGGGCATCCCGCTCGCGTCTCCCACCGTCGGCGCCACGGCAGGCGTCCTGCACAACCCGCGCGGCTGTTACGTCTGCAAGCAGCGCTACCGCGAGGTGGACGCCTTCTACCACCAGCTCTGCCCGTCCTGCGCCGCGCTCAACAGGCAGCGTCGGGACGCCCGCACCGACCTGACCGGCCGCCGCGCGCTGCTCACCGGCGGCCGGGCCAAGATCGGCATGTACATCGCGCTGCGGCTGCTGCGCGACGGCGCGCACACGACGGTGACCACGCGGTTCCCGCACGACGCGGTCCGCCGGTTCGCGGCGATGCCGGACAGCGCGGACTGGCTGCACCGCCTGCGGATCGTCGGCATCGACCTGCGCGACCCCGCGCAGGTGATCGCCCTGGCCGACTCGGTCAGCAGCCAGGGCCCCCTCGACATCCTCATCAACAACGCGGCGCAGACCGTTCGTCGTTCCCCCGGGGCGTACGCGCAGCTCGTCGCCGCGGAGGCCGCGGCCCTGCCGGACGGTCCGCTGCCGGAGCTGATCACGTTCGCCAAGCCGGGCGGCAGCCCGGCCGGGAGCCTGACCGCCGCCGCGGAGTCGACAGCGCTCACCCCGCACGCGCTCACCGCGCTGGCGTTGACGAGTGGCTCCGCCTCCCCGGAGCGGATCGCGGCGTCCACCGCCATCGACGCGGGCGGCCTGGTGCCGGACCTCGACTCGGTGAACAGCTGGGTGCAGCGGGTGCACGAGGTCGACCCGGTGGAGCTGCTCGAGGTGCAGTTGTGCAACGTGACAGCGCCGTTCGTGCTGGTCAGCAGACTGCGACCGGCGATGGCAGCGGCGACGGCCCGACGCAAGTACATAGTGAACGTCTCGGCCATGGAGGGCCAGTTCGGGCGCGGCTACAAGGGCCCCGGGCATCCGCACACCAACATGGCCAAGGCCGCGCTGAACATGCTGACCCGCACCAGCGCCGAGGAGATGCTCACCGACGGCATCCTGATGACGAGCGTCGACACCGGGTGGATCACCGACGAGCGGCCCCACCCGACGAAGATGCGGCTGGCCGACGAGGGCTTCCACGCCCCGCTGGACCTTGTCGACGGCGCCGCCCGGGTGTACGACCCGATCGTGCGCGGCGAGCAGGGTGAGGACCTGTACGGCTGCTTCCTGAAGGACTACGCGCCCTGCGCCTGGTGATCCACGTTCCGACCCGTACGACGAGGAGTAGGCAGATGACATCCGACCAGGACGCGTGGCCCACGCTTGACGAGCTGGTACGCGAGGAGGCGGAGCTGGAACTGACAGGCCTGTCCGAGACCGACGCGTACGAGCTGGGCATGCGTGCCGTCACCGCCGCGAGCGAGCGGGGACTCCCGGTGGCGATCGGTGTGTGGCGTGCCGGACGTCAGCTGTTCCACTGCGGCCTGCCCGGCTCGACGCGGGACAACGACGCGTGGCTGCGCCGCAAGGGGCGGGTGGTGCTGCGGTTCGAGCGCTCGTCGCTGTACATGGCCCGCCTCTGCCGGGACAAGGACGTGACGTTGACGCAGAAGTACGGCCTACCGGCCGCCCGGTACGCGGCAGCCGGCGGCGCGGTGCCGTTGCGGGTGCGGGGCACCGGCGTCGTCGGCTGGATGGGCGTGTCCGGGCTTCCGCAGCTGGACGACCACCGCTTCGTGGTGGACATCCTCCGCGACACCCCGCGCTGACCGACGACGACGGCGACCCAAGCGCCCGAGCACGGTCAGCGTGCGCGTCGGTTCGCGCGTATCGCCCCCAGGATCACACCAGGCGTGGCGAGTGAGAGCGGGTGCTCCTGCATGGAGACGACGTCGTTGAACCGCCGCGCGGTCTCCACGTCCGTGATTGTCGCCGCGATGATCTGCCGGCTGACCCAGCTGGAGATGCGGTAGCCGCGCGGGTACGGCCCGTCGAAGTGCGGCAGCGCCAGGTCGGCCGAGGTCGACGTCGACCAGGCGGCGTCGACCACCACCTTCTGCAGGGCGAGGAAGTGGCGGGCGGGGGTGGTCAGGTCGGGGTTGGAGCGTAGGTACGCCGACAGGCAGGCCGCGTGCAGTGCCGCCGCCGTCATGCCCTGCCCGTAGACCGGGTTGAACGAGGCGACGGCGTCACCGACGCTGACGAGCCGCGCCGGACAGCGCCGCAGCGCGTGGAAGTCCCGACGCCGGCTGTCGGAATGGTGGTAGGTCTGCACGTCGCCGAGCATCTCGTTGGCGGTGACCTCGCCGAACTCCGGCGGGAACTGCTCCCGTAGCCGACGGACGAAGTCCTCGGCGGTGCGCCCCGGACGGTCGTCTCCGTAGCCGGCCAACATGGCCATCCACCGGCCGTCCTCGATGGCGAAGAATGCCGCGCCCGCCACGTCCGTCATCGTCGCCGGGGTGTGCAGCGCCAGGACGACCTTCGCCGGTGGGTCCTGCTCGGGCCGCCGGAACAGGGCTGTCGCATAGTTCAGGTGCACGGGCATCCGCCGCGTCGCGGGCCGCTCCCAGCCGGCGCGCTCCAACCAGTCGGAGAGCCGGCTCGACCGCCCCATGGCGTCCACCACCAGGTCACCACCCTCGACGCCGGGCACCCCGCCGATGTCGCAGCGGACACCGGTGACCGCCTCGCCCTCGATAACGAGGCCCGTGGCGCGGGCGGTGAAGGTCTTGACGTTGGGCAGGCGCAGCACGTGCTGGCGGATCAGCCCCTCCAACAGGGGTCGGCTGCCCGCCAGGCTGTCGGCGTCGTCGGGGACGACCACCTTGAGGCGGCCGTCGAGGTAGCTGCGCCGGGTGGCCGGGGGCGCCTCGATAGCGCCGTGGGCGATCGCCTGCTTCCGGAAGCCGGGAAACAGTCGCTCGAGCTGGGACAGGCCGCCGGGCAGCAGCGCGTGCAGCTGCGTCCCCTGTGGCACGCCGGGCCGCGCGCCGCTGATCTGCGGGTCGTCCCGGTCGATGATGAGCACGCTCTCCGCGTAATCGGACAGGACCCGGGCGGCCAGCAGACCGGCGACACTGCCGCCGAGCACTACTGCCTTACCCAGGACCGGGGAGGGCTGGTCGGGGGGTCGCACTGCGTTCAGCGCGGCGAAGGCCCGGATGGCGGAGCGGGGCATCGTGCTCTCCAAAAGGGGTACGAAGGGCGTGGCCCTCCCCCGTGTCTGCCAGCGGACGGGGCGCAGGCAGAGCGGTGGTCGGGTCGCTGGCGTGACTCCCGTCGATCGTCGCACAACCGGCGTACGCCCACTGACCGTGTCCACCTGGTGACAACCGGGACGCCCGGGCGGGTGCCGGTTGTCGACGTTCGGGTGGGTCGATTGAAATGCGCCCTGACCTGCTGTCAGGATCTCCGGCATGCCCGTGGCTCGTCGTACTCTGCTCGGGGCCGGACTGGCCGCCGCGACCTCCGCCCTGGCCGGCTGCGGCGACAAGGGCTCGTCGGCGCCCGGTCTTGCCGAATCCGGCGACGCGGTGACCGCTACCGACGCGGCCGGAAACCGGGTGGGCTTCGGCTCGGCGGTGGCGCCGTCCGGCTCGCCGAGCGCCACCGCGTCTCCCAGCGGCGGTGCCGCGCCGGCTGGTCAGGCCCGGTACGCGCAGGACGTGACGGCGCTGCTCCGCAAGCAGCTGCCCGCCACCGGTCAGACCGTCCAGCACAAGGGCTTCCCCGGTGCCGTCGCGGTCGTCCTCGTGGACGGGAAGACGACGGTCCACACAGCTGTCGGGGAGGCGCTGCGCTACGGCGCTGGACCGAAGCTCCTTCCGCCGGGCCAGCGCGTCGCGATGCGTCCCGACTCCATCTTCGATCTCGCCTCGGTCACGAAGGTGTACACGGCGATCCTGCTGCTCCAGCAGGTCGACAAGGGACGCGTCGACCTGGACGCCCCGGTCCGCGACCTCCTGCCCGCCTTCACCGGGGCGGGCAAGGAGCGGATCACTGTCGAGATGCTGCTCACCCACACCAGCGGCCTGCCGGTCGGCGCGAAGGTCACCGGTCTGCCCGACAACGCGGCCCGGTGGAACGCCGTGCTCACCACGGGGCTGGTCTCCGGTGCCGTGCCCGGCGACACGTTCCGCTATTCGAGCGTCGGACTCATGGTCGCCGGCAGGATCGTCGAGAAGGTCACCGGTCAGCGGCTCGACCAGGCGCTCAAGAGCAACCTCACCGGCCCGCTCGGCCTGCGCGACACCGGCTTCAACCCCAGCACCTGGCTGTCGGGCAGTGCGCGGGCCAGCCGACTGGTCGCCACCGACGCCCGCTCGTCGCGAGGGCTGCTGCGGGGCACCGTCCACGACGACGTCGCCAACCACCTCGGCGGCGTCGCCGGTCACGCGGGCATCTTCGCCAGCGCCACCGACCTCGCGGTCATCGGTCAGATGCTCCTGAACGGGGGCACCTACCAGGGCAGGCGGATCCTCGCCGCGGCGACGGTGCGCCGGATGCTCAGCAACCAGAACGCGGGGATTCCCGCCGTCGACCCCGAGCGTCCCAACCGGACCGCCGCGCACGGCCTCGGGGTCGTCCTCGACCAGCGTTGGTTCATGGGGCGGCTCGCGGCAGCTCGGACCTTCGGCCACACCGGCTTCGCCGGCCCCTCGTTGCTTGTCGACCCCGGCCGGCGGCTCGTGCTGGCCCTGCTCACCAACCGCGCGCACCCCAACTGGAGTTGGGCGAACCCCGATCCGGTCCGGGCCGCGGTGGGCGACCTGCTCGCCAGAGAGGTCAATTGATCGCCTCCACCGCGACCGATGCCCGGCCGGAAGGTGTGGACCGTCGCGCCGCGCCCTGACACGATACTTGCGCTAGCAGTGCAAATACTTCGTCCGTCAAGGTGGAGGATCCATGCGCACACCCCTCCGGAGACTGCTCTCCGTGGCGGCCGGGCTCGCCCTCGCGGTCAGCCTGTCAGTCGTCCCCGCCCCGCGCGCCGCCGAAGCCGCCGCCCCACCGACGTACCGCCCGGTGATCTTCGTGCACGGCAGCGCCGGGTCGGCCACGCAGTTCCAGTCCCAGGCCAAACGCCTGGCCAGCAACGGCTACCCGATCGAGATCATCGAAGCCCACGAGTACGACTCGCCGAACATCGCGACGATCCTGCCCCAGGTGTACGCGGGACTCGACGCACGGATCTCCCGCCTCCTGGCCGCGACCGGCGCGGACAAGGTCGACCTGATCGCGCACTCCCTCGGCACCTTCGTCACACAGGGCTACCTCACCAGCTCTCCAGCGCGGGCCGCCCGGGTCGCGCACTACGTCAACCTGGACGGACGCACCGCGGCCTCCCCGCCGGGCGGTGTACCCACCCTCGCCATCTGGGGTGAGGGCGACCCGGCCCGCACCGTCGTCGGCGCGACGAACGTCCACCTCCCCGAGCAGTCCCACACGCAGACCGTGTCGTCGACGGAGTCGTTCGGCGAGATTTACCGGTTCCTGCGCGGTCGCGCGCCCCACACGACACGGATCGTGCCCCAACTCCTCGGCACCGCCCGGGTCTCCGGGCGCGCGGTGCTCTTTCCGAGCAACGCCGGCGTCACCGACGCGACACTCGAGGTCTACCCGGTCAGCCACCTCACCGGCGGCCGGCTGTCGTCCCGGCCGACGCATCGGGTGACGCTTGCCGGCGACGGCTCGTTCGGGCCGTTCCCGGTCCTCGCCACGGCCCGCTACGAGTTCGCGGTCGTCCGCTCCGGCGCTCCGACGCACCACTTCTACTTCCAGCCGTTCCTTCGCTCGGATTCGTTCGTACGCCTGGCCACAAGCGTGCCGGGCGAGGGTCTCGGCGCGCTTGTCGACACCAGCGACAGGCACACGGCGCTGACGATCCAACGCCAGAAGGAGTGGTGGGGCGACCAGGGCGACGGTGGCGACAAGCTCTGGATCAACGGCAGGGACGTCCTCAACCCCGCGAACACGCCACGCCTCAAGAGGACGATCGCCCTGTTCGCCTTCGACGACGACAGCGACGGGGTGACCGACCTGACCGCCCCGTTGCCGGAGTTCTTCAGTCAGACCTTCATCACCGGCATGGACGTGTTCATCCCTGCGACCCCGGCGAACCTCGGCGTCGTACGCGTCACAGTGGGTCAGCGCGGCGGCGGGTACGACGTGGTCAACGTGCCCAACTGGAAGTCGAGCGCCCATCGGGTGACGATCAACGTCGACGACTTCTGACCGCTCGTCGGAGGGCCCGGCCACCTCAGCTCGTGACGGTGGCCGGGCCCTTCTGCGTGACCGGGCCCAGTCTCGCTGCCGACGCGACACGCCTGACCAGGAGCGTGCGCACAGCGATACCAGCATTCCGGTATCCGCGCTAAGTGGATTCCGTGCCGTCCGTTTCGTTCTCTCGTTTCGCCTGATCAGCCCCGCGCGCTGCCCGAACCGCCGAAAGTGCGCCGGCTCGCCGCCCAAATGTTCGTCCATCGAAATCGATCTAGCGCATGACGAACATTTCAGTTACGTTTCGCGGCATCGCCTGCCGCCCGGGACGGCGGCGCGAATCTGCCCGACACCCTCGCCCGAGGGGCCCGCGAATCAACGGCAACGGCAACGGATAGGGGCGTGAGCATGAGACGTGTGACAAGTGTGGCCACAGCGCTACTCCTGATAGCCGGGGTGGCCATCAACCCACCGGCAGCATCGGCACAAACCCAGGGCACGACCACGAACGTGGCGGTGTCGACGACGATCAACACACTGGCCCGGGATGTCGAACGGGTGGAGTCCCTGCGCGAGGTGAAGGACGTCCAACGCGCGTACACCCACCTGGCCCAGTTCGGGCGGTGGTCGGAGATGGCCGAACTGTTCGCCACCGACGGCACGTTGCAGTGGGGGGATCAGACAACCGCCGGCCGCTCGGCGATCGCGGCCTGGCTCGAAGCAGACGCCGGCGGCATGGACGGCATCCGGCCGGGCTCCCTGCACACACTTGTCATCGACCAGCCTCTGGTGAACCTCTCCGCCGACGGCACCACCGCCAAGGGCCGCTGGATGGGCCTGCGTTTCCTGGGTGACGGCGAGGGCCAGGCGCGAATCGAGGGCGGAATCTACGAAAATGAGTACGTCCTCAGGGACGGCCGCTGGCAGATCGAGCTTCTCCGCTACTACCCGCAGTACGCCGGCGCGTACGCCACCGGCTGGCGCAACGTCGGCGGCGCGCTGCCGATCGTCCCCTACCACTTCACCCCCGACGAGGCGGGCGTACCGATCCCGCCGCCGACGGGCGCCGCGCCGGCCACGACGGCCACCGTCGGCGAGTTGGCGGCCCGGATCAGCAGGCTCAACGACGAGGACGCGGTCCGCAACCTCCAGCACGCCTACGGCTACTACGTCGACCGTCGCATGTGGTCCGACGTTGTCGACCTCTTCGCCTCCGACGGCACTGTCCGGATCGACGGCGTCGGCTCCTACCAGGGCAGCAGTGGCGTCCGTCAGGCGATGGAGCGGATGGGCCCGGAGAACCTCTCCCAGGGCATCCTCAACGAGCGGCCGCTGTTCGACACGATCGTCGAGGTGAGCCCCAACGGGCAGGAGGCCATCGCCCGGGGCATCGAGTTCGCCATGGTCGGTGACGCGAACACCCGTGCCGCCTCGTGGGAGTTCTCCGTCTTCCGCAACTCGTTCGTCAAGGACGGCGGGCTGTGGAAGCTCAAGGACATGGCGATCACTCCCCTGATCGTCGCCACCTACGCCGACGGTTGGGGCAACGGCGGCGTCGCCGCGCCCGCCACCGTCGTACCGGCGTTCCTCGACGTCGCCGGTCGTAGCGCGAAGCCGGCGGGGACCGCACCGCCGAACACGGATCTCGCCGACCTCAAGCGCCGGCTGGACCGGTCGCAGGCGTTCGACGGCGCCGAGAACGTCTCGCTGGCCTACACCGCCTACCTCGACGATCTGCGGATCGTGGAAATGTCGCAGATCCACGCGGCGAACGGCCACAAGCTCTCGCCGTTCGCTGGCTACTTCATCGGACCCGAGCGCATCGCGCAGGCCGGGCTCACCGTCTACGGGAGCAACCCGTCCACGATGCGCAACAGCCTGTCCATGCACTGGCGTCCGCAGCCGGTGGTGATCGTGTCGGAGGACGGCCGGTCGGCTACCCTGCGCGCACGGCTGCTCCAGCCCCGCACGTCGATCAACAACCCGGGCACCTTCAACGGCGCCATGTACAACGACGAGTTCGTGCTGGAGAACGGCATCTGGCGGGTCTGGAGCCTGACCATCGACGAGTTCTACTGGCAGTCGGTCAACTGGGCCGGCGGTTGGGCGGCCGCGAACCCGCGCAACCCCAGCCTGCCCGACCCGGCGCCGAGCACTCTGGTGACCAGGTACCCCCCGGATGTGCTGCTCAGCCAGATGGGGATCCGCGCGGAGGGCTTCCAGGGCGGCACCGGCAGGTTCATCGGCTGGCCGGGGATCCTGCCCATGTGGTTCCACTACCGCAACCCGGTGACCGGGCGGGAGCCGGCGCACTACTGGCCCGACTGCGCTCCGTGCGAGGTACGCCCCGACTGGCGGATGACGGCCCACGGCTACCAGAAGCCGCCGACCGGGCCGCAGATCGACGGTTGGGACCTGGACGCGCCGGCGCTCAACAAGGTCGCGCCCAGCGTCAACGGCTCCGGACTGTGGGAGCAGCGCCTCACCGCCACGCCGGGCACCTGGAACGTCGACGGACTGTCGTTCGCGTACCAGTGGCTGCGCGACGGAGAACCGATCAGCGGCGCGACCGGGCAGCACTACAAGGTGCAGCACGCCGACGTCGGGCACGAGCTGCGGGTGAAGGTCACCGCGACCGGCGCTGGACGTCCAGCGGCGACCGCCACCAGCGGTCCGGTGACAGCCGCCTACCGAACGTGGGACGCCGGCACCGTCTACACCGGTGGTGAGTACGTCAGCCACGGTGACGCCGTACACGTGGCGCAGTGGTGGACGCAGAACCAGGTGCCGGGGTCCTCGCCGTGGGGTTCGTGGATGCAGGTCGGCGCGCCGACGGCGTGCGCGACCGGCACCCACCTGACCTGGACCTCGTCGTGGGTCTACACCGGTGGCGAGACCGTCGTGCACGGCGGCAAGCTCTGGAAGGCCCAGTGGTGGACGCGTAACCAACTGCCCGGCACGCCGAACGGGCCGTGGCAGCAGGTCGGCACCTGCTGATCTGATCCCGTCGACACGAAACCGCACCGGGTTGGCCGAAGGTCCAGCCAACCCGGTGCGGTTTTCACGTGTGTCACGCGGTGAGGGCTATGTACTTCTCCTCGAGGAACTCCAGGATCCCCTCGGAGCCGCCCTCCCGGCCGAGGCCGCTCTGCTTGACACCACCGAACGGTGCGGACGGATCGCTCACGACACCCCTGTTGACAGCCACCATCCCGGCCTCGAGGCGGCGTGCCACGGCGATCGCCTCGCGCTCCTCGCCGAAGACGTACGCCATGAGGCCGTAGATGGTGTCGTTCGCCATCCGGACCGCCTCGTCGACGTCGTCGAAGCGGACCACCGCGGTCACCGGCCCGAAGATCTCGGTGGTGGTGATCGTCGAGCCGTGGGCCACGTCGGTGAGCAACGTCGCGTCGTAGAAGGCGCCGTCGGCCGACGACTGCCCCCCGCGCACAAGCGTCGCTCCCTCCGCCACGGCGGTCTGCACGAGGCTGGCGACCTTGTCCCGCTCGTGCACGGAGACCAACGCCCCGAGGTCGTTGCTGCGGTCCAGCCCCCGACCCACCGAGACGGCGGCGAGCGCGGCGTCCATCCGGGCGACGAACTCGTCGTGCACCGAGCTGTGCACGTAGAAGCGATTGGCCGCGGTGCAGGCCGAGCCCCCGTTGCGCATCTTCGCAAGCAGGGCGCCCTCGACTGTGGTCTCCAGGTCCGCGCCGGGCAGCACGATGACAGGCGCGTTCCCGCCCAGCTCCATCGAGGCGCTCACCACGCTGTCGGCGCAGGCGTGCAGCAGCTCGCGGCCCACCTCGGTCGAGCCGGTGAACGACAGCTTCCGGACCTCGGGGCGGTCGATCATGCGCCGTACGAGCGGGCCGGTCGGGACCGGGGTGACAAGGTTGACGACGCCGCGTGGAACCCCGGCGCGGCGCAGAACCTCGACGACGTACGCCGCCGTGAGAGGTGTCTCCCGGGCAGGCTTGAGGATCGTCGTGCACCCCGCGGCGAGCGCGGGGCCGAGCTTGCGGGTCGCCATGGCGGCCGGGAAGTTCCACGGGGTGATGAGCAGCGAGACACCGATCGGCTGCCGGTCCACGATGATCCGCTTGTCGCCCGCGGGCGAGAGCCGGTAGTCGCCCGGCACGCGCACCGCCTCCTCGGCGAACCAGCGAAAGAACTCCTTCGCGTAGGTGGCCTCCCCGATCGCGTCCGCCCAGGACTTGCCGTTCTCGCGGACCATGAGTTCGGCGAAGACCTCGACCTCGGCGGTGAGGATCTCGTAGGCGGCGCGGAGCAGCTCGCCGCGCTCACGCGGGGCGGTCGCCGCCCAGGCGTCCTGCGCGGCGGCCGCCGCGTCGACGGCGTCCATGCAGTCCTGTTCCGAGGCGATGGCGAAGCGGGCGATTGTCGACAGGTCCGCGGGGTCGACGACGTCGAAACGCTCCCCGTCCGAGCCGGCCCGCCACTGCCCGTCGATGAACAGGTCCGTGTGCAGGGTCATTGGGCACTCCGATCCGCCAGGGCTCCCGCGTGGGCGCGTTCGAGGATGTCTAGCAGCAGGTCCCGCGACGGCGTGACAGGGGCTATCGCGATCAGGCGTGTCGACCCGAGTGCCAGGTCGGCCAGCCGCGGCAGGTGCGCGCGCTCGACGCCGATGTCGGCGAGGCTTGCGGGCACGCCGATCTCGCGGTTGATCAGCGCGATCCGGGCGACGGTCCGCTCGGCGGAGGCTTCGCCGGGCGGGATCTGCTCGATCGCGGCGCCGAGCGTCGCGGTCCGCTCGGCGACGTCGGCCTCGACGCGCAGAGCGTCGAGGACGTACGGGAGCATCAGGCCCGTGCCGAGCCCGTGGGGGGTCCTGGTGAGTGCGCCGATCGGGTATTGCAGGGCGTGGCACAGGTGGGTGCCGGTCGAGCCGAACGCGATCCCCCCGAGCAGCGCGCCCATGGCGACCTCCTGGCGCGCACGCCGGTCGGTGGGCTCCCGCACTGCCAGCGGCAGCCACTGGCCGAGGTGCCCCGCGGCGCGCAGCGCGATGCCGTCGACGAGGGCGTTGCGACCTGTGAACACCGGCAGTCGAGCGGACCAGTCGAGGTCGAAGGGCCGTGCCGTGTACGACTCGACAGCGTGCACGAGCGCGTCGATGCCGGCGTACGCGGTCACCGTCGCCGGCGACCCGATTGTGAACTCCGGGTCGACGATGGCGGCGACCGGCACCAGGAACGGGCTGGAGATGCCCACCTTGAGTTCCCGCGTCGGATCCGAGACGACGGCCACGGGTGTCACCTCCGAGCCGGTGCCGGCCGTCGTCGGCACCGCCACGATCGGCACCACCGGGCCGGGCACGAGGTTCTCGCCGTAGTACCTGCTCAGCGGGCCGCCGTGTGCGCAGAGCAGCGCGATCAGTTTGGCCGCGTCGAGCGCGCTTCCGCCGCCGATCGCGAGGATGACGTCCGCGCCGTACTCCTGGGCCGTCGCGGCGGCGGTGTCCAGGGTGTCGACGGGTAACTCCGGTGTGATGTCGGAGTGGACGCGCACGTCGAGCCCGGCCGCGGTGAGCGCGCCGATGGTGTCGTCGAGGAACGGTGTCCGTACGAGGAACGGGTCGACGACGGCGAGCACCCGCCGGCCGTGGACGCCGACGGTCTCCGGCAGTTGCGCCCGCGCGCCGTACCCGAAGTGCACCCGTGCGGGGAGCCGGAGGGTCCCGACGACGCCGGTCCCCGGGTCAGGCACTGAAACCGCCGTCGACGGGCAGCACGACGCCGCTGAGGTGACTGGCCCGGTCGCTGAGCAGGAACGCCGCCGTGCCGCCGACCTCGGTTCCGGTTCCCACCTTGCGCAGCGGCGTGGCGGCGATGCGCGCCTCCACGCCGCCGGGGATGGCCAGCCGGGTCTTGGCGAGCATGGGGGTCTCGGTGGGTCCGGGCGCGATGACGTTGACCCTGATGCCGAGCGGGCCGAAGTCGTGGGCGGCGGTGCGGGTCAGGCCGATGACGGCGTGCTTGGTGGCCTGGTAGGCACCCATGCCGGAGCTGCCGCGCATCCCACCGATGCTGCTCACGTTGACGATCGAGCCCGCTCCCTGTCGCCGCATGCCCCGCACCTCCTCGCGGATGCACAGCCAGGTGCCCTTCACGTTGACCGCCATGATGCGGTCGAAGTCCGGCTCGGAAACTTCGTCGAGGCGGCCGGCCTGCGTCATCGCCGCGTTGTTGAACGCGCCGTCGAGCCTGCCGAACCGCTCGACTGTGGTGTCGACGAACCGGGCGACGTCCCGGGCGTCCGACACGTCGCCGGTCACGTACGCGACGTCGTGCCCCGCCGAGGTCAGCTCGGTGGCGATCGCGGCGAGCGGTCCCTCGGTGCGCGCCACGAGCATCAGCGCCGCGCCGTCGGCGGCCAGGACGCGCGCCGTGTCGGCTCCGATCCCCGCGCTCGCCCCGACGACGAGGACGACCTTGCCGTTCAGTGGCGGGGCGATCGATTGTGCGTCAGTCATGGACCCTCCAGTTCGTACGTCACGGTCCTGGCCGCGTCGACGGCTGCCTTCGCGGCGGCGCCGAACAGACTCGCGTCGTTGCTCATCGTCGTGAACCGGAATCCCGCGTCCACCGCCGCACGAACGGAATCCACTGTGGAGCCGCCCGCGTTGCCCACCGGAACGCCGGCCGCGCGGGCCTGCTCGATCGTCACCGCGATCAGGGCGGCGATGGCCGGGTCGGATTCGGTCCGGCCCTCGCTCACCGAGAGGTCCGCGGCGCCGACGAGCAACGCGTCGACACCGTCGATTGCGGCGATGGCGCCCGCGTTGCGTACCGCGACGGCGCTCTCGATCTGCGCGATGAGGACGACCTCCTGCTGGCCGTAGCGAAGGTAGTCCGCGCGCGGGAGGGCTCCCCACGCGCCGGCTCGGCTCGTCGCGCCGACGCCCCGCGACCCCAGGGGCGGGAAGCGCACGAGCGACACCGCCGCCCGCGCCTGTTCGACGGTGTCGACGTGCGGCATCATGATGCCCTCGGCGCCCGCGTCGAGCATCCGCTGCACCACGCCCGCGTCGGTGCCCGGCACGCGGACCAGAGGCGCGACGCCCAGATAGAGCGCGGTGCCGATGAGCTGGTACGCCGATTCCAGCGTGATCGGCGAGTGTTCCAGGTCGATGACGGCGAAGTCGAAACCGGCGAGCGCGACCAGCTCCATGATCTCCATGGCCGGGATCTTCACCCAGGTGCCGAGGGCTGGCGCGTGGACGTCGGCGAGGGCCTCGCGGAATCGGCTCGACTGCCCCGACAGGCCGGTCACCGCATCGGGTAGTCGTCGGCGTTCAACACCCACCCCGAGGCGGAGAAGTCCTCGCGCGGCGGGGAGAAGATGTCGATGAGCTGCTGGTGCGGGCCGACCCCCTGGGTCGTGTGCACCGTCGGCGGCGGGATGACGCAGATCGACGGGGTGGCGATCTCACGGCTCTCGTCGGGCCGCCAGCGCGTCGAGTCCGGGCCCCACGGGTAGCGGATGTGGTGCATGAAGCGGCCCTTGACGGCGAGCGAGACCTGTTCGAAGTCGTCGTGGTGGTGCGGCGACAACTTGTGGACATCGCGGGGCTTCGGCTCCTCGGCGAGGAAGTTGACCATGAGGTTCGTGGTGCGGAAGATGCGGCCGAACCGGCCCTCGACGATCGGTGTGTCCGCCAACCGGTAGACGCGCAGCGCGAACCCGCCGATCGGGTCGGGCCAGGGCGCAAGAGGCGCCACCCGCTCGTCGGGCTCGGCGTACGCCGCCGCGTTGACAGCGCTGGCGCACAGGTCCTCGGCCCGGTTGGAGAACAGCCGGATGAGTGTGCCGTCGCCGTCGACGCGGATCTCGCTGTCGCCCGGCGGTACCACGACGAACGCCTCCTCGGACACCGACTCGGTGCGGCCGGCGGCGGACACCGTTACGGGTGCGCTGGACGAGTACATGAGGACTGCGTACTCGTCAGGTTGCGCGGCGCGGGCGAACACGTCACCCGCCTTGGCCTCGGTGTAGGCGATCACCAGGTTGGCGGCGCGGGCGATCCAGGTGGTGCTGCCGTTCGGCCCGACCACCGTCGGTGCGAACGAGTGGAACTCGATCCACTGTGCGGGCCTGATGGGCGTGGACACGTCCACCGCCCGGGTGGGGGTCGAGGTCGTCAGGCGCGACCGGATGTCGTCTGCGGCGTACGTACTCATGCGTGTGGGCTCCCTTCGGCGGTTCCGATGCCGCGCAGCGCGAGCAGCGCACGGGCATCGGTTGGCGTGGCGATCTCCTTGCCGAGGTCCTCGATCACGTCGCGGATCTTGCGGACCTGCTGCGCGTTGCTCTCGGCGAGCCGTCCCTTGCCGATCCAGAGGCTGTCTTCCAGGCCCACCCGCACGTGCCCGCCGAGCCAGGCGCTGTGCGTACCGAACTGCATCTGGTCCCGACCCGCTGCGAACGCGGAGAACGAGTAGTCGTCGCCGAACAGCTTGTCGGCGACGCGCACCATGTGTTCGAGGTTCTCGTGGTCGGCGCCGATGCCGCCCAGGATGCCGAAGACACCCTGGATCAGCAGCGGCGGCGTGGCCAGACCCCGGTCGACGAAGTGGGCGAGCGAGTACAGGTGACCGATGTCGTAGCACTCGTACTCGAACCGGGTTCCGTTCGCGCCGAGCGTGCGCAGCGTGTGCTCGATGCGGTCGAACGTGTTGACGAACGGCTGGGAGTAGGTGTTGAGCACGTAGGGCTTCTCCCACGCGTACCGCCACTCGGTCACCCGCTCGGCGATCCCGGAGTACACGAAGTTCATCGATCCCATGTTCATGGAGGCGAGTTCCGGGCGGAACGCGACGGCCGCCGCGAGCCGCTGCTCCATCGTCATCGCCGACGAACCGCCGGTGGTGATGTTGATGACGGCGTCGGTGCGTTCGGTGATGCGCGGGATGATCTGTTCGAAGATCTCGGGTTCGAAGGCGGGTCGCCCGTCCGGGTGCCGCGCGTGGATGTGCACGATGGCCGAGCCGGCCTCCACCGCCTCGACGGCGGCCTGCGCCACGTCCGCCGCCGACAGCGGCAGGTAGGGGCTCTGCGAGGGAACGTTCACCGAGCCTGTCACCGCCGTCGTGATGATGACCTTCTCAGCCGTACGCATCAGTTGGTCTCCTCGAGACCGAGCAGGTAGGCGGTGTTGCGGCAGATCATCTGGCGGATGGCGGCGGCGGAGATGCCGTGGTCGAGCAACTGCTGGACGATCAGGATGTACGCGTCGACGGGGAGCGGGTTGCCCTGCTGGCCGAGGTCCGAGTCGAGCACTGTGCGCTCCGGGCCGATCTTGTTGATCCAGTCGACGAGTCGCTCGATCGGCCAGCGGGGTGCGGGCACCTGTGGGTGGTACATCGAGAGCTCGTGCTCGACGAACGCGCCGTAGCCGAGCATCGTCTCGATGTCGGGTTCGGAGACGTCGACGATGAAGTCGGGGTGGTGCAGCAGGATGCGCTTGACCCCGTTCGCGCTTGCCGTCTTGAAGTAGGCGGACATCGACTCGCCGTCGAGGTGGCCTCCGGTCAGCAGGATTCCGGCATCGGCGACCAGGCGGGTGACGAGGTCCGCCTCCTCGGACACGTCACCGGCGGCGTTGAAGATCGACACCTCGGATTCGTAGAGGTTGCCGGTGGCGCTCGGAAAACCGTCGTCGTGGCTGTGTGCCCGGATGTGCTGGCCCGCCGACACTGTCGGCCCCCACACGCAGCGGCCACCCATGTTGATCGCCACCGCGACAGCCGACGGGTTGACGCCGCCGACCTCGGAGTTGAGGGCCACCCCGCCGTACATGGGTGTCGGCGCGTTCGCCAGCTGCGTTCGCATGGCGAGCAGATCCATCACGGTGTTGTGGTGATGCGACTTGCACAGGATGGCGCGCATGTTGATCCGGGCCGCGTCGTACGACGCTTCCACGTGGTCGAAGCGGCGGGGGAAGGGGCTCGGACCGGAGTGGCAATGGAGGTCGACGGCGCCGTCCAGCACCTTGAGCAGCCCGGGCGTCGGCGTGCGCGTCTCCTCGGCGACGGACATGCGAGTACCTCCTTGAGTCGGTGAT
Organism: Micromonospora sp. DT41; assembly: GCF_049841715.1. NCBI lineage: Bacteria > Bacillati > Actinomycetota > Actinomycetes > Micromonosporales > Micromonosporaceae > Micromonospora > Micromonospora sp. DT41. The sequence continues at coordinate 197,108 of NZ_JBNCKU010000011.1, read as the reverse complement.
GCGTGTTCGGGATGCGTAATGAAAGTTCAATATACGGATCACGCTCAGGTGTGTCCACAGCCCTGAACGTGCTCCACCTCGCCGGAGGGCACCAACGGCTGTTCACAATACGAAGTTGAGGGTTGCCCTATGAACTTTCGGCTGCTCTACTTGCGACACAGCCCGGACACATGCACGACACATGCCCGACGTGACTCCCGGAGGCGGTGTGAGATGAGCGGCGAGCGTCACGGCCATCGCGCACGCCGCACCGGCAGTCCGGGCCGCACCGCAGGTCCAGCCCGGACGGCCACGATCCAGTCGATCGACCGCGCCGCGAGTGTGCTCGCGCTCCTCGACCAGGACACCGGCAGCCTCACGCCGGCGCTCGTGGCCGACCGGCTCGGCCTGAACCGGACGACAGCGCACCGGTATCTCCAGTCGTTGCAGCGCGCCGGGTTCCTCAACACCGCATTCGGACCGGGCCCACTGCTCGACCAGCTCTCCGCGCTGGTGTCGGTGCGCCAGCAGATCCTCACCCTCGCGCCGCCGGTCATGCGTCAGCTCTCGGACGGGACGGGACTCACCTCGGTGCTGAGTTTCCTGGGGCGATCAGGCGCGGTGGTGACGCTCGTCGAGGAGGCCAACCAGGCCACCATCGTGCTCACCGTGCGCGTCGGCACCGTGCTCGAACACAAGGCGGCGCAGACCCGCGTCCTCCTGGCGTTCCAGTCCGACCCGGCTGCGGTGGCCCGCGCGCACGAGCGGCTCACCCCGACCGAGGCCGCCGTGGAGCGGCACGCGCTTGTCGGCGTACGGCGCCACCGGGTCGCCTGGGCCGACCTCGACCGGGAGGGCTTCGTGTCGGTGGCGGTACCGGTCTTCGCCACCCGCAACGTCCAGGCCGCGATGGCGCTCCTCGGCACGACAGCGATGTTGCGCCCCGCGGACCAGTCGACCGAGCGCGTGCACGCGCTCGAGCAGGCAGCGCAGACCCTGGGCTCGCTTGTCGCGAGCTGACCCATGCAGGACACCCGAGCCCGAGATGACGGACGGAAGGCGGACGTGAAGATGCCAGGTCCCGCGAGGCGGCGCACCCCGAGCCCGCAGTGGCTCCTGCTCGTGCCGGCGTTCGCACTGATCATCGTGATCCTGCTCGTCCCACTCGGCCAGAGCCTCGTCCGCAGCGCCGGAAGTCCGGACTGGACGATCCAGCACTACCAGACGCTGTTCACCGACGGGGTGACGCTGCGGGTGCTCGCCCGCACCGCGATGACGGCGGCCATGGTCACCCTCATCGCCTTCCTGCTCGGCTACCCGTACGCGTACCTCATGACCCGGGTCGGGCCGCGAATGCGCGGCGTCCTCCTGGTGATCGTCCTGATCCCGTTCTGGACGTCGGTGATGGCCCGCAACTTCGCGTGGATCATCATCTTGCAGCGCAACGGTCCGGTGCACTCGTTCCTGGAGCAGTTCGGCCTGGACATCGTGCTGTACGGGACGGTCGGTGGGGTGACCATCGCGATGAGCCAGGTACTGCTCCCGTTCATGGTGCTGCCCCTGTTCAGTGCGCTCAGCGGCATCGACAGGCGACTGCTGCTGGCCGCGCGCGGGCTCGGCTCGCATCCCCTCAAGGCCTTCTGGAAGGTGTACTGGCCGCTGTCGCGCGGCGGCGTCGTGGCCGGGCTGATCCTCGTATTCACGCTGAGCCTCGGCTTCTACGTCACGCCGGCCCTGCTCGGCTCACCGCAGCAGTCGCTCGTCGCCCAACTGCTCGGCCAGCGCACGACCCAGCTCCTCGACTTCGCCGGGGCCAGCGCGCTGGGGATGCTCGTGCTCGTCGTCACCCTCGTGCTCGTCGCCTGGGCGAACCGCCTCGGGGGCACCATCTCGGCTATCGGCGTCGTCGCCGCCACTCGTACGAAGGACCAGCCATGACCCGCGCGTTGCGTGACATCCAGACGGAGGCGGGCGAGACGACGGCGCCCCGCCCGCGCCGCACCCGCCGACGCGCACGGGGGGTGGACCCGATCCCGTGGTGGCTGACCGCCATCGTGGTCCTCGTCGCGCTGTACTTCATCCTCCCCACGCTGATCGTCATCCCGATGAGCTTCAGCTCCGCGTCGACGTTCCAGTTCCCGCCGAAGGGTTTCTCGCTCAAGCTGTACGAGAACTTCTTCACCAACCCGGTGTGGCTGACCTCGCTGCGCAACTCGGTGCTTGTGGCACTGCTCTCGGCCACGCTCGCAACGGTGGTGGGGACCGCCGCCGCGCTGGGCCTGCACAACCTGACCGGGCGGCTGGCCCGTTTCGCACGGACCGTACTGATGATCTCGATCGTCACGCCGGCGATCGTCATCGCGGTGGCGGTCTACATCTCCTTCCTGAAGTGGCAGCTCGTCGGGACCATCACCGGCTACGTGCTCGCGCACGCCGCGATAGCCGTGCCGTTCGTGCTGGTGTCGGTCACGAGCGCGCTCGGCGGGTTCGACCCGAAGCTGCTGCGCGCGTCGGCGTCACTGGGCGCCCCGCCGTACCGCACCTTCCTGCGCGTGACGATGCCGCTGATCAGCCGGGGCATCGTCACGGGCGCCATCTTCGCCTTCGTGACGTCGTTCGACGAGGTCGTCATCGCCCTCTTCCTGCGCTCTCCGCTGTTCCAGACGCTGCCCGTGCAGATGTACAACAGCGTCACCGTCGAGATCGACCCGACGATCGCCGCGTCATCCAGCCTCGTGGTCACCGCGGTCACCATCATCTGCCTCGTCCTGCAGTTCGTGGGTAGCCGAGGAAAGACCCGTTAGGAGTACGCATGCCTGCAACGCCGTCCCCCACTGTCGCGCCCGCGCCCGCGTCCGTTGCGCCGCGGGCCGGTACGCAGATCCGCCTCAACGGTGTGACAAAGGACTACGGCCTGGCGGTTCCCGCCGTCGCGGACGTCTCGCTCACCATCGAACCAGGCGAGTTCATGACGCTGCTCGGGCCCAGCGGCTCCGGCAAGACGACGACGCTCAACCTGATAGCGGGGTTCGAGACGCTCACCGCGGGGACGATCTCGTTCAACGGGGCCGATGTCAGCGCGCTTCCCCCGCACAAGCGCAACCTGGGCATGCTCTTCCAGAACTACGCGCTCTTTCCGCACATGACTGTCGCGCAGAACGTCGCCTATCCGCTGCGCGAACGCCGGGTGTCCAGGGCCGAGACGGCCCGCAAGGTCGCCGACGTGCTCGAACTGGTCCAGCTGACCGGCCGGGACGACAACTATCCCGCCCAACTGTCCGGCGGCCAGCAGCAGCGGGTCGCGCTCGCCCGCGCCATCGTCTTCGGCCCGACAGCGCTTCTCCTCGACGAGCCGCTGGGGGCGCTGGATCGCAACCTGCGGTCCTCGTTGCAGCTGGAGATCCAGCGGATCCACCGCGAGGTGGAGTCGACGTTCGTGTTCGTCACCCACGACCAGGAGGAGGCGATGAACCTGTCGGACCGCATCGCGCTCTTCAACGACGGCCGCATCGAGCAGGTGGGCACGCCGGAATCGCTCTACGAGGCCCCGGAGACCCTCTTCACGGCGCGCTTCCTCGGCGACTCGAACGTCTTCGAGTTGTCGGGCAGCGCCGACGACACCGTCGTGTGGGAGGACAACGTCTGGGCTCTCGACTCCCGCACCGTGTCGTCCCGGGCGAGCGCCGGCGGTCAGGTCGCCCTGGTGGTGCGGCCGGAGGACGTCCACATCGTCACCGACGGCGGCGCGGTGCCGGCCGGGGCGAACTCGGTGGCCGCGACCATCCGGGACATCGGCTACATGGGTTCCTACCGCACGGCCGCGCTCTCGCTGGGCCGGGGAGGGACTGTCGGGCGCGCGAAGTTCGACGCCATGCAGACGGACCTGAGCGTCGGCCAGCCGGTCGTCGCCTGGTGGCGGGTCGAGAAGCAACGTGTCGTAGCCGCCTGATCGTTCACTGTGTGAACAATGATCGACGTATTCCAAACATGATGCCTGAACGGCCCTTGCACAGCCGCGTCACCCTCGCCTAGCGTTCATATTACGAAGTCATGAACCGCGATTTGAACAATCAGGCTCGCATATCGACCTATACCGAAGGAAGTGACGATGGTGACCAGAACCAGTCGCGGTCTCGCGACCATCAGCGCGATCACCGCCGTGGCCCTGCTGGCCGCCTGCGGCGGCGAGACGGCCTCCGCGACAGACCCGGACGGCCCGGTCAAACTGACGTTCGTCGCGTACGGCGGTGTCGGCCAGGAGGCGATGATCGAGAACTACCAGAAGCCCTACACGGCCGCGAACCCCAACGTCACATTCGTCAATTCCTCACCGCCGGACGTCGCGCAGGTGAAGGCCCAGGTGCAGAGCAACTCCGTGCTGTGGGACGTGGTCGCGGTCGCCCCGGCCGCCGCCACCCAGAACTGCGGGACCCTCTTCGAGAAGCTGGACTTCTCCGCTGTCGACAAGAAGGACCTCGTCGAGGGCACCATCGGTGAATGCTACATCGGCAACTTCATCAACGCGTCGCCGTTCGCCTATCGCACCGACGCGTTCCCGGACGCCAGCAAGGCGCCGAAGACGATCGAGGACTTCTTCGACGTCCAGAAGTTCCCCGGCCGGCGCGGCATTCTCACCAACATCCAGAACGGCATCCTTGAATATCCGCTGTTGGCCGACGGCGTGGCCCCGAAGGATCTCTACCCGCTCGACGTCGACCGCTCGCTCAAGAAACTCGACACCATTCGCAACGTCACGACGTTCGCCCCGAACGTCGGCGCGCTGCAGCAGGCTGTCGGATCGAAGCAGGTCGACATGTTCCTGCTTGCGGACTCGCGACTCGTACCGCTGATGGACGAGGGCACCGACGTCACGATCGTGTGGGACGTGACAGTCGCGTCCATCAACGCCTTCGCCGTCCCGAAGGGCTCGCCGAACGTCCAGGCCGCACAACGGTTCCTGCCGACGGTGGTGAGCCCCGAGGCTGTCGCCGGCATATCCGAGGCCCTCGGCACCGCGCCGGTGAACCTGGCCGCCAAGTCGAACCTCTCGCAGAACGCCAAGAAGGTGGAGGTCTACGGCCCCGCCAATACCGGCGAAACGGTCCTTCAGGACGTCGGCTGGTACGCTACCAACTTCAACGAGGTGACGACGAAGCTCACCAATTGGCTGGCCGGATGACGCCACTCCCCCACGGGTCACACTGAAACCTAGACGTTCCCTCTGTGAACTACGATTCAGCGATGGCGAACTTTGACCCGACCGACGCATCGAGTTCCGACATCCGGGCCGTTGCACGCGTCGGCCAGATCCTAGCGCTGTTCGGCCCTCGGGTCCTCGAGCTCACAGCGGCGGACGTTGCCGAACGCACCGGCCTGAACCGCACAACGGCCTACCGGTACTGCGCATCGATGGTGGCCGCCGGCATTCTCGAACGAGGCACCCGGCGAGGGACGTTCGCGCTCGGCGGACTGATGCTGGAGCTGGGCATCCAGGCCCTGGGACGCCAACGCATCGTCGAGATCGCCGGTCCCCACCTGCGGAAGCTGCGCACCGCCGTCCGCATGACGGCGGTGCTCAGCATCCGCGGCGCGACGGAGCCGGTGGTCGCCCTCGTCGAGGAGGACACGAGTCGAATGGTCGTGGTGACCGTGCACGCGGGCTCGAAGCTCGACATGACCGCGGCCCAGACCCACCTGTTCCTCGCGTACGCCGATCCGTCAGCGCTGGACGCCGCCACCGAGGGAATGTCGGCGGTCGACAGGGCCCGGCTGGAGTCCGAGATCTACTCCGCCCGCCGGCAGGGGTTCAGCATCGCCCGACACAGCGGCGGCCTGTTCGCCATGGCGGCGCCGGTCTTCGACGAGCAGGGAATGTGCGCCACCGTGGCGATCCTCGGCGCCGGGGAACTCGACCTGGCCACCGCACTCGACCAACTCCTGGCAACCGCCACCGCGCTCAGCGACGAACTGAAGGCTCCAGGTGAAGGGCCACATGCCGACTTATGAAGAACTCTCCTCCGCGGACCCGCCCCACTCGAGCTGGGATGTCTTCGGCCGCGACGACGAACTGGGCACCATCAACCTCCTGACGCCCGAACGGGTGGCGGCGGCCGCGCGACTCGTCCGCAGCGGCCACAGGTTCAACCTCGACTACCCCGTCAACGCCTTCGACCCGTACCCGACCGGCACCCGACCGGCCACCGCGCACCACGTGTTCGCCAACAACGAGTTCCACCGCGACGACTGGCTCGACTCGTTCTATCTCCAGTCCACCTCGCAGTTGGACGCGTTGCGCCACATCGGCCACCCCCGACACGGTTTCTACAACGGGCTCGCGGCCTCCGACAACACGAGCGACTCGACGCGCCTGGGCATCCACAACTGGGCCGAGTCGGGCATCGCCGGCCGGGGCGTGCTGCTGGACGTAGCGCGTTTCTTCGCGGCACACGGCCGCGAGTACGACTGCGAGACGACGGTGGTCCTCGACGCGCCGACGCTCGACGCGATCGCGGCGGACCAGGGCGTCCAGTGGCGCGGCGGCGACATCCTGTTGCTGCGCACCGGCTGGGCCGAGAACTACGTGGCGAAATCGCGGCCGGAGCGCATCGAGTTCAACACCCGCAACCGGTCCCCCGGGCTGGCCCAACGCGAGCAGACACTGCGGTGGCTGTGGGACCACGAAATCGCGCTCGTCGCCAGTGACACGCCCGCCGTCGAGGCCGACCCCGTCATCGACTCGGATTTCCGGGTGACAGGCGAACGCGCACCCGAGCGCGGCGTGAACCACAGCGGCATGCTGCACCGACCGCTTATCGCACTGCTCGGCATGGCGATGGGCGAGCTGTGGAGGCTCGACCAGCTCGCCGCGAGCTGCGCGCAGGACGGCCGCTACGACTTCTTCCTTACCTGCAAACCACTGAACATCCCGGGTGGGGTCGGCTCCCCGCCCAACGCGCTCGCCATCAAGTGAGCGCCCGAGGCTTGCCGTACCGGAAACGGTGGTGACGCCGCGCCGGGCCGAACGCCTGCTGACGTCCGGCCCGGCGTTACGGTGCCGGCGGCCTAGAGCCGGGCGGTGCCCGCCGCGGTGGCCGCCTGCTCGGCCGAGGTACGACGGACCTCCGCCCTCTGCTCGCCGGCCTCCTCGCGGTCCGGGTCGGCCACCCGGGCGGCCCGGTTGGCTGTCGCGTCGGCCTGGTCACCGGTCACGCCGCCGCGGATCCGGTTGTTGTCGGCCACCTGCGCAGCCGGGTTGTTCGACGTCACAGTGAGCTGACCGTTGATGATGTTGTCGTCGACGGTGACTCCACCAGTGGTGCTGGTGATGCTGACGTCCGCGCCCCAGTAGCCGCCGGACGCGCAGCTGTCGAGGACCCCGTTCGGGCCGAGTTGCACCCCGCCGAGGTTGCCGGCGAAGGTGGCCCGGCCCCGGACCGCACTGCCGCACACCACGCTGCCGGTGGAGCTGTTCAGCACCGACAGCGTGCCGTCGACGAACGAGTCGTGCACGTCGGTGTAGTAGGTGCCGGTGCTGCTCAGGTTGCGCTGCACCTGGGTTCCACTGTCGAGCCGGACCTCGCCGGCGCTCGCGTTGACGTGCCCGACGATCGTCGACTCCTCCACGAACAGGAAGCTGTCGATTGTCGCCGTGCCCTTCGGCCGTACCGTCACGGTTCCGGTCTGGGCGGCGGAGAGGAAGACGCCGTACCCGCCGGCGGCCAGCACCACCTGGCCGTCGACTGTCGTGTCGGTGGCGTCGAGGTAGCCGTCCGCGGCGACGCGTACCTCACCGCTGATGCGACCACCGGTGACCACCAGGTTGCCGCCGGCCGCGACGGTGACGTTGCCGGTGATCGTGGTGCCGGTCAGCGAGCAGGACTTGCCGGCCGGCACGAGCAGGTCGTTGGGGACGGTCACCGCGCCGCCGGTGCCGATGCAGTGGGTGACCAGGTCGGCGTGTGCGGAGGGCGCCACCGCCAGCACCGAGGCGGCGACGACGGCGCTCACGGTGGCCAGCTTGACGACGGTACGTCCGGGCATCGTTGTACTCCCTGTCGGTGAGATTCGAGGACTCATGCGCCGACGTCCGATCGGGCCGCGGCCCGGACGATGGCGCCCTGCTGCCGCCGGTCGAGCGTTCCGCCGGTCACGAGCGCGGTGGTGACCGCCTCGACGTGCCTGACGAACTCGGCGTGGCCGGGGTAGTCGGCGTGTTCGTCGATCAGATCGTTTATGGTGCAGCCGTCGCCGGTGTCGACGTTCGCCACACCGGTGTCGTCGCCGTCGATGATCACGGTGGCCCGGGTGTCGGACTCGGGGCAGGCGTCGGTGCCGTCTGCCACCACCGTGAACGTGCTCGACTGCTCGGTGGAGGTGTTGCCGGCGGTGTCGGTGGCCCGGTACCGCACTGTGTGCGCGCCGACGGCGCGGACGGTGACCGGCCCGGAGTACGTGGTCCAGGCCCCGGTGCCGAGCGCGTACTCGACCTTTGCCACTCCCGATTCGTCGTCGGTGGCGGTGACTGTGACTGTCGCGCCGCCGACGTACGCGCCGTCGTCGTTGCGGTCACCGGTCACCGTGGCGGAGACCGTGGGCGGGGTGGTGTCCTCGACCGGCGGTGCGACGACCGTGAAGTGCGCCATCTGCTCGGCCGACGTGTTACCGGCGACGTCGGTCGCCCGGTAGTGCAGCATGTGCATCCCCACCGTGTTCACGACGACCGGGTTCGCGTACGTGGTGAAGGCGCCACCGTCGAGGGAGTACTCGATGCTGGCGACACCGGACCCCTCGTCGGTGGCGGTAAGCGTGGCGGTGGCCGTACCGACGTAGTTGCCGTCGCCGTCACGGTCGCCGGTCAACGCGGCCGTCACCGCCGGCGGCGTGGTGTCCTCCTGGGTCGGCTCGACGATCCGGAACGGCACCGAGCCGACAGCGCTGGTGTTGCCGGCCTGGTCGGTAGCGCGGAACTGCACCGAGTGGTCACCGATCGCCGTGACGCGCACCGGCTGCGTGTACGGCTGGAAGCTCGTGTCGTCGACCTGGTATTCGACGGTGTCCACGCCGGAGCCGACGTCGGTGGCAGTCACCGTCACCGTCGCTGCACCGACGTAGTTGCCGTCCTGGTCGCGGTCACCCGACACGGCACCGTTCACCGTCGGCGGGGTGGTGTCGTCGCCACCACCGCCGTCGGTGACCACCAGCTCCCCGACCATCTGGCCGTGGCCGGGGATTGTGCAGAAGTAGCGGTAGCGGCCCGGCGTCAGCGTCACTGTCGCCTCGTGACGCCCGTTGTTGACGTCGAACGGGTTGGCCAGGATGTTCAGCGTGACGTCGTGGTTGTAGCCCTCGGTGCTGGTATCGAAGGTCAGCGTGTGCGGCATCCCTGTGGTGTTTCCGGTGGCCGCGCTGTTCTCCCAGATGATCGTTGTCGCACCGGCCACCGCCTGGGTGGGAGCGGACTTGTAGCGGGTGATGTCGTCGTCGGCGGTCCAGGTCAGCACCTGTTCCGCGGCGCGTGGGGCGGCGGTGGCCGGCGTCGCTGCCCACGGGGTCACCGTGAGCAGGAGCGCCGCCAGCGCTGCCGTCAGTCGTCGGGGCATCGTCTCTCCTAGAGTTCGCGCACGCGGATGTTGCGGAACTCGGTCAGGTCGTTGTCACCGTGGTTCTGCAGGCCGATGAAGCCGCGCAGGAACTGCCGCAGATCGGTGGGTGGATCGCCGGCGCGGGAGGACTGTTTGCCCGGCGTGTTGTCGAACTCGTTGATCACCACACCGTTACGGATCATGGTGTAGTGCTGGCCGACGACGCGGATCTCGTAGTCGTTCCACTGGTTCTTCGGGGTGACGCCGGCCTGCGCCAGCGGCACGGGGTCGAAGTTGTAGACCGAGCCGGTCTTCTGCGGCTCACCGGTCTCACCGTCGTAGATCTGGATTTCGTGTCCGCAGTAGATGGCCATCCACGCAGGCGAGGTCCGGGCCGATCCGACAGTGCCGCAGCTGCCCGGCGGGCGCTGCTCCAACGGCGTCCGCAGGTCGGGGAACCGGACGAACACGCCGGTGTTGGCCCGACCGGTGCCGGGTGCGATGTCGCGGAACTGCACCCGCAGGGAGAAGTCGCCGAGTTCCTTCGTGTGCCAGAGCATGCCCAGACCACCGCTGGACCGCAACGACCCGTCCGGCTGGATCGCGAACGACCCGGTCGGCGCCTGCTGCCAGCCGCGAAGCGACTCGGCAGTGCCGTCGAAGAGCGGCTCGTAGCCGGTGCGTCTGTCCCGACCGATCTCCGACGCGGCGGCCAGACGGGTGAGCGTGCCGGCCTCACGGGCGTTGAGCAGATCGTCGTCCCGCAGCGCGTCGGTCACCGCTGTCACGTGCCGCACGAAGCTGTTGTGATCGGGCCAGACGCTCTCGTCGTCGAGCAGGTCGTTTATGGTGCAGCCCTGCCCGACCGTGCGGTTGGGCACCTTGCTGTCCGTGTCGTCGAGCCACACAGTCTGCCGGGCATCGGGCACCGCACAGCCCACGGTGACAGTGGACTGCACCGTCGCCGTCTCACCGTCGGCGTACGTGACCGTCAGCTTCGCCGTGTAGGTGCCGACAGTCGCGTACGTGTGCCGGGGGTTCGCCTCGGTCGACGTGGCGCCGTCGCCGAACTCCCAGCGGTGGCTGACTCCGCCGGAGCGGGAGCCGTCGAAGGCGATGGTCAGCGGCTTGTTCTGCACGGCCACCGAGTTCGCCGACGGTACGGGGGTGGGCGCGCCGCCGGTGTAGGTGATCCGGATCAGCTTCTGGTTGGGGTGCAGGCTGAAGAACCCGCCTCCGTAGTCCAGCAGGTAGAGCGCGCCGTCCGGGCCGAACTTGGCGTCCATCCAGCTCTGCAGCCGGGTGTCGCCGTTGCCGCTGGGGATGATGGCCCGCAGCGTCTCGGCGTACACCGGCGGGGTTGCCTGCGGCACGCCGGCCGGGTCGACGGTGACCGCCACCCGGTTGTTGGCGTTCGACTGGTCGCCGATGAACCACTTCTCGTCCCAGTACGCCGGCCAGGCCACACCGCTGTTGGTGTCGACGCGGTCGCGGTGGTAGGTCGGACCGGACATGATGGCCTGCCCGCCGCCGCGCAGGTAGGGCTGCGTGTAGGTGGCGTCGGCCGCGACGTAGGTAGGCAGGCCGCTGCCGTCGGTCCTCTTCGGGAAGACCGGTCCCCCGCCGTCTGGCGAATACCAGATCATGTTGTCCCGGGCCGCCGGGATGTCCACCAGACCGGTGTTGCGGGGAGACTCGTTCTTCAGGTTGTCGCAGTCGTACCAGCCGGTCAGCACTGTCGCGTCGGTGTTGCTGCGGTCCCGGTACGGCTGCCGGTTGCCCATGCAGTACGGCCAACCGTGATTACCGGCCTCAGTGATGATCGTGGCGGTCTCGTACTTGGCCGGGCCGAGGGTGGGGCTGGGCGACGACGCGTCCGGGCCGACCCAGCCTGCGGTCAGCCACTGGTGCTCCGGGTCGATCTGGAGTCGGGCGATGTTGCGCACGCCCATCACGTAGATCTCCGGACGGGTCTTCTCGGTGCCCGGTGGGAACAGGTTGCCCTCCGGGATGGTGTACGTGCCGTCCGCCTCCGGGTGAATCCGGATGATCTTTCCGGCGAGGTCGTTCGTGTTACCCGACGTACGTCGGGCGTCCTGGAACGAGATCCCCTGGTACTCCTGGGTCCAGTTGTTACCGGAGTAGCCCTGCGACCCCTCGGAGGAGTTGTTGTCGCCGGATCCCACGTAGAGGTTGCCCTTGGCGTCGAACGCCATGCCGCCACCGGCGTGGCAGCAGCTGTGGATCTGCACCGGGAACTCCAGCAGATCCTTGCGGGTGGACTGGTCGATGGTCTGCGCCTCGCGGTCGTAGGTGAACCGCGAGATGGTCCGCTGCCCGACCCGCTTCACCCTGTCGATCGACTCGTGCGGCATCCAGTAGACGTAGAGCCAGCCGTTCTCGGCGAACTTCGGGTCGGGCACGATGCCGAGCAGGCCCTCCTCGTTCTTCACCAGCTCGGAGCCGCTGCCCCGGTTGCCCATCACCTCAAGGGTGGTGAGCAGCTTCGCCTGTTTGGTACGCGGGTCCCACGAGTGGATGGTGCCGCAGCCCTTACCGACGTTCGGGTTGTTCCAGTCCGCGATCGGGCCGGTCGGGCAGGCCGCCTTGCCGACGTAGAAGACGGTGCCGTCGGGGGCGGTGGTCAGCCCGTGCGGCTCGCCGATCTGGTCCAGCTGACCGGTCTGGTTGGCAGCGGTGAGTCGCTCCACCTTGTAGTTCGACGCGATGGTGGCCTGGCAGTCGCCGCGGACGCGACCGGTGGTCCAGTTGAGAGCTCCGGCCAGGTGCGTGCGGAACGCCTCCTCGCCGTAGCTGCCCTCGGTATGGCCCATGCCCGTGTAGAACGACCGGCCGCCGTCGTAGTCCCGGCACCAGGACACCGGGTGGAACGGGCCGTTGGCGCCCGGCCCGGGGTCGTAGTGCCGCTCCTGCACCTGGGCCAGTGTGTGCACGGTGCCGATCGGGTTCGGGTCCCAGTTGTCCCAGCGGTCCGACCGGGTGATGGTCATCGGCAGCGACGCCGTGGCCGGGTGCTTCCGGTCCAGGATGTCGACCACCGCCCGGTTCACCGGTGGGATCTGCGGCGCGCTTGTGTCGCCGGTGAAGAGCCGCAGGTCGGCGAGCTGGATCAGCGGCTCCCCGCTGTTGGCTGTGATGTTCAGCCGGAAGTGCTTGAACTCCTGCGGGGTGGCGATGTCGAAGCGGCGGGTCTGAAAGCGCTCCGGGAAGACCTGACCGGTGCGCCGGTCCAGGTCGGTCCAGCTCTGGCCGTCCGCCGAGCCCTGGAGCGTCCAGTCCTTCGGGTCGCGGCCGGTGAAGTCGTTCGCCGACGTCAGCGCGTACCCGGTGACCTGCTTCGGCGCGCTCAGTTCGTAGGCGACCCAACCGGTAGCGGTGCGGACCAGCCACTTGGTGTTGGCGTCGCCGTCGGTGAGTTTCTCCTTTGTCTCGTCCGGCGGGTTCTCGCCGCTGGCGGTCACCCGGGCGACCGGCTCGGCCACCGGGATGGCGCCCGCCGGGCGGGCACCGATCAGGCCGGTGAACCAGGCGGAGTCGACCTGCGCGCGGGCGGCGTCGGCGATGCCGACGAAGCCGCCGCCGGCCTTCATGTAGCTCTGCAGCGCCGACTCCTGGTCGCGGTTGAGCGCGGCGCCCGTCGCGGAGAGAAAGACCACGCTGCGGTACGCGGACAGCCCGGACGCTGTGAACACGCTGGGGTCACTGGTGGTGATGACATCGATGTCATGACCGGCGCCAAGTTGCCGGATGGTGTCCGCGGCGCGCGCCACCGGGTCCTGCTGCTCGGCCACCGGGCCGTGGAACACCAGGACCGCCGTCTTCTGCGGCTGCGCCGCCTGTGGTGCCGCTGCCGGTCGCGGCGCGGCTGCCGCCGACGTCGCCGGGATGAGTGTCGCGAGAGCCGCTATCGCGGCGAGTGCTCGTCGTACGTTTCTGGTCATGCCCGTCCCCACTCTCGGTTTCGGTCAGCTGCCATGCGTGTGGGTGTGGCCCTGGAACCTGTGGATCGCTTCCTCGGCGCCCGGCGGCATGCTGCCGTCGGCGTTGCGGACCAGGAAGATGCCGGCCATGCCACCGTCGGAGTGGAACTGCACGTGGCAGTGGTACATCCAGGCGCCGGGTCCGACGCCCTCTCCGGCGAGGACCTGGAAGCCGAAGGAGCTGCCCGGGTTGAGGTCCTTGTTGTCGATCACGAGGCTCGGGTCGGCCGGGCCCTCCAGCATGCCGGTGCGGTTGTCCGCCCAGCGGTGTGCGTGCAGGTGGAAGGTGTGGAAGGTGCCGCCGTGCCCGATGGCGATCCACTCCACCCGCTCGCCGAGGTTCGCCTCGAACATCGGGGTGTCCGGGGCCATCTTGTTGTTGATCATCATGTCGTTGAACACGACTGTGAACTGCTTGTCCGGCAGGATGTCCCCGCGCCGTCGGACGATCAGCGCCCCGTACAGGCCCTTGGCTATCCCGCCGGTGCCGTGGTCGGTGCCCATGGCGTGATCGTGGTAGTGCCAGTAGCCGGCGCTGCCCGGCATGTACCGCCGGCCCGAGGCGGCGAACATCTCCCGCGAGCGCCAGACGTACGTGCGCGTCTCACCGGGATTGTTGAACGAGGCGTTGAGCGGGCTGCCGTCGGAGTCGGTGCTGTAGTCCACCCCGTGCGGATGGATCGACAGCCGCTGGTTCGTGGTGTTGACGAGGGTGATCTCCAGGGTGTCACCCTCGTAGATCTCCAGCACCGGTCCGGGCACTGTGGCCTGGCCGGGCGCCAGCCCGTACCCGAACAGGCCGCCGGGTAACTGCTCGGCGTAGAGGGTGATCTTCTTCGTGACGCCGGCGGCGGCCTGTGCGGGGCTGCCGCCGAAGGCGGTGCCGATCGCCGGGGCGGACGCGCCGAGCGCGCCGGCGGCCAGTGCTCCGGTGGCGATCAGCGATCTGCGGGAGAGCTGGCGGTGAGGGCCAGCAGCATGATCGTCCATGGGTCTCCGTTCCCGACCGGGCGAAGACGCGACGAAGGGCAGGGTGCATCAACCGCCGAGCACGGGGCGGAAGCACGACTGAGGTGAGGCTCGTCGCGGGCTTTGCTCGGAAGACTCATAACTTTCGGTGGATGACAGCAACTTATGTAATCCATCGACGAAAGTACAGGTCTGATTGCAAGAAGATTACCTTGACATCACGGCAACGGTCGATTGACAAGATCGAGCGGCGCAGGCCGTCCCCTCCGGACGGCGCCCGCAGAGCGCCCAGCCCGTGCCGCGGAAACCGCCCGCGATCAGTGGTTGAGTAACCGCCCAACCTGGAACGAGTAAGCCAGCGGTGCCCGACGACGAGGCGCTCCGGCATCGACTGCGAGAAGATCACATCAGGGCCACAGCCACGCCGAATCCGATCGAGTGCCGTACGCCGAGCACCACAGCACCGAGGGGGCACCTCCGATGACGGACACTACTCCCACGACGCCGCAGATGGCGTTCGCACAGTTCGTTCGCCAGACCGTCGAGGACGCACGGGAACAGCACGGCTGGACGGTCGGCGACATCGCGCGACACACGGGCATCAGCCGATCGACGCTGTTCCGCTGGCTCGCCGGCGACTGGCAGCGCTACCCGGAACTGTCGAAGGTCCGCAGCCTCTGCGCCACACTCGGACTTCCCATCGCTGCCGCGATCCGGCCGCTCGCGATGGCCGGCACCCCCGCCCCGGCCAGTCCTCCGGCGCTCACGCAGGTCGAGGCGGACATGGGCAGCATCCGCGAACGGCTGCTCGACGAGACCGTCCCGGCCTCGGACAAGCGCCAGATCCGCGCCCTGCTGCACCGCCTGGCCCGCCGCGACGTCCCGGTGAACGCCCGGCCGTCATCGATGCCGCAGGTCGCCCGCCGCAACACCCCACACCAGCCAAGGGCGTCGCGCCTGTAACCGCCGACCGTCCACCTCGCTTAGCGCCGTCCTCTCCTCCCTCATCTCCGCGCCTCATCCCCGCGGCGTAGGACTCCGACCACGGCCGCCGCAACCCACCGCCGTGGATCGGCCTGAGCTCCGAGGTCGACAGCTCCCTGTGCCGCCCCATCGTCAGGTCGCCCATACCCAGGCGCGTCCTGTCGAGCTGCCCCACCGGTGGGGCAGGCGGCGGCGCCCCACCACCCTTGTCCGGATGTCGCTCAATCCGATACGAGCTTCCGGTGGGCCGGCGTCTGGTGCTGCGCGGTGAGGTCATCTACGAGGGAGGGTGCGTCGCGCACGCCCCAGATTTGGGGCAGCTCTACAGCGCGCCACTACACGTACCGAGGAGGCGGCCAGAGCGGGCACGGCGACCAGAGCGGGCAGGGACGGCCTCGCCTCAGTGCGCGGCGCCGCCGGCCGGGGCGGTGCCCCCGCCGGACGGGCGGTGGCCGATGCGCGGCGCCCGCACCGCGGAGGCGGTGCCCGACGCAGGGCGGAAGTCCCGTGCCGCCGAGGCCACCATCTCGTCCGGATCGCGCTCAAGTGCCTTACGGATGTGCGGCGGGACGATCTCGGACGTCGCCATCGCCAGTCGCACCTGCACGGAGCGGTCGTCGACGAGGCGTTCCAGGTCCGCCTCGTCCAGGTCGACCGAGCGGACCAGCGCCACGCGGACGTCCACCACCGGGTCGGCGGCAAGCGCGCTGCGCTGCGCGGCGGTGGTACGCCGGTTGCGGGCGAGCCCCTTGCGGACGCGGCTGGTGCGGTCGGCCATCAGGGCGTTGATCACGTCGGGGTCGTGGGTGTGGGTGGCGAGCCGTTCCCGCACCTCGGGTGAGACGTCGTTGACAAGCCGGGCAGCCAGGTCGGGTTCCAACTCGCGGGTCTCGGCGAGGAGGCCACGAAGCTCCTTGTCTGCCGCCTCGACCATGGCCCGGCGCACCGACTCGTCGCAGGCCGGGTTACTGGCCACCGCCCAGCGGACCCACCGGTCCGCGTCCTTGACCAGACGCAGCAGGTTGCCGACCGACGTCGACGGGTTCCTCGCCACGGCCTCCCGGACCTGACGGTCGTGGTCCCGGGCCAGCGGTCGCAGTGCCTGCGCGGGCGCGTCGCTGCGGCTCGCGACGGCCTTACGGACCACTGGCGACGGGTCGGACGCCAGATCGATGAGGGTCATCTGTGACGTCGCCGGGTCCTGCGCAACGCCGAGGCGCGCGTCAGCACCTGCCGTGTCGTTGCCGGTGGTGGCCGGTCCGCTGTGCCGGTCGGATCGGCCGACGTGCTGCTGCTTGCCCATGAACGCAATCATGGCACGAGCTGTTCGGGGCGCCTGCGTTCAGTGATCCTGGCGGCTTTTCCCGCCGCCGAACAGCCCAGGATGGCCGAAGAGCCCCGGCAGGCCCCCGGTGTGCAGGAAGACCACACTGGCGCCGCGCGGGAAGCTGCCGGCCAGCAGCGCGGCCATGGCCCGGCCGGTGTACGTCGGATCCAGGAAGATCCCCTCCTCGCGGGCGGTCGTTGTCAGTGCCTCCCGCACCCCGTCGGTGAGGGTGGCGTAGCCTGCGCCCACCTGTGACCCGTCGATCCGCAGCGCGGCCGGCTCAACCTCACCGGTCAGCAGGCCGGCGACCGTCGAGCGGGGGTCGGGCAGGGCTCCGACGTCCACGCCGACCACCCGCTCGGCGCCCAGTTCGCGTACCAGCCCGGCCATCGTCCCGCCGGAGCCGAGCGCCACCACGACCTCCGTCGCGTCGATGTCCGGCACCTGGTCGCGCAGTTCCCGACCGCAGTCCACATAGCCCTGGACCGACGCGGGTGAGGTGCCACCGAAGGGGATGGCGTACGCCGACCGCCGGTTCGCCTCTACCGCCACCACCTCCGCGAGCGGGCTGTCTCCCGCCCAGACGATCTCCGCGCCGGCCAGCTCGTCGAGCAGCAGGTTCCCGCGCCGCTCCGGCGGGGGCGAGCCGGCGAGCACAAGCACGCAGCCGAGGCCGAGGCGTGCGGCCGCCGCGGCGGTCAGCCGCGCGTGGTTGCTCTGTGGCGCCCCTGAGGTGATGAGCGTGGTGGCGCCGACCGCGACCGCCTCGGCGCAGGTGTAGCGCAGCTTGCGGATCTTGTTGCCGCCGCCGCCGAGCCCGCCGAGGTCGTCGCGCTTGAACCACAACTCCGCCAGCCCGAGCCGGGCTGCGAGCCGGGGCGCGGCCTCCAGCGGAGTCGGCCACGTCCCGAGGGAAACAGGTGCGATCATGCTGACAGCTAATCACCGCGCCAGCCCTCGTGCGACGCTCGCCACGCCTCGTCGCCC
Organism: Micromonospora sp. DT41; assembly: GCF_049841715.1. Taxonomy (NCBI): domain Bacteria; kingdom Bacillati; phylum Actinomycetota; class Actinomycetes; order Micromonosporales; family Micromonosporaceae; genus Micromonospora; species Micromonospora sp. DT41. Next base: position 179,280 of record NZ_JBNCKU010000011.1, on the reverse strand, counting down.
TGCTGGTGATCACCTCAGCGCGGGCGTGGCACCACGAGGCCGCACTCGTACGCGATGACAACGAGTTGGGCGCGGTCGCGGGCGTGCAACTTGGCCATGGCGCGGTTGACGTGTGTCTTCGCGGTCAGCGGGCTGATCACCAGGCGGTCGGCGATCTCGTCATTGGAGAGGCCACGCGCGACAAGTGCGACGGTCTCCCGTTCCCGGTTGGTGAGCCCGGCCAGGCCGGCGTGGGCACGCAGGTGGGGCGGCTCGGTGACGTACCTGTCGATGAGCCTGCGGGTGATCGACGGTGCGAGCAGCGCGTCGCCGCGTGCCGCGACGCGGACGGCGTGCAGGAAGTCCTCCGGCTCGATGTCCTTGACGAGGAAGCCGGCCGCGCCCGCGCGTAGTGCGTGGAAGACGTGTTCGTCGAGGCCGTAGTTGGTAAGGATGACGACGTGCACCCCGGCCAGGGTCGGGTCCGCGGCGATGAGCCGTGTCGCCTCGATGCCGTCCATTACCGGCATCTGAATGTCGATGAGCGCGATGTCGGGCAGGTGTTGTCTGGCGAGAGCCACCCCCTGTCGCCCGTCGGCGGCCTCGCCCACCACCTCGATGTCGTCTTCGGCGTCGAGGAGCGCGCGGAAGCCGCTGCGAAGGAGCGGCTGGTCGTCGACAAGCAGGACGCGGATCATGGCGTCGGGCCGACGGGAAGCTCGGCGTGGACGCTGAAGCCGCCCTCGTCGCGGGGCTCGGCACGGAGCCGACCGCCGAGGGCGGTGACCCGTTCGCGCATGCCGAGCAACCCCACACCGGGCGTCGGCGGCGTGCCCAGCCGGGCCGTACCGTCGTCGTCGACGCGGATGGCGAGGGCATCCGGACGGTAGTCGACACGGACCGACGCCGTCGCGGCGGCGGCGTGCCGGGCGACGTTGGTGAGGGACTCCTGGACGATCCGGTAGGCGGTCCGGTCCACCGCTGCCGGCACGTCGTGTCGCTGCCCCTCGATCGTCAACGTCGCGTCCAGGCCGGCCATCCGGGCGCGCTCCACCAGCTCCGAGAGGTGGTCGAGCCCGCGCTGCGGGTTGCCGCCGTCCTCGCGCAGCGCCTCCAGGGTCGCGCGCAGCTCGCGGCTCGCCTCACGGCCGGCCTCCCGAATCGCCAGCAGCGCCTCCGGCACCGCCTCGCCGCGCCTGCGGGCCAGGTGGACGGCCACTTCGGCCTGCACCTTGATGATCGAGATCTGGTGGGTGAGCGAGTCGTGCAGCTCACGTGCGATGTGCAGCCGTTCCTCGTCGGCGCGGCGACGCGCGACCTGTTCCCGGGTGCGCTCGGCTTCGTCGGCCCGCCGCTCGGCCTGCCGCAACGCCTCACCGGCTGCGGCGGCCGCGACGAGCCACGCCACCTCGAGCGCGCCGCGGGCACGTGTGAGCGCCTCGCCCACCGGAAGGTCCAGCGGCGGGGCCAGGGCCGTGAGTGGCAGCGCGACCAGCATCAGGACGGCCGCGATGATCGTGACGGCGCGATGCCCTGCCCGCACGGCGGCGTACACGGCGAACAGGAAGGCGACAGCGGGCACGTCGAAGCCCACCGCCTGGTAGCCGACGCCGCACAACCCGCTGAGGGCGAGGACGGCGACGGGTGCCTGCCGGCGCGCGGCCAGAGCCAGACCACTGGCCGCCAGGAGCGCGAGGCCGAGCAGGTCCAGGGAGATGCGGGAGCGGTCCTCGGCGAGCCCTGCGGCAAGCAGCGCCGCTGTCACGCACACGGCGATTCCGATGTCCCGGACACCCACCCGTCCCGTGCTCATGCCGGAACCGTAGCCCCGCGCATGCCGCCTGCGACTCCCCCTGGCGGACGAGCCACCACTACCGCGCCCGCTGTAGCGCACGCCGCGCCTGCCCCGTCCGTGGCAGGCGGGTACGCCCTCGACGGCAGGCGAGAAGGCGTCCCGTCGCCGGACGACCCGCGGCCCGCCCACCGCCAGGATCGGAGCACAACGATTGACGACGAAGGAGTGGCACATGAACGCGTCAGGGAATCTGTCAACCGCCCGGCTGGTGGTCGCCGTCGTCGCGTCCACTCTGGTCGGCGGGCTCGCCGCACCGGCGGCCGCGTACGCGTCGACTCAGCCGGTCGCCGCCAGCGTCACAATGAGTGCCGGGCGGCTCGGGGCCTCCGTGGCAGCCGTGGTGGCACTGGTCGGCGTCATCATCGGCGCGTTGTCCCTGGCCCGTCCCGCAAGTCGCGTCGGCACCGCCACCGGTCGGCTCGGCGCGGCCGTGGCCCTGGCGACAGGACTGGTCGGCGTGGCGCTCGGCGCGCTCGTGGTGGTCACCTCGGACAGTGGGATCGGCACGGGCAACGGGCGTGGCGGCGCGTACGTGGCTCTGGTCTTGGGCGTGGCCGCGTTGGGCCTCGGTTCGATCGCACTGAGCCGCTCCCGGCGCACCGTCTGACGTGGCCGGGCGCGGCTGTGGTCACCTACCGTTCTGGTTCTGCCGCAGGGCCTCCTCGAGCTGGTCCTCCAGGATGATGATGCGGCAGGCGGCTTCCAGCGCCGTGCCCTGGTCGACCATCTCCCTGGCCCTCGCGGCCAGTCGCAGTTGATAGCGGGAGTAGCGGCGGTGCCCGCCGGCCGAGCGCTGCGGGTGGATCAGCTTCGCCTCGTCCAGCCTGCGCAGGAATTCCTGGGTGGTGCCGACGATCTCCGCGGCGCGACCGATCGTGTACGCGGGGAAGTCCTCGTCGCCGAACATGTCCTCGGGTCCTTGGCCCATCTGACCTCCATGTCGAGGGCCCCGGCGCTGACGCGCCGGGGCCCAGGGTTATGGGTTTGAACACCATCTACCGACGAGAACGTCGGCTTGTCCTTTCCGCACCAGCCTGCTGTGCAGGCAACGGGTGCGAGGATCGCATAAGCGTGACCGGAGACCACCTCTCGTTCGATGGAAACTGCGGTGTCCGCCCGGCCCGAACAGCGACCGGTAGCGGGCGATCCAACGGTGTGGAACCCTCCCTTTCCTCTGCTTCCATTGCCTGAACTGCTCGCCCGCGTGGAGGCCCCACGCAACTTCGTGGCCCCACACGTCGGCGACGAACTGTCAGCTGGAGCCCTGAACGTGCCTCGGCCCCACCTGCGACCCTCCGTCATGTCGACCGGAGCTTGTGCCTATCTGCACTGCCGTGCGGGCGAAAGCGGCGATGTGCGCCGGCTTCCAGCCCTCTGCCCGTCGCGACCTCGCAATCGGTCAGGTCGTCCGCGTCTTTACGTTCCTCTGCTGTCAACGAGAGATACCTTAACCGGACCGGCCGAGAATATCTACAACAACGGGCACAAGTTTTTCTCTGTGGCGCGCTGCCGCGGGTGGTGACGTCGCACCGCCAGCAGCGCTTTCACGGCCGCGCCGTCGCCCGGCCCGGACCGGTGTCCTATGGTCTGGCGGGGAGGTGCGGTGTCATTCGAGGACTCGGCCGCTGGCAGGCGTTTCCACGCCGGCCGGCGTTACCTGAACGACCGGATACGTCTCGCGGTCGATGCCCTGGAGCATCTCGTCGGCGGGCTGAGCACGTCATTACTGGCGCTCGGTGGGCTTGCCCACGTCATCGGTATCGGAATCTTCCTCCCGTCGCCCACCCTGCGGATGGTGCGGGCGGTCGCCAACCGCGAACGGGACCGCCTGTCCCGCTGGGGTCCGCCGGTCGTGAATCCCGGGCCGGTGCCGGCCGGACTGCGCGACGCGTTGCGGGACTACGCCGTACGGCGGGAGTTGGGCTGGCTGGCGGTACACGCCTTCGCTGGCTTCCTGATCGGTCTGCTCGCCCTCGTCATCGCCCTGTACGCGCTGCAGGGCGTCACGTTCCCACTGTGGTTCTGGCTGCTGCCGCCCGGCTCCCACGGGCCGGGGTTGCTTACCTGGCGGATCGACGGGTTCCTGGACGCGCTCGGGGCGGGAGTTCTGGGCATCGGCTGGCTGGCAGTCGGCCTGGCCGTCGGGCCGGGCATGGCCCGCCTCCAGGCGCGGCCCGGCCGTCGTCTGCTGGCGCCACCTCCCGGCGCCGATCTGTCGCTGCGGGTGGCACAGCTGACCGCCACCCGCGCTGGCGCGCTGGACGCCCACGCCGCGGAGCTGCGCCGCATCGAACGGTCACTGCACGACGGGACACAGAACCGGCTGGTGGCGGTCAACGTGCTGCTCGGCGCGGCCCGTCGGGCGCTGGCCCGGGACCCGGAGTCTGCGACGGCCGTCCTGGAGCGGGCGCAGGACGCCGCCGAGCAGGCGCTGGCCGAGCTGCGTACGGTCGTGCGCGGCATCCTGCCGCCGGTACTGGCCGACCGCGGCCTGACCGGCGCCCTCAACGGCCTGGCCGCGAGCAGCGCCGTGCCGTGCCGGGTCGACATCGACATGCCCGGTCGGTGCGCCACCTCCGTCGAGGCCACCGCCTACTTCGTGGTGGCCGAGGCGCTTACCAACGTGAACAAGCACAGCGGCGCCACCGCCGCCACCGTCACGGTGCGCTCCGAGGGCGGGCAGCTGCTGCTGCTGGTGAGCGACGACGGCCACGGCGGTGCCGCTGAGCGCGACGGCTCGGGGATCACCGGCATCCGGCAGCGGGTCGAGGCGTACGACGGACGGTTCTCGCTTACCAGCCCGCCCGGCGGGCCGACGACGATACAGGTGGAGCTGCCGTGCGGATCGTGATCGCCGAAGACGATCCTCTGCTGCGCGAAGGGCTGGCCCTGCTGCTGCGGGCCGAGTCGCTCGACGACCTCCCGTCTACTCCCTGATTCCGATGCCGTGGACCGGCGGTGTGCGCAGCAGTGCGCCGATGGGCAGGACGGTGGTGACCAGCGCCAGCAGCGTGGTACCAACGATGATCGATATCCATCCCGCCAGGGGCACGTAGGGCACGGGCTCTCCGGTCAGGGTCCGCACCACCGAGATCAGCGAGATCGCGGCGATGGCTCCGCCGATCAGCAGTGACGTCCCGAGCAGGCCGACCTGTTCGGCGTGCACCATCCGCTTGACCTGACGCCGGGTCACTCCGACCAGACGGAGCAGCGCCAGTTCGCGCCCCCTGGCCAGTGCAGCCATGACCATCGTGTTCGCGGCCGCGAGGGCGGCGTAGCCGACCATCACGCCGATGAGGAGCTTGTTCAGCCAGGCGCTGAGCGCCAGGTCCTTCGCCAACTGAGCGTTGATGGCGCTGGTGTCGACAAGTCCGCTGCCCGGGTAGCGGCTGACGAGGTTGGCGAGGGCGCCGGCGTCGCCGCCCGACTCGGTTCGGATCAGGACCTGGTCGTCGAGATCAGTCGCCGTGTGCCCGTCGAGCGTCTCCCGGCTGAGGGTCACGTCACCGAAACCCAGCCCCCGTTCGTAGATGGCGACCACCCGCAACGTCACAGGCGTGCCATCGCCCAACCACATCGAGACCTGCTCGCCGACGTCGACACCCTGCGACGACGCTCGGAGGCTGGACAGGGCCACGCTCTCGCCACGAAGTTCGGCAAGGCTGCCGTCGCTGACCTTCAGGTCCATCGTCTGCTCCACGCCCTCGGGATCGATGCCCTGAGCGCCGACCACTTCGACCTCGCTCAGCCAGGACATCAGAACGGACGTACGTCGGATGCCGGTCGCCGCGACGACCCCGGGAGTCGCGCGGGCCTCGTCCACCGCGGTCTCGGGTAGCCCGGTGGCGGAAACCAGCGCGTGTTGGGCGAGTATCCCGTCACGGCTCTGCGCGATCGTATGGCGTTGCAGGTTGTCCTGGAGAAACCAGACCGAGCCTCCGAAGCCGACCGACAGCACCAGCGCCGTCAGCACGGTGACCATTCCCTGCGCGTTGGCCCGCAGGTTCGCCGAGGCCAGGTATCCGCTCTCCCGCCAGGCGGCCCGCAGGGCCGGACCGAGCGCGCGGGCCGCGTACCGGTTGATCCATGGTGCCAGCAGGGCCACCGCGAGTACGAAGGTGTAGAGCATGCCGATCGCCGCACCGAGAGCCGCCTGGCCACCGGCGGCCGTCGTGAACATGGTGAGCGCGAGGCCGCCGGCCAGCGCGCCCAGGCCGAAATAGAGCCGGGTCCTGCTGTTGCGCGGCGCTTCCACCGACACCTCACCGAGTGCCTCGGTCGGTCGGATCCGTACCGTGCGGCGGGCCGCGATCAACGCCGCCGCCGCGGCCACCAGGATCGTCGCCGCTGCCACCGCCACCGTCGAGACGACACCGCCGGTGATCGGGAAGCCCTCGGGGATGAAGCCCCGCTCCACCAGTTGCCGGTGCACCCAGCCGGTCGCGAACAGGCCCGCCGGCACGCCCAGCACGACGGAGGCAATGCTCAGCTGGCCGACCTCCGCGAGGATCATCAGTCGTACCTGACCCGGTGTCGCCGCTATGGCCCGCAGCAGGGCGAGGTCGCGACGTCGGTGGCGTACCGCCAGGCCGATGGTTCCCGCCACGACGAAGATGACGAGCAGCGCGACGTAGCCACCGAAGACGGCCCCGATCTCCACGAGCAGGGCACCCGCCGCGAGAGCCTCGGGTTGCTCCAGCTTGCCGCGCTCGACACCGGTGTACGCCTTCGCTCCGACCTCGGCGGACATTCGGCGAGCCTCGGCCACCACTGCGGTGCGGTCCGCGCCGGGCGCCAGGATGATTCCGATCGCGTCGGCCCGGCCCGGGTGCGGGTTCAGCTGCACGGCATGGGTGTCGGTGAAGAAGAGGGCGTCCGCCGGCCCGTCCCCGGCGACCGTCCGTTCGACGGTGGCACTGATCCGATACTCGCGGACGCCGCCGTTGACCAGGATGGCGATCCGGTCACCGGGGCTCGCTGTGGAACCGGACGTCGTGGCGAGCCCGACGTCGACGGCGACCTCGTCGTCGGCGCCAGGCTGGTTGCCGGCGACGATCCGGTACGGCGTGAGCCCGGCACTGCTCCAGCCGTGGCCGGTGGCCTCCGTCGCCACCGGTGTCGAGACGACGGCCCGGAAGGAGTTGTCGACGGCTACGGTTGCCACTCCGGGCACCTGCCGGAGCCGATCGGCAAGCGCGACCGGAACGGTCCCGCCGGCGGGTAGGGCGACAGTGGTCGTGACCATCTCGCCGTCGAATTCCCTGTTGGTGACGGTGAGTTCGCGGTTGGCGATCACCACGTCCGCGGCGGCCAACCGCTGTGGTGTGGGCTGGTAGCGCAGTCCGGACTCGACCAGCAGGCCGATTGACGTCAGGATCGTGACGCCGAGCGTGAGTGCGACCAGGGTGGCGACGGCGCTTCCGATACGGTGGCGCAGCATCTGCGCGGCCAGTCTCAGCACGGCTCAGACCTCCCGCGCGGTGCCTGCGGGGCGGCGGCCGAGCAACGCCAACTGCTCGGCGATCCGCTCCGCGCCCGGCTGGGGCATGTCCCGCACGATCCGACCGTCCGCGAGGACCAGTACCCGGTCGGCGTAGGAGGCGGCCACCGGGTCGTGGGTCACCATGATGACCGTCTGCCCGGAATCGTCGACCACCGACCGCAGCAGGGTCAGCACCTCCGCCGCCGTCTGCGTGTCCAGGGCGCCGGTCGGTTCGTCGGAGAAGATCACGTCAGGACGCATCGCCAGCGCGCGGGCGATCGCCACCCGCTGCTGCTGCCCACCGGACAGCTCCGCCGGTCGGTGACGCAACCGATCGGCGAGCCCCACCCGTTGCACCACCTCCCGCAGCCACGCCGCGTCGACCGGCGTCCCGGACAGCCGCAACGGCAGGTGGATGTTCTCCTCGACGCTCAGCGCGCCGATCAAATTGAAGGCCTGGAAGATGAAGCCGATCCTGCTCCGGCGCAGCTTTGTCAGCTTGGTCTCCGACAGCCGCGACAGCTCCTCCTCGGCGATCCACACACGACCGGAGGTCGGCCGGTCCAGACCCGCCGCCATGTGCAGGAGGGTGCTCTTGCCCGAGCCGGACGGGCCCATCACCGCCGTGAACGTGCCGCGCTCGAACGTGGCGTCCACGCCGGCGAGCGCTGTGACGGACTGACGCCCGGACCCATAGACCTTGACCAGGCTCTCGACCCGGACGGCAATCGGCCCGGCAGCAGCCGCCGGCACCGGGATCGGGGAACGGTAGACATCCGTGCTCATAGTTTCTTTCCTTTATCGGCGCTCTGGGTGGCATGCCGAAGCGACAACCACGCCAGGCCCCGTGTCGCGAGACCGAACGTGTCAGGTCGAACCCTTCCGTCCGGAATTCCTTGCACCTGAACGTATGCGGGTCGTCGGACGGCAGCCATCCCCCGTGCCGTACTCCCGGCGTAGTGCTGGCACTACCAGCTGCCCGAACGCGTTCGACGGCGATGCTCTCTACGCTCCGTCTGCGTCACGAGTGGTAAGCGTCAAGCCTCCCGGCTCGCTGACCCGGCAACCGCGCCACGCGCACGGTGCCCCGGGGGAAGACCCGGCCGACCGCGAGCCGCGGCCCGGCAAGAGCGGGTGCCTCCTGGCACCGGAAGGCGAGTTCGCCGTGCCGACGGGCACGACACGAAGCCGTTGGTTGTGGCTGGGTTGCGAGCCCTGTAGACACGTCTCGCAGGCGCGCGCCGCTCAAACGAGCTGCGTGAGTGGCAGCGATGGTGGCCGCCCTCGCTCGGAGCGAACGTCGACGCGTTCAACCGCTACGGCATCGTGCCCGTCGCCCGTGACCTCGCCGGCCTCCGGCAGGCCCAGGTCGACTTCCTGTTCACGGCGCACTGGTCGCCGGCCTGGCCGGCTGCTGTTGGTGACGCCCCGGCTTCACCAACAGCAGCCGGGGCTCAGGACTGCTCGACCTCGCCCGACGCACCGGTGATCATCGAGACGATCTCGTTGCGGCTGGTCTCCTCGATGTTGCGGACACCGACCTGGCGGCCACGGCGCAGCACGGCCACCCGGTCGGCGATCCGGAACACCTGGTCGAGGTTGTGGCTGACGACGAGGACTGCGGCGCCCCGCTCCCGCAACTTCATGATCAGCTGCTCCACCTTGGCGGTCTCGGCCACCCCCAGCGCGGCGGTCGGCTCGTCCATCACCACCAGGCCGCTCGCCCAGTGGGTGGCTCGGCAGATCGCCACCGCCTGACGCTGCCCGCCGGAGAGGTCCCTGATCGTCGCCTTCGCGCTGGGGATGCGGACGTCCAGGGCATCCACCAGTTCCTGGGTCTCCCGCGCCATCCGGCGGCGGTCCAGCAGCCGCAGCGGGCCGCGGGTCAACTCCCGGCCGAGGAACATGTTCATGTAGACCGGCTGCGAGTCGGCAAGGGCCAGGTCCTGGTAGACGACCTCGACCCCCTGCCGTCGGGCGTCGGAGGCGTCCCGGAACGTCACCGGTCGGCCGTGAATCCGCAGCTCGCCCTCGGTCGGCTGGTACACCCCGGAAATGATCTTCACGAGGGTGGACTTGCCGGCGCCGTTGTCACCGACCAGCGCCGTGATCTGACCGGCGGCCAGTTCGAGGTTGAACCGCTCGATCGCGACGACCCCGCCGAACTGCTTGCGGATGTCGCGCAGCTGCAACGGTGGGGCGCCCGTGCCGGCCGCGTCACCGGCCGGGACTGTGTTCTGGGTGACAGTGCTCATGATGCCCTCCCTGTGCTGCCGGACGCGTGGGTGCGCGGGTCGCTGTCGTCGAGCCGGATCGGCGTCGACCCGTCGGCGGCGTAGACGCCGGTGACGGCCGGGGCGCCGGAACGCACGCCGGTCACCCCCGCGGTCAGCGCCCGGGTGACGAAGACCTGCGGGCGGAATCCGAACAGGACGGTGTCGCCGGGTGCGACGGACGGCACCGCGCCGACGTCAGCCATTGCGTAGTAGTCGATCGCCTCCGGCGCGGGCATCTCCACGTCGACCAGGTGCGCGTCGTCCAGACCACCGCCCCGGGGCACGATCAGGGCGCGCGTGCCGCCCAGACCCAGCACGGGGTCGACGTAGAGCCCGCCACCGAAGACGTACGCCCGGCCGTCCCACAGGTGGGACACCTCGCTGACGTAGAGCACGGCGGGCTCCTCGACCAGGTCGGTGACAGCGTGCCAGGGCGTCGTGCCGGTCAGCCCGTGACCGGGCTCGACCTGCGTGGCACCCGCCTCGGCGAGCATGCCCAGGATCGCTGTGGACGTCGTACCCGGGGCGTTGATCTCGACGTGGGACCGCCCGGCGTCGCGCAACGCGGTGGCGGCGGTCCGCAGGGTTTCGAGGTTCGCAGTCGGCACCACCCGGCCGGCGGCCGGGTCGAACAGTTGGGTCGGGAAGCTCGTGACACCGGCGAACCGTGCCCCGGAAAGGGCGTCGAGCCGGTCGGCGACCGCGACGATCTCGTCGGCCGGGTAGCCACCCTCGTGACCTCGGTAGAAACGGTCGCCGGGGGCGCTGATCCGGGCGAGCAGCGCCTGCTCCCGGCCGGCGGCGGCGCTCGCGGCGGCCGCCTCGCCGGCCCTGGTGTCGTTGAAGACCGTCCAGTATCTCGGGGCGAGCGCGGCCGCGGTGGCTGCCTCGTGCCGGGGAATCTGCACCAGGTGACCGAGGTGACCGATGCCGAGCCCGCCGCGTCGATCGGCCAGGGCGCACTGCAGGTCCACGCCGACGGCGTCGGTGATGCCGGCGTCGCGGATCGTCCGGCAGAAGTCGGGGTTACGCCCGACCTGCTTCGTCATCGCGTACGCGGAGAGCCCGTGGCGGTCGGCCTCACGCTTGATGGCGGCGGCGTTCGTCGCCACGGTGTCCAGGTCCAGCGCATAGCAGTTGGTCGGCAGGTCACCCCTGCCGTGCAGGTCCGCGGCAGCGGCCAAAAGGCCCGGGTTGCGGCGTCGCAGCAGATCCAGAAACATGCGTCAGCTTCCTTCCGGGTCAGCTGCGCCGCTCGCGCAGCGAGAGGGAGACGGCCACGAGGATGATCGCGCCGCGCGCCATCATCTGCTGGGACACGGACAGCCCGGCCAGGATCAGGCCGTTGTTGAGCATGCCCATGAGCAGGCTGCCCAGCAGCGCCCCGACGATGGAGCCCTTGCCGCCGAACAGGCTGGTCCCGCCGACGATCACCGCGGCGATCACGGTCATCAGGTCTGCCTCGCCGAGGGTGTACCGGGCGCCCTGCAAGCGGCCGGCGTAGAGCAGACCGGCCATCGCGGCGCACATGGCGCTGCCCATCATCACCATGATCTTGACGCGGACCACGTTGATGCCGCTTACCCGGGCCGCGCCCACGTTGTCGCCGATCGCGAGGGTGTGCGCGCCGTACCGGGTCTGCCGCAGCACGAGGTAGCCGACGACCACTGCCGCCACCGACCAGAGCACCAGGCCGGGGATGCCGAAGATCTCGCCCTGGCCGAAGATCGCGAGGAACGCGTCGTTGCCGACCGGCACCGACTGGAGGCCGGTGACCTCGCGGGCCAGACCGGCCACCGCACCCATCGTGGCGAGGGTGACCAGGAAGGACGGTAGCCGCACGAGGGTGACGAAGACGCCGTTGACCAGGCCGACCGCCGCGCCGGCGAGCAACCCGGCCGCCGCGCCGAGCAGCATGCTGTCGGTCTCCCGCAACGTCACCGCGCCGACCAGCGCGGAGAGCGCGACGACCGAGCCGATGGACAGGTCGATCTCACCGGCTGCCAGCACGAAGACCAGGCCGACCGCCATGACCGTGATCGGCGCGGTCTGGATGATGATGTTCGTGAGGTTGCTGGTGGTGAGGAAGCCATTGCTGCCCTGCGTGATGGCAAAGAACAGGAACACGACGGCGAAGCCGATGTAGACCACGTAGTCGCGCCAGTTGAACCTGCTCCAGGCCGGCCCGCTTCTGGCCTTCACCGCAGCATCGGTCTGGGTCATCTATCGTCCCTCCGCTGTTTCGAAAGAGGCGGTCCAGCCGGGCTGGGTCGCAACGGGCCGCGCCGCCGAACCGAGGTGGGCGGGCAGGTCGTGGTCGGTCGGCGGACCGCTGTGGACGCCGGCCTCTTTACGGGCGACCGCGATGGCGCCGAGCAGGCCGGCGCGGTCGCCGAGCAGACTGGTCTTGATCTCCGGGGCGTCCGCGCTCAACGCGGCGACCCAACGCCGGACCGGATCGACAAGCTCGACCCGGGAGCCGATCCCGCCGCCGAGGACGACCGCCTCCGGGTCGAGGACGGCGGTGACCGCGACGATTGCCAACGCGATGAAGCGGGCCTCCTCGTCGATGGCCGCCCGGGCGCCCTCGTCGCCGGCCGCGGCCCGGTCGAAGACATCGGGCACGCTTGCCTGCTCGCCGCTGACCGCCCGGTAGCGGGCGGCCAGGGCAGCGCCGGCCACCGCCTGCTCCAGCGCGCCGTGGACCTGGTTCGCGGGATCGAACGGGTCGGTGCCCAGTGGCAGGTAGGAGATCTCCCCCGCCGCGCCGCGGGCGCCGCGGACCAGTTCGCCGTTGAGCACGATGCCCATGCCGATCCCGGTGCCGACGGCCACGAAGACGAAATGCCGATGGGTACGTCCGCTGCCCAGCCACCGCTCTCCGGCGGCTGCCATGTTGACGTCGTTGTCCAGCACGACCCTGTGACCCAGCCGGCTGGTCAACTCGGCCCGGATGTCGAAGGACCCGAGTTCGGAGACGTTCGGGGAGAGGTCGACGGTGCCGGTGGCCGGGTCCGGGGCGCCGGGCAGGCCGATAGCGCTGACCCGGACGTCGGACCACGGAATGCCGGCCCGGACGGCCAGGTCGCGGAGCAGCATGTCGATCTGCGCGACGACCGCCACCCCGCCGCGCGGGTCGGTGGCCAGCACGTCCTCGGCCACGATGTGACCGGCGAGATCCGCGATCGCGGCCCGGAGCTTGGTGCCGCCGAGGTCCACACCGGCGACGTACCCGGTCGAGTCGGACCGCGGGTTCGGGTGGCCGGCCATCAGCCGACCGTCAGGAGTCGGGCCGGGTTGGCCACCAGCATCGCGTCGAGCGCTTCCGGCGGCACACCGAGCCGGGCGAGGCCCGGCACGATCTCCTGGCCGAGGTACGAGTAGCCGAGGCGGCCGTGCGTGCCCGGATTCAGGTACGCCTCCGCGCCGGTCAGGTCCATCGAGAGCAGGATCCGGTCGGCGTACCCGTCGCGGACCAGCCCCGCGAGCATGTCCAACCGGGCACGGTCGGGCCGGTGGTACGCCCGCTTGCCGAACTCACCCTCGGGCGGGTTGTCCGGCAGCGGGGCGAGCACGAAGTCCCAGAACTGCTTGCCGAGGGTGTCGAAGGCGATGTTGACGCCGGTCGCGAGCACCGCCCGCAGGTAGTCCGGGTCGGGGTTGATGTCCAGGTGGCCGATGACGATGCGGGAGAGGTCGGCTTTCTCCTCGCGCAGGATCTCGACCTGCTCCAGCGCCATCGTGCCGTGCGTGGTGTGGGTGTTCACCGACAGCCCGGTGGCCACGTGGGCGCGGGCGGCGGCACGCAGGCACTTCTCCTCGTGCGGGGTGATCTCGTTGAGTCCGGTGGCCTGCTCGCCGAAGATGCCGACCTTGACTCCGGTGTCGCCCACCCCGATCGTGGCGTCGGCGACGAACCGCTCCCGCATCTCGTCCACGCTGGCGTTCAGCGCCCAGCCCGGCGAGTACGGCTCCAGGTAGATCGCCGATCCGGCGACGACGTGCAGGCCGGTGCGTTCGGCCACCTCGCGCAGCAGTGTGACGTCGTGGCCCACCACCTCGTACGGGGACAGGTCCACGATCGTGCCGAAGCCCAGTTCCGGCAGGCCGCGTACGGCGTCGACGGCGAGGTCCGCGCGGTCGTCGCCGGCGCCGCCGGACAGCCACGGCCCGGGCACCAGCGCGCCGAGGTGCTCGTGGCTCAGCACCCGGCCGAGCGACTCGGGGGACACTGGCCCGAGGACTGTCTGGACGTACCCCATCTGGCTTTTCCTTCCATCGCGCTTCGCAGAGGGCTCGCGGACCCGGCCGTGTCGCGCGGCCGGGGTGAGGCCCGGGGTCTCGTCAGGGAGAGGCCCCCGGGCCTCGCGTCACCTGCTGTTAGTTGGCGCGCACCTCGGCCGGCGGCTCCTGGCCGTAGTCGTCGCGCCAGGCATCGGCGATGTTCTCCTTGGTGGCGGCCATCGGCGATCCGACGACCAGCTCGGGAGCCTTCTTGTCGAGCAGCCCGTAGGCGCCGACGATGCCCAGGCTCTGGCCGAGCCGGGTGGAGCCGTTGGCGACGACGCCGACGATGTTGCCGCCCTTGACCAGGTCGGCGGCGAGGTTCGCCTCCAGGTCGTTCGTGACGATCTTGACGTCGGTACGACCCTGCTGCCGGGTCGCGGCGAGCACGCCCTCGGCGGCGGTGGCCCAGGCGACGTAGACGCCGTTCAGGTCGGAGTGGCGGGTCAACATCGCGGTGGCGATGTCCTCGGTGCGCGCCGGGTCGGAGAACCCGCTCTCCTCGACGATCTTGATGTCGGGGTAGAGGAAGTTCAGCCAGTCCTTGAACGCCTTGTCCCGCTGGTTGGTGAACCAGAAGTCGGCGTCGTGGTAGATGTAGCCGACCTTGCCCTTGCCGCCGAGCGCCTTGCCGAGCATTTCCGCGTTGGCCTTACCGAACGCGGTCAGGTCGGCGGTGACGATGCCGACGATCTGCTCCCCGGCCTTGTAGCCCTTCGGCGGGGTGGTCATCACGACCAGCTTGACGCCGGCGTCGACAGCGGGCTTGAAGGCCGCCGCGGCCGCGGTGGGGTCGACAGCGATCGTGACGATCAGGTCGGGCTTGAGCGCCAGGACGGTCTGCAGGTTGTTGGCCTGCCGGGCGGCGTCGAACTCGGCGCTGGTGCTGGCCAGCACCTTGATGCCGAGCTGGTCGAACTCCTTGCGGACGCCGGACTCCACAGCCTTGGTCAGCGCGGATCCCTCGTGCCAGACGAACGCGGCCGAGAAGTTGCCGTCCTTGACCTTCTGCTGCTCCTCGGGGGTCAGCGAAAGCTGGTCGGCGGCGGTGGGCGTCTCCCCGCCGGGGCCGACGAACGACAGGCTCGGTTCGGTGCGAGGACCGCTCGACGCGCCGCCGTCATCACCGGACGTCTCGGTCGAGCAGGCGCTGACCATGAGCGCCAGGGCGCAGATCGCGCCCAGAACTGCCCCACGCCTACGGGTGAGATTCATAGCTCTTCCCTCCACAGCAACGGGCCCGGAGCCGGTGGCTCCGGACTGAGACGGGGTTCCGACGTGACCAGCACGGCACGTGACAAGGGACCCGTGCCGTCACCCCGGCTCCGGTCCGTACCGGCGGGGCGGCGGCCTCTATTTCCGTTCAGGATGAAAGTATTAACGTCCCTGCTCACACCAGTCAAGAGGCCCGCCCGGAGATTTCAGCCACGCGTTTCGACCACAAAGATGGTCATGTGTCCGGCTACGGCGGAAATGCAGTGGACGGCGCGAGTCACCGGCGGCATCCCGAGACCCGGGCGAACCGACACGCGCTCGGGTGTTGCGGCGGCCAGGGCGCAGCCTTAACATTCGGTCGGAAAGAAATAGGGGAGGTGGACGTGGAAGCACAGGCGCCGCGACGCGCGAACCGGTCGACAGTGCTGACGCACGTACTCACCCACGGCCCGGTGACCCGTACCGCCATCGGCCAGGAGACCGACCTCTCCCCCGCCACGGTCTCGCGCATCGTCGAGCAACTTCTCGACGAGGGGTTGCTGACCGAGAGCGACGGCACCCCGAGCACCACCCGGGGCCGGCGGGCGACACGGGTGGCGATCGCCGCCGGACGGGGCGTGGTCTGCGGAGTCGACGTCGGCGGCTCCAACGTCCGACTGGTGGTGGCCGACCTCGCCGCCACACCGCTTGTGGGCCGCACGGTCCCCACCCCGGCCGACTACGACGCCCCCCGGCTGGCCCACTGGCTGGCCGACCTCATCCGGCAGACCGTCGGCGACCATCTCGACCGGCTCGACTGCGTGGCGGTGGGGCTGCCCGGTGCCGTTCGGCAGCACGACCGCACCGTCCGTAACGCGCCGAACCTTCCCCAGGTCGAGGATCCGGAGTTCCTTCGCCTGCTGGAGAAGCGGTTGGCCACCGGCATCGAGGTGGACAACGACTCCAACTACGCACTGCTGGGTGAGCTGCGCTTCGGCGCGGCGCGCGACACGCAGACCGCTGTGATGTTCACGATCGGGGCCGGGCTCGGCGCCGGCGTCGCCATCGAACGGCGGCTGTTCCGGGGCCGCAGCGGCATGGTGGGCGAGTTCGGGCATCTGCCGGCCGGCCCTCTGGGCGGCGCACTCGAACAGATCATCACCGGGCCCGGCATCCTCGCCCGCGCCCGCGACCTCGGCCTACCGTTCGACAACGCGGCCGACGTCTTCCACTCCGGAGATCCCCGCCTGGTGCCGGTCAAGCAGTACGTCGAGCAGGCGCTGCTGATCATCCTCACCGCCGCAGTGGTTGCCTACGAACCCGAGGTGATCGTCCTCGGCGGCGGCATCTCCCACGCGCTCACACCCGATCTCGGCCGACTGGGCAGTCGGCTGCGAGAGATCGTGCCCTCCGCCCCGGCGGTCGTCCAGAGCGCGGAACTCGGGGACCTCTCCGGCGCGTTGGGCGCCGTGGTGGCGGCGCTGCACAGCGCGTACGGCCGACTCGGGCTCGCCGAGCCCGACCTGGCCCACGTACCCCAGTCGGACGCCCTCGTCGGCTGCGACCTGCGCGCGTTGGCCGCCACGGCGGACGCCTGACCGTCAGACGCCGCCGGGCCGTGCCCCGACTCGGGGCTCCGGCCGGACGGCGCCGGTGATGGTGGGCCGACGACCTGCGATCGCCGGCCCACCATGCCGAAGGGCTACCGCACCCGCAGCTGCTGATGGACGGCCGCGGTGGGGGCGTAGGTCGGGTCACCGGAGTAGGCGACGTGGACCGGGTATCCCCCGGCCGACAGGCCGCTGGTCGGCAGGTTGACGACGGCCGCGCCGTCGGTAAGCGACACCACCTGCGTGCTACCGCCGAACGTCACGGCGATCTCACCGGTCACCGGCGGCGCCTTCTTGTGCTGGGTCTGCGCCCGCAGGTCGACGTCCAGCCTGAAGGTGCCACCCCGGACGATCGACGCGGGCGCGGCCTTCGCCTTCACGACGACCCGTGCCGCACCCGGAGGCGTCAGGGTGACCCTGGCCGTGCCCGCCTTGGTCGGGTCGACCACCGACGTCGCCACGACGGTGAGCGCCGAAGCGGTCTCGTTCGCCGCCACCGAGAGCCGACCGTCCGCGGAGACGGTAGTTCCCGCCGAGGTCGCGCCCGTGACCGACCACGTCACCGCCGGACTCACACCGTCGTTGGTGGTGACCTTGGCGGCGAACTGCCGGGTCCAGTTCCAGCCCTGCGTCAGGCTCTCCGTCGGCGGGATCACCGACACCGAGTCGACGCCTGACCACAGGTGGTCCCGGGCGAAGATCGTGAACAGCTGGCCCGCCGTCATCCCGTCGTGCGCACCGGGCACCTGGGTCGTGTGGGCGTCGTACCCGCGGGCCCGGAAGTTGTTGGCGATGCCGTTCTGGGCGTTGAGGTTGCCCTCGAAGACGCCGTTGCCGAGGAACACGAAGAGGTCGTCGTCGCCGACCGCGCCGGCGATGGTGTCGTAGTCCTGCGTGGTGAGGGACGGGTTGCCGGAGAAGTGCCCGTAGAACGCGAACGTGGTCGGATAGTTCCTGATGACGACGCCGCCGGTCATCCCGCCATAGGAGAACCCGCCGTAGGCACGTCCCTCCCGCTCGGTCGAGACGTTGTAGTTGGCCTCGATGAGGGGAAGGATCGTCTGGACCAGGTTGTTCGCGGCGTTGGTCTGGTTGTACGAGGCGAACCCGAGGCTCGTGCCCGTGAAGTGGTTGCCCATGGTGACGACCACAGTCGGCTCGATCTCGCCCTTGGCCGTCATGTTGTCGAGGATGTTCGGGACGTTCGCGGGGACCATGAAGTCGGTCTCGTCACCGAAGATCCCGTGGGCCAGGTACGCGACCTTGTACGGCTGCGCCCGGTTGGGGTCGTAGTTCGGCGGCAGGTAGACACCGAGGTAGTGGCCACTGTCGCCGAGGATCGTCGTGTAGGGGATGTACCGGACGGTGCCCCGCCGCGACGGGTCCGACACCGGCAGCTCGTACTCCGAGCGCTCCTTCAGCACCGGGTCGTTCTGCTTGTCGGCGTACGGCACGTACACGGCGTCGAGCACGTCGTTGTTGCGGACCCGGAACGAAGACTCGCCCGGGGGTCGGGGGTTCGTCGAAGCCGGGTCCCAGATGCGCTTGTTGACCCAGCCCTGGGTCGGGTCCCAGACCCGGTACCAGTAGCTGAGGCTGCCGGCGTGCAGCGGGACCGAGACCGACCAGTAGCCGGCAGGGTCCCTGGTCATGTCCCTGAGAAACTCGGTACCTCCGGCGTGGTACCGCCCCGGCTGCCACGCCTCCGGCTGGTACCGCGTGGTGCCGGTGCCGACGTCGAGCAACGTCAGGTCACCGGCCAGGCGGACCTGCGTGGCGTTGGGGTTGTGGTAGACGAACCTGACGGTGTAGCCGGTCGGTGAGGTGCTGTCCGCAGTGACTGTCGCACCTTCCACGAGCGCGGTCGTGGTGGCGGCGGCAGCCGGCGCGGAGACGATCGCGCTGGCACCGAGTGACGCGAACGCGAGCAACGCGACCGCACGCGCGAGCCCGCGCCTTCCGATCGCCTTCCTCATCTGAGCACACTCCTTCGTAGTCTCATATCTTGTCCTTTCCGACCCACGGTTCTATTCGGACACTGTCGACTGAGGGCAGCACTGATCGAGCCCCAATCGGGGCGCAGCGCTTGATTCGGCTCATTACCGGAGGAGCCACCGGAGCTGAAGGCGTCTGGGGACGGGACGCGGGTTGGTGGTGGTGGAACGTGAAGAGCCTCCTCCTGGGCCACCCGGGCTCGCGCCCGTCGATAACGACCCGTTCCGGCACTCTCTGGACCCGATGCGGCGCTAAATCGAATTAGCAAAATTAGTGTGGCCGCGCACACCTTCCGATGTCAAGGGATCTAGCGCCCGCGCGCCGGCCCGACCGCCGGATGGCCGACGAGGGTGCGACCGTCGCGCGGGGCGAGTTCCACAGCCACGGCGAGGGTGCTCGGGCTGGCGGCCCTCGTGGCGAGGGCACCGATGTCGACTCTCCGGCCGGCGTCGTCGGTGACGAAGCCGGCCTCCAGCCGCAGGTCGCCAAAGGGTACGTCGAGCACTGCCGACGCGGCCCCCAGGAGCCGTTGTCGGGCGATGGCCGCTGCGACCCGGATCGGCGCATAGGACGGCCCGACGGCAGCCAGGGTGCCCGCACGCTCCGGCCGGGCGTCGGCAGGTGCCACGCGGATCCGTCCCCGCGGGACGCAGAGTTCCTCGGCGATCAGGGTGGCGGTCGAGGTGGTGGCCGTCTGCCCCATCAAGGCTCGGGGCACCGCGAACGAGACGGTTCCGTCCTCACTGACCTCGACAGCGATCAGTGCCGAGGTGGTCAGCGCCACGGCGGTCATGATGCCGTTGAGGCCGAGCAGCTCCGTCGGGTCCGACGACGGCAGCTCGGCAGCACCGGGGGGCGTCACCAGCTCCGCAGCGGTCACCAGCACCGGTGCGGCCAGTACGTACCCGGGGAAGCGTCCCCGGGTATTGCGCTCCACCATGGCCGTTCTCACTGCTGATCGGTGTGCTGTCTCGCGAACTGGGTGCGGTGCGTCGGCAGGGGTCGGGGACGCGACACCGGCCGCGTCCCCGACTGCGACGTACATGTTCAGGATGGGCGGTTGCCGAGCGGGATCTCGATGTTGATCTGCTGCCCCTCGGACAGGAAGAGCAGTGCCAGCTTGCGCAGGAACTCGTCGAAGAGCCAGTAGGACGGGGGCGCCAGGGGAAGCGGGAGCAGCGCCTCCCGGACGGCGATGAACGGCCCCCAGGCCGTCTGCAACAGGGTGTCCCAGAGCGGTTCCCGGGGGATCTGCAACCAGTTGGCGATCTGGTTGCCGAGCAGGAACCTCGTGAACGAGCCGAGGATGGGCTTGCTCAGGATGCCGGCGTCGATCTCCTTACCGAGGTCGAGCAGGATGTCCGCGAGCGCGATGCCCTCGGGAGTCGGTGCCAGCACCGGGTCGAGGACCTGGTCGGCCTGGGCGTTGGCCTCGCTCCACGTGGCGGGGATGTACTCGTCCTTGATGCCCAGCATGTGTGCGGCCACCTGCCACAGGTGGAGGAAGGCTGTCGACTCCCGGGTGGGGATCGGAACCCGCCACGCGTTCAACTGGCGCATCACAGTGGTCGGCAGGCTGTGCCAGGTGACCATCATGTCTCGCTGGCTGATCGGGATGTCCTCCGGGGCGACGGCCACCCACCTCGGCGACTGTGGCAGGAGGTGGCGCACGCCGGCGTGCGCCAGCCGGGTCTTGACGGCCGTCACGATCATCGAGCCGGTGGGCTGGTAGGCGTTCGCCGTGCCGATGTCGTATCCGAGCTTGGCCGTCTTGGAGATGCGGTCCTTCATGTCCGCGCCGCCCTCGGAGTAGTAGACGGCGCGGGCCTCCTTCGGAATGACAGTGCTCATCATGCCGCTGGCAAGGCCGTACAGCACGCCGAGGTAGAGCCCTCGCTTCTCGTTGAACTGCACAGCTGTGGCGAGCTTGCCCTGGTCGACCCAGGACGGAAGCTGGCGGGCACGCTCGATGAACTGGCGCACGTCGGCGGGCAGGCCGTCCGGCAGAGGCTGCCCGTTCCTGGTCCAGGTCCGCAGCACCCGGTTGACCAACGGCGCGTCGCCCCTGTCGAGCAGCGAGGCGACCAGAGGGTCGGCCTCCTCGTCCCACACCCATCGCGGGTCGGTGCCCGCCCCGGCACCCGCGACCGAGCCCACTGGGGACCAGGACCATGGTGCGGCCTGCGCTGGCGTGGTGGCACTCAACGCGCCGAGCGCGCCCAAGGCCCCTCCGACCTGCAACATCTTGCGTCTGCTGAGTGGTTCCACGGCTCACTCCTCGCGGTCGAGGCCATTGATACGGTGAAACAAATGTTGCGACCGTGTATCAGATGAGAGCACACTGTGCCGGTGATCACAAGGAGGATCGCGACGGCCATCTATGTACGGCGCGATCTGAACTGCGCGGACGTCGCGCCACACGAAGTCGCCACGGTGGCAACCGGTTCCGGCGTACGTCCTGGCCGGACAGTCCAGAACCAAAGAGCCGGTCGGTGCCCCACCCGACCACTGGACTTCGCGTCCGGGCGACCAGACCGACCAGGAGGCACAGGGTGCGTACGGATAGGACAGTCGACACCGGCCCGGAGAGCCTGACGGAGCGGGTTCGGCGATTCATCGACGACCAGGTGATTCCGGTCGAGCGCGAGATCGAGACCGATCCGGGAATCCTCGCCAAGCTTCGGGCGGGGGCTCGCGCCGCAGGCGTGTTCGCCCCGTCGGCGCCCACCGAATACGGCGGCCTGGGACTGCCCCTGCTCGAACAGGCCGACGCCCTCGAAGAGGCAGGCAGGAGTCTGCTCGGTCCGCTCGTCATGAACTGCGCGGCACCCGACGAGGGCAACATGACGCTGCTGGAGCACATCGCCACGCCCGCGCAACGCGAGCGGTACCTCCGGCCACTGGTCGCCGGTGACGCTCGTTCGGCGTTCGCGATGACCGAGCCCGCCCCGGGCGCCGGATCAGATCCCGGAGCGCTGACCACGACAGCCGCGCGTGACGGCGACGACTGGGTGATCGATGGCGGAAAATGGTTCATCACGGGCGCCGACGGCGCCGCGTTCTTCATCGTGATGGCGCGCACGGGCGCCGACGCCGCGACGATGTTCCTCGTCGACGCCGGCACGGCCGGGCTGTCGGTCGGCCGGCACATCCCGACCATCGACGCCGGCTTCACCGGCGGACACTGCGAGGTGGCGTTCGACAGCTGCCGGGTCCCGTCGTCGGCCGTGCTGGGTGAGGTCGACAGGGGTTTCGTCAACGCGCAGGTGCGGCTCGGGCCGGCCCGTCTCACCCACTGCATGCGCTGGCTCGGTGTCGCCCGCCGCGCTCACGAGATCATGCTCGGCTACGTCGTCGAGCGGAAACTGTTCGGCAGCCGGCTCGCCGATCTCGGCCTGGCACAGCACCTCATCGCCGACAACGAGATCGACATCGCGGCGTGCCGGGCGCTGATCCGTACCACCGCCGCGACGCACGACCGGCATGGACGCGCGAACAACGAGACGTCGATAGCCAAGACCTTCGTGTCTGAGGCCGTCGGGCGGATCGTCGACCGCTCGGTCCAGTTGTGCGGCGCGCAGGGCGTCTCCCATGACCTGCCGCTGGCGCGGTTCCTGGCCGAGGTGCGCCCGTTCCGCATCTACGACGGCGCATCCGAGGTGCACCGTTGGGCGGTGGCCCGCCGCGCTGTCCGGCGGTACGAGGCCGCCCGATCAGGCGGGGCAACGCATGGCTGAGCAGGGCTGCGATCCGCCGGGCCTGGCGCTGCGCCGCCTCGTGCCGTACCTCATGCAGTATCTGCCGGAGGTCGACAGTGCCCTGCCCTGGCACGCGGAACTCCTCACCGGCGGCCGGAGCAACCTCACGTACCGGATCAGCCAGGGCGAACGGTCCTGGGTGCTGCGGCGGCCACCGCTCGGCCACGTGATGCCCAAGGCGCACGACATGGCGCGCGAGTATCGCGTGCTACACGGCCTGCGATCAACGGCGGTGCCGAGCGCCCGGCCACACCTGCTCTGCGCGGACGAATCCGTCATCGGCGCCCCCCTTCCTCGTCATGGAGCATGTCGACGGCGTCGTGCTCTCCTCGGCGGCCGACTGCGCCGGTCTCCCCCGAGAACGCGCGGCGGCCATAACCGACGTCCTGGTCCGGACGCTGGCGACGCTGCACGACGCCGACCTGACCGGCACCGATCTGGAGACCTTCGGTCAGCCGGTCGGCTACCTGGGCCGGCAGGCCACGCTGTGGACCGCCCAGTGGACCCGGACCAAGGTACGTGACCTGCCGGGATTCGAGCGGCTCGCGCGCTGGCTGGCCGCCCGCACGGACGCGTTCGCCGACCGGCCGTGGGCGCTGGTGCACGGCGACTACCGGCTGGACAATCTCATCCTCGCGCCGGACACCTCACAGGTACGCGCGGTGCTGGACTGGGAGATGGCCACCCGTGGCGATCCGGTGTGCGACGTGGCGCTCCTGCTCGTCTACTGGACCGAGCCCGGAGACACGCTGCGGCGGCACGTTCCGGTGGCCCTCGGCGTGACCGACCGTCCCGGGTTCGGTGACCGGGCAGCCGTTCTGCGCGCCTACACGGCGATCCGTCCGGTCGACAGTGACCACCTCGACGTATGCCTCGCTCTCACCTGCCTCAAGCTCGCGGTCATCATGGAATCCATCTACTTCCGCCATCTGCAGGGCAACCAGCTGGGATCGGACGCCGCGGAGATGGCCGGGGCGGCTGCGGCGCTCGTGGACATGGGCCTGCGGGTCGTCGACGGGCAGGGCGTCGCGGCGCTGGGTTCGTGACGGAACCGCCGAAGAGAGGAGACGAGATGAGCGTGACCGACGGGCAGCTTCAGGGCAAGGTCGCCTGGGTGACGGGCGCCGGCCAGGGCGTGGGAGCGGCGATCGCCGAAGGGCTGGCGGAGGCGGGCGCTTCCGTGATCCTCCAGTCGCGCCGGATGGACGCGTTGGAGGCGGTGCGCGACAAGATCGTCGCCAACGGTGGTACGGCGGACATCGTCGCCGGTGACGTCACCGACGAGGCTGTTGCCGAAGCCGTCGTGACGTTGGCCCGACGACGATGGGATCGCCTGGACATCCTGGTGAACAACGCCGGCATCAGCCCGGCGCTGCACCGCAGCGAGCAGCTGAGCGTCGCGGACTGGCAGCAGGTGATCGACACCAACCTATCCGGGGTGTTCGTCTGCGCCCGCGCCGCCGGCGCGATCATGATCGAGCAGGGCGCGGGCAGCATCGTCAACATGTCATCGGTGCACGGCCAGGTCGGTCTTCCGCGACTGGCCGCCTACAGCGCCAGCAAGGGCGGAGTCGAGCAGCTCACCCGGACGCTGGCCCTGGAGTGGGCGGCCGCAGGCGTACGGGTGAACGCTGTCGCGCCCGGCTACCTGGAGACACCGATGACGGCAGGGCTACGCAGCCACGACCAGTGGTCGAGGCGGTTGCGCGAACGGATTCCGATGGGCCGGTTCGGCCAGCCGCACGAGGTCGTTGGTGCCGTCGCCTTCCTGGCCTCGGACGCCGCCAGCTATGTCACCGGCAGCATCCTGCACGTCGACGGCGGGTGGACCGCGCAGTAACCACCGGTCCCGCCCCGACGAGCGCCGCTGCGGCCGCCCCGCCCCGGGGCGGCCGTTTGGTTAGGCGAAGTTCTAGCGCTGGTCACGACTGCGGCCCAGATACCCGCGTACGGACAGTCGGTCCTTCCCAGAAAGTTAGCCCTCGTTTACAGTGCTGTCACAGGCTGCGGCACCCTCGCCACCACCACGATGAGGGGTACACCGGCCTCACCCCACCAGGCCCGGTTACGGCTGAAGGAGTAACCCCATGGACCCCGCCGAGACTCTTGCCGACCAATGCGCCAAGACGGCCGCCGACTTGACCGTTCCCGCCCTGCTGCACCGCAACGCCACCGAATTCGCCGACCTGCCGGCTCTGACCACACTCGACAGTGACGACACCCGCACGTGGGCGCAGGTGCACGCCGAGGTCACCGAGATCGCCTGCGGCCTGGCCGACATCGGCCTGGAGCCGGGCGGCCACATGCTGATCATGATGTCGAGCCGGCCGGAGCACTGGCTTGTCGACCTCGCCGCAGTCCACCTGGGCGCGGTGCCCTCCACGATCTATCCGACGCTGAGCACCGACCAGATGCGATACCTGGCGCTCCACAGCAACGCCCAGGTGCTCGTGCTGGAAAACGCCGCAGCGCTGGACCGCTGGCGTCCGGTCCTGCCGGACCTGCCGCACCTGCGCCGGATCGTGGTGGTCGACGAGGCCGAGCCCGACGACCTGTCCCCGAAGACCGTGCCGCTGTCACAGGTGCGTTCCGCCGGTCAGGCAGCGCACCGGGCCGACCCCGCCGCCTTCGAGCGGCGCTGGCGCGCGATCCGACCCGAGCAGCCGGTGACGTTGCTCTACACGTCGGGGACGACAGGTGACCCGAAGGGGGTCGTACTCAGTCACCACAACGTGATCTACCAGGCCGTGGCCCTGGAGGCCAACGTGTTCGTCCCCGACCACGCGCCGTCGGTGGCCTACCTGCCGCTGGCCCACATCGCGGAGCGGTTCCTGGGCATCTACAACCCCATCTACCGCGCCGGCCACGTGACCATCTGCCCGGACCCCACCCAGCTCATCAAGGCCCTGCGCACTGTCGCTCCGTACTCGTTCTTCGGTGTTCCGCGAATCTGGGAGAAGATGGCCGCCGGCGTCCAGGCCCACCTGGCCGCCGCGGAGCCCGCCGTGCAGACCGCCTTCAGCGCCGCGAGCGCCGTCGCCCTTCAGGCGTACGAGCTGCGCGCGGCGGGCCAGGCCGTGCCCGACGAGCTGGCTGCCCAGTTGGCGCAGGCCGAAGCCACGGTGCTGCGCCCGATCCAGTCCACACTGGGCCTGCAGAACATGCTCTGGGCCGGCAGCGGCGCCGCCCCGATCCCGGTCGACGTCCTGCGGTTCCTGGCCGGGCTCGGCGTCGACGTGCTGGAGGTGTGGGGCATGACCGAGACCACCGGCACCGCCACCATCAACCTGCCGGACCGTTTCCGTACCGGCAGCGTCGGTCGGCCCCATCTGGGCATGCAGGTACGCCTCGCCGACGACGGTGAGATCTTCGTACGCGGGCCGTTGGTCTGCTCCGGATACCTGCGCGCCGACGGCAGCATCGAGCCGATCGTCGACGCGGAAGGATGGCTGGCCACCGGCGATGTCGGCACGATCGACGACGACGGCTTCCTCACCATCACCGACCGCAAGAAGGAAATCATCATCACGTCCAGCGGCAAGAACATCTCGCCGGCGCAGATCGAGGGGCTGCTTCGGGCACATCCGCTCATCGGTCAGGCGGTCGCGATCGGCGACCGGCGACCGTACGTGACAGCGTTGATCGTGCTGGACGACGAGGTCGCTCCCCAGTGGGCGCGGGCACGTGGCATCAGTGACGCGCAGCTGCCCCACCTGGCCTCGGACCCCCTGCTGCTCGCCGAGATCCAGGCCGCCGTCGACGCCGCGAACGCCAGGCTCGCGCGACCGGAACAGGTGAAGACCTTCGAGGTGTTGCCGTCGAGTTGGACGCCGGAGTCGGGCGAGCTGACCCCGACGCTGAAGTTGCGCCGCCGGGTCATCGTCGAGCGGTACGGCGACAGCATCGACGGTCTCTACCGGTCGGCGGCCCCGGCGGCCGAGTCCGCCACCGGCTAGCCGTACACCACTGTCAGCGATCGGTCGGCGGCTCCGGGCGGGCCAGCCACTTCGGGTCGAGGTCGGACGGCGGTGGCGGTGCGCCCAGGTCGGAGGGCTCGTACCCGTGCGGGTAGCCGGGGTATGTGCGGTTGTCCGGCGCGATTGTCAACCTGCTGGTGCCGCGCGGCGGCATCAGGCGCACCGCCGCAGCCCGGCCGCGCAGCCCGTAGGTGACCACGGCGGACACCCAGCGCGGCGCGGCCGGGAGCCCGAAGGCGGCGCGCAGCTCGGCGGGCAGCAGTGCGAGCACTCCGAGCCGCGCGGCGCGGCGCAGCGGGCGCGGGTACCAGGAGGCGAACAGATCCAGGGTGTGGGTGGCGATGCGCTGGTTGCTCGGGTCGTAGCGGAACGTGGCCCGTTCGTACTCGCGCTTGAAGTCGAGGAACGCGTCGAAGTCGTCCGGCACGTCGCGGATACCCATGCGCGCGCCGACGGCCCGGTAGTAGTGGAACGCTGCCAGCCGCTCGTGCTCGTGCAGCCGGCGCCAGCCGAACCGGTCCAGCCAGTCGATCGGCTCGTACACGAACGTGGACAGGACGTAGCGCATGTCGTCGTTGGAGATGGCGTACTGATGATGTGCCCGGTTGATGGCCTTGAGCGCCTGCCGGCCGCGCGGCGAGTCGTAGCCGTGCTCGGCCATCTCGGCCATCAGCAGCGCGGTGTCGTCGTACCGCCGCTGGGCGCGGAGCCGGAACTCGCCGGTGGCGTCGAGCAGCGCCGAGATGCTCGGCACGCAGTACGTGCGCAGCAGTGCCAGCTCCAGCGCCCGCTGGTAGTCGAAGGGAAACTCGTAGCCGATCGAAATGCGGTAGATCTCGTGATGGTCGCGGACTGGATCGAGTGCCTCGATACGGCGCAACCAGCGGTGTCGGCCGCCATCAGCCATCGCGATCACCTCCCCAGCAGGTTCGGCGACGGTGCGGCGGGTTGTCAAGGCCGGGTGCGGCGGCCGGCCAGGTGCCCACGACCCTCACAAACGGCGAGAGGAAGCCACGATGAACACGAGTACGGCCCGAGCCCGCTTCTCCGAGCTGCGCCGGCAGGGCGGCCGGGTATCCGACGCCGAACTCGACGACATCTGGGCCGCGTTGGACACGGTCCGCCCCGAGAAGATTCTCGGCGAGTGGAAGGGCAGCGCGCTCGACACGGGGCACCCCCTCAACGGGCAGCTGGACCGGGTCCGGTGGTACGGCAAGCGCTTCGTCTCCCCCGCCGACGCCAAGCCGCTGATCTGCCGCGACGACAGGGGCGAGTTGTACTCCAACACCGTGCTCGGCAAGGGCGAGGCCAGCCTGTGGACCGTCGAGTTCCGTGGCGAGTCGACCGCGACCATGGTCTACGACGGGCAGCCGGTCTTCGATCACTTCAAGCGAGCTGACGAGAACACCCTCATGGGGATCATGAACGGCAAGAACGTCCCCGCCGACGGTCCCTTCTTCTATTTCGTCCTCGAGCGCGCGGCCTGAGGCTGACCGCTCGCGAAGGAGTCCACCATGCGAATCCGAGCTGCCGTCACCGACACCTCGGGCGGGCCGTTCGTCGTCCAGGCCGTGGATCTCGAGGCCCCACGGCCGTACGAGGTGCTGGTCCGAATGGCAGCTGCCGGCCTGTGTCACACCGACCTCAGCATGCAGGCGATCTGGCCCCGCCGGTTGACTCCCATGGTCTTCGGCCACGAGGGCGCCGGCGTGGTCGAGGATGTCGGCTCGGCAGTCACCACTCTCGCGCCGGGCGACCACGTCTGCCTGACCTTCAACAGTTGCGGTGCGTGTGAGCAGTGCGTGGCTGGTCACCCGGCGTACTGCCGTCGCCAGGACACCCTGAACACCTCGGGCGGCCGGGGCGACGGCACCACCCCGTTGTCCCGCGACGGCACACCGGTATACGCGGGTTTTTTCGGCCAGTCCAGCTTCGCCACGTTCGCGCTCGCCCACGAGCGCAACGCCATCCGGGTCCCTGACGATTTGCCGGCCGTCGTCGCCGCGCCGCTGGGCTGCGGTGCGCAGACCGGGGCGGGTACGGTACTCAACCGTCTGCGCCCCGAGCCGGGGAGTTCCCTGGTCGTCATCGGTGCCGGCGGGGTCGGACTCACCGCGCTCATGGCAGCGCTCGTGAGCGGCTGCGCCCCTGTCATCGTCATCGAGCCGGTTGCCTCGCGACGAGCCCTGGCCATCGAGCTCGGCGCCACGGCGGGTCTGGACCCGAAAGCGGCCGACCTCGTCACCAACGTGCGTGACCTCACCGGTGGCGGCGCACACCACATCGTGGACACCACCAGCCGTCCGGAGATGCTCCAGCGGGCCGTCGCCTTCCTGCGTCCCCGGGGCGACCTCGCCCTCGTCGGTGTCGGCACCACAGTGGCCTTCGACGTCATGAGCCTGCTCACCAAGGGGATCCGTGTTCACGGCGTGATCGAGGGCGACGCGGACCCGGCGCGCTTCATCCCCGTACTGGTCGATCTTCACCAACGCGGCCTCTTTCCGCTGGACCGGCTCATCGCCGCCTTTCCCTTCGACAACATCGGTGACGCCGTGGCCGGCATGCGCGACGGCTCGGCGATCAAGCCTGTGCTCACCTTCGGTTGACCCGGTGTGCCATCGCGGAGCCGGGTCGACGGGCCGCAGGACCGTCGATTCGGCGGCGATGTCCTCGCGTCGCGCCTACCCCCTTGTCGGCAGAGTCAAGCTCCTCTATGTTAATAGAAAATCACACGCCCGGATAACTTGAAACCTGCTTGTAGCACCCCATCAAGCTGGTGTTCAGGGCGATGTCCGGCTAGCCCGGAAAGCGGTGGCTAATGGAAAATCTCAGCAGAAGAAGCGCCCTGACCCTCGGCGCGGCGCTGGGTCTGGTAGCCGTGACCGACGTGCCCAAGGCGTGGGCGTGGTCCTCGACCAACTCGATCGCCGGGACCAACGCGGTCACGGACCCGTGGGACGTGTGGGACGACGACACCGACCCGCTCGTCGCCTCCATGCTCGACAACGGCCAGATCCCGGCCGTCAACAACGCGTTCAAATCGTTCATCAAGAACGGCGACCCGGTGCCCAGCGGCCTGCCCCCCGCACTCACCACCTACCTCAGGCAGTTCAACAAGCTGCCGTCGTGGGCCGACCAGGCCAAGCTGGACCGTGCCGCCCAGTTCAACAAGCGCATGAGCATGTACCTGTTCCTGCTGTACGGGCTTGGCAGCGGCATCATGAGCACCGTCATCCCCCGCGAGGCCCGTAACGTCTACTGGTCCGAGGGCGGCGCCGACATGAAGTCACGCGCGGCGAAGACCTTCACCTACGGCTACGACCTGAACACCCCCGACGCCTTCAAGCCGACGGGCAACTTCATCACCACCTCCACCAAGACCCGCCTGACGCACGCCGCGGTGCGGCACCTGCTGCCGCAGTCAGCGGCGTGGCGGGGGGTCACCGACCATCCGATTCCGATCAGCAACGGCGACATCCTGATCACCTTCCACAGCCTGGGCACCTACGTGCACAGCAAGTTGGTGGAGTGGCGTCGATACGGCCTGCGGGTGTCGGCGGCGGAGGAGGAGGCGTACCTGCACATGTGGCAGGTCGCGCTGCACCTGCTTGGCGTACGGGACGAGTTCATCCCCGCCACCTGGGCCGCCGCACACGAGCAGTCGCAGTACGCGCTGACGCCGATCCTGGCGCCGACGCGGGAGGGCATCGACCTGGCCGACATCCTGTTGAACCTGACCTCGTCGGTCGACCTGGGCATCACCAAGGGATTCCAACGCGAGTTCGCGCGCTACGTGCTCAGCGACCAGATCGGTAACTGGCTGCGGTTGCCGCGCGACCTCATCTCGCGAGGCGTGATCGAAGCCGGCTGGCCGACGTACATCATGTTCCGCGAGGGGCTGTCACCCATCATGCCGCGCACCTTCTCCACGTTCGACCACTTCGTGCGCGGCTTGGCGATGCTCTTCCTCAACAACGGCACCTCGGCGTCGCACACCCCCATCACCATCCCGGTGATGAACCGGCCCGGCAGCTGAGTCGGCCAGTGCTCACCGCGTCAGGGCACCGGTGACCAGGGCGGTCACCGCGTCCCGATGGCCGGGCGCATCCTGCCAGCGCAGGGCGCGCCCGGCCTCGACCACCACCCCGAAGCCCGCATGGACCAGCAGTCGGGCCTGCCGTGGGTCCAACTCCGGGCGGACCATCCGCACCTGTTGCTCCCAGACGGCGATGTGCTCCCGCTGCGCGAGGATCAGGGGCCGCCGCAGATCGGCCGGCAGACCGGCGACCTCGGCCTCGGCGACGCTGGTGAGCGCGTTGTGCTCGAAACAGTAGGCCACGTACGCCGCCGCCAACGCGACGACGGCCTGATGTGGGTCGGTCGCCCGGTGAAGGCTCCGCTCCACCGCCTGGGCCAGCAGGCCCGCCGCCTGCAGGCAGGCGGCCACCAGAATGTCGACCTTTCCGGGGTAGTGCCGGTAGATCGCGGACGGGGCCAACCCCACCGCCTGGGCGATCTGCGCGTTCGTGACGTTGGCGAAACCGTCCCGCGCGAAGAGCGGGACGGCCGCCGCCAGGATCTCGGCGCGTCGGGTACGCGGCACGGGCTGGGCGGGCAGTTCGACCAGGCGCGCGCTGCCCGCCGCCGTCGCCGGATCGGTGGCCACCACACCCAGGGCGGACGCCAGCAGCAGATCCTCGATCCGGCGTTGGGCGATCGAGGTGCGGTGCATGGTGATGGACCCGATCACACCGAGGGCCGCCATCGCCCGCAGGCGCTCGTCGGGCAGCGGGTACTCGCGCCGTACCGTGTCGGTGACCCGCCCCACGACGTGCGCGAACTTCGTCCGAAGCAGTTGACGGTCCGCGCGCTTGAGGTAGCGGGCCTCCCACCGGTAGAGGCCGCCGGACACGCGGTGGGACACCGTGACCCGGGTGAGGGCGGCGAGCACGTCGGTCAGGGCCGCCTCGGGCGGCCACTCGTCGACGACAGCTACGAGCTTGTCGACGATGACGTTGGCGCACTCGGCGAACAGCGCGTACTTGTTCGGGAAGTGCCGGTAGAGGGCTGCGGCGCTGATGCCGACGACGGCGGCGATCTCCTCCATGGACGCCGCGTGGTAGCCGCGCTCGCTGAAGACCTGACCGGCTGCCTCGACGATGACCTGCTTGCGGTTTCGAGGTCGGGTGGCCGCGGTCGGCCCGGTGGTCACCGGCTCAGTCGATCAAAGGTGGGCGGACACAGCAGCACGCCTGACAGTCAATCACAGCATCGTCGCGCCCCGTGCTCACCGCCGGGTCCGCCGTGCCCGGGCGGCTCCGAGGCGCGCGGCCGGACCTGCCCGGCGCGGATGCACGCTGGTCAGGCGTGCAGGACGGCGAGGGCCAGGTGGGCCGTCTGGGTGTCGTAGCCTTCGGCACGGTCGAAGCGGCCGAGCCGGCCGATGTCGGTGATGACGTTGAGCGCGGCGTGGACGAGCACACGGGCGCCGGTCACCGGCAGGTCCGGTCGTACCGTCCCGACGAGTCGTACCCACTCCTCGACGTGCAGGCGCTGTGCCCCGCGCAACTGGTGACGGTCCTTGTCGGGCAGGTTGTTGTTCTCCGCCAGGTAGACCGCGACGAGGTCGCTCTGGCCGAAGGCGTAGGCGACGTAGGCCCGCACGACTCGGCGCAGGGCGTCCGCCGGGTCACTCGCCTCGGTGATCGCCGCGCTGGTGGCCCCGGCAAGGCGGTCGGTGGCGCGGTAGTAGGCGGCCGCGAGCAGGTCGGCCTTGCTGGGAAAGTACCTGTACACGCTGGATGCCTGCATGCCGGCCGCGCGTCCGATGTCCTCGACGGCCACGGCGTGGTAGCCGTGGCGGTGGAAGAGGCGGATCGCCTCGATCAGCAGCAGTTCCCGGCGCGCCGCCGGGCGCACCGGCGCGGTACCCGGCGTGCCGCGCTGCGGTGGCGGCAACTGGGGCGCATCGCCGCGCAGGAGGGTCCAGGCGACCCGGGTGAGCAGTTGCTCGGTGCCGGTGCCGGTGGTCGCCGCGCGGTAGGTGGTCACACTGCCGAAAGCGCTGAGAGCCGCGTTGACAAGCAACTCGGCCTGCTCGGCGGTCAGTTCGGGCCGCAGCTCGCGCAGCGGCCCGGCGAGGCGGCCGACAAGCGTGGTCAGGGTCGCGGCGAACTCGCGGCGATGCTCCGGTGTGAGGTAGCGGCCTTCCCACTGGTACAGCCCCGCGACGCGCCGCTTGCTCACGGCAACGCTGGCGAGCCTGCCCAGGAGGACGTCGAGGACGCCCTCGGCGGTGGCGGTCGGCGGGTCGGCGGTCGCGGCGAGCAGCGCGCCGACCACCTCCCGGGTGGCGTGCACGAGGATGGCGTACTTGTTCGGGAAGTGCCGGTAGACCGCCGGGCCGCTGATGCCGACGACGGCGGCGATCTCGTCGACGGAGACGCCGTGATAGCCCCGCTCGCAGAACAGTTCGGCCCCGGCCAGGGCAATACGGTCCTTGCGATCCTTCGGACGCTTCGTCGCTACGGGGCCGGTGCCGCTCGCTGCTGCTCGCACCTCTACACGTTAGCGCCACCTCGCAGGATTGCTGCGATGCCCCTCTGCCCTCTCGTTCGCCGTAAGCGATCCAGGCCGGATGCGGCCAGCAGGCATGAGGGGTCGATGTTGCTTGACAATCGGCCGCGAGCTCAACGAAAGTTAGGCTGGATTCGCATTCGGGTGAGCAGCGAGGAGCTTGGCTATGACAACCGAGGCGTTCATCTACGACGCACTACGCACACCGCGTGGTCGGGGCAAACCGAGCGGATCGCTACACGGGGTTAAGCCGGTTTCGCTCGTCACCGGCCTGATCGAGGAGACCCTGCGGCGGATGCCCGGACTGGATCCGGCGCTGATCGACGACATCGTGCTCGGGGTGGTGTCCCCGCTGGGCGACCAGGGCGCCGACATCGCCAGGACGGCCGCGGTCGTCGCCGGCCTGCCCGACACCGTGGCCGGCGTCCAGCTCAACCGCTTCTGTGCCTCGGGCCTGGAGGCGGTGAACATCGCCGCGCAGAAGGTGCGTTCGGGCTGGGAGGACCTCGTCCTCGCCGGCGGCGTCGAATCGATGTCCCGCATCCCGATGGGCTCCGACGGCGGAGCGTGGGCACTGGACCCGGAAACCAACTACACCACAGGCTTCGTGCCCCAGGGCATCAGCGCGGACCTCATTGCGACCATCGCGGGCTACGACCGCGACGTGGTCGACGGCTACGCGCTCCAGTCGCAGGTCCGGGCCGCCAAGGCATGGGCCAACGGCTACTTCAACCGCTCGGTCGTACCGGTGCGGGACCGCAACGGGTTGACAATCCTCGACCGCGACGAGCACATCCGGCTGGACTCTACAGCCGAAAGCCTCGCCGCGCTTCGTCCCTCCTTCGCCGGCATCGGGGAGCAGGCCGGCTTCGACGCCGTCGCGCTCCAGAAGTACCACTGGGTCGAGCGCATCAACCACGTCCACACGGCGGGCAACTCCTCCGGCATCGTCGACGGCGCCTCGTTGGTGGCCGTCGGCAGCGAGGCCGTCGGCAGGGCCGCCGGTCTCGTCCCGCGGGCACGCATCGTCGCCACCGCGATCAGCGGCGCCGAACCGACGATCATGCTCACCGGTCCGGCGCCGGCCGCGCGTAAGGCGCTGAGCAAGGCGGGCCTCGACGTCGACGACCTCGACCTCGTCGAAATCAACGAGGCGTTCGCGGCCGTGGTCCTACGGTTCGTCGCCGACATGGGCCTGAGCCTGGACAGGGTCAACGTCAACGGCGGCGCGATCGCGATGGGGCACCCGCTGGGAGCGACCGGAGCCATGATCCTCGGCACCCTCGTCGACGAGCTGGAGCGACGCGGTGGCCGCTACGGCCTCGCCACCCTCTGCGCCGGCGGCGGCATGGGCATCGCGACAGTCATCGAACGAATCTGAGGAGCCACGAATGGTCAACACGATCCGGTGGGAACACGGCGACGATCGCGTCGTCCTGCTGACCCTCGACCACCCCGGCCGTTCGGCGAACGTGATGAACGGCGAGTTCGGTGCGAGCCTCAGGGCGACCGTCGACCGACTCGAGGCCGAACGCGACCAGATCGCCGGCGTGATCATCACCTCGGCCAAGAAGACGTTCTTCGCCGGCGGTGACCTGGACGCGCTACTGCGGCTGACGCCTGCCGACGCCGAGGCGTCCGAAGCGGAAACCCGCCTGCTCAAGGACACCGTACGTCGCCTGGAGACACTCGGCCGTCCGGTCGTTGCCGCCATCAACGGCTCGACCCTCGGCGGTGGGCTCGAACTCGCCCTGGGCTGCCACCACCGCATCGTCCTCGACAACCCGACCATCGAGATCGGCTTCCCGGAGGTCACCCTCGGCCTGCTGCCGGGCTGCGGTGGCGTCGTGCGCAGCGTCCGCCTGCTGGGCGTGACCGACGCGCTCACCAACTGGCTGCTCCGCGGTCAGCGCCGCCGACCGCACGACGCGCTCTCGCACGGGCTTGTCGACGCGATCGCCGCCGACGAGGCCGACATGATGGATGCCGCCCGCGCCTGGATCGCCGCCAACCCCGACGCGATGCAGCCGTACGACCGCAAGGGCTACAGGATTCCCGGCGGCACCCCGTCCACTCCGGCGCTCGCCGCCCAGTTGCCGGCCGTGCCGGCCATTCTGCGCAAGCAACTCAAGGGCGCCCCCTACCCCGCTCCCCTCAACATCGTCGCCGCCGCCGTCGAAGGCGCCCAGGTCGACCTGGGCACCGCCCTCACCATCGAGGGGCGGTACTTCACCGAACTCGCCACCGGCCAGATCGCCAAGAACATGATCAAGGCGCTCTTCTTCGACGTACAGGCCGCCGGCTCGCGGGACGTCGGCGCTGGCCATCCGCCGCTGGAGCGGGTGGCGGTCATCGGCGCGGGCATGATGGGCGCCGCCATCGCGTACGTGTGCGCCCGGGCCGGGATGCGTGTCGTGCTCAAGGACGTGACCCTCGCAGGGGCGCTGCGCGGGCGGGACTACTCGGTGGGCCTGCTCGACAAGGCCGTCGCCCGCGGTGTGTCCACCGTCGATGAGCGCGACGCGATCCTGGCCCGGATCCAGGCGACCGAGGACATCGCCGACCTCGCCGGCGTCGACCTCGCCGTCGAGGCGGTCTTCGAGGATCCCGCGCTCAAGCAGAAGGTGTACGCCGAGATCGAGCAGGTCGCACCGGAGGCGCTGATCGCCTCCAACACGTCCACTCTGCCCATCACAATGCTCGCCGAGGGCGTCAGCAGGCCGGAGGAGTTCATCGGGCTGCACTTCTTCTCGCCGGTGGACAAGATGCCACTTGTCGAGCTGATCCGCGGCGAGCGCACCAACGAGGCCACGCTCCAGCGGGCCCTGGGCCTGGTACGTCTGATACGCAAGACACCAATCGTCGTCAACGACAGTCGCGGTTTCTTCACCAGCCGGGTCATCGGGACGTTCACCAACGAGGGCGTGGCGATGCTGGCCGAGGGGATCCCGGCTGCCACCATCGAGCAGGCCAGCAGCCAGGCCGGTTATCCCGCGCCGGTCCTCGCGTTGATGGACGAACTCACCCTCACCCTCCCCCGCAGGATCCGGCAGGAGACGGCCGCGGCGACTGTCGCCGCCGGTGGCACCTGGCAGCCGCACGCCGCCGACGCGGTCATCGACCGGATGATCGACGACTACGGTCGACCGGGACGCTCGGGTGGCGCCGGCTTCTACGACTACCGCGACGGCAAGCGGGTCGGCCTCTGGCCGGGCCTGCGGGACACCTTCGGCGGAACCAATCTCGACACACCCTTCGAGGACCTGAAGGAGCGGATGCTCTTCATCGAGGCGGTCGAGTCGGTGCGGTGCCTCGAAGAGGGGGTGCTCACCTCGGTGGTCGACGCCAACGTCGGTTCGATACTTGGCATCGGCTACCCGAGCTGGACCGGCGGTGTCCTGCAGTACATCAACCAGTACGAGGGCGGGCTGCCGGGCTTCGTGGCCCGCGCGCGGGTGCTCGCGGAGCGCTACGGTGACCGGTTCAGCCCGCCCCCACTGCTGGTGGCAATGGCCGGCCGGGGCGAGCGGTTCGAATAGGCGGTCAGATCCCGGCGACGAGTCGTTGGGCGTTCATGTACGCGATGGCCTCGACGGAGATCATCGGGTTGACGCCCAACGACGCCGGGAAGGTGGACGCGTCGGCGAGGACCAGGTTCGGGACCTCCCACGTGGCACCGTCGGGCCCGGCGACCGACGTGGCCCTGCTGCCGCCCATGCGGGCCGCGCCCATGATGTGCAGGGCTGCCATGGCGACCTGACCGGGCGCGGTGCCCAGGGTGTCCGTCTGGCTGATGAAGTCCTCGATGGAGCCCTTGCCGCGTTCCCAGATCCTGCCGCGCTGATGGCCGGAGAACAGCTTGCGGGCACCGGCGGCCTCGACGATACGAGCGGCACCGGCGATCCCGGCCCGCATGTGGGCGGCGTCGTAGGCGGAGAGGCGGTAGTGCACCACCGGCTCGCCGTCGCTGCCGACCTTTACCTGTCCACTGTCGCGGTCGCGGGTGATGATGCCGACGCCGCTGAGGTTCGGTAGCGACCGCATCTGGTCCAGGTGGTTCCGGGCGCCCGTCCAGCTCATGAAGGACACGGCGGTGGTCGGGTTGGTGGCGGCGGTCTCGTAGATGACGCCGTAGCCGAGGCCGTCGAGATCGGCGTGTTCGGTGGAGTACCGGGTCTGCATTCCGCCCTCCCACGGGCGGACCTCCTCGGCGAACACGCCCCAGACGCCGGTGGCCGGGTGCAGATGGAGGTGCCGGCCGATGTTCGGGTTCGTGAGGCCGGAGCGGCGCAACAGGGCCGGCGTCTGCACGCTGCCAGCCGCGGCG
Organism: Micromonospora sp. DT41; assembly: GCF_049841715.1. Classification (NCBI taxonomy): domain Bacteria; kingdom Bacillati; phylum Actinomycetota; class Actinomycetes; order Micromonosporales; family Micromonosporaceae; genus Micromonospora; species Micromonospora sp. DT41. The sequence goes on along the minus strand of NZ_JBNCKU010000011.1, from coordinate 141,967 downwards.
ACCACCACGCGGGCGCGAATGGTCACCGGGTGACCGTCGGCGGTGTGACCGGCGACGCCGGTCGCCCTGCCGGCCGTGATGGTGACCGTGCGGACGTCGACGTCGACGAGGAGGCGCGCCCCCGCGCGCTGGGCGTCGACGAGCCAGGTCTTTGTCGCGGATTTCTTGGCGCCGATACGGCAGCCCAGACCGCACCGCCCGCACTCGATGCCGGTGTCGCAGCCGTCGACGTTGCGGGGCATCTCGTCGACATGCCAGCCGAGCGCTGTCAGTCCGCGCTCCATGAGCGCGTCACGAGACGAGATCCTGCCGTGGTCGCTGTTGACGCCGAGCCGGGACCACACCGCGTCGAGGCAACGCTCGTACTCGTCAGTGGCGAACTGTGGCACGCCCAGCGCGGCCCACTCGTCGCGAACCCGCGGCGGGGTGCGGAACGACGTGGTGTAGTTGACGACGGTGCCGCCACCGAGGCACTGTCCCTGGAGGATGCTCAGCTGGCCCTCCGCGGTGGCCGAGGGGCCCGGGGCGTAGAGCCGCGACAGCCCGGACAGCTCGCCGCCGTCGAAGTCCCTGTCGTCGTAGTACCCGCCCTTCTCCACGACGATCACGTCGAGGCCGTGACCGGCAAGGACGGCCGCGGCGGTGCCGCCGCCAGCGCCCGACCCGACGACGATGACGTCGCAGTCCAGGGTGGTCGGCGCGGACGGGCGGATCGGCGCCAGGGCGGGCTCGGGGGCGTCGGTTCTGGTGCCGAGTGGGCCGGGGTAGCCGATGGCGGGCCACACCGGCGATCGACCGGTCGGCCCGGGCGCCATGTAGTAGGACAGGGTGGCCGCGCCCTTGAGCGCCTGGAAGAGCGCCCGCTTGCGGGTGACGTTCGACTCGGCCAGGGCGAGCAGCATCCGCTCGCGGCGCTGCTGGGTCTGCCGGGAGAACCGCCGTGCGCCGCCGCCGAGGATGAACTGGGTGGTGCGGGAGTCCCACAGATCCAGCAGTTGGAGGAACTGCTTGACCTCGGCGGCGCGAGGGTTGTGCAGAACCAGCGCGGCCATGATGTCGACCGCGCCGAGTTGACTGGCCGGCGGGAGGTCAGCCCCGTCGCCCGGTGCGAAGGTGTCGCAGATGCTCGCCAGGGCGGCGCGCTGTTTGGCAGATAATTCCATCATTTTTCCCGTTCAGAGCGGTGGGCGGGGTCCCGCGTGGCCGGCGCCAGGCGCGGGGCGGTGCCGAAGTAGGCCTCGGCGACGGCGCGCCGGTCGACGCGGAGTTCGGCGGCGGACCCGGTGAGCACGACTCGGCCGTGATGGAGCACCATCGCCCGGTCGGCGATGGACAGGGCGAGATCGATGTGCTGCTCGACGAGGACGACACCGACACCGAGCCGGTCGGCCAGCGCTCGGATGCCGGGCAGCAGAGCCTGGACCGCGATCGGAGCCAGGCCCATGCTCATCTCATCGATGAGCAGGACCCGTGGCCGGCAGACCAGGGCCTTGGCGATGGCGAGCATCTGCTGCTCACCGCCGGACAGCTGACCGCACCGGCGTGACATCAGTGGTTTCAGGGCGGGGAAGAGGTCGAGGGCGTGCCCCAGGCGGGAACGCCAGCCTCGGGCGAGGGCGAGATTTTCGCGTACCGACAGGCTGTGGAACACCCCTCGGGTGTCAGGTACCAGGATCAGGCCGTCGCGGGCGTTCTGCTCCAGCCGTTTACGCAGCGGCCGGCTGAACGCGGTGACGGTGCCGACCATTGGCCGGATGACCCCGGCGGCGGTCAGCAGCGCCGTGGTCTTTCCCGCACCGTTGGGGCCGAGCAGGGCCAGGACCTCGCCTTCGCCGACGTGGAGGTCGAGCTCCCGGAGGGCGGGGATGCCGGCGTAGCCCGCCGTGACGCGTTCCAGTCGCAGGACATCGCTCATTGCACGAGCTCCGATCCGAGATACGCGGTACGCACTGCCGGATCGGAGAGCACGCCGCTCGGCGTTCCGGAGGCGATGACGGCCCCGTAGTCCAGGACGTACACGCGATCGCAGATGTCCGCGACGAGGCTCATGTCGTGCTCGATGAGCAGCACCGCCCGACCGGACGCGGCGATGGCACGGACGTGGCCGCCGAATTCGGTGCTCTCGTCGGTGTCCAGCCCGGCGGCCGGTTCGTCGAGCAGGAGGACGCGGGTGGTGCCGGCGAGGGCTCGGGCGACGCCGACGATCTTCTGCCGGCCGAGGCTCAGCTCACCGGGGCGGCGGTCGGCGACGACGTGCAGGCCGAACATCTCCAGCACGCTGTTGTCGTCGTGGTCGGGCCGGCGACGACCGGCAATGTCACTCCACAGGTTGTGCAGCGGTCCCCGGCCGGACGCGATCGCGATGTTCTGGCGCACGGTCAGGTCGGTGAAGAGCTCTCCCGCCTGCCAGGTCCGGGCCAGACCGGTACGCCGGCGCTGGTGGGGCGCGAGCCGGTCGATCCGGCGTCCGGCCACGCTGATCGTGCCCCGGGCCGATGTGAATCCGGTGACGGCGTCGACGAATGTGGTCTTGCCGGCGCCGTTGGGGCCGATCAGCCCGACGACTTCGCCCTCGTCGACATGGATGCTGATATCGCTGTTGGCCACGACGCCGCCGTAGCGGACGGTCAGTCCGGTCGTGGTGAACAGCGGCTGGGTCGCAGTCACGAGGTGACCTCCCGACGGGTGTGCCCGCGCAGCAGGCCGGTGGCGCCGCCGGCGATACCCGCGGGATTGAGTACGGCGGTCACGACCAGGGCGCAGGCTGCGATGAGGGTGTAGTAGTGGCCGAGGCCGAACGTTCCGTTGAGCAGCGTGTAGAGCACGCCCAGTGGTGCGACGAGTCCGGCGATGAGCGCACCGCTGATTCGGGTGATCCCGCCGACGTAGGCCATGCACAGGACGCTGAGCCCCACGATGATGTTGAACGACTCGACCGACAGCTGTGAGCGGCTGTAGCCGATGAGGCATCCGCCGACACCGGCGAGGAACGCGGAGAGCGCGAAGCCGGTCAGTTTGACGCGCGCCACGTCGATGCCGGCGCTCGCCGCGGCCCGCTCGTTCGAGCGGACGGCCAGAAACGACTGGCCGGTCGTGCCGGCCAGGATCCGTGCGACGGCCAGTGTGAGCAGGCCGACGATGATGATCACTGTGGTCGCGAACGCGGTGGTCGTCAGGTCGGTGCCGCTGCGCACCGCCAGGTCCCAGCCGAACAGGGTGGGGTCCGCGATGAGGTTGCCCTCGAACGGGGTCAGCGCCGGGTTGGCGAAGACGAGCTGTTGCAGGGCGACGGCACCGGCCAGGGTCACGACCGCCAGTTGCGCCCCGCGGACCCGCAGCGCCGGCAGGCCGACGATCACACCGACGACGGTGGCAGCGCCGGCCGAGACCACTATCGACAGCGGGAACGGTATGTGCCAGGACGTCGTCGCGCGGGACAGCAGAAACCCTGCGGTACCGGCGAAGGCCATGGCGGCGAGAGAGATCTGGCCCAGGTAGCCGGTGAGCACGACCAGCGAGAGGGCGATCAGCGCCATGATGATCGACGTGACGACGCCGAACCGCCAACTGCCGGAGGTCAGCGCGACGGCCAGGGCGGCGGCACCGACCAGCGCCACCGCCGCCCGCAACGGCCGTCGGGGCAGATCTACTGCGGGCATGCGTACGGTGCCCAACGCACCCCGTGCGGGAAGGTGCCGGCCCAGGACTACCAACGCGACGATGACGAGCACGAACGGCACGACGTCGCCGAGGCCGGCCTGAGCCCAGACCGGCCAGCCGTCGAAGCTGCTCAACAACAGCAGAACCGACTGGAGGACGCCGATGCCCACACCCGCCAGGCACGCGATGATGATCGAGGTCAGGCGGGCCAGGAGGGCTGCGGCGAGGCCGGGCAGGACGTAGAACATGTAGCCGATCGGGTCGAGGCCGAGTGTCGGGGCGGCAAGGACCGCCACAAGTGCCGTCGCCGCTCCGGTGAGCAGCCACATGACGCTGGCCAGCCGGTCCGGCGACAACCCTGTCAGCCTGGCGGCTAGCTCGTCTTCGGCTCCGGCCCGGGTCGCCACGCCCCACCGGGTGAACCGGAAGTACGCGGCGAGCACCAACGCCACCACCACGGCCGCGACCAGGAGCACCAGATCGCTGATGTTGATCACAGCGCCGCCCACAGGCAGCGTTCGGTCGGTGAGCAGGGCGGGCGCGAGCGCCCCGTTGGTCGAGAAGCGCAGCGGCACCAGCGCGGCGACCGCCAGCATCAGCCCGACCGATGCCACCACCTGGGACAACGGTGGTGCGGTGCGAAGCGGCCGGAACACCAGCCAGTGCGCGGCGAACGCCAGCCCGGCCGCGCTGAGCACGCCGAGCGCGACAGCGGGCCAGGCCGGCAGCGGTTGCGAGCTGAGCCGCACCGCGCCGATGGGGAACACGAGCGTGCCGGACTCCCGTAGCTCGGCCACCACCCACACCGCCCACAGGGCCAGGGAGCCCTGTGCGAAATTGAGGACTCCGGTGGCGGCGTACAGGGACACGATGGACGTGGCGATGACGGCGTACACCGCCCCGCCGGCGAAGCCGAGCGTGACGAACAGCAAGACCTGATCCATTGTCGATTCCCTTGTGCTGGCCCTGATATGGACTGTGGGCGGCGGCGTGCGACCCGCGGACGCCGCCGCAGCAAGGGCTTACACAGCGCCGGGAATGATGCTCATGACCTGGGGAATGGGCGTGATCCAGGTGTCCGTGGCGGGCTTGATCGAACCGTCGGGCTGGACCACGAAGAGCAGTAGCTGTGTCGTGCAGTTCGGTGAGGTGGCGCTGCCGCAGGTGATCTTGGGGCCGAGGAAGCTCGGGAAGTCCTTGAGCGCCTTGAGCGTCTTGAGGACACCGGGGCCGGTCAGGTCGGCCTCGGCGGCCGTGGACATCGCCTTCGCGAAGTTCATGAAGAGCGCGAACTCGCCGTACGCGTAGTACCCGGCGGTCCCGCCGGACACCCCGGAGATGTACTTCTCGGCCAGCGTCAGGTCGCTCTGGACCTCCGCCGGTGCGTACCGGGCGGCGGCGGGCAGCCAGTTCGACGAGTACAGCGCGCCGCCGGCAGCCTGTTCCGGGGCGCCCTTGATGTAGTCGGTGCACGCGGCGGTGAAGATCTCGCCCTGGTACCGCAGTTGCCGCAGTGCCTTGACCAGAGCCGTGCAGACAGCCTCGCTCGGCGCGGCGACCAGGCCGCCCACATCGGGATTGTCCCGGGCGATAGTGGAGGCCACGGCGGTGAAGTTGGGGTTCGTGGGCGAGAAGTAGATGCCCTTGGCGTCGATTTCGAGCGCCTTGGCCAGTGCCGGAAGGAGGTTGTCGATGGTCTGGTGCGACGACGGGGTGTCGACGAGGGCCAGCGTCACCGACTTCTTGCCTTCGGTCTTGAACGCCTGCAGGGCGCCGATGAGGAAGGCGGCCTGCGGCGCGGCGAAGAACACCCTGTTCTCCGCCTTGGCGCCGGTCACGGAGTCGAACGGAATCATGCCGACGAGCGGGATCTGCGCGGCGGTCAGGGTCGGCAGGGTCGCGCTGGAGGAGAGGTTGTAGCCGTCCATGACGGCGACCACCTTCTTCTCGACGAACATGTTGGCACACGACTGTGCCCGCTCAGGCGTCGTGTCGGTGTCGCACGAGACGACCTCGAGCGGATGGCCGTTGATGCCACCGAACTCGCCGTTGATGTAGGACAGTGCCGCCTTGACCCCGGTGTCGGTGCCCGGTTGGGGAACCGGACCGCCGGACGGGTTGAGGAAGCCCACGACGATCGGTGACTTGGACAGCGTGGAGGTCGTGCTCGGGGTGTCCGAGGCGCAGCCGGTCGCGGCAACCACTGCGGCGACCAGAATTGCTGAAGCCCGCAGGACGGCGGGGCATCTGGGCATGGGTCCTCATTTCGACGCGATGGTCGGTGCCGTCAACCGTTCGAGGCGGCCGACCGAACGGCTCTCCGTGATGCGACGGGCCTGTCCTGCGGTGTTCTGTCAGACGTCGCCGTTTGTGGCGTGGCGGTGTCGGCGAATGCCCAGGACGGCGCACCGCCGAACCGGCGCGTGACCGGACCGGCGGTACCGGCGGTGACAGGCGATCGGCCCGCGATCATTGGCGCGGGCACCCCTCTTCGTGCTTACGGCACTGTAAATCACACGTAACTTCTTGGGAAGAGTTCTGGGCCGCGCACTGATCGATATGAGCGCCGTGGCGGTATCCGGCTCACTGAAAGGTGGCGACGACGGGCGGGAGATGTCGAACCATGCCTAACAGAACACCCCGGCCGGTGAGTGTTCGGCACACTCGTCGGCCGGGGTGTCCGCCGTCGGTGGACGTGCCATCGACGGCGTATCGCTGAGCCTTACCGCATGTGGTCGGACAGCCCGTAGGTCTTCGCGATGATCTCGCGCTGGATCTCGCTCGTGCCGCCGTAGACGGTGGACACGACCGAGGACCGGACCAGTCGCTCCATGTCGAACTCGGTCGCGTACCCGTAGCCGCCCATCATCTGCATGGCGTCCAGGGCGACCCGACGGGCCGTCTCGGTGGCCTTGAGTTTCGCCATCGAACTCTCCCGGGGCAGCACCGTCTCCGGGGCGCGATCGACCTGGGCCGCGGTGTTGTAGACGAGCAGCCGGGCGCACTCGATCTCGGTGGCCAGGTCGGCGAGGCGGTGCCGGATCACCTGGAACGCCCCGATGGGCCGGCGGAACTGCTGCCGGTTCTTGACGTATTCCATGACGTCGTCGAACGCCCGCTGCGCGGTGCCGAGCATGACGCTGGCCAGGATGAGCCGCTCCATGTTGAGCCCGGCCATCAGTTGCCGCCAGCCGTTGTCGACCTGACCGACCACGGCGTCGGCGGGCAGCACGCAGTCGGCGAAGTAGAGGTCGTTGACCTCCCGGCCGCCCATTGTGTCGATGCCGGAGATGGTCAGGCCAGGCGCGTTGGCCGGGACCAGGAACATGGTGAGGCCGTGGTGGTCACCGGCGCTTCCCGACGTCCGGGCGACAAGCAGGATGTGCTCGGCGAGATGGGCGTTGGAGCACCACGTCTTCTGGCCGTTGATGACGAAAACGTCGCCCCGGCGCTCGGCGCGGCAGCTCAGGTTGGCCACGTCCGAGCCGGCCTCCGGCTCGGACATCGCGACTGCCTCGACGACGCCACGGGCCACCCCGCTGAGGATGAGCTTCTTCTGCTCGGACGAGCCGAAGCGCTCGTAGGTGGCGGCCACGATGATCGACGTGGTGAAGCCGCCGATCGGCGCCATCGCCTTGGCCGTCTCCTCCAGGAAGAGGCACAGCTCCACCATGCCGGCCCCACCGCCGTCGAACTCCTCCGGCAGAGACAGGCCCAGCCAGCCGAGGTCGGCCATCTTGCGGTACAGCTCCGGGCTGTGGGGCTCCCGTCCGCCGTCTGTGAGACTCTGCCGCCGCTCACGGGTGCCTGCCTCGCGACGGCAGAAATCCTGCACGGCGGCGACCAGTGACCGTTGCTCGTCGCTCCATTCCACAGCTGTACCTCCAGCGTCGCAAAGGGATTGACAGCAAGGCTAAACTATCGAATATCAAATGTCAGGAGCTGCGGATGACATCCCTCGTTGAGCAACCCCGCCGGTTGCACCTCGTCGACCCGATCACCGGCGAGTCCCGCACCGACTACGACATAGCTGACGCAGCTGTCGTACGCGCCGCCGTCGACAGGGCACGCGAGGCGGCAGGCTGGTGGGCCGGCCTGGACGCGCGGCAACGCCGGCAGCACCTGCTCGCCTACAAGGCGACAATCGCGAACCGCATCGACGAGCTGGCCGAGCTCATCCGCAGCGAGACCGGCAAGTCGATCGCCGGGGCTCAGTTGGAGGTTATGCTCGCCGTCGAGCACCTGGACTGGGCCGCCCGGCACGCCCGGCGCGTGCTGAAACGACGCGGGGTCTCCTCCGGCCTGCTCGCGTTCAACCAGGCCAGCTCCGTGGAGTACGTGCCGTACGGCGTCGTCGGCGTGATCGGGCCGTGGAACTACCCGGTCTACACGCCGATGGGGGCCATCTCGCACGCGTTGGCCGCCGGCAACGCTGTGGTCTTCAAGCCCAGCGAGTTCACCACAGGCGTCGGCGTGTGGCTCGCCGAGCGCTGGAGTGACCTGCTTCCCGATCGACCGGTCCTGCAGGTCGTCACCGGCGACGGCACGACCGGGGCGGCACTGTGCCGCGCGGGGGCCGACAAGATCGCGTTCACCGGGTCGGCCGCGACGGGCCGGGCGGTGATGGCCGCCTGCGCCGAGACTCTGACCCCCGTCGTGATCGAGGGCGGCGGCAAGGATGCGCTCATCGTCACCGCCGACGCCGACCTCGACGCCGCCGCACAGGCGGCGGTCTTCGGCGGCCTGGGCAACGCCGGGCAGACGTGCGCCGGTGTCGAGCGCGTCTACGTGGAGCAGGCCGTCTACGAGCCGTTCGTGGCCAAGCTGACCGAGCTGGTGCGGCAGGTCCAGCCGGGCGCCGAGCCGGATGCGCCGTACGGGCCCATGAGCACGCCGGTCCAGCCCGGCATCGTGCTGAGCCACATCACCGACGCCATCGACCGGGGTGCCCGCGCCGTGGTCGGTGACGCGAGTTCGGTGCGGCCACCGTTCGTCGAGCCGGTAGTGCTCGCCGACGTCCCCGAGGACAGCACGGCGGTGACCGACGAGACGTTCGGTCCGGTGCTGGTGGTCAATCCGGTGCCCGACGTCGACGAGGCGCTACGCAGGACGAACGCGACCAGGTACGGGCTGTCCGGCTCCATCTTCACGCGACACCGCCGCCAGGGGCTGGCACTCGCGGCCCGGCTGCGGGTGGGAGCCGTGTCGGTCAACTCGGTGCTCGGGTACGCCGGGGTGCCGTCACTGCCCTTCGGCGGCGTGGGCGACTCGGGTTTCGGGCGGGTCCACGGCGCGGACGGCCTGCGCGAGTTCAGCCGACCGCGCTCGGTCACCTGGCAGCGGTTCCGGCCGCCGATCGACGTGATGACGCTGCAACCCGCCGCTTCCGCCATGCGGACCTCGCTGGCGATGTTCAAGTGGCGTCATGGTCGCCACTGACTCACCCGCTCCACACCCCCAGACCGTCCAGGTGCTTGACCAGCCGCTCCGCGCCGTCGGTGAAGTGGCGGGCCATGACCGGCCGCACGGCGACCGGGTCGTGGGCCTCGAGGGCGTCCAGCAGAGCCTCGTGGTCGGCGATCATGCCCGCCCGCCACTCGGCGTCGGCCGCGTAGAACCGCGACGGCGTGTAGCGCGTCGCGGTTCGCAGCAGCCAGGACAGCTTGCGTGCGCCGGCCAGCCGGTTGATGCCGCGGTGGAACTCGAACTCGAGCTGCTCGACCCGGCCGACCTGCCGGGCCTGGGCTGCCCGGCGCAGCCGCTCGTGCTGCTGCCGCAGGTCATCGAGCTGGGCCTGGGTGATTCTGACGGCGACCCGGGCGGCGAGTTCGCCGGCGATGTCGCCCTGCAGCCCGAACACGTCCACGATGTCCTGGCGGAACAGCGGCGCGACCACGTGGCCACGACGTGGTTGCAACTCGACCATGTCCTCGGCGCGCAGCATCAGCAGGGCCTCGCGCACCGGCGTGATGCTCAGCCCGGTCTCCTTGGCGACCTCTTCAAGGCGGATCCGCTCACCGGGGCGCAGTTGGCCGGACATGATCCGGTCGCGCAGCAGGCTCGCCACTGTCTCGGAGAGCTGGGGATGAGATACGTCTTGGACCTTGCTCCGGGTTGCCACCCGACAACAGTATCAAATATCAGATATCACAAGGGACGCACCGATGCTCTCCGTGCTTGAGGCCGAGCCGGCCGGTTGTGGTCTGCGGGCCGCGACCCACGCCGGCGTACGCACGATCTGGTTCGACCGGCCCGACCAGCGCAACACGATGACGCTTGACATGTTCCGCGACTACTACGCGGCGCTGCTGGCAGCCGACAGGGATCCGGAGGTAGGCGCCATCGTGGTGACCGGCGCCGGCGACTGGTTCTGCGCGGGCGCCGATCCGGGGGCATTGGAGGCGCTGCTCGACGAACGTCACCGCGACCAACTGACCAAAGAGTTCGGCTTCGAGCCACATCTGCCGATCACGCTGGGAACGCCGATCGTCGCGGCGGTCAACGGCGGCGCCGCCGGCCTGGGGCTGGTCCACGCGCTGTATGCCGATGTGCGGTTCATGGCGACGCGGGCGCGCCTTGCCATGGCGTTCAGCCGGCTCGGTCTCATCGCCGAGTACGGCAGCGCCTGGCTGCTCCCCCGGCTGGTCGGCGTCGGCAACGCGCTGGACCTACTGGTGTCCGGTCGCAAGATCGACGCGGCGGAGGCGCTCCGGATCGGACTTGTGCAACGCGTACTCCCCCGCGACGAGGTGCTGGCCCAGGCGCAAGCCTACGCCGCCGACCTTGCCGCACACTGCTCGCCAGCCTCCATGGCGGTGATCCGGCGGCAGGTGTTCGCGGGCCTGGAATGCGGGATCGCCGAGGCGGCCGCCGATGCCAGTCGACTCATGACCGCCTCCCTGGCCGGTGCCGACTTCGGTGAGGCCCTGGCCAGTCAGGTCCAGAGGCGTACGCCCCGTTTCGCGCCCCGGGCCGGCGCGTGAGCGGGCCACTGGCCGGGGTCCGGGTCCTGGAACTCGCCGGGATCGGCCCCGGCCCGTTCGCCGCTATGCTGCTGGCCGACCTGGGCGCCGACGTCGTACGGGTCGACCGACCGGGGCCGGGCGCGCTGCCGGCCGGCGACCCGAGGCGTGACCTGCTCAACCGGGGCAAGCGCTCGATCGTCGTGGACCTGAAGCATCCCGACGGGGCCGAGGTGGTCCTCGGACTGGCCGACCGGGCCGCGATCCTCATTGAGGGCTGGCGTCCGGGGGTGGCCGAGCGGCTCGGTATCGGCCCGCAGGCCGCGCTGGAGCGCAACCCCAGCCTCGTCTACGGACGGATGACCGGATGGGGGCAGCACGGGCCGCTGGCTCACGCCGCCGGCCACGACATCGACTACATCGCCGTCGCCGGGGCCCTGCACCCGATCGGCCGCTCCGACGGGCCGCCGCAGATCCCACTCAACCTCGTCGGCGACTTCGGTGGCGGCGCGCTCTACCTCGTCGTCGGCTGCCTCGCCGCGTTGCACACGGCCCGCGGCACCGGTCAGGGGCAGGTGGTCGACGCCGCCATCGTCGACGGCACTGCCCACCTCACCACGATGTTCGCCGGACTGCTCGCCGACGGCGCCTGGCAACCCGAGCGTGGCCGCAACCTGCTCGACGGCGGCGCACCGTTCTACGACGTCTACGCGACAGCCGACGGCGGGCACATGGCCGTCGGCGCACTGGAGCCCCAGTTCTACGCCGAGCTGCTGCGGTTGCTTGGGCTGGCCGACGCGGACCTGCCCGCCCAGCACGACGTCACCGGATGGCCGGTGCTCCGCGCACGCTTCGCGGAGGTCTTCGCGGGCCGTACCCGCGACGAGTGGACCGAGCTGTTCGACGGCAGCGATGCCTGCGTGGCACCGGTGCTGTCGCTCGCCGAGGCGCAGCACCATCCGCACCTGGTGGCGCGCGCGACGTTCGAGGAGCACTTCGGCGTTCGCCAGCCCGCTGTGGCGCCCCGCCTGTCGCTGACACCCGGGTCGGTCGGCGGCAGCCCGCCGGCGCCGGGCGCGGACACCGCGACGGTCCTCACCGACTGGGGCCTCGGCGCCGACGTGCCGCGGTGGCTGGACAACGGCGCCGTCAGCGAGAAACTAGGAGACCACTGATGCGTATCGCGACACCCCTGGCCTACGCGACGGACCCCAGAAGCGGGGCTGATGCCGTGGCCGCCTGGGAGCAGGACGGCCTCGACGTGGTCTGGGTGTCGGAGGCCTACGGGTTCGACGCGCCGACCATCATGGGCTACCTCGCCGCGAAGACCACACGGCTGCAGATCGGCTCCGCCATCCTGCCCATCTACTCCCGTACCCCGGCGCTGCTGGCGCAGACCGCGGCGGGGCTGGACGCGGTCTCGGGCGGTCGTGCCATCCTCGGCCTGGGCGCGTCCGGGCCGCAGGTGATCGAGGGATGGCACGGCGTCGCCTACGATCGGCCGCTCGCCCGGACGCGCGAGGTGATCCGGATCTGCCGGCAGGTGTGGCGACGCGAGACGCTTGTCAACGACGGTGTGTATCCGCTGCCACTGCCCGCCGAGGAAGGCACCGGCCTCGGCAAGCCGCTGAAGATCCTCACCCGTCCGCTCCGCGACAGCATCCCGATCTACGTGGCGAGCCTGGGCGACAAGAACGTACGGATGACCGCCGAAGTGGCCGACGGGTGGCTCCCGTTCCTCTACGACCCGGAGCGCGCGGCCGACATCTGGGGTGCGGCGCTGGCCGCCGGACAGGGCAAACGATCCGCCGATCTCCCGCCGCTGGAGGTCGTGGCAGGTGGTCCACTGGCCATCGGCAGCGACGTGACAGGCCTGCGCGACCTCGCCCGACCGCTGATCGCCCTGTACGTCGGCGGCATGGGCGCAAAGGGTCGCAACTTCTACCACGACCTGCTGTGCCGCTACGGCTACGCCGACGACGCCGACCGTATCCAGGAGCTGTACCTGGCGGGGCGCAAGACGGAGGCCGCCGCCGCCGTCCCCGCCGAGCTGCTGGAGCGCACCAGCCTGATCGGGCCGGAGAGCTACGTACGGGATCGGGTCCAGGCCTACCGCGACGCCGGCGTCACGATCCTCAACGTCACACCGCTGGGTTCGGACCCGCGGCGTCTCATCGCCACAGTGAAGGACATGGCCCGGTAGGGCCCGTGCGGCAAGGAGCTGACACACATGGTGGACCGTCCCATCCTCACCGCCGACCACCTCGCGTTCGCCGAACTGGTGCGTGCCTTCATCGACAAGGAGATCGCACCGCACCACGACCGCTGGGAGGCCGACGGCATCGTCGACCGCGGCCTGTGGCGGGCCGCCGGCACGACCGGCCTGCTGGGCTTCTCCGTCGACGAACGGTACGGCGGAGGCGGGGTGACCGACCGGCTGTTCAGCGCCATTCTCACCGAGGAGCTGGCCCGGGCCGGCGCGAGCGGCCCTGCGTTCGGCCTGCACAACGACATCATCGGTCCGTACCTCACCGACCTGACAAACGACGAGCAGGAGGAACGCTGGTTGCCGGGCTTCTGCTCCGGCGAGATCATCACCGCGATCGCCATGTCCGAACCGGGCGCTGGCAGCGACCTGCAGGGCATCACGACCACCGCGGTACGCGACGGGGACTGCTACGTCCTCAACGGTCAGAAGACCTTCATCAGCAACGGCATCCTGGCCGACCTGGTCATCGTCGTGGCCCGCACCGACCCGGCGGCGGGGCACCGGGGCATCAGCCTGCTGGTGGTGGAGCGGGGCATGGCAGGCTTCGAGCGGGGCCGCAACCTCGACAAGATCGGGCAGAAGGCGCAGGACACCGCCGAGCTGTTCTTCGCCGACGTCCGGGTGCCCGCGGCGAATCTCCTCGGCGTCGAGGGCAAGGGCTTCGGCTACCTGATGCGCAACCTTCCCTTCGAACGGCTGTCGATCGCCGTGGCGGCGCTCGCCGGCGCCGAGACGGTGTTCGAGCAGACCCTCGCGTACTGCAAGGAACGCCAGGCATTCGGCCGCCCCATCGGCAGCTTCCAGCACAACCGGTTCGTGCTTGCCGAACTCGCCACCGAACTGCGCCTCGGCCGGGTCTTCATCGACCAGTGCCTGGTCGCGCCGGACCTCACGGCGGAGACGGCGGCGATGGCGAAGTGGTGGTGCACCGAGCTACAGCACCGCACCGTCGACCGTTGCCTCCAGTTGCACGGCGGTTACGGCTACATGCGCGAATATCCGGTGGCCCGGGCGTATCTGGACGCCCGCGTGCAGACCATCTACGGCGGCACCACGGAGATCATGAAGGAGGTGATCGGCCGATCACTCGGCCTGTGAACCGTGCTCCAGCATGGGTACGAGGAACCGCCGGGCCACGGCTCGTAGTTCTTCGGTGTCATCGAGGTCGATGACGTGGCTGGGTATGAGCAGGAAGGAGCAGGAAAGCCGGGTCATCAGCTCGGCGACGATCTCGACGTCCACCGAGGCGGAGATGGTGCCGGCGTGCTGTTCGCGGCGGAGTTGGCCGGCGACGAACCGCTGCACCGTGGCCAACGTCCGCCCGCCGTCGCTGATCATCGAAGGGATGAGCATGTCCGGTTCGGCGTCCATCAGCCCTCCGATCAGCGGGTTGCGGCGGATCGCCTGCAAGGCGCTGACGAAGCCCAGCACCACCCGGTCGCCGACGGTCGCGGCCCGCTGGATGTCGACGAGGAACTGGTCGAAGTAGCGCCGGAACTCCCGGCGGACCACCTGCTCCACCAGCCGGTCCTTCGTGGCGAACCGGCGGTACGCGGTGATCCGGGAAACGCCGGCCCGCCGCGCCACGTCCTCCATTGTTGACCGGCGGACGCCCATGCGGCGGAACTGCTCGTAGGCGGCGTCGAGAAGCCGCATGGTGATCTCGTCGTTGTCGTCGGAGCGCTCGAGCGCCTCGGTGAAGGCGCGTTCCAGCAGCGACTCCGAGCGGGGCGCGGCCCCCGGCGGTGCCGCGACAGGCTGGTCGTGGGTCGCCTCGGACATACCGGGGATTGCTGCGTTCGCGGAAACGGTCCGGGCCATGGTTGCCCTCTCGTGAGATACGTTGACGCGCGCCTTGCATCACGGTAGCAATCAGGGACCCGGAGTTCCCGAGACGGTAATGGTGGGACCGCCGGTGTCGGACACTCGTCACAGCCCGAGCACTACTCCACCAGGGCGGCCCTCAGCGCGTCGAGGTCGGCGGCGCCGAAGCCCTGCGTCGCCAGCCAGGCGGCGACGCCGCCGTGCAGCTCCTGGACGAGCGCCAAGAAGTGCTCCATGGTGGCTGGTTCCGCAGTGTGCGCCTCCTCGGGCAGGCTCGCAATCCGCTTCTCCCACTCCGGCAGGAGCCGCGCCTGGTTCCAGATCGCCACCAGGTGCTCACGGGTCCGCGCGTAGTCCTCGACCACGTCGCGCGCGGGGACGCCGAGCGCGGCGAGCAGCACGGCGACGACAACGCCGGTGCGGTCCTTGCCCGCTGTGCAGTGCACGAGCAGGGGGTTCTCGCGGGCGTCCACAGCCTGCCGCACCGCCGTGGTGATCGTCGCGGCGGACACGACGAGCATGTCGGCGTAGTGCTCGGCCAGGCGCACACCCGGGTCCGGATGCACCGGCCGCAGGGTCGATCGGCCGAACGGCAGGTGCATGATCCGCAGACCGCCTGTGAGCCGGTCCCGTTCGCTGGTCTCGGCGATCTCCCGGCGGCCCCTCAGGTCGACCCGGACCCGGATGCCTGTCACCTCGCGAAAGGCCTCTGCCTCGTCCGGGTCGAGGAACACAGGGGTGGCGCTGCGGTAGACCGCGCAGGGGCGCACCCGCCCGCCGTCGGCTGTCGGCAGGCCACCGAGGTCCCGGAAGTTCAGCGGCGTGTGGACGCTCATCGGGCGGCGAGCAGGTGGTCGATGAGTTCCTCCCGCTGCGTCGCCGGCCCGTCGAACAGCAACTCGCTGCTCTTGGCCCGCTTGAAGTAGAGGCCGATCGGATGCTCCCAGGTGAAGCCGATGCCGCCGTGCACCTGGACGGCCGTGGCGGTTACCCGGAAGTACGCCTCGGAGCAGAACGACCGTACGGTCCGGGCCTGGACGGCGAAGGCGTCGTCGTCGAGGGTGTCGTCGACCGCGTGGACGAGCGACCGCATCGACTCCACGTCGAGCAGGCGTTCGGCACACAGGTGCTTTATCGCCTGGAAGCCGCCCACCGGGCGGCCGAACTGCTCCCGGGTCAACGCGTGCTCGACCATCAGCTCCAACGCGCGGGCCGCGCCGCCGGTCTGCTCCGCGGCGAGCGCGACCATCGCCTGGTCCCGCACGCGGGCCACCACCGTGGCCGCCTGGCCCGGTCGCCCGAGCCGCCGTGCCGGGGCTGACCGGAAGCGCACCACAGCCTGGCGGCGGGTCGGGTCCAGCACGGGCGACGGCTGCACTGTCACCTCGGCCTCGGCCGGGTCCACCGCCAGGACGTCGACACCGTCCACGGTCGCGGCGACCACGAGCAGGAGCGTCGCCGCCTCGGCGTCGACGACGTGCGTCGCGGTGCCGTCGACGACCCAGGTCCCGTCCTCGCCGGCCCGGGCCCGCAGGTCGCCGCCCAGCGAGACGGCCGTAGGCAGCGACCCGTCGGCGATCCGGGGCAACAAGTCGGCGCGGGCCCGCTCGTCGTCGAGCCGGAGCAGCAGCTCGGCCCCGAGGGCCACGGTGGCGAAGTACGGGCCGCCGTAGAGGACGCGACCGAGTTCCTCGATCACGAGCCGCAGCTCCGCGCCGCCGAAGCCCTGCCCGCCGTACGCCTCGGGGATGGCCACACCCGGCAGCCCCAGCTCGACCGCCATCCGTTGCCAGACTGCGGGATCGAAGCCGATCGGGGCCTCCATCAGCCGCCGTACCTCGGATTCCGGTGACGCCTTCGCCAGGAAACCGCGCAGCGACTGGCGGAAGTCGGCTTGGGCGTCGCTCACCGGGTCGCCTCCCAGGTGTCCCAGTAGACGACCGACTCCAGCGGACGCCTGCGGGCCTCGCCCCAGCGGCCGGTCGGGACGCCGACCGGGATCAGCGCCCAGGTGATCGCGTCCGGTGGCAGGCCGAGCACCTTCCGCACCTCGTCGGCGGCGTGCCGGTGCGTGGTGGTCAGCGTCGTGCCCAGGCCCAGTGCCCGCGCCGCCAGCATGAGGTTCTGCACCGCCGGAAACACCGACGACGGCTCGTCCACTGTCGTCACCGGGACGATGAGGACCGGCGCCTCACCCATGTGCTCGGCCAGGTGGTCCGCCGAGCGCAGCATCCGTGCCTGCTTCTCGGCCGCCTCCGGGTCGGCGGGCACGCGGTCGTCGTAGCGCCGGCGGACCGGCGCCCAGCAGGCCCGATAGATCTCGCCGAGTCGAGCGCGTCGTTCGGCGTCGGTGACCACCACCCAGCGCAGCCACTGCGCGTTGCCGCCGGAGGGCGCGCAGTGGGCCGCGCCCAGGATGGTCCACAGTTGTTCGTCGGTGACCGGCACCGTGGGATCCAGTCGCCGCATCGCGCGCGTCGTCCGGATCGCCTCGAAGACGTCCATTGCTCAGGCTCCTTCGGCGGAATGCATCAGGCGACGTTCCAGGCTGGGGGTCGCCGCGATCAGGGCGCGGGTGTAGTCCGACTCGGGCCGGGTGAGCACCTGCTCGGTCGGCCCGTGTTCCATCACTTTTCCGTTGCTCAGCACCAGCACCCGGTCGGCCAGATGGCTCACGACGGCGATGTCGTGCGAGATGAAGATCATCGCGATGCCGAAGTCCACTCGGACCCGGTTGAGCAGGTTGAGGACTGTGGCGCGTACCGAGACGTCGAGCGAGGACACCGCCTCGTCGCAGACCAGCACCGCAGGCTTGGCGGCAAGCGCCCGGGCGATCGAGACGCGCTGGCGCTGACCGCCGGACAACTGCGTCGGGCGGCGGTCGGCGTCGGCGTCGCTGAGCCCGACGTACCGCACGTACTCCATCGACGGCTCGCGGAACCGGCGGGCCAACCGCCGGTTGACAGCGGTGACCTCGGCCATCGACCGCCAGACCGGCAGCCGGGGGTTCAACGCCCCGGCCGACTCCTGGACGATCATCTGGACCGACCGTGGCCCGCCGGCGAGGTGCTCGACGCTGCCCTGGCTCGGCGGCAGAAAGCCGGCGACGATCCGACCCAGCGTGGACTTGCCCGAGCCGGACTCGCCGACGACGCCGAGCACCTCGCCGCGCGCCAACTCCAGGCTGACGTCGGAGAGCACGCGGTGGGCGCGGTCGCCCGAGCCGTAGTCCTTCGACACCTTCGAGACCCGCAGGACGTCGCTCACCGCAGCACCTCCGTCCGGCCGGCGGGGGCCGCCTCACCCAGCGGGTGCCGGCAGCGCACCAGGCTCTCCTCGACACTGCGCAGGTCGGGGTGCTCCCGACAGTCGTCGGCTGCACGGGGGCAGCGGGCCGCGTAGTTGCACCCACCGCCGGTCCAGCCACCGGCCTGGTCGGCGGCGATCTCCGGGAAGGTCCGCAGCCGGTCGCCCCCGAGCCGGGGTACGCAGTCCAGCAGCGCCTGCGAGTAGGGGTGCTGCGGCCGGCTCAGCATCGCGTCCACCGCACCGACCTCCTTGACCTCACCGCGGTAGAGCACCATCACCCGGTCGCTCACGTCGCCGAGGACGCCCAGGTCGTGGCTGATGAAGACGGCGCTCAGGCCGCGCGAGGCGACCAGCTCCCGCAGCAGGACGAGGATGTCCTTCTGCAACGAGACGTCAAGCGCCGTGGTGGGCTCGTCGGCGAGGACAACGTCGGCCTCGCAGCTGAGCGCCATCGCGATCATCACTCGCTGGCACATCCCGCCGGAGAGCTGGTGCGGGTAGCTGCCCATGACCCGATCCGGGTCGAGCCGGACGTCGCGCAACGCCGCCACCGCGCGCGCACCGGCCTCGGCCCGGCTGCCGGGCAGGTGCGCCCGGATCACCCGGACGATCTGGTCACCCACCCGGCGCATCGGATGCAGCGCCGAGACGCTCTCCTGGAAGATCATCGCGATCCTCCGACCACGAATCGCGCGGAGCCGGCGGCCCCGGAGCCCGACCAGTTCCTGGTCGCCGAGGCGGATGCTTCCGGTCACCTCGGCGTCCGGCGGCAGCAGCCCCAGCGCGGCGAGGGCGATGGAGGATTTGCCGCTGCCGGACTCCCCCGCCACGCCGAGGACCTCACCGCGTCCGACAGTGAACGAGACGTTCCGCACCGCGGGCTCGGGGCTCCCCGCGAACCTGATGCCCAGGTCACGGATCTCCAGGGCCGCCTGCTCCGCGCTTGTCACTTGCGGGCCACCGTCGACATGTCCGGTCGCCCGCTGGCGTTCGGCTCGTAGCCGTCGACCTGGTCGGACAGACCGACGATCATCGGTACGGTGAACAGCGGCGCGAACGGCGCGACCTCGGCCACCTTCTTGGCGAGGTCGGTGGCCGCCGCCTTGCGCGGCGCGAAGTCGAACGTGGTCAACAGCTTGTCCTGAAGTTGCGCGGTGCCGAAGTCGGTTTTGCCGGCGTTGTAGAAGGAGTCCGGGTTGAGCAACCGGCCGTAGGTGATCGCCGGGTCGGCGTGGCCGGTCCAGCCGGACAGGAAACAGGGCGCCTGGCTCTTGGCCCAGAACGCCTCGGTGGCCGCGGCGGCGGTCTCGGACTGGATGGTGACGTCGATGCCGATCTTCTTCAGCGAGTCGATGATGATCGGGCCGCTGGTCTCGTAGTTGAGGCCCGGGAAGGTCAGGCATTTCATTGCCACCCGCTTGCCACCGGTGGCCTGGGCGACGAGCGCCTTGGCCTTCGCCTCGTCGTAGGCGTAGGTGGGTGTGATCGACGCGTCGTGGTACGGGTGCGTCGGCGGCAGCGCCGTCCAGGTCACCTCGGCGGCGTCACCGCTTGCCGCCTTCCGGATGACCTCGCGGTCGAGCGCGTAGTTGATGGCCTGCCGGATCTCCACCTTGTCGGTGGGCGCCAGCTTCGCGTTAAAGTTGATCATTGTCTCGGAGTACGCGGGACCGACCACCACCTGCTTGCCCGGCACCGTCTTGAGCTTCTCGACGCTCAGCGGCGGCACCGAGATCGCCACATCGACCACGTTGCTCTGGAACGCCGTCACCATTGCCTGCGGGTCCTTGAACACCTGCCAGTTGAGCGTGGGCGCCTTGCCCTTGTCACCCCAGTACGCGTCGTTGCGCTTGTAGTTGACGGCCGCCCCGGTCTGCAGGCTCTCCAGCGTGTACTTCCCGGCGCCGACCGGACGGGCGGCGAAGTCCTTGCCCTCCTTCTCGACAGCGGTCGGCGAGACGATCATCCCGGCCCGGTCGCTCAACGCCGTCGGGATCGAGGAGTCCGGCTTGCTCATCGTGAGCACCACTGTGTTGGCGCCTTCTGCGGTGATCGCGGAGACACTGGCGATGTCCTGGCCGTTCGCGGACGCCTTGAACCGATCCATGCTGGCCTTCACGGCGGCGGCGTCCATCGTCGTGCCGTCGGAGAACTTGACGCCC
Organism: Micromonospora sp. DT41; assembly: GCF_049841715.1. Lineage (NCBI taxonomy): Bacteria > Bacillati > Actinomycetota > Actinomycetes > Micromonosporales > Micromonosporaceae > Micromonospora > Micromonospora sp. DT41. The sequence continues at coordinate 121,781 of NZ_JBNCKU010000011.1, read as the reverse complement.
TCGCGCAGTTCCAGGGTGATCGAGGAGCCGTCGTCGGCGACCTTCCACGACGTGGCCAGGCCGGGGCCGAGCTCACCGGTCTTGGGATCGCCGACCAGAAGGCGGTCGTAGACCAGGTTGAGGTGCGGGTAGTCGTACCCCGAGGAACTCACTGTCGGGTCCAGTGAGGTCGGGAAGTTGACCGTGCCGATCTTCAAGGGTGCGGCGGCCGTCGAGTCGGTTCCGGACTCGCCGGATCCGCATGCGGTCCCGGTCGCGAGGACGAGGATGCTGACGGCGAGGGCAGTGGTGGGTAGGCGGCGGGGGCCGAATATGGACATTGCTGCTCCTCATCGAGGGAATTGGTGAGAAGAAAGGAGCGGATGACGGGACGGCTCATCCGATCCGTAGGCGGTCGCGCAGGCCGTCACCGACCTGACTGATCGCGAACGCGGTAGCGGTGATCAGCAGGCCGGGAGCGACGGTGAGCAACGGGTTGACGTAGAAGTCGGCGTACGCGCGGGCCAGGTCCGGCCCCCAACTGGGTGCCGGCGGCTGCACGCCCAGGCCGAGGAATCCGAGCGCGGCCTCGATGATCAGCGCGGTGCTGGCCAGGCCGCAGAGCTGGACGACGACGGGCCCCATCGCGTTGGGCAGCACGTGCCGCAGCGCGATCCGCCAGCCGCGTACGCCGAGCGACCGGGCCACAAGCACGAACTCCGCCTGCCGCAGCGCCAGCACCTGGGCACGCAGCAGTCGGGCGACGATCGGGGCGAAGACGACACCGACGGAGAGCATCGCGGTGAGCAGGCTCGGGCCGAGCGCGCCGGTGATCGCGATGGCCAGCACGATGCCCGGGAAGGAGATCACGGCGTCGGCGAGGCGCATCAACACCTCGTCGACAGGCCCGCCGACGTAGCCGGCGACCAGACCCCACAGGCTGCCGAACACTCCGGCCACACCGACGGTGATGGCGATTCCGCGGAAGCTGGAGGCCGAGCCGTGCATCAGTCGGGACAGCACGTCGCGGCCGTTCGCGTCGGTGCCGAGCCAGTGCGCGCCGGACGGCCCGGCGTACGGGTCGGCCGGATCGATGGCCAGCGGGTCGTACGGCGCCAGCCAGGGCGCGAGCAGCCCGGCCAGCAGCACCAGCAGGACGACCGCGGAACCGATCCAGAAGGCGACCGCGCGCGGGCCGCTTGCCGACCGTGGCCGCCGGGCGGCCAGCCCGGCGCGGACGCGCAGCGGCGTGGCAGCGGTGCGCGGGTCCATCGACGTGGTCATCGGTCTGCCTCCTGCGATCGCGCTACCGGGGCGGCCGGGCCGCGCTCGGCCGGGTCCTGCTGCTGGTGCGGGGCGAGCCCGAGTTCGGTGAGGATTTCCGTCGTGTGCTCACCGGTCCGCGGCACCGTGAGCGCGCCGGGGCGTTCGGTGAGGCCGACCCGCACCGGCCGGCCGGGCACCCGCACCGGCCGGCCGTCGGGGCCGTCAACTGTCAGCACCATGCCCGTGCCGGCCATCGCCGTGACCGCCTCCCCGACCGGGCGCATCGGTCCCGCCGCCACGCCCGCGGCGCGCATCGCGTCGAGCACCTCGGTGATGGTGCGACCGGAGGTCCAGTCGCCCACCACCTGTTCCAGACGCTCCCGCGCCTCTCCGGTGGACTCGTCGTAGCTGACGTCGGTGCCGCCCAGCACCGCCCAGAACCGCTGCCAGGCGGCGTCACCCAACGGGGCCAGGAAGACCTGCCCGTCCCGCGCCGCAAAGACGTTCGCGAACGCGGTCTGGACCTGGTTGCCCCAGCGTCCACGTGGGACGCCGGCGGCCGCCAGGCCGACCTCGTGGGCGAGCATTGCGGTGTACGAGTCGAGCATGCTCACGTCGACGAACGTTCCGACGCCCGTGACCTCACGCTCGCGCAGCGCCATGAGCACCGCGATTGTCGCGTGGTACGCGGCCACGTGGTCGGCCACGAAGGCACCGACGAACGTCGGCTCCCCGCCGGGTTGCCCGGTGAGGTCGGCGATCCCGCTCATCGCCTGGATGACGCCGTCGTACGCGGCACGGGGCGCGTCGGACGCCCCGGAGCCGAAGCCTGTGACGTGCACCATCACCAGTCGTGGATTGCGGGCCCGGAGCACGTCGTAGGACCAGCCCAGTCGCTGCGGCACGTCGGCGCCGTAGTTGGTGAGCACGACGTCTGCGGTGTCGCACAGCCGGAGCAGCAGCTCCAGGTCGGGCGGGGTCTTGAGGTCCAGGCAGATGCTGCGCTTGCCGCGGTTGTGCGAGGCGAAGTAGACGCTCACGCCGTCCACGACCGGCAGGGCGTCGCGGGACATCTCCCCCACCGGCGGCTCGACCTTGACGACGTCCGCGCCGTGGTCGGCGAGCATCTGCGCGCAGTGCGGGCCGGCGATGGCGTGGCCGAGCTCGATCACCCGGACGCCGGCCAGCGCGCCGGCCGCCGGGCTCACGCCGCCACCCGCCGGTCGAGCCGGGCGAGCACGAGGTCGGCGACGAAGTTGAGGATGAGCACCAGCAGCGCCATCAGCAGCACAGTGCCCTGCAACGTCGCGTAGTCCCGGTTGTCGACCGACTGCACGATGAGGCCGCCCAGGCCGGGAATCGCGAACACGTTCTCGACCACCACCGAGGCACCCACAAGTGTGGCCACCAGCAGCGGCAGGAGGGTCACCACGGCGGGCGCCGCCGAGCGCAACGCGTCGCCCAGGTACACCTGCCGGGGCGCGAGGCCCATCGCCCAGGCCGTACGGATGTGAGCGCTGTCCAGGGCCTGGCTCACCGCGCTGCGGACGTGCCGGCAGACCAGCGCGCCGGTGGCGAAGGAGAGCACCAGGACGGGAAGGATGATCGAGCGGATCGTCTGCACCCAGTCGTCGGCGAGCGGCGTGTAGCCGACGGCCGGCAGCAGGGCCAGGTCGAGACCGATGAAGCCGGCGGCGATCGTCGCCAGCCAGAAGTCCGGGACGGCGAGGCCGATGCCGGAGACGGCGAGCACCGAACGGCCGTCCAGGTGGCGACGCCGGGCCGCGGCCCACAGACCGGCGCCGCCGCCGATCAGCAGGGCCAGGACGAGCGCCGAGACCACCAACAGCACCGTCGGTTCGAGCCGGCGGGAGAGCAGCTCGTCCACCGGCTCCCGGCTGAAGTACGACGTGCCGAGGTCACCGCGTACCAGGTTGCCGATCCAGGAGGTGTACTGCTCGATGAGCGGGCGGTCCAGCCCGAGCTGCCTGTTGATCTCGTCGATCGACTCCTGGGTCGATCCCGCGCCGGCGATCGCCTCGGCGGGACCGCCCGGCACGATCTGTTGCAGCCCGAACACCATCAAGGTGATGAGAAGCAGCGTGGGCACGAAGGTGGCCAGTCTGCGAATCAGGAAGGCACGCATCCCGTCACCTTTCTCGCGTTAATCCTGGGAGACCCGCGACGCGCGTCAAGCAGGGGAGTTAGGGTTGACTCTGACGTCGGGGTCAGATTCGTTGCCCAGGACGTTAGGACGAGGCACTACCCGGTGTCCAGGATTTTCTATGATTCGGTTCACACGGCCGGTCGACAGCGGCCGACCGGGCGACACGAGATCGAATGGGGCGACGAGTGACAGACAGGACCACCACGCCGGCACGTCCGGACGGCGCGGCGACGCAGTCGAAGCGTTATCTCGAGCGTCGCGCCAAGCTGGTGGAGGGCGCCCACCGGGTCTTCGAGCGGGACGGGTTCATCGATGCCCGGATCACCGACATCGCGAAGGAGGTCGGCCTCGCGCACGGCTCGTTCTACACGTACTTCTCCTCCAAAGAGGAGATCTTCCGGGTCGTCGCCGAGCAGATCCAGGCCGAGATGTTCGACGGCCAGCGCGGCGGGTCGGCCGACCTCACCCCGTACCAGCGGATCGAGGCCGCCAACCGCCGCTACCTGGAGTCCTACCGCCGGCACAGCCGGATCATGGCGATCATCGAGCAGGTGTCGACGTTCAACGACGACATCCACGCGATCCGTGAGTCCCGGGCACAGCAGACCATGAGCCGGACCGAACGCTCGATCCGCAGGCTCCAGGCCGACGGCTTCGCCGATCCGGACCTCGACCCGCACCTGAGCGCCGTGGCCCTCACCTCGATGCTCAGCCGCTTCGCGTACCTGTGGATGGGCGCCGACGCCGGCCCCGACTACGAATTCGACCTCGACGCCGCCGTCGACGGCCTGACCCGCCTGTGGGCCAACGCGATCGGGCTCAAGAAGGACTGACCTCAGCCGGGGCCCGCCGGTCGCACCTCCTTCGGCATCCCGAGCAGGCGCTCGGCCACCACGTTGCGCAGCACCTGGGTGGTGCCGGCGTAGATGGTTCCGGGTCGGGCGTTGTAGAAGATGTCGACCCAGGAGGCCGAGCTGATCGGCGCACCGGCCGCGTCCGGGCCGCCGTAGCCCAGCTCCAGCACACGCCCTGTCGGCGTGGTGGCCTCCGGCCCGAGGATCTCCAGGGCCAGCTCGGTCACCGCCTGGTGGTGCGCGCTCCACTGCAACTTGAACAGGGCGGCGTCCCCCGCCGCGTCGGCACCGGTGAGGCCGCCGTGGGCCAGCCGCCGGCCGAGCGCGTCCATCACCTCGATCCGGACGTACGCGGCGGCCAGGCCGTCACGTACCCAGGCCCGATCCAGCATGCCGTTCTCCCGGGCGGTACGGACCAGCCGCTCCCACTCCGCGCGGTACCGGATGGCCTGGGTCGTGGCGGACTGCCCGCGCTCGTGGCCGAGCAACGCCATTGCTACCGCCCAGCCTCCACCGACGGCGCCCACCACATCGGCGGCCACCGCGTCGGTGAAGAACACCTCGTTGAAGTGGGAGGCGCCGGAGAGCTGCCGGATCGGGCGCACCTCGACACCCGGCTGATCCAGCGGCACGAGCAGAAAGGTCAGGCCACGGTGTCGCTCAGCGCGGGCGCCGGTACGGGCCAGCACGAAGATCCAGGACGCCAGGTGCGCGTTCGAGGTCCAGATCTTCTGCCCGGTGAGCCGCCAGCGCCCGTCGGCGCCGAGCACCGCACGGGTCTGCACCGCCGCCAGGTCGGATCCAGCGCCCGGCTCGGAGAAGCCCTGGCACCACACGTCGGTGCCGTCGAGGATCCGGGGCAGGTAGTGGGCCCGCTGTTCGGTCGTACCGAGGGCGAGCAGCGTGTTGCCCAGCATGTCGATGCCGAACGGGTCGTTGCCGCTGCCGCTTGGCACTCCGGCCCTCGCGAACTCCTCCTGGAGCACCACCTGCTGGTCCGGGGCGAGACCGAGCCCGCCGTGCTCGACCGGCCAGCCGGGGGCGAGCAGGCGGTGCCGGGCCAGCACCGCGCGCCAGCGCGCTATCCACTTGTGCAGTTCGTCGTCCCCGAGCGCCCCGAGCCCGCTCCAGCCGGGCGGAAGTTCCCTTTCCAGCAGCGCGCGTACGGAGGCCCGGAACTCCTGTGGCCCGGCGGTCGTGTCCAGGGCGCGGGCCGGCAGGTACCGCTCCCGCAGGCGGTTTTTGGCGAGCTTGCCGGTGGGCAGTCGCGGCAGGGCCTCCACCACGAACACCGACCGCGGAATCTTGTGCCGGGCCAGCCGACCGGCCAGGTACGCGAGCAGCCCGGCCACGAGCTCGTCCCGGTCGACAGCCGGGTCGACGGGCTGGACGACCGCCACGACCTGCTCGCCGAGTTCCTCGTCCGGAACGCCGAACACGGCGACGTCGACCACCGGCTCGTAGCCGATCACCGCGTTCTCGATCTCCTGGGGCGAGATGTTGACGCCCCCCGAGATGATCAGATAGTCGCGCCGGTCGGTGAGGTAGAGGTAGCCCTCGTCGTCGAGGTGGCCGATGTCGCCGAGCGTGGACCAGTCCGGGCGTACCGGGTGGCGGGCCGCCGAGCTGTCGGCTCCACCGACGTACTCGAAGTCGGACCGGCCGCCCTCGGCCTCGAAGTACACAAGGCCATCCTGCCCGGACGGCAGCTCGTTCCCCTCGGGGCCGCAGACGTGCACCCGGCAGCCGGCGATGGCGCGGCCCACCGACCCGGGATGCGCCAGCCACTCCTGCGAATCGATGAACGTGGTGCCGTTGTCCTCGCTGCCGGCGTAGTACTCCAGCAGGATCGGCCCCAGCCAGTCGATCATCTGGCGTTTGACGTCGACGGCGCACGGCCCGGCGCCGTGGATCACGACGGACAGCGAGTCGAGCACAGCGGCCCGGCGCCGCTCGGCGGGCAGCCGCAGCAGCCTGACGAACATCGTGGGCACCATCAGCGCGTGGGTGATGCCGTACCGCTCGATCGCCGTGAGCGCGCCATCCGCGTCGAACCTGCGCATCAGCACGACGGTGCCGCCCGCCGCCGTGACGGTGCTGGAGAACGAGAGCGGCGCGGCGTGGTACAGCGGGGCCGGAGTCAGGAAGACCGAGTCGTCGGTGAACTTCCACAGCTCCCTGAGCCAGCGCAGGAAATGCGGGTGTCCCTCCTGCACGGTGCGTCCGGACAGCTCGCGGCGTACCCCCTTGGGCCGCCCGGTGCTGCCGGAGCTGTAGACCATCGCGACGCCCAGCGGCTCGTGCTCCAGCGGCTCGGCCGACGACGCCGCGAGCGTCTCGGCGTAGTCGTCGAAGCCCGCCAGCGGGCCACCGACCGCAAGCCTCAACACCATCGCGGGTACGGCGGCGAGGGCGCCCGCAGCGGGTGCCGCCGCGTCCACCACAAGGGCTCTGGCCCCGCAACTGTCGACGATCCAGGCCGCCTCGTCGGCGGTCAGCGAAGTGCCGATCGGGGTGAGGACCAGCCCGGACCGCATCGCCGCCCAGTACACCTCCAGGAAGCTGAGGTGGTTGGCCATCATCAGGGCGACATGGTCTCCGGGGCGCAGGCCGGCGTTCCACATCGCCCGCGCCAGTCGGCGGGAGGCATCGTCCAACTGACCGTAGGTGAGGGTTTCGCCGGTCTCGGCGATCACCACCGCCGGCCGGTCCGGCCACCGGAGCGCATGCGCCGTGGGGTACGTCATCGGGTCACGCCATCCGCTCGACAGCCATGGCCATCCCCTGCCCGCCGCCGACGCACATCGTCTCGACGCCGACAGTACCGCCGGTGGCCTCCAACCCGTTGAGCAGCGTGGTCATGATCCGGGCACCGGTCATGCCGAAGGGGTGGCCCAGGGCGATCCCGCCGCCGTGCGGGTTGAGCTGGTCCTCCACCGAGATCTTCAGGGCGTCCACGACCGCAAGCACCTGCGCCGCGAACGCCTCGTTGAGCTCCAGCACGTCGACGTCTCTGATGGCGAGCCCGGTGCGGTCGAACAGCCGGCGTACCGCCTCGATCGGCCCGACCCCCATGATCTCCGGGGCCAAACCGGTGGTGGCGCAGCCCAGGATCCGCGCCAGGGGTTGGATCCCCAGGTCGCGGGCGCGCTCGGCGGACATCACGACGACCGCCGCAGCGCCGTCGTTGAGCGGGCAGGAGTTGCCGGGTGTGACCCGCCCGTCGACCTTGAACGGGGTGGGAAGCCCGGCCAGCACGTCGAGGTCGACGTTCGCGCGCGGGCAGTCGTCCTGTTCCACGAGCGTGCCGTCGTCCAGCCGGTACGGGCTGATCTCCCGGGCGAAGAACCCACGGTCCCGGGCGGCGACCGCGCGGTCCTGGGAGAGCTTGGCGTACTCGTCCATCCGGGCGCGGGAGATGTCGAACTGGTCGGCCACGTTCTCGGCCGTGCGCCCCATCGTGATGTAGGCGTCCGGCAGGGGGTCGGTGCCGAACCGCGGGTTCGTGGCGGCGTCGTCGATGTGTGCGCTTGAGGTCCGGGAGACGCTTTCGACGCCGCCCGCCACGTACACGTCGCCCTCGCCGGCCACGATGGCGTTCGCCGCGATCCGGATCGCGTCGAGCGAGGAGGCGCATCCCCGGCTGACGGTGGTCCCGGTGACGGTGTCGGGCAGCCCGGCCAGCAGCGCGGCCAGCCGTCCGACGTTCAGTCCCTGCTCCCCCGCCGGGTTGGCGGTACCGACGATCACGTCGCCGATCTGGTCAGGGGTGACAGCTGGGACCTTTCCCAGGGCCTGTGCGATGGCGAAACCGGCCAGATCGTCCGGCCGTGCCTGACGGAGCGACCCCTTGTGCGCACGACCGATCGGCGTCCGTGCGGTGGCCACGATTACTGCTTCGCGGGCTGGCGCCACGTCGTCTCCATTCGTCGCGAAAAGGTCCACCAACGGACCTGTCCGATTTCTTGACGCCGACGTCGACGTCGGCTCTAATTTGAGCACCGGTACCGGGCCGACGCAACCATCCGGATCGTCGGAGGCCCGGACTCACCTCCGCTTCCGACCCGGTCCGATCGACGACGCTTGGAGCTCTCGTGGACTTCGCCTACTCGCCCACCTCCGCCGCCCTGCGAGAAACGCTGCTGACGTTCATGGACGAGTGCGTCTATCCGGCCGAGCCGGTCTACCGGCAACAACTCGCCGACAGCGGTGACCCGCACTTCTTTCCTCCGGTGATGGAGGAACTCAAGCGCGAGGCACGGGCCCGTGGCCTCTGGAACCTGTTCCTGCCGCACAAGACCCAGTGGACCGAGGGCCTGTCCAACCTCGACTACGCGCCGCTTGCCGAGATCCTGGGCCGCTCGCACATCGCCTCGCAGGCGCTGAACTGCTCCGCACCGGACACCGGGAACATGGAGCTGCTCACCATGTTCGGCACCGAGGAGCAGCAGAAGCAGTGGCTCCAGCCGCTGCTGGAGGGCGAGATCCGTTCCTGCTTCGCGATGACCGAACCGGCTGTGGCCAGCTCCGACGCCCGCAACATCCAGTGCTCGATCGTCCGCGACGGCGACGAGTACGTCATCAACGGCCACAAGTGGTGGATCTCCGGGGCCGGCGACGCCCGGTGCAAGATCGCCATCGTGATGGGCAAGACCGACCCCGACGGCCCCACCTACCGGCAGCAGAGCATGGTCCTCGTGCCGCTGGACACCCCGGGCGTCACACTCGTGCGCAGCCTCACCGTCATGGGCTACCAGGACCAGGAGGGGCACTGCGAGATCACGTTCGAGAACGTCCGGGTTCCGGTGACGAACCTGCTGGGCGAGGAGGGCGGCGGCTTCGCGATCGCCCAGGCGCGGCTCGGACCGGGCCGGATCCACCACTGCATGCGGTCGCTCGGGGCGGCCGAGCGCGCCCTTGAGCTGCTCTGCCAGCGGGTGACGTCCCGCGTGGCGTTCGGCGGCCCGCTGTCCGAGCAGGGCCAGATCCAGCGCTGGATCGCCGACGCGCGGATCGAGATCGACCAGGCGCGGCTCTACACGCTCTACACCGCCTGGCTGATGGACACCCAGGGCAACAAGGCGGCCCGGACCCAGATCTCCGGGATCAAGGTCATCGCTCCCAACGTCGCGCTCCGCGTGCTCGACCACGCCATCCAGGCGTTCGGCGCCGCCGGCCTCGGACCGGACACCCCACTGCCCAGCATGTACGCCCACCAGCGCACGCTGCGCTTCGCCGACGGCCCGGACGAGGTGCACCGGCGCTCGATCGCCCGTGCGGAGCTGCACGCGCAGACATCCGCCTGACCGGGACGATGGCGGCGTGGGCGACAACGCAGAGGAGCTGACCGTGGGGATCTACCCGGATCGCGTGCTGGTGGCCAACCGGGGCGAGGTGGCCGTCCGTGTGCTGCGGACGCTCGCCGACCTCGCCGTGCCGTCGGTCGCGGTGTACGCCGCCGACGACGACCGCTGCCTGCACGTACGCCGGGCGGACCAGGCGGTGCCGCTGCCCGGCACCGGGGTCGGCGCGTACCTCGATCAGACCGCGCTGATCGAGGCCGCCCACGCGGCCGGAGCCACTGCCGTGCACCCCGGCTGGGGGTTCCTGAGCGAGAACGCCGAGTTCGCGCGCCGCTGCGCCGAGGCCGGGCTGGTGTTCGTCGGTCCGGCGCCGCAGGTGCTGCGGGTGCTTGGCGACAAGACCGCAGCACGCGCGGCGGCGGAGTCGGCGGGTATCCCCGTGGTGCCGGCGACCGGGCCGGCGACGCTCGACGAAGCGGCGAAGTTCCTGGCCGGCGCACCGGAGGGCATCATGCTCAAGGCCGTGGCCGGCGGCGGCGGACGCGGGATGCGGCCGGTCACCGACCCGGCCGACCTGGCCGCCGCGTTCGAGCGCTGCCGGTCCGAGGCGCTCGGCGCGTTCGGCGACGGCACCCTCTACGCCGAGCAGCTGCTCACCGGCCGCCGGCACATCGAGGTGCAGATCGTCGGCGACGGCACCGGCGCGGCCGTCGCCCTCGGTGACCGGGACTGCAGCCTCCAGCGGCGCCGGCAGAAGGTGGTGGAACTCGCCCCGGCACCCGGTCTGGCCTCTGGACTGCGCGACGCGGTGCACGACGCGGCGGTACGCCTGGCCGCCGGACTCGGCTACCGCGGGGTCGGCACCGTCGAGTTCCTCGTCGGCAGAGACGACTTCGTCTTCCTGGAGGCCAACCCGCGCCTGCAGGTCGAGCACACAGTCACCGAGCAGGTGTTCGACGTCGACCTCGTGGAGATCCAGCTGCGCCTGGCAGCCGGGGCGAGCCTCGCCGACATCGGCCTGGACGGTCCCGCGCCGAAGCCTGCCGGAACGGCGATCCAGCTGCGGGTGACCACCGAGACGGTCCGCCCGGACGGTGGCAGCCTGCCCGCCACCGGTGTGCTCACCGCCTTCGACCCGCCCGCCGGCCGGGGAGTACGCACCGACACCCACGGCTACGCCGGCTACCGGGTCGGCACCGGGTACGACTCGCTGCTGGCCAAGGTGGTCGTGCACGAGCCCGGCGGTGACCCGTCGGTGTTGCGACGCAAGGCGTCCCGGGCGCTCGCGGAGTTCCGCGTCGAGGGTGTGGACACGAATCTGGGCGTACTGGGACGGCTTCTTGAGCACCCCGAGGTGACCGACGGGACAGCGACCACCGCCTTCCTCGACGAACACGCCGCCGGGCTGGCCACCGCGCCGGCGCGGGAGCCGCTGTGGTTCCCCGGCGCCGACGTCGATCCGGCCGCCGCACCCGAGCCGGAGGAGGGAACGGACGGCATCGCGGTCCGGGCACCAATGGAGGCCACTGTCATAGCGGTCCCGGCTGCCGAGGGCGACCAGGTGACCGCGACGTCAGTCCTGGTCGTGCTCGAGGCGATGAAGATGGAACACCAGGTCGTGGCCGGCGCGAGCGGCGTGGTGGACCGTCTGCCGGTGACCGTCGGCCAGACCGTGCACCCCGGCACGCTGCTCGCCTCGCTGCTGGCCGGTGAGGTCCAGGCGACGACTGTCGACACGGTCGCCGAGGCCGACCCGGACCTGATCCGCCCCGACCTGCGGCGCGTCCTGGACCGGCAGCACAAGACCCGGGACGAGGCGCGGCCGGATGCGGTGTCGAAGCGGCACGGCCGGGGGCACCGCACCGCCCGGGAGAACCTCGACGACCTCTGCGACGCGGGCACCTTCTCCGAGTACGGCTCGCTGGTCCTTGCCGGCCAGCGGGCGCGGCGCAGCCTCGACGACCTGATCGACAGGACCCCCGCCGACGGCCTGGTGGCCGGTGTCGGCCAGATCAACCGCACCGGCTGCGTGGCGATGGCCTACGACTACACGGTGCTGGCCGGCACCCAGGGCTACAACGGGCATCGCAAGAAGGACAGGCTCTTCGAGCTTGCCGAACGCAACAGGTGGCCGGTCGTCATGTTCGCCGAGGGCGGCGGCGGGCGCCCCGGCGACACCGAGAACCCGGGCGTGGCGAACCTGGACACTCGCGCGTTCGCCCTGCTCGCCCGGCTCAGTGGGCTCGTGCCGACGGTGTCGGTGGTGACCGGCAAGTGCTTCGCCGGCAACGCCGCCCTCGTCGCGTGCAGCGATTTCATCGTGGCCACCCCGGACGCCAACATCGGGATGGCCGGACCGGCGATGATCGAGGGCGGCGGCCTCGGCGTGTACCGCCCGGAGGAGATCGGGCCGACAGCGGTACACGCCGTCAACGGCGTCGTCGACCTGGTGGTCCCCGACGACGCGGCGGCAGTGCGCGCCACCCGTCGGTACCTCTCCTACTTCCAGGGTCGGATCGACACCTGGGAGGAGCCGGACCAGCGCGCGCTGCGCCACGCGGTGCCGGAGAACCGGCGGCGCACGTACGACGTCCGTACCGTGATCGACACCCTGGCCGACCGGGACTCGGTGCTGGAACTCCGGCGCGAGCACGGCGTCGGCATGATCACCGCGCTGATCCGGATGGCGGGCCGCCCGGTCGGGCTCATCGCCAACAACCCGCGCCACCTCGGCGGTGCCATCGACGCCGAGGGCGGCAGCAAGGCCGCCCGGTTCATGGAGCTGTGCGACGCGTTCGACCTGCCGATCGTCTCGCTGTGCGACACACCGGGCTTCATGGTCGGCCCGGCGGCTGAGGAGAGCGCGCAGGTGCGGCACTTCGGCCGGATGTTCCTGGCCGGCGCCAGCCTGACCGTGCCGATGGTGACAGTGGTGCTGCGCAAGGGGTACGGGCTGGGCGCGCAGGCCATGGCCCGCGGCGGCTTCTACGAGCCGGAGCTGACAGTGTCCTGGCCCACAGGCGAGTTCGGCGGAATGGGCCTGGAGGGCGCGGTACGGCTCGGCTACCGCAAGGAGTTGGACGCGGTCACCGACCCGGACGAGCGCGAGGCGCTCTACCAGCGGCTGGTGGCGCAGATGTACGAGCGCGGCAGCGCGCTGAACATCGCCAGCGTGTTCGAGGTGGACGACGTGATCGACCCGGCGCAGACCCGGAACCGGATCGTCGGCGTGCTGGACGCGGCTCCGCCGCCAGCACCTCGGGCCGGGAAGAAGCGACCCCTGGTCCCCGCATGGTGACCGGGCCGGCACGACGAGGAGGAGGTCGGATGAAGGCGTGGCAGGTGACCCGGCTGGGCGAGCCCGCGGACGTTCTGGAGTGGACCGACGTGCCGCAGCCCTCGGCACCCGAGGGCGCCCTTCGGGTGGCTGTCGAGGCGGTGGCCCTGAACTTCCCCGACGTGTTGCTGTGCCGGGGCGAGTACCAGGACAAGCCGGCACTCCCGTTCACGCCCGGCGCTGAGGTGTGCGGGCGCATCGTGGACGGGCCGCGGGCCGGCGAGCGGGTGCTCGCCGCGCCCGAGCTGCCGTACGGCGGGCTCGCCGAGCAGGTGGTCGTGGCACCGCACCGGGTGTTCGTCATCCCTGACGACATGCCCGCCGAGAAGGCGGCGTCCATGCTGATCACCTACCAGACCGGGTACGTCGGCCTGCACACCCGCGCCCGCCTGCAACCCGGCGAGTGGCTGCTGGTGCACGCCGGGGCCGGCGGCGTCGGGTCGGCGGCGATCCAGATCGGCAGGGCCGCCGGTGCCCGGGTGATCGCCACGGCGGGCGGACCGGACAAGGTGCAGGTGTGCCGGGACCTCGGCGCGGAGGTGGTCGTCGACTACCTGGCGGAGGACTTCGTGCCTGTGGTCAAGGAGGTCACCGGCGGGGCCGGCGCGGACGTCATCTACGACTCGGTAGGCGGCGATGTCTTCGACAAGAGCCGCAGGTGCGTCGCCTTCGAGGGCCGGATCGTGGTGGTCGGCTTCGCGGGCGGCCGGATCGCCCAGGCGCCCACGAACCACGCTCTGATCAAGAACTACAGCGTCGTCGGCCTGTACTGGGGGCTGTACCACGTCAAGAACCCGGCCGTGATCGCCAGCACCCACGAGCGGCTTGTCGAACTGTGGCACAAGGGACTCGTCGATCCCCTGGTCAGTGAGGTGCTCCCGATGAGCGCCGCCCCGTCCGCCCTGGCCAACCTCGGCGACCGCCGCACCGTCGGCAAGGTCGTGCTCGTCAACAACCCCATCTGAGGACGTACCCATGAGTGAACAGGATCTGGTCCGCGGCCGGTGCGTGGTGGTCACCGGCGGCGGCAACGGTATCGGCCGGGCCATCGCCCGGAAAATGGCGGCCCAGGGCGCGCGCGTCGTCGTCGGCGACCTGGACTCCGCCGCAGCCGAACGGGTCGCGGCCGAGGTCGGTGGCGTCGCAGTGGGCGGCGACGTGTCGACCGACGAGGGCGTGGCACGGTTGCTGATCGCCGCCGCCGGACGGGTCGACATCTTCTTCGCCAACGCCGGAGTGGGTGTCGGAAAGGGCATCGACACGCCGGACGCCGACTGGCACACCGCCATCGAGGTGAACGTCCTTGCGCACGTCCGCGCGGCCCGCGCGCTGGTCCCCGGCTGGCTGGAGTCCGGCGGCGGCCGGTTCGTGGTGACCGCCTCCGCGGCGGGACTGCTCACGATGCTCGGCAGCGCGCCGTACTCGGTGTCGAAACACGCGGCCGTCGCGTTCGCGGAGTGGCTCTCGGTCACCTACGGGCATCGCGGCATCGCCGTCCAGGCGCTCTGCCCGCAGGGGGTGCGGACGAAGATGCTCGACGACTCGGGCGAGTTCCGGGATCTGCTGAGCCACGATGTCGCGCTGGAGCCCGAACAGGTCGCCGAGGTGGTCTGGGAGGCGCTGCACGACGACCGGTTCCTGATCCTGCCGCACCCCGAGGTGCAGCGGTACTACGAGACCCGCGCGGGCCGGACCGACGCCTGGCTGACCGGCATGCGCAAGCTCCAGAAGCGCTTCGACGACGCGGCGGTGACCCACAATGGCTGAGCGCAGGGTAGCTGTCGTCACCGGGGCGGCACGCGGAATCGGGGCGGCGGTGGCCACCCGGCTCGGCGCTGACGGTTTCGCCGTGGCCGTGTGGGACCTGGACGCCGACGGGTGCGACAAGATGGTGGCCGACCTGGGCGAGCAGGGCGTTCCGGCGTACGCGGTGGTGGCCGACGTGTCCGACGAGGCGGCAGTCGTCGCCGGTGTCGAGCAGATCGCGCAGCGGCTGGGGCCGCCGGTGGCACTTGTGAACAACGCCGGCGTCCTGCGTGACAACCTGCTGTTCAAGATGTCCTCAGCGGACTGGGACACGGTTCTCGGGGTGCACGTCCGGGGCGCGTTCCTGATGAGCCGGGCCGTCCAGGCGCACATGGTCAAGCAGCGGTGGGGGCGGATCGTCTCGTTGTCCAGCACCTCCGCGTACGGCAACCGCGGTCAGGCGAACTACTCGGCGGCGAAGGCTGCGCTGCAGGGCCTGACCAAGACGCTCGCCGTCGAGCTGGGCCCGTTCGGCATCACCGCGAACGCGGTGGCGCCGGGCTTCGTGCAGACCGAGATGACCGCCGCTACCGCGCGGCGGATCGGCCGCCCGTTCGACGAGCTGATCGCCGAGGCGGCCGCCGGCATCCCGGTACGCCGGGTGGGGCAGCCGCAGGACGTCGCCGAGGCGGTCTCGTTCTTCCTCGGGGAACGGGCCGGCTACATCAGCGGTCAGGTGCTCGACGTGGCGGGCGGGCCGGTGCGATGAGGGTCTTCAGCGGCATCGACGAGTTGCGCGCGGCTGTCGGCGAGCACCTGGGGCACAGCGACTGGCACCTCGTCACGCAGCAGCAGGTGAACACGTTCGCCGAGGCCACCGGTGACCACCAGTGGATCCACGTGGACCCGGAGCGGGCCGCCACCGGGCCGTTCGGCGCGACGATCGCGCACGGCTTCCTCACCCTGTCGCTGATCCCCACCCTGGCCGCGCAGGTGTACCGGGTGGACGGGATGAGCATGGGCGTGAACTACGGCTCGGACCGGCTGCGGTTCCCCGCGCCGGTGCCCGTCGGGTCGCGGATCCGTGCCGGGATCACCCTCACCGGTGTGCACGAGGCCCGTCGCGGTTTCCAGGTCACCTCGGACATCCAGATCGACCTGGAGACGGGCGGACCGCCGGCATGTGTGGTCGCCGCCATCTCGCTGCTCGTCCCCTGATCCGGAACTCAGAAACAGGAGCGAATCGCGTGCAGGATTCTTTTGAGGGCCGGACCGCCGTGGTCACGGGCGCGTCGCGCGGGATCGGTCTCGCCGTGGCCCGCCACTGGCACGAGCAGGGCGGGAACGTGGTGCTCACCGCCCGCACCGCCGAGGCCGCCGAGGCTGCCGCCGCGACGCTCGGCGAGCGGGCACTCGGCTTCGGCGCGCACGTCACCAACCAGGACCGCGCCCAGGCGTGCCTGGAGACCACACTGCAGCGCTTCGGTCGCATCGACCTGCTGGTGAACAACGCCGGCACCAACCCGGCGTTCGGGCCGGTGGTCGAGCAGGACCACGGGCGCTTCGCGAAGCTGATGGACGTCAACCTGTGGGGTCCGCTGCTGTGGACCTCGCTGGCCTGGCGGCTGTGGATGCGTGACAACGGTGGCGCGGTCGTCAACGTGGCGTCGCTGGGCGGGCTGGCGGTGAGCCCCGATCTCGGCCTGTACCACGTCTCCAAGGCCGCGCTGATCCACCTGACCCGGCAACTGGCTCTGGAACTGGCACCCGGGGTACGGGTGAACGCCGTCGCGCCGGGAGTGGTCCGGACCCGGCTGGCCGAGGCGCTGTGGAAGGAGAACGAGGCCGACGTGAACGCGGTGACACCGCTCGGGCGGATCGGCGAGCCCCTCGACGTGGCGGAACTGGTGGTCTTCCTGGCCTCCCGCTCGGCGTCCTGGATCACCGGGGAGACGGTCCTCGTCGACGGTGGGCAACTGCTCACCGGCTCCGCTGTCGAGCCGGTGAGCGCCTGAGATGGCAGTGGATGTCACAGCGCTCGGGCGCTGGCTACGGCAGTCGGGGCAGGCAGTTGTCGAGCCGCTGACCGCGACCCGGATCGGCCTCGGTCAGTCCAACCTCACGTATCTGCTGACCGACGCGGCGGGCTGGCGTGCCGTGGCACGTCGGCCGCCGCTCGGGCACCTCCTCGCCTCGGCGCACGACGTCGCCCGCGAGCACCGCATCCTCGCCGCGCTGGGCCGGACCGACGTGCCGGTTCCCCGCGTCCTGGGTCTGTGCCGCGACGATCAGGTGGCCGACGTCCCGGTGCTGATCGTCGAGCACGTCGAGGGCCTCGTCGTGGACAGGGTGGAGACCGCTGCGGCGATGACGCCCGACCTGCGCCGCGCCGTCGGCCTGGAACTGGGCCGGGTGCTCGCCGACCTGCACGCCGTCGACCCGACCGAGGTGGGCCTGCACGATCTGGCCAGCCACTCCGCGTACGCGCCGCGACAGTTGAAACGGTGGTCCCGGCAGTGGGCTGCCAGTCGTACCCGTGAACTGCCCGAAGTGGAGAAGCTGACAGCCCTGCTGCACGACCGGATTCCCGAGCCCGGCGACCTGGTGCTCGTGCACGGCGACTTCCACCTGGTCAACCAGATCGTCGACCCGTCGTCCGGTGCCGTCCGCGCGGTACTGGACTGGGAGCTTTCCACTCTCGGTGATCCGCTGGCCGACCTCGGCAGCCTGCTCGCCTACTGGCAGGAGCCGGACGACCCGCCCCTGGGCCTGTTCAACGCCTCCCGCCTGCCCGGGTTTCCGTCAAGAGCCGAGGTGAGCGCCGCGTACGCCGAACGGTCCGGCCGTGACCTGGCCGCGCTGCCCTTCTGGCACGTGCTCGGCCTGTGGAAGGTCGCCATCATCCTGGAGGGCGTGTACCGCCGCGCACTCGACGAACCGGCGAACGCCGCGCTGCCGGGCTCTCTGCCGGACCGTGCCGTCGTCGACCGTCTCGTCGCCCAGGCCTGGTCCGTGGCTTACGAGACGGGGCTGGCCTACTGAACGGGGCGATCCCGCACGCGGGCGGGGTCAAACGTCGCAGGATGGTGTCATGTTTCACCGTGGTCTTCCCGGGTGGGCCGCTGTGACCACCCGGTAGTCTTGATCGGGTCCAGACTGTACGCATATGTCCCGCACCGGAGGGGTGACCATGCCCGATCGCATCGACGTCACACGCCTGCAGGAGACGCTCGACGGGCCGTGGGCAAAGGTCCGCCACGCGCACCGGGAGCACCTCGACGAGCGCTTCCTTCCGGTGTACGGCGAGACAGGCGATCAGGCACGTGAGCGGATCACCCGCCTGCTCGGCGAACTCCCCGTCGAGTTGGGCATCGCGTCGGCGTTCCCCGCCGAGTACGGCGGCGGATCCGACGTGGGCGGCTCGATCGTCGCCACCGAGATGCTGGCCCAGGTCGACCTGTCACTGATGGTCAAGGCCGGCGTGCAGTGGGGCCTGTTCGGCGGAGCGGTCGCCGCCCTGGGCACCCGTCGACACCACGACGCCTACCTGCGGGACATCATCTCGGGCACGATCTTCGGCTGCTTCGCGATGACCGAGACCGGTCACGGTTCCGACGTCCAGCAACTGCGCACCACCTGCACGTACGACCCGCAGACGCAGACCTTCGACCTGCACACCCCGCACGAGGCGGCCCGCAAGGACTACATCGGCAACGCCGCCCGCGATGGACGGATGGCTGTGGTCTTCGCGCAGCTGATCACGAACGGTGAGGGGCACGGCGTACACGCGTGGCTGGTCCCGATCCGCGATGCCGAGGGCAATCCGCTTCCCGGCGTGACGATCGGCGACGCCGGGCCCAAGGCCGGTCTGCTCGGTGTCGACAACGGCCGGTTGAGCTTCGACCACGTACAGGTGCCCCGCGACATGCTGCTGGACCGCTACGGTCAGGTCGCCGAGGACGGGACGTACTCCAGCCCCATCGAGAACGACTCCCGCCGTTTCTTCACGATGCTCGGCACCCTGGTCCGTGGACGGGTCAGCGTGGGCGGCGCCGCGGCGGCGGCCACCAAGTCGGCACTCGCCATCGCGGTGCGCTACGGCGACATCCGCCGCCAGTTCGGCACGCCCGACTCCGACCGCGAGGTGCTGCTCAACGACTACCTGGCCCACCAGCGCAAACTGCTGCCCGCCCTGGCCACCACGTACGCGCTGCACTTCGCGCAGGCCGAGTTGGTCGCCGCGTTGCACGAGGTGCAGGGCAGTGACGGGCCGGTCGACGAGCACCGGCAACGTGAGCTGGAGTCCCGGGCGGCGGGTCTCAAGGCCGCGCAGACCTGGCACGCGACCCGCACGATCCAGACGTGTCGCGAGGCGTGCGGCGGCGCCGGCTACCTGGCCGAGAACCGGCTGCCCAGCCTGAAGGCCGACACCGACGTCTTCACGACGTTCGAGGGCGACAACACGGTGCTGCTGCAACTGGTCGCCAAGGGGCTGCTCACCGGCTACCGGGACGAGTTCGGCTCGCTGGACGGCTGGGGGCGCGCCTCGTTCGTCGCCGAGCAGGTCCGCGAGATGGTGCTGGAGCGCACCGCCGCGCGGTCGCTCATCGAACGGCTCATCGGCGCCGTGCCCGGCCGCGACGAGGAGGTCGCCGTCACCGACCGGGGCTGGCAGCTCAAGGCGTTCGAGGACCGCGAGAAGCACCTCCTGGACGGCGCGGTCCGCCGCCTGCGCGGTGGCGCGACCACGAAGAAGGACCGCCCCTTCGACATCTTCAACGACGTCCAGGACCACGTCCTCACCGTCGCCGCCGCGCACATCGACCGCGTCACCCTGGAGGCGTTCGTCGCCGGCATCGAGGACACCGCGGACCCGGCGGTCCAGGCGCTGCTCTCCCAGGTCTGCGACCTGTACGCCCTCAGCGTCATCGAGGCCAACAAGGGCTGGTTCCTGGAGCACGGCCGGCTCACCCCGGCCCGCGCCAAGGCGATCACCTCGGTGGTGAACGGTCTGCTCAAGGAGTTGCGCCCGCACATGCGCACGCTCGTGGACGGTTTCGCCATCCCGGACGCGTGGCTGCACTGCACGATGCTGCGCGAGGAACCACAGCGGCAGGACACCATGGCAGCCCACGACGCCGCCGGCGATCCCCACGCGGCTGCGGCGTAAGGGAAGCTGCGTCACCGAGTCGGAGATCGGACGCACCGCACGGCGAGCGCAACCCCTGTGGACCGATGGGCGTGTTGTGAGAAATCGCCGCCCATGCCGATCCCGGAGGAACAATGACCCCGACCGCGCTCCGCGTCCTCGCGCCCGTCGCCCTACTGGCGGGTCTGGCGGCCTGCACCGGCACCTCCTCCCCCACCGCCGGGGCGAGCGCCACACCCACCCCTGGCGTGGCGCTGCCCTCGGCCACCGGCGACGCGGCACCGACCCGCAGCGCCGCATCGCCCACCGCCGCCGCCGGATCGCCGACGCCCGACACCGGCACGAAGATCTGTCCGGTCAGCGCGGCGACGCTGCAGCGGGCATCGGGGCTGGCGAGCAGCACCCACCGGATCGACCCCGATCAGATCAAGTGCGCCGGGCAGTGGGCCACGGCCGGTGTGATCGCCGTCGACCCCACGCAACAGGGCGACGGGGTGCTGCTCTTCACGTACGCCGACGGCAGGTGGAAGAAGCTCGGTGAGGGCAGCGCGCTGGAGTGCAGCCCCTTCGGCATCCCGCCGGAGCTCGGCGACCGGGTCGGCTGCCTCGACCGCTGAGAGGGCCGGTGCCACTGCTCGTGGGCGCGTCAGCCACCCACGCCGCGGACCGCCTCGATGATCGTCTCAGCGACCTCGCTCGGTTGGGACACCGCCATCGCGTGGGACGCGCCGGCGACCTCACGCTGACCCCGGGCCGCCGCGCGTTCGGCCATGAACCGGTGCGCGGCGACCGGGATGTTCTTGTCGGCCTCGCCGAACACGAACCAACTGGGCAGCGATCGCCAGGCGGGGTCGCCGGTGAGCCCGTCGTTCAGTGCCTGCTCGGTGACCGGGCGCTGGGTCCGGGCCATCAGCGCGGCGACATCGTTCGACACGTCAGCGGCGAACTGCGCGTGGTAGCCGTCCTGGCCGATGGCCACCTCGTTACCGCCTGTGGACACCGGGTACTGCACGAGCGTGTCGGCAAGCGTGCTGCCGGGGAACTTCGCTGACAACGACAGCGCCGAATCGCCGGTGTCCGGTGCGAGGGCGTTCACGTACACGAGGGCTCGCACCGACGGATCGCCAGCCGCAGCCTGCGTGATCACCATGCCGCCGTAGGAGTGACCGACGAGAATGACCGGGCCACCGATCCCGCCCATCACATCCCGCAGGTATGCGGCGTCGGACGCGACGCTCCGCAGCGGGTTGGCGAGGGCCACCACGTTGTACGCGGCACCCAGGTGGTCGATCACGCCGTTCCAGCTCGCCGACTCGGCGAACGCACCGTGGACGAGGACGATTGTGGGCTGCGGATCGGACATGGCAGGCTCCTCACGTCGTGACTGTTCCACCCACCGGCCGCGGCGGTCCGCATGAATACCCAGGACGCGAAAGTGAAACCTCCCCCCCCACCTGTGGCCGCCAGCCGTGCCCTGCGGGCAGGACGCCGGTCAGGGACCGGCCGGCCGGCCGCCCTCGGGGTCGCGTCGGGACGGATCCTCCGGGACCGGAACCGCCCGCCTGCCCGCCTCCGTCGACCGCGCCGTGTGCTGGGTCGGCAGCCGTGGGCCCTCGCCTGCCTCGTCGGCCAGCCGCTCGGTTTCCTGCACCAGGTAGTGCGGTCGGCGCTTGGTCTCGTAGTAGATCCGGCCGATGTACTCACCGATCACACCCAGGATCATCATCTGGATGCCGCCGAGCCCGATCACGCTGACGATGATGGTGGTGTAGCCCGGAACGTCGATGCCCTTCTCAATGGCGTCGGCGACCACCCAGGCCATGTAGGCCACCGCGATGAGGGTGAGGATCAGGCCGCCGTAGATCGCCAGGCGCAGCGGCCGGTTGTTGAACGACAGCAGGCCGTCGAAGGCGTAGTTGAAAAGTTTGCTGAGCGTCCACCTGCTCTTTCCCGACTGGCGGGTCTCGTTCTGATGCGCCACCACCACCGTCCGGAACCCGATCCAGGAGAACAGGCCCTTGGAGAACCTGTTGTATTCCGGCATCGCCAGAATCGCGTCCACCGCGAGCCGCGACAGCAGCCGGAAGTCACCCGCGCCGTCCTGGAGGCGTACGTCGATCCACCAGTTGACCACCCGGTAGAAGGACCGGGAGGCGACCATCCGGATGAACCGGTCACCGCGCCGGTCCCGGCGGGCGATCACCTGGTCGAAGCCCTGCCGGTACAGCGCGACCATCTCGGGCAGCAGCCGGGGCGGGTGTTGGAGGTCGGCGTCCATGATGACGACCGCGTCGCCGGTGGCCCGTTGCAGGCCGGCGAGCATCGCCGCCTCCTTGCCGAAGTTGCGGCTCAGCGACGTGTAGCAGACGGCGGGGTCGGCGGCGGCGAGCCGGCGCAGCGCCGCGAGGGTACCGTCCTCGCTGCCGTCGTCGACGTACACCACCTCGATCTCCACGTCGGACAGGTCGGCGAGCGCGGCGGTCACGCTCTCGTGCAGCCGCTCCACCGACGCTTCCTCGTTGAAGCAGGGCACCACCACTGACAGACGCATCGTCGTCACCCCGCCCGGCCCGCGCGCGGGCCTCCGTCGGCACGCGGTCGGTCAGAGGCGGTAGACAAGCGCACCATCATGATCCTCCCGGGTGATGCCGAGCCCGTCCACGGGCCGGGTCTCGATACCCTCCCACGGCGTCCCCGCGGCGCGGCTCGGCACGGCCAGCACCGATCGGACGCCGATCCCCCGCAGGTACGCCACACTGCCCGCGTCGGGGAACGACGCCACAGCGATCCGGGTCTGCGCCTGGGTGACCGGCTCGAAGCCGCCCAGCCCGTTCGTCACCCGGGGAAACCCGTCGGTCGTCCACAGCATGACCGTCAGGTCGCCCACACCGCCGGCAGGGAGCACGAGCATCGGCTCCGGCGCCGCCTGCATCGCGGCCGGCGGCCGTGGCACCGTCGGGTGGGGCGTCCGGTTGACACCCTCCAGGGTGACGAGGGCCAGCGGCACCAACAGCACCACCGGCATGAGCATCCGCGTCCAGCTCCGAGGCGACGACTGGCCGGACGCCGGGTCAGACGCCGGGTCGGACGACCGGTCTGGCGGCTGCTCCGACGGCGGGTCAGACGACTGGTCCGACGTCGGGTCCGATGCCTTTTCCGACGACGGTGCCAGCGCGGTCACCAGCCCGGCGGCCAGCACCGCCAGCAGCAGGCTCGTCCAGTGCATCATCCGACCCGGCGTACGCAGCGCGTCCCAGCCGGGCAGGAGCGTGGACAACGTCAGGTAGCCGGGATCCCCGTCGCCGCCGAGGGTCGCGCCCAGGCCCAGCAACACGGTGCCGAGCACGCCGAGCCCCAGCGCGATCCGGTGCCGGAACGGGAACGCCGAGACGAACAGCCCCGCCGCTGCCAACCCGATGACTGTCATCCCCGGCAGCAGCGCCATCTCCGGCGGCCAGGACAGCTGCTCCCGTGCGGCGGCGTGGCGCTCGCCCCACAGCCACGAGTCCGCTGGCGCGGTGACGAAACCGATGAGCGGAGGCGAGAACATCTTCGTCCAGTCCAGCGTCCGCTCGGCCTGCGGATTGAGGTCGACCACCCGCAGGTAGACAAGGCCGAGCAGCAGCGTCACCGCTCCGAAGATGGCCCCACCGCCCAGGTCCGCGAGCAGCAGTCGCCGGCCGAACGGCGGGCGTTCCCGCTTGCGCCACCACGACCAGCCGTAGCAACCGGCCGCCACGAGCACCGCGGCCAGCAGGAAGTAGACGAGCGGCAGCCCGATGCCGAAGCCGAGGCTGATCTGCCAGGCGGCGACGAGCCAGCCGGCAAGTGCCCAGCCGGGGCGTCGTCGCTCCGGCCGGTATCCGTGGCGCAGCGACCAACCGTGGCCACGGGCCAGCATCGCCAGGGCCAGCGCGATTCCCCCGCTGGACAGGATGTTCAGGTGGCCGGAGTGCGCCAGCCGCCACGGCGCGTACGCCCACGCGATGCCCGCGAACGCCCCGCCCCACCGGTTGGCCCCGAGCTGCCGGGCCAGCGCGTACGCGCCGAGGAAGGCAAGCGCGTGCAGCAGCACGTAGAGCACGTTGTACCTGATGACGGCGGCCTCGAAGCCGGAGCCGAGCATCCCGAACGGGGCGTACCCGAGCAGGGTGTCGCTGTAGGCGTACGTGTATCTCTCCGGATAGAACGTGTTGGAGTTCCAGAGGTTGGTGGGGTCGCTGAGCAGAGCGTGCCCGGACCAGGCGACCTGCCAGGCCTGCAATGTCGGGTCGCCGAGGTCGCCGGGGATCGTGGTCGCCGGGTGTCGCAGCGTCGGCCAGGTCAGCACCACCGCCAACAGCAGACTGCCAAGCGTCGCCATTGTCCATTCCAGGCGGGGCCAGCGCCATCGACCCCGATCGCCAGGTCTCCGGTCATCGGAGGCCTGCTCGGGTTTCGCGTGCTCGTCTGTTGGTGGGGCGCCGGTCGACCGGGTTGTCATGAAATAGATGATCCGCAATCCTCTCGACCTTGTCCATCGGCTGTCCGAGTCGTGGATCCACGCACGGTAGGCGGTCCGCACGATATCGGTCGAGGAGCACCCTCGGTGCGGCGAACGGCGGTCCACGGAGACCGACCCCGGCCAGATCCCCACAAACCCGGCCGGGGTCAGCTCCACCCCCTGAGAAACGCCATGCGGTGTACGGCTGCGCTCGCGACCGCCGCTACGAGGTGATGAAGTCCAGCAGGTCGGCGTGGAACCTCGCCTGGTAGGGGCTGCCGACGATGCCGTGCGGCGCACCCTCGTACACCTTCAGCGTCGCGTCCTTGAGCAGCTCGGCGGTCTTCACGCCGGAGATGGCGACCGGCACGATCTGGTCGTCGTCGCCGTGCACCACCAGGACCGGGATGTCGATCGTGAGGAGGTCGGAGCGGAAGTCGCTCTCCGAGAACGCGGCGATGCAGTCGTACGCGGCCTTCAGGCCCACCTGCATGCCGGCCAGCCAGAAGGCGTCGCGCGTGCCGTCCGAGATCGTGACGCCCTCGCGATTGGCGTTGTAGAACGCGGTGGGCAGGTCCTTGTAGAACTGCGAGCGGTCGCTCTCCACGCCCTCCCGGATGCTGTCGAACGTCTCGATGGGCGCGCCCTGCGGGTTGTCAGCGGTTTGCACCAGGAACGGCGGCACCGCACCCAGCAGCACGGCCTTTGACACTCGGCCGGTACCGTGCCGACCGAGGTAACGGACCACCTCGCCACCGCCTGTCGAGTGACCCACGAGCACGGCGTCCCTGAGGTCGAGCTCCTGGATCAGCGCCGCGAGATCGTCGGCGTACGTGTCCATGTCGTTGCCGTTCCAGGGCTGCCCGGACCGGCCGTGACCACGGCGGTCGTGGGCGATGCCGCGGAAGCCGTTGTCCGCGACGAGCCGGAGTTGAGCGTCCCAGGCGTCGGCGTTCAACGGCCAGCCGTGGCTGAAAACGACAGGCCGGCCCGATCCCCAGTCCTTGTAGAAAATCGGCGTGCCGTCGAAAGCGTTTATCGTGGCCATCGAACCTCCTCGGTCGGATCTTTCCGACGAGACTGCCGGCCAGAGGCGCCGCCGGGCATCTGCCATTTGACTGTGAACCCCCGCTCCGGCCGGACCCGGAACCTGCCTTACGGCTTGCAGGACCTGCTGGGTGCCAGCGAGGCGGTGCTGAGCGACACCACGTCACCGTTGAGCAGAACCAGCAGTTGATCTACCGAATACGGTCGTTCGACCGTAGGCTGACCCACGTCCACGTCACTCACGGCCACGGCGACCACCTCTTCGGCCTGAGCAAGAGTCGGAGGGGACGTCAAGGGCTACTCGAACACGGTGCTGTAGGCGTTTATCGCAGGCTGGCCGCCGAGGTGCGCGTACAGGACGTTCGAGTTCCGGGGGATCTCGCCGTTGCGGACGAGGTCGATCAGCCCGGCCATCGACTTCCCCTCGTACACCGGGTCGATGATCACGCCTTCGAGCTGGCCGGTGAGCCGGATGGCGTCCAGTGTGGACTGCACGGGGATGCCGTAGAGGTCGCCGGCCCAGCCCTCCAGCACGGTGATCTCGTCGTCGCGCAGGTCACGGCCGAGCCCGATGAGTTCGGCCGTGTTGCGGGCGATCTTCGCCACCTGGGTCCGGGTTGCGTCGATAGTGGCGGAGGCGTCGATGCCGAGCACCCGCCTCGGCCGGTCCTGACCGGCGAAACCGGCGATCATGCCGGCGTGGGTGCTGCCGGTCACGCTGCACACGATGATCGTGTCGAAGAAGACGCCGAGCTCACGTTCCTGCTGCTGCACCTCGTAGGCCCAGTTCGCGAAGCCGAGACCGCCGAGCGGATGGTCGGACGCGCCAGCCGGGATCGCGTACGGTGTGCCGCCTGCGGCGCGAACGTCGTCGAGGGCCTCGTGCCAGCTCTGCTTGAAGCCGATGCCGAAACCGGCCGGCGCGAGGCGTACGTCGGCGCCCATGATCCGTGACAGCAGGATGTTGCCGACCTTGTCGTTGACCGGGTCGGGCCAGTCCACCCATCTCTCCTGGACGAGGACGGCCTTGAGCCCCGCACGGGCGGCGACAGCGGCCACCTGACGGGTGTGGTTGGACTGCACTCCACCGATGCTGACGAGCGTGTCGGCGCCCTGCTTCAGCGCGTCCGGAAGCAGGTACTCCAGCTTGCGGGTCTTGTTGCCGCCGTAGGCCAGGCCACTGTTGCAGTCCTCGCGCTTCGCCCAGATCCGGGCGCCGCCAAGGTGCGCGCTGAGCCGGTCCAACGGGTGGATGGGGCTGGGGCCGAACAGCAGCGGGTAACGCTCGAACGCGTCGAGGGGCATGTCGTTCCTTCCACAGGATTCCGAGCTGGGAGCGGCTCGCGAGAACAGGAGAGTCAGATCAGGCGAGGCAGCCGGATCGGGTCGCCTCGCCGCCGACGTCACCAGCGATCGACATGCAATATATTGCGTTCCACTCTGCGCCTGTCAAGGAGTTGGAAGAGACGACGCATGAACCCCTGGACCTTCATCGCGTCATCCAGGTGGACGTTGACAAACGGAAGGACCAGGATGGACAAGAACCTTCAACGGCGCGCCGTGCTCGCCGCGATGGCGGGCACCACTGTCGGTCTCGCGGCGTCGGCACCAGCCGGCGCGAGCGCCACCCCGACGCCGGCCGAGCGACTGAAGGGCTACACCTATCCGCTCAGCCCACGCGGCGTGGCAAACCTGGCCGGCAAGCCGCCGTGGCACTACGTTGGCGACGCCGTCGGCGTGGAGTTCTGGACCAGCCCGGAGGCTGCCAACGCCTCCCTGCCCACCGGCCTCGACCCGGATCCGGCCAACCCCGGTCACGGTTACGCCGTGTTCATCGACTGGCAGTTCAACGGCGCCGACGACGACTACCTCGACCCACCCTTCAGCCAGTATTCGGAGTTCCTGGTGCTGCTCGACGCGCAGTGGCAGGGCACCCCGGTGGCCTGGTGCCCGTACATCTGGGTGGACAACGACGCCTCGCTCGCGCGTGGCTGGGTGCAGGGATTCCCCAAGAAGATCGGCTCCATCCAGCAGACCCGAGCCTTCGCCATCAACAGTCCTGCCGCGCCGGCGGTCGGCAAGGGTGGCCGCTTCGCGGCGGTCATGTCCGCCGGTGGCCGGCGCCTGGCCGAGACCACGGTGACTCTCGACCGGACCGCGGACCGGCTGCCCGCGCTGACGCGCCCGCTCGTCAACCTGCGCCACTTCCCGCGACTCTCCGCCGGGCAGCACGACAACCCTGCCGTACACGAGCTGACCATGTCGGTGCTCGACAACCTGAAGTTCGCGAACACCTGGGTCGGCACAGGCGACTTGCGATTCCTGCCCGCACCCCGGGAGGAACTCGCGGATCTCACGCCGAGGCGGGTCGGCGTGGGATTCCGCGGCTCGCTGTCCTACACCGTCAACGACCTGCGCATCCTGTGAGGAAAGCCGGGGACTGACGGCACCGCGGCCGAGTCTGTTCCGCCCCTGGGAGGGGCGGAACAGACGGAGCCGATGCGCTCAGTGCGCGGGCGGATCGTCGGACTTCCCGCACTCGAAGAGCGGATCCAGACTCAACCAGTTGTCCCGGGCGGCCAACGCGGCCCGCTCAGCGTCGCCGGCCGCACAGAGATCGATGATGCGGTCGTGCAGGGCCACCGAGTCGCGCCCGTTCAGCGAGGAGAAACGGAGCCGTTCGAGCCGGCGCAGAATCGGCGTGAACTGCTCCAGCACCGAGGCGATCGCCGAATTGGCCGAAGCCGTCACAGTGACGCAGTGAAATTCGTCGTCCGAGGCGATCGCCGCGTCGACATCGCCCGCGTGCAGAGCTTCCGCGAACCGCCGGTTGGCCGCCCGCATCGTCTCGATCTCCTCGGACGACAGATTGGGCACCGCCTGACGTACGGCAAGCTCGTGCATCGCCGCGGTGACCGACTGCGCCGCGCGGGCGGCCTGGACGTCCAGTGGAGTGACCATCGTGTACCGGCCGGGCTTGGTGTGGACCAGGCCCGCCTCCTCCAGCCGGGCCAACGCCTCGCGCACCGGGGTGCGGCTCACCCCGAGCCACTGCGCCAACTCCGCGTCGTTGAGCCGCTCCCCCGGCGCCAGGGTGCCGTCGACTATCGCGTCACGGATGGTCCGGAACGCATTTTCCCGCAGTAGGGCACGCGGGATGACACCCTGACGCTTGGGGATCGGCATGCAACATATTCCACACCGCGATGAACCAACCGTCAACGAGGGGCTCACCACTACTGAACAGCGTCAATCCAACGGCGCGACTCCGTTTCGCCGCCCCGACGGCGCGTCCACCATTTCCGCTGCCCTTCAGGCGCCGGGAAAGTCGGCACCCCGGGAGAGCGTTTCGGAGGCGCGGACGTCGGCGAGGGTGTCCTCGAGCGTGGCGACGACAGCGTCGAATCCGGCGCTGCCGAGGACGAGCCGGCGCGGAGGCGCGTCCTGGACCATGGCCGCCAGCACCGCGCGAACACCACGCTGCGGGTCACCGGGCTGGTTACCGTCCTCGTCGATCATGGCCTTGCGGACGTACTCGAGCATCGGCAGGTACTCCGTGATGGTCTCCTGAAGGGCCTCGTCGGCGAAGCCGGCGTAGGCGCGGGTGCGGAAGGCGCCGGGCTCCACCGCCAGCACCCGGATGCCCAGCGGCGCGACCTCCGCGCGGAGGACCTCGGTGACGGCTTCGAGCGCGAACTTGGAGGCGCTGTAGTAACCGAACCCGTCGATGCCGCGCAGCCGCGCCACCGAGGACATGTTGATGATCCAGCCGCTGCCCCGGGCACGCATGCCGGGAAGGACGCCCCGGATGACCGACAGCACGGCGAAGAAGTTCAGCTCGAACATGCGACGGACGTCGGCGTCGGCCATGCCCTCGATCGACCCGCACCAGCCTCGTCCCGCGTTGTTCACCAGCACGTCGATGCCGCCGAAGTGCTCCTCGGCCGCGCGCACGGCCTGCTCGACGGCCGTCGGATCGGTGACGTCCAGGGGCAGGACCAGGACGCGGTCGCCGTGCCGCTGCGCCCACTGGCGCAGCTCGTCGGGCCGGCGCACTGTCAACGCCACACGGTCGCCGTTGTCAAGCGCGGCCTCGGCGTATGCCATGCCGAACCCGCCCGGGGTGCCGCCGGTGATGAACCAGGTCTTCATTGCGTGTGTGTTCCTTGCCTGAGAAGAGGCACCGGTGACCGGCTGACCGGCCCGCAGCGCCCACGAATCGTCAACCCTCTCCTCGGGAGAGGGTCAAGGGACGGTGGCGGCGTCGCCGCTACGGTTCGATCACCAGCCGGCGGATCAGAGCGCCCTCCAGGTCGAACCGGTAGTGCAGGTCGGCCGACCCTCCCGGGAAGTTCCCCTCCAGGTGCTGCACCACATCGATCTGCCCCTCCCCTGTCCGGGAAGCACCGACGAACTCCGTGGTGTACGTGTACTCGCTGGCCCCGTTGTCCAGCCAGAACCGGATCTCGTCGCGGCCCCGGTGGGTGCGGCCCTCGTCGGTCACCTCGGCGTCGGCGGCGAAGGCGCTGATCGCGGTCTCCGTGTCACGGGCCTGGTGCGCGGGAAGGTACGCCGCGATCGGGGCCGGAAGTTCGTCCCAGGAGATGACGGCGCCTCGGCCTGCGTTCGTTTCCATGTCTCCACCGTCAGGTCTCCCCCGGCGGGAGAGTCAAGAGCGTGACCCGCTCCACCCGTCCCGACCCTCGCGTCAGCCGGCCGGCATCCCCGGCAGGACGGCAGCCAACTCGGCCACTGTCAGCGGGGCGAGGTGCAGGTGGGTGCCGGAATCCCTCGCCTCGACAGTGGTGGCCAGCGCCGCCGCGCAGCCCTGTCGACTCAGGGGGTCAGGCGGAGGTTACGCGGAAGACCGGCCAGCCCAACTCGGTGCGCCACCGCCCGGGGTCGCCGGTGTCCCGGGGACCGGCGAGGTACGTCTCGTGGACCGGCCCTGCGACACCCAACGCGTGGGAGACCACCCACGCACCGAGGCGGCCGTAGGTGACGTCGATGTCGTCATGTGACCCCTGGTGGACGGCCACGGCGAGATCGACCGACGGCAACTCGACGACCTCGATCCGGCCTCTGGCGCGCGGGTCGCGCACCGGCCGGAAGACCGTCATGACGCCTGCTCCGTCGGTGAACAGTTCGTTGTCGTACCGCCCGCCGGAGGGCCCGCTGCGCTCGGCGGGCGGAAATGCCTCGTCCAGCTCGTCCATCGCCGCGTCGAACCAGGCGAGCGCGTCCTCCTGACGGACCTGCTCACGGATGGCGGCCACGGTCCTGGCGGGCACGGACCGCAGGTCGACGTCGAGCGCCGCAGCGTCCGGGTGCAGCAGTTGGCGCAGCGACACGACGGCGGCGCGCGTGCGGTCGAGTTCGGCCTCGAGTCGCCGCAGGTGACCCGATATGAGCTCGGCGCGCTGTGTGGTGTCGTCCGTCGCGAGGATCGACTTGACCTCGGCCAACGGCACATCGAGCTGACGGAGTCGGTGGATGACCTGTGCGGTGGCGATCTGGTCGGGCAGGTAGTACCGGTAGTTCGTGTGCGGGTCCACCGTCGCGGGCTCCAACAGGCCGGCCTCGTGGTAGCGGCGCAGCGTCCGCACGCTCAGGTGGCTCACTGTGGCGAACTCGCCGATGGTCAGGCCCTTTCGCATCGTCACAGTGTCCATCCTCGGGCCGGTACGACCGCACCGGCGCCCTTTCCTACTCGGATCGTCGATGGCGTTGCGGGTTGAACCAGCACGCCGACAGCACTGCGCTGCTGGCCACGGTCAAGCCGGCGACGGTGCATTCTCTTACCTATGCTGAGATGCCTCCTGAATTGATGTCCGTGCGGAGTTACCGGTCAGAGAACGTTCTCAGCCCAGCCGTACGCGCCATCATCACCTTTGCTCGCGCAACTGTCGCGGACAACGCTATGAAGTGTGACGAGATAGACAGAATCCTATCCGGCCAGATTGAAACATCGCGGCCTGACAGCCGTAGCATCACGGGCGTGGTCCCCGACCCGACTGGCTATCAGGGCACTGCCTGTCATGCCGGTGCCATCGGCCCGGTCCTGCGCGGCGACGACGGGCCCAGCAGCACAATCTGAGAGCCGCCGAGCGACTGACAGCGGCACGCCGCCGTGGAGGATCTCGTCGAGCAGGAGGCCAGCGTTGGCCTCCCGTCGGCACCGAGATGGGCAGCCCTCCGGTCGCCGTTCCCACCGAGCCGGCCCTGCTCGATGCCCCGCCGCCCATGCTCGCGGGCGTCCTCAGCGCGGGCTCGCGGCCGGGCGGCGCGACCGGGCGAAGGTATGCGAGCATTACGCCACGACTCATTACTACGCGGCGTGTCGCGCCGAGCTCACGGCACCCGCGCGCAGGTTCGACGACGCGCCGCGCGCTTGTCTATTCCGACGACACGCCCATGCCCTCGTCAGCCAAGCCGACGATGACCAGAGCGGCAGGTGGCACCGACCGATTTCCCGTGTACGAGCAGGTGCTTGGCTTGATTTAATTGACTTAACAAATAGGCGAATCCGGATGGTAGTGTCGCGGTAACAGCTTGCTATCCAGCCAGCCACCTAGACTCTCCCAGTACGCCGAACACCGAAGGGGGCTGCATGACGGCCAGGCAGCCGCACCACATCCGATGACCCGTGGGATCTCACTGGACGACGCTACGCGCCAGGATGGGCCCAGGGGTGACCAGCCCGCCTTGAGCGAAGGCGGGGACAGCGGTCGCGCGGTGGCGCGCCGCAGCCCGAGAACACGGAAGCGGGCACCCGCAGGATCCCCAGCGTTGTACGTCGCCTGGCCGGCCGAGTCGCCGCCCTCGTCGCCCGAGCCGGAGGACGGCAGGGTCGCGCTCGTCAGTGGAGGCAACCGCGGGCTGGGGCTTCAGGTCGTCCGAATGCTCGCTGAACGCGGCATGCGCGTGGTGTTGGGCAGCCGCTCGGTGGAGAGCGGCCGTGACGCGATCGAGTCCCTGGGTGACCTCGCGGACCGGGTCGCGGTCCGCCAACTGGACATCACCAACCCGGACAGTGTCGCTGCGCTCACGTCATGGATGGACCGGCGGCTCGGGCGATGCGACGTACTTGTCAACAATGCCGCCGTGCTCCTCGACGACGACGACATCGACGCCACCGCCGTCGACCTGGACGTGGTGGTCAGCACCCTGAACACCAACCTGCTCGGCACGTGGCGGCTCACCCAGGCCGTCGTGCCTCTCATGCGGGCCTGCGGGTACGGCCGGATCGTCAACATGTCCAGCGACGGTGACGGCGTTCCACCGCTGGGGCGCGGTCTGCCTGCGTACCGACTGTCCAAGGCCGCGGTCAACACGTTGACCCGCATGCTCGCCGCCGAGCTGGCCGACGACGGCATACTGGTCAACGCCTGCACCCCGGAACGCGCGGGCATCCTGACCGGACGGGCCGTTCCCCCCACGCCACTCGCCTCGGCGGCGGTGTGGCTGGCCACCCTGCCCGACGGCGGACCCACCGGCGGCTTCTTCAGGGGATTCTCGGCCGTCGAGAGGTAGCCGCCACCAGCCGGAGCCGGCGGCGGCCCACAGCGCCTATTCCACCGAGCCCTGCTCGACGACGTCGAAGACCAGACCACTCGAACCCTCGCCGCGCCCCGGCCGCTTCCGACGGCCGATCCAGGTGTGTGTCGACCCGTCCGACCAGCGTGCCCGCTGGTGTACGCGTGTGACGTGCAGCCCCTCGCGCGGCACCTCCTCCGAGTGGATCGTCAGGTCGCGCCCTGGTTCCAGGAGTTCGCCCCGCGGCCGGGGGTCGACCGTGTGCCCCGCGTCGTGTCGGGGCACGCTGCCCCGGCGCAGCAGGTAGGCGCCCCGCGCCGGTTCCACGGGCAGCAGCGGGAACCAGTGCTCGGGCACACTGGTGGCCAGCCGGTAGTGGTCGGCCCCCGCCGCGCCGGAGCCCACCGCCGGGCCGCCGGAGCCCGTCGGAGCGCTGGCGCCGGCCAGGTCCGCCGTCTCGTGCCGGCGTACCCGGCGGCCGGTCGCCCCCGCCACAGTGGTCTCCACCGCCCACGCGACGTTCGCCATCTCGTCCCGAAACAGGCGGACCTCCTCCACCGGCTCGGCCTCCAGGCTGTCGGCGATCGCAGGGGCGACCAGGAATCGGTCCGAGCGCCCACCTGTCGCCGCCCCCGGGCCGGTGACGGTGTGCCGGAACAGGCTCCAGTCCTGACCGTCGCCGGGCAGCGCACCGGCGGGGCGGATCAGGGTCCGGAAACCGAAGGTGTCGGTGACCACCAGCGACCCGATCCGCACCACGGATGCCACCGGCAGGGTCAGCGGCAGCAGGTACCAGTCGTTGCTGTAGACGGTGGCGTATTCCACGAGCAGCAGCCGGGACAGGTCGGTGGGCTCGGCCTCGACCCGGCCGTAGTCCACCCGCGCGTCCTCGAACTCCCACCAGCGCGCCGCCGGCATACCCGGATAGCCGGCCGGGGCCGGTAGGACGGTCCGGACGATCTCCTCGACCGGCGCCTCGGTCGGATCGGCCGCCGGCAGTGTGGCGCCCGTGTCCACGCTGAAGGAGTACCAGTCGAGCCGGCCGCCGTCGTACTCGGGCGCGGAGAATACAGTGTCGGCTCCGCCGGAGCGGGCCGCCACCTCGAACCGGTACTCCATCCTGGACGGATCCCAGGCCGGCGGCGTCGTCTCCGTTTCGTCGTCGTCGAGCCCGAGCGAGTCGAGCCAGGCCAGCCACGACCGGGCCCGGGACCGCAACGCACGCAGGTCCGCGAAGGCCACCGTCACCCGAGTCGGCGGCGTGCCGTTGTCGGCCAGGGCGCGCAGCTCCGGCAGCAGTTGGGCGCCGCTCGGCGTCCGCCGTGCCAGCACCGACAGCCAGCGCCGGCTCTGCGGGTCCAGTGAGCCGCCGTCGTCGACGGTCAGCGGGTACGCCTCGGCGAAGCGGTCCCGGTAGCCGGCCAGCGGCTGATCTCTGCCGAGCAGCCGCAGGAAGTGCTGGCCGGCGCGGGCCGCGATCCGCAGGTCGGTGAGCCGGCCGGGAGAACCGGCCTCAACGGCCGTCTCCAGTGGACGACCACGGTCGTACGGTCGCGCGGTTCCGCCGAACGGACGGTAACGGGTCACCGGCGCGACCTCCGCCTGGAGGCGCACCGACACCGGCGAACCGGCGTCCTCGCCGGTGAACTCGCCCAACTGCCACTGCCGGGCGAGCATCCAGAGCGGGTCGTGGACGCGGGCTTGCAGACCGGGGGCGAGGTCGTCGCTGCGGGCGCCCGGTTCGAGCCGGGTCCATGAGGTGACAGAGGGCATCCTGGGTTCCTTAGCCGGCGGGGACGGTGCGGGTGAAGTCGGTGGCGGCGGTTTCGCCGTCGGTGTTGAACGGGAAGTAGAGCGCGGGCAGGAACTGGCCGACCTCGCCGAGGGTCGCCACGTCGATGGCGCGCAGCGGGGCGAGTTCGAGGGTCTCCACGAGCGTGCGTTCCAGGGCGTCCCGGGTCCACACTGTGGCGTCGTCCGCCGGCACGGCGAGCAGGATGGCCTGCGGTGCCGCCTGGCCGGGCGTCTCGGCGTGGAACGCGACCCCGGTGGTCTCGGCCTCGTTCGGCACCACCTCGACCCACTCGTCCACGAGCAGGCCGCACAGCGGTGCGGCCGGGTCGACAGTGGCCGGGGCGTCGACGACGATCGACAGCCGGGACCCGGCGGGCCGGTCGGCGCCGAAGCGAAGCCCCACCCACCGGTCGCCGGGCGCGTAGGGAAGCTGCGCCACCCGCAGGTCCCCGTACCGGTCGGGGCGGACCGCCTGGGCGTAGCCGCGTACCGTCTCCAGCCGGTCGACTCCGGCCCGGACCGGCGCCGAGTCGGCGAGCCAGTCATCGGCCTCGTGTGGCGACCCGCCCTGAAGATCGGTGCTCGCGGCCAGCGCCGCGGTCAGACCGGCGGGGTCGGCGATGGTGAACGCCGGCAGGACCCGGAAGTCCGCGCCGAAGACCGCCTGCAACCGGGCCACGTCGTGGTCCCGGCGCTCCTCGGCGGTCGCCCTGGCCCGGTCGAACCCGTTGGTAAGCACGAGCAGGGCGGCGTGCCGGGTGCCGACCTCCGCGCCGACCGCGCGGGCCCGCGCCAGCAGCGCCGGCGGCGTCGCGTCCGGACCGAGGTACGCGCCCAGCACCCCGATGCCGGCGGCGGTCGCCAGCGCCGCAGCGAGCACCGCCGGATCTTCGCTTGCCAGGTCGGCGACGAGCTGGCCCAGCAGGTCAGCGGCGTCGTCGGCGCGGTCGCGCAGAGTCGGGTCATCGGCTGGCGCGGACCCGTCAGTGCCCGGATCGGCGCCGCCCGGGTGCAGGTCGACGGCGCTCAGCGGGCGGGCCGAGGCCACAAGGGCTCGCACCGCGCGGGCGACCTCAACGAACTCGTCAAGTGCCAGCACGTCGGCGGTCCAGTCTTCGCGCCGGCCCGGCAGCACCCGCTGCGGCCGGGATCCGGTCGCGCCCACCGGCGGGGTCGCGGCGTCCAGGATCCGGGCGACCAGCTCACCGTCGGCAGAGATCTCCTCGCCGTCGGTGAGCGCGAGCAGGTCCAGCGGGGACCTGCCGATCCGGTCGAGGCCGACCTCTCCGATGACCGGGGCGCCCGGCCCGGCCCACTCCACCCGGGCGCGCACCGACGCCGGCCGGGGCAGCAGCCCGCCGACCAGCGCGTCCAGACGGGGCTCGGCCGCTGCCCGGGGCGTCGGCCCGGTGGTCGGCCAGTCCTGCGTCGTGGCGGGCCAGTCGTTGCCGAGCAGCGCGACCCGGTGGGTGATGGCCAGGCCGGTGCGCGGTGTCCGGGCGAACTCCAGCTCACTCGCCGGTACGTCGCCCCGGGAGGCGGCGTCAAGCGTGGCCCCGGACCGCATCGGGTTGCCCTGCGCCGCCTGGTGCACGCTCTCGGCCAGCAGCGCGTCGGCCACCGCGTCGATCGCCTCGCCCAGCGAGGTGAGCACCTCGACGAGCGCCACCTGGTCGCCGGCGCCGGCGTTCGGCAGCTCCGGGTCGCCGTTCCAGTCGAGCCCGCCGGCGCGCCAGCGTTGGTACAGGTCGAGGCCGTCCACCACTGCGGCGGAGGCGATCACCGGCTCGACCTCGGCGTCGTGCTGCACCCGCAGCGCACGCACCGGCGCGATCTCCCGCAGCCGGGGCAGGTACTGCTCCAGCACCCGCGGATGGTCCTGGAGTTGGCGCTCGAACCGGTAGCCGAGCAGCTCGGTGAGAGGCTGCCCCTGGCGTACGCCGTCGAGGAGCCAGCTCGCCAGCCGTACGCGGTCGGAGCTGAGGTCCACGGCGAGGGGGTTGTCACCGCCGGAGGCGTGCGCCCGGTATCCGGCGCGCAGCACTGCGGCGGTGGCCGCCTGGCCGAGCGACGGCGCGTGCACGTACCCGGCGTTCGGGGCGCCCTCGCGCAGCGTGCCCGGGTCGGCGGAGGTGCCGCTTCGGCGCAGGTTCTCCACCCAGCCGTACGCGCCGAGGTGCACTCCGGTCGGCTGGGTCCGGCGCATCGTGGCGAGGCGCTTCGTGGCGAACGAGGTGATCCAGGCGTCGAGCCGGTACGAGGAAAGGTCGATCGACTCGGCGAGCAACCGCTCCAGATCGGCGGCCGGGTACGCGGCCAGCGCCAGCGCGCTCTCCCGGAACGCGAACAGATCCGTACCGGGGGCGGTACGCAGGTGCTCGCCGACCACTGCGGTCGACCCGCCCGGCAGCGGGACCTGGCGTGCGAGTTGGCGCCACAGCGGCCAGCTCGTCCGGTCGGGGCGGATGTCGATCAGCTCCGCGTCCCGGTACGCGTCGGCCGGCAGTGGCGCGACCATCTGCTGGAGCCGGCGCGCCGCGGTGGCGTACTCGGCCAGGGCGGACTGGCGCAGCAGGCGGTAGAGCAGCGGGGTGGCCGTACCGTTGGTCTCGGCCTGGTCCCGCAGGTCGGTCCAGGTCCGTTCCAGTGCGGCGAGCCACGGCAGGTAGTCGGCAGGTCCCGCGCCCTCGGGCGGGGCGACAAGGGGTCCACCGACCGGAAAGGCCCGTTGCGCGAAGGCGGCCTGGGCCAGCCGGGTCTCCCAGCCCAGTTCGAGCAATTCCATCACCTGGCTCGGTTCGAACGCCTGCCGCACGCGCCAGTTCTCGTCCATGTCGAGGCGCAGGAACCGCCACAGGTGCGTCAGGTAGTCCATGCCGAGCAGGCTGCGGGCCTGCCATTGCGAGCCCAACGGCCCCTGGGCGAGGATCCGAAACAACACCTCGCGCGGGTCGCCGGGACCACCCACCCGGGGTACGCCCGGCAGGTTGGTATCCGGCTCGATCTCGGTGGTCGACGGGCGCCACACCCGGTCCCGCAGCAGCCGGAGAAAGCCGACCAGGGCGTTGTCCCGGGCGTCGGTGCCGGTCCACCGGTCCAACGCCGTCACCGGCAGCACCCCGTACGGCTGTTCGGCGACCCGCAGCGCCGGCACCGGACCGGCCGCCCGTACGTGCTCGATGTAGTGCCGCCGCCCGTATCGGATGTCGTCCTCGGTGACCACCCCGGTCACCATGTCGCTGAGGAAGTATCCCCAGGTGGTGGCCCAGGTGACGGTGTTCATGTGTCGCGCGCCGGCGGATTGGGACACGGCGGCCCTGGCTGGGGCGGTGGGCGGTCCCTCGGGGCGCAGCGCGGCGCGGGCCAGGGCCCGGGGCGACTTTGTGACAGTGTCACCCCGGACCACGTGCAGCGGGTCGCCCGGCTGCGCGACGAGCGGGACACCCAGCGCCCGGGCGGTGACCGGTGCGTCGCCGTCCACCTCGGCGGGTGGCTCCTGACCGGGCAGCACCCGCAGCAGGTCGATCCGCTGCGGATCGTCGGGGTCATGGCCGGAGCGGGCGCCCGCGGTGTTGTTGGTAGGGGTGCCCGGCGGCACGAAGACGAGCCCGTGGGTGTGGAAGTGGGCGTCGAGCAGCTCACCGAGCACCCGGGCCCCGCGTCCGGCCGGGGTTTCCGGGGCGACCACCTCGTCGGCGTCCACACCGAACACCACAAGCCGGTCGATGCCACCCTGGACCATCTGCGGTGGCAGCGGGATCCGCATCGCCATGCCGGCGTCGACGGCGGCCTGGAAGTCGACGAGCCATCGACTACGGTCGTCGACCGGAGGCTCCTCGTTGCTGACCGAGGTCAAGTCGACAGAGGGTGACGGGCCGACGACCAGCGGACGGTGTACCGGCGTGGACTGTGCGTACACCGGCGCGACGCCGGTCCGCCACAGGGTGACGTGCCACTGGCTGGGCAGGGCGCGGGCCACCGGCGCACGGTCCCAGGCGTCGGCGCCACCGGCCACCGGCGGGAAGTCCGGGTCCCGCAGCAGTGGACGGCCCGGTGGGACGGGCTTGCCCGGTCGGCCGTCCGCCGCCGGCTCCAGGGCCCGGGCGATCCAGACGGCCCGTTCCGGGTCGACGAGCTGGCACAGCCGCCGCCAGGCGGTGACCTCGTCGGCGGAGACCCGGCCGGCCCGCCACACGTCGATCCAGTACTGCTTCGCCCAGGCCACCTCGTCGTCGGTCAGATCTGGCTGGTGGGTGTCGACGTGCAGTACGTCCGGCAGCACCCGCAGCCACAGCTCGGTGCCGGTCGGTCCGGTGTCGACGAATCGGGTCTCCACGCGCACCGGCAGCATGGCCACCGGCCACTGGGTGGGCAGGTGCCACGTCGGGTTGGGTGCAGTCATCACGCGTCCTCGGCCAGTTCGGGCAGGGATAGCAGGTTGTTGGGCAGGTCGCCGTCGGCCTCGGTGGTGAGGTACGGGCGACCGGCAGCGGTACGGGAGACCAGCACCTGGACCTGGTCACCGACGGGGCGTTCGACGTAGAACCGTTCGTGCCTACCGATCGCGGCGATCACGTCCTCGGTGCCCATCCGCCACGGTGTGCCGTCGGCACGGTGCCCGCCGACGGCGACGATCCGGTGCTGGGGAACCCCGCCGGAGTGCCGGGCGACCGCCTCGATCTGCCAGGTGTCGTCGATGGCCGGGATCATGTCGCTGGCATGGATCGCCACCATGACCGGCCGCTGGAGGGTGATCTGCGCCTGGTGGGCGCTGTTGTAGCCCCACTCCAGGCCACCGAGTCGCAGGCTGCTCAGCCGGCCGGAGGCCTGGGCGTGCCGCAGTCGCTCCTCCTCGGACGCGTCGCCCGTCAGGTGCCGCCAGTGCACGTCCGACCAGTGCGTCGGGGCACCGCCGTAGCTCGCCCCGTCGGGCGGGGCGTCCAACCCGAACCGGGCGTCGGTCGGCGGCTGCCGCAACACGATGAACCAGCCGGCGTCGGTGTCACTCCCCCGGGCTTCGGAAACCTCCAGCGGGAGTCCGAAGAACTGGATGTCCGGGTCGAGCCGGCCGGCGAACTGCGGCTCGCGCGTCTCGTCGGCCAGCTGCCGGCTGCCGTCGGCGGCGAAGGTGGCCTTCTGCACGTAGATCGCCGTGCCCGGGTACCGGCGTAGCAGCTCTCCACGGACCAGCACCACCAGCAGGTCACCGGCGCCGACGGCGGTGGCGTTCTCGCCCAGCCCGTTGCCGGGCTTCCAGCCCTGGATGGGTGGGATGTCGGACAGCGGACCGACTGACGACTGCGCGGATCGGACGTCCCAGAACTGGGAAAAGAAGGTGGCACCCAGGTCGGTCGGGTACCGCCGCCACAGCATCTCCCGGCCCAACTCGGAGTTGAGGCCGACCATGAACGCCTCCACGAAGGACGCGTTGACCCGCAACAGGGTGACCGTCTCCGGCGGGATCTCGGACACTCCGGGAAAGAGCAGCTCCTGGGACAGGTCCCGCAGC
Source organism: Micromonospora sp. DT41 (assembly GCF_049841715.1). Classification (NCBI taxonomy): domain Bacteria; kingdom Bacillati; phylum Actinomycetota; class Actinomycetes; order Micromonosporales; family Micromonosporaceae; genus Micromonospora; species Micromonospora sp. DT41. Next base: position 81,611 of record NZ_JBNCKU010000011.1, on the reverse strand, counting down.
GCCTCGTACATCGGGCGAGGGAACCGGGGCACCACCACCAGTTCGCGCAGCTCCTCCACCGACTCGGCGCCGGCCAGTTTCAGTCGACCGGCGGTCTTGTCGGTGATCCCGCCGACGGGCTCCAGGGCGCTTGTCATCCGGGCCGCCAGCGTGGCGGTGTCGACGGCAACCCGTTGCTTCGGCCGAGCCAGCGCCTGGGCCGCCAGGATTCGGTCCTGGTGCCGCCCGGCGGCGGCGGCGAACTGGTCGCCCATGGTGGCGCGGGCCGCGGTCAACGCCGGGTCGAGGTCGGCGAGGGCGACCGCCGCCCCCTGCCCCTCCCATCCGAACCACCCGGGGACCTCGGCGTCGGCCGACCACCGCTGGGCCACCCCGTACCGGTCCAGGTCCCACCCGACCCGGTAGTAGCCGCGGTTGGACTGGGCCGGATTGGCGACGTGGAACAGGACCAGGTCGGCCCGGCGGGTGCCGGTGACGTCCATGACGGCGATGCCGGCGCCCTGGTGCGCCGCCGGCAGCGGGCCGCCGCCGACCACCTTGGCCGGTGCCCAGCCGCCGGTGACGCGGCCCCGGGCGTTGAGCTGCCACCCGATCCGGTAGACCGCCTGGTTGGCACCGCCGGCCGATTCGATGGTGAGCACCACGATGTCCGGAGTCAGGTTGTCGTTGAGGTCGGCGACGGCCACCCCGACGCCCTGCACCGGCCTCGGCGTCCAGGGCACCGACACCGAGTCGGACCATCCCCGGCTGATCGCGCCCTGGGTGTCCAGCCGCCAACCGACCCGGTAGTACAGGCCCGGGGCGGCACCGCCGGTGGCGTACGCCAGGATCAGTTCGGGACGGCCGTCGCCGTCGAGGTCCGCCACGGCGAGGTCGGCGCCCTGGATCTCGGCGGCCACCTCGTCGGGCAACCGGTACGTCGGGCTCCACCCTCCGGTCACCGCACCGTTGGCGCCCAGGTTCCAGCCGATCTGGTAGTAGACGGCGTTGGCTCCTGCCGGGTTGTCCACCCACATCAGGATCAGGTCGGGTTGGCCGTTGCCGTTGATGTCGGCGACCGCGATGCCCAGACCCTGCGTCTCCCAGCCGATCGGCCCCGGCTTGTCGATCTGCGCGGTCCAGCCGCCGCGTACCTCGGCTTCGAACCCGAGGTTGCGGCCCACCCGGTGGTAGATGACGTTGTCGGTCACGCCGTTGTCGACGTGCGCGGCGACCAGATTGGACATGAAGCCCAGCGGCAGCGCCCACCGGACGCCGCCGGCCGGCTCCGCGGCGATCGAGCCGGCGCCTCGGGAGTCCACCGGGAAGCCCTGGTCCTCCCAGGTCCACTCGTTGCCGGTACGGCTCACCGAAAAGAGGCGGCCGTCGCTGCCGGTCACGAAGACCGTCAACCGGCCCCACATCGCCGCGCCTGGCACCTGCATCACCGTCGTGCCGGGCGGGGAACCCAGGTCCCGCCACGACCAGGCAGAGCCGTTCCAGAACCGGATGTACAGCCGCCCGTTCGAGGCGCCGCAGAAGACCATCACCTCGTTGCCGCTGACGATGATGTCGCCGGGGGCGTTGCTGAGCGTGGTCCCCGGCGGGGTGCCGTGGTCGCCCCAGGTGCTGTTGGTCAGTACCCGTTCGATCAGCCGCCCGTCGTAGGAGATGCCGAACACGCTGACGGGTGCGGTGCGCGGCGCGATGTGCCGCAGCGGGGCGCCGGCCATGTGCCCGTGCCAGCGCCACTCCCAGCGGCTGCCGGTCCAGTAGCGCTGCCACAGTCTGCCGGCGTCGCTCGTGACGAAGAAGCTTCCGTTGGCCTGGGCGCTGCCCGGCGTGCTGACGATCTTCTCGGCGCTGTAGTGGCTGGGATTGCCGTGGTCGACCCAACTCCACTGCGTACCGTTGCGGCGCCGTTCCCAGAGGCGGTTGCCGCCACCGTTGGTGGTGCTGGTCAGGAAGATGCTCTGGTTGTTGAGCACCAGGAAGGGCGAGCTGCCGAGCCCGTAGCTGCCGGGCGGGATCGGGTGCTTGCGCCAGTACCAGCGGTCGTCCTCGCGGTAGTGCTCGAAGAGCCCGCCGTGCACGGTGGCGACGAAGATCCGCCGACCGCCGTCCATGACCCCGCCGGGCTCGACCCCGGCGGCCTGGGTGCCGGTCGGTGCGCCGTGGTCGAACCAGAGCCACCGGGTGCCGTCGAAGGACCGCTCGAACAACCGGCCGTCGGTGGTGCTGACGAACGTCTGCCGGTCGTTCACCGCCGGGCCGGGCGGGCTGAGCACCACGCCCGGCAGGCCGGTCGGCTGGGCGGGCACGCCGGCCGGCAGCGGGCTGGTGTCCGGGTACGACACCGGCAACGGCTGCGGCGGGTCCGGGATCGGGTCCGGATCGGGATAGGGGTCCCGCGGCGGCCAGTTCGGGTCGTCCGGGGGCAGCCTCGGCTCGATCGGTCGCATCGGCGACACCGTCCACACCTCGCCGAACTGCTCGACGGTGGCAGCGCCGACCGGGGTGTCGAGCAGGCCGGTCAGCGCCGGCCGGCTGTCGCCACCGGTGCCGTCGGACGCCGGTGGAGCCAGCGCGACCTTCGGCTCCGACGTCGACGGGACGGCATCCGCTGCCGGAGCCGGCTGATCCACCACGACGGCCGACGCCAGGGCCGGCTCGTCCGCCGCCACGGCTGCCTCGTCCGCCGCCACGGCCGGTGCCTCAGCGGTGGCCGCACCGGTGGTCGCGGCTGCCGCGAGGCCCGCGGCGCGTCCCCGCCACCAGGGGTTGGCGCGGTCGATGCGGTTCCGGTTGATCAGGTGGAAGGCGATGTCGTCCCCCGCGACCTCGTCGAACAGCACGGTGCCCGTCGGCGGCTGCTCCGGCGGCGTCGCGGTCACCTCGTTGCTCGCCGCCGCCTCCACCATCGAGTCCAGAGCTGCGACGCCGGCCCGGCGGGCCAGTGGACCGTCCGGCCGGGTCATCCTCCGGAACGTCGCCGACAGGGCCGCCGTCGCGGTCGGGTTGCGGTGCAGTTCGCCGCTGATCAGCCGCTTGCCGCGGGGGGTGACCGTCACGGCGTCCAGCACCGCCCCGGAGACCTGCAACAGCCGGCCGGCCCCCAACGGGCCGCCGAGGGCGAGCCGGCCGACGGCAGCCCCGGACCGGGCGAGAGCGGCCGCCGCCGCGCCGGCGATCCGCCGGTCGTACGTCGAGCGGCTGACCTCGGTGGCCAGCTGGGCCTGGCGTACGGCCTCGTTGGCGCGCTGCACCTCGGCCGCCTGTTCCCAGGCCGCCGCCATCAGCTCCTCCTGCTGCTCGCGCACCACGCGGGTGCCGAGCGCTGCGGCGATCCGGTGCCGGGGGTCGAGGTTCAACTCCCGGAGCCAGTGCGGGTGTGCCGCGTCGCCGGGCACCCGGTCGACCCCGGCGTACCTTCCGCCGTAGAGCGGTGGGCCGAGCCGGGTGCCGGTGTCGGCGATCAACGCGCGCAGCAGTTCCTCGAACGCCTCCCGGGACTGCGCCGGCCAGAGGGTCGGCATGGTGAGCGCCCCCCGGAGCGCGCCCTCGGCACCCAGGGTCACAGTGGGTACCGACGGGTCGAGCCCTGGCACCCCGGACGGGCCGAGCAGCATCGGGCGCAGCCCCGCGTCGGTGGGCAGGGCCCGGGCCTGCAGCCGCCGGACCAGGGACTCGAAGTCGCCGTCGGCGCCTGTGGAGAACTCCCAGCTGTGGTAGACCGGCAGCGGCGGCGCGGCACCCAGACCGGGCGTCCAAGCCGGAGCGAGAGCCGCGCTGTCGTCGACAGGCAGGCCCAACCCGGCCCGCCGGCCGGCCTCGAACGCCGGCACCAGGCAGGCTCGGTAAGCGATGCCGGCGGCCAGCCGGCGCGGGCTGATCAGCCGGGACAGGGTGCGTCGCGGGTCACCGGCCAGCACATCGGCGACCGGTTCACCCGTCCCGGTGGTGGCGACCTGGGCATGCGCCCAGGCCCACGACTCGGCCAGGTCGGGCAGGTCCGACAGCGCGCACTGCAACACCGGCAGCGGGGCGCCCATGTCGGTACGCAGCTCGGAGTTCGCCACCGGCACCACGACGAGGAACAGCCAGGGGCGCAGCCGCTGGCGGCTGCCGGGCGCGGCCGGGGTGAACAGCCACGGGAAGTCCGGCCGGTCGAACTCGATGGTGACCAGGTTGTTCGGCTCGAAGTCGCTGGCCCGCTCCGGCGGGTCGGTGCGGATGACCTGTCGGGTGTCGATGCCCCGGATGTCGCCCGGCCCGTACAGGCGGATGTCGAACGTGCGCTCGGTGCGACCGGCCAGCCGGACGCCCACAGTGACCGGCTGCCGTGCGGGGATGTCCGTCTCCAGCGGGTCGGCCACCGCACCGGCGGCGGCCAGCCCTTGCCGGACGTACGCCAGGAAGTGCAGTTGCGCCGTCACCGGCGTGCCTCCTCAGGGATGCGTGAGCCGGCGACCGGCTCGGTGAACCGCACCAGGGGGGTCAGCCCGGCGCGGTACGCGGCCGGGCCGGTCACCCGGGCGGGGGCCAGCGCGGCTGCGCTGGACCGGGTCAGGCGCTTCAGGGTCGCTCCGTCCATCGGCCGCATGGCCGGTGCCGGGGCGACAGCCGACCGCTTCGCCCGCCCGGCCCCGCCCGGGGTACGGGCGGCGACGTCGGGCTCGTCGATGATCAGCACGTCGTAGCCGAGCGCCACCGGTGGCGGGGCGGCCATGTCGTACTCCACCTCCGGGGAGGAGAAGCCGCGGCCCGCCTCCATCCGCTCGAAGGAGGGAGTGGAGAGCAACTGGTCGTCGGTCATGGCCTGGAACTGGGCCCGCGCGAAGTGCTCGTAGGTGACCGTGCCGGCGTCGGTGGCGTCGACCCCGCCGAACCGCACCGACGCGATCGTGTACGCGGTCTTCTGCGTCACCGGCGCGCTGCCGTACCGCTCGATGGTCAGGCCCAGTGGGGCGACCTGCTGGGTGACCGCTATCGCGCCCAGCGGGTGGGCCAGCAACTGCCCAGGCGCCGCCTCGATCTTGCGGAGGGTGACCAGGGCCTCGCCTCGTGGCGGCAGCTGCGCCGTCCAGTTGCGCGGGTCGGCGAACGCCGCGTCGAGCTGCCCGCCGACGTCGACAGGTGTGGGCAGCGGCGGTGGGGTACGCGACCCGATGGTGAGGTCGAAGGAGACCGAGGCGCTGACGAACAGCACCTTGAACTTCGCCTTGCCGCGCGCCCGCCACGGCCGGGGACCGCTGAGCGTCACGCTGAGCGCGACGGCCATCAGCTCCCGCTTGCCCCGGCGCAGCGCCACCGCCGCACCGATGTCGGCGACGAAGCTCAACGGCGCCAACTGCACAAGGGTGTCGAAGGAGAGCATCCCGGAGACGTTGAAGCCGGCCGCCTCGGCGTAGACCTCCAGCCGGGCGCCGAACTGCACGGTGTTCGAGGTCAGCGCGAGGTACGACTCCAGCCGCAACCGGGGGTTGTTCTTCTCGGACAGGGCGATCGCGAGGCGACGCAGTTGCGGGAAGTTCGGCGGCGGCTGGAATCGCGGGTTGAACCCGCCGGCCGCGAGCGCGAACGTCGGTTTCGCACCCCAGGACATCCGCATCGCCATGTCCCCGCTGATCGGGAAGCCGGCGATCTGCGAGTCGTAGAGCGAGGCGTCGATGGATGCCTCTTCGGCACCGAAGTCGACGATGCCCAGGACGTCCATGTTGATTTTTACGATCGGGTTCTTCTCGTCGGGCAGGGCCATCCGCAGCCGCCCGAGCACCACCAGCCGCAGCGGCGCCGGCAACTCCAGCACCAGACCGAGGTCGAAGGTGAGCAGGGTCGGTGTGCCCCAGCCGAGCCGGGCCATCGGGCCGAAGACGTACCTGCCGACGGCCACCGGGAAGATCGTGCCGACCGCCGCCACCGTCTCCGCGGCCCGGCCCACCGGGTCCGTGGGGAACATCAGCGAGTTCAGCGACCCGTTGCGCACCCCGGACCGCAACGCCTCGACGTTCACCGTCCGGTGCACGCCGAGCATCCCGCCGACCCCGTTGAGGGTGAAGCCGAAGCCGAGCTGGATCGGGGTGAACTCCCCCGAGATGATGACCAGCAGGGAGAACCCGTCGCTGCCGTCCGGCATCCGGATCGGCGACCCGTCCGGGTTCTTCGTGGCGAGCAGGCCGACAGCGCTCACCGCGATCGACTCGAACTGCAGGTGCAGCGCACCGGCGTACTGGCCGGCGTCGGCGTCCACGAAGAGGTAGCCGCCGCCCGCCAGCGGCCCGGCGGCGAGCGACAGCCCGAGGCCCGACGGCGGCTTGAACGCCAGTGCCGTCTCGGCCGGGCCGAGGTTGCCGCCACCTGGCGGGAAGGTCAGGCCCGCCTCGACACCGATCCGCTCGGCCACCGCGCGCAGCGGCCCCAACCGCAGGGTCGCCGAGGCGGCCAGCGCGGCGAAGAGCCCTTCCCCGCGTACGCCGAGCGCCGCGTGCAGCCCGAAGATCTCGACCGGGCCGGCCGAGATGTGCAGCGGCAGGTCCGCGTCGAGCCCGGCGGCGCCCCGGAAGGTGAGACCCTTGCGCAGCGACCAGGTCAGCGCGAGGTCGAACTCGGCGCGCAGCCCCTCCGGCGGCAGCACCTGGGCGAGGAACCCGTCGCCGTCGCCGGCCGCGACGACAAGCGCCGCGCGGGCCGCCGAGATCGACAGCTCGATGTCGTCCACCCCGCCGCCCAGCGCCGCGCCGGCGGCCAGCCGCAGGCCCTGCACCTCCAGGCGGGTGCCGGTGACGCTGCCGATGCGCAGGGCCACACCTGTCGCGTCCGGCACCCGGTCGGCGGTGAGCGCGATCCGCACCATCGCGTCCAGGCCCGCCGGCAGGGTGAGCCCGTCCGGCCCGATCGCGAATCCGGCGCCCGCCCCCTGGACGGCCAGCTTCAACGCCCAACCGGCGACGATCCGGTCGAGTTCCAGCGCGCCCCGCAGCGCCAGGACCAGGCCGAGCCCGCCCCGGTCGGCGGCGGACAGCGCCGCGCTCGCCCCGACGGTGAGCCGGGCGTCGCCGACCCGGACCGGGGCGGCCACTGTGAGCATCCGGGATGCCAGGGCGGTGCCCACGGTGCCCAGGTCCGGTCCGTCGGCCGGGTTCAGGCCGTACAGCGCCGGCACGCCGAGTTCCTTGAGTACGGCGGCGATGCGGGGAAAGAGCTTCGCCGCCGCCGCGTCCGCCGCCGCCGTGGTGGCCAGCCCGTCCGGGAAGTACTCGGCCCGTAGCGTGCCGACCGGGTCGGTGAGCAGGTCACCGAGCCGGTCCAGGTGCAGCTGCGGCCGGGACCGGGGCAGCCGTACCGGTGCGCCGGTCGCCGGCATCGGCGCGCTCACCGGCTGCTCGCCGGCCGGGGTGAGCAGCGTCAACAGGATCGCCACCTGGTACGCGACCGGGTGCTGGCGTTGCAGGTAGTTGACGGTGAGGAAGGTGATCAGATCCTCGGCCAGCACCTCGGCGGGCGGCAGGTTCGCCGCACCGGCGCTCAGCGCCGGGGGCAGCCCGCTGACCGCCGCGACCGCCGCCGACACGGTGTCCAGCGCCGCGGTCAGGTCGTCGAGCGTCTCCGGCGGCCCGTGCTCGATGATCTGGCGGACGCCGTCGACAGCCTCGGCGCAGTCGGTCAACCACTTCTCGAACTCCTCGGGCGGCATCCCGGCCAGCGCGGCGAGGTCCCAGCCGAGCGAGTCGAGGATGCCGGAGCGACGCCACTGGCTGGTGGCGGCCATGGTGATCGGCGACAGCAGCGCCTCGATCTCGCCGAGCAGTTGTGTCTGGAAGTTGCCGTCGTCGGTCATGCCGTCTCCGGTCCGTAGTGAGCCGCGGTGAAGGCAGCCGGCCGGTTGTAGACCGTGTTGACCACGTTCACCGGGTCGGCGATGTTCGCGACGCCCGCCGCGCTGCTGAAGTAGGTGATGGCCGGGACGCCGGCGTGGGCCAGGACCTGGTTCGGGTAAAGCAGCCGTGGGCTCGGGCCTGAGGCCACCTGACCCGTCGTCGCGTACTGCAGACTCGGCATGATCTCCCAGGTGTTGTTGTCCCACCGGAACTCTCGACCGCCGTTGTAACGGCGGATCGTCTCCCGCTGGAAGACCGCGCGGGTGCGCTGGTCGATCGGATTCGGCAGATGGTCGTCGACCAGGTTGTAGGCGGCGGCGCCGTAGGTCCCGAAGATCAGGTCGACGGCTTTACGGATGTTCTCCACCCAGTTCCACGCCTGGTCGGCATTGACGCCCGTGGGCGGGTTGCCCCAGTTGTCGAGCTGACCGATTCCGTAACCGTGGGGCGGCCCGAACAGCGGCATGTCCGTCTCCTGGCCGTACCGCCAGGAACTGCCCTGGAACGTGTACTCGGGTCGGCGTGGGGGGTCCGTGCGGAACTGGTTGTAGCCGCCACGTACACCGCTCTCGTGCTGGAAGATCAACAGTGCGGTCCGCTGCCAGCACGCCAACGTCAGGATGTTGACCCGTGCCAGGTTCTGATTGTTGTTGTAGTACTCCTGCACGATGTCCTCGATGACCGCCTCGATCTCGGCGTCGGGAGCGGGGTTTCGCCCGAGGACCCGGAAGTCTGGCAGCGCCAGCAGCGGCACGGCGGCCGGCGGCGGCCCGAGCACGCCCCCCGCGCCGGGAATCAGCCCGGGGTCCACCTGCCGCTTGTCGAAGGAAAAGCTCGACACGCCCACCTTCCCGTCGCCGCCTCGGATCACCTCCGCCCCGTTCTGCGTCACCGCGGGCTGGAACTCCAGCACCAGCGACGGCCGCGCCTGGGTGCCGGCGCGCCGCCCCCACGGCCGCTGCTGCCCTGTGACAAGCACGGCGGGCAACCGCCGGTTCGCGACCGGGAACGGGACCGGTGTCGGTGCGGGCGTGAACGCCGCCGGCACCCGCCCCTGGCCGTCCACGACGAGGTCCCGCCCCGTGGCGTCGGTGAACTGCCCGGTGGCGCCGTAGTGCAGCACCACCGTCGGGCTGCCGGTGAGGTCCAACTGGTAGTTGTGGCCGATCTGTGGGTTCTGCACCGCGCCGGCCACGGCGTTCGCGTTGGCGTCCGGGCCGTCCCAGCTCAGCCGCAGGTTCCAGGTCCAGTCGATGCGCAGCTTCTGCGGCGGAGCAGGGTTGGCCGTCGGGTCCGGCGGGTCGGACACCGCCGACCGGGTGTACCGCCGGCGCAGCAGGTCCCGCAGCTGGGCGTCGGTGACGCCGACGAACTGCACCTCGCCCATCCACATCGGCATCTGCGGCCGCAGCCGGGCCGGGCCATTGGCGACTAGTGGCCGTCGCTCGTTGCGGAACTCGTACGGCACCATCCGGCGGACCCTCGTCTGGTCGTCGAGCAGAGCGAGGTTGTTCTGCGGCGACCGGAGGAAGTCCACGATGACGAGTTCGTTCGCCTCGCCGCGCAGCGGGCCGCGATCCTGCGCATTCGGGTCGTCGACAAGCGCGGTCTGAAGGCCGCACAGGTGCAGTGTGAACGACTCGACGTGTGGCACTGTCGGACCTTCGGCGACGACCAGGACCTCCACCGGGCCGAACGCCGCCGCCGCGTCGACCAGGAACACGGTCGCTGTGAACGTGCGCACCCCGCCGGCAGCGGGTGCCAGCGTCGCCGTCACCTCGTCGGCGGTGGGCGCGTCGACAGCGATCCCGGTCCGCAACCGCAGCGCGACGCCGGCGGCGGTTTGCAGCCGTAGTCGTACCTGCGTCGCCGCGCCGTCGACCTGCCCCTCGATCCGCAGGCCCCGCTCCACCGGCCGGTGGGGCGCCACCGCGGCCGGGGCCGGGTCGCCGTGCACCACGGCGGGAGGCGCCCACGCGTTGGCCTGCTGCCGGAGGCCCCCCGTGGCGTAGGTGTCCGGCACGTGCCACAGCACCGGCCAGAGCGCCAGTTCCTCGGGACTCACCAGTTTCAGCAGGCGAGCGGGGAGGGTGATCGTGACCGGCTCGGGCTCGGTGTCGCCGGACGATGGCACGGGCGGCACTGTGCGCTGCTGGAACAGGCCGGCGGTGCCGAGCAGCGCGTCCGGCAGAGGCCGGGCGCCCGTGCTGTACGCGACCTCGGCGACCGTGCCGGCGGCCGGTCTGAACGCCTCGGTGTAGTCCCACGGCTCGGTCGAGCCGGCGACGGCGCTGGCGTACAGGTAGCCGTCGGTGCCGGCGCGAAGCCGGCGGACAGCGTCGCCGGTACGCCAGTAGACCCAGGTGTCCTCGGCGGGTTGGCTGCTCGCGGCGGTGCCGTCGACAGCGGGCCGACCGGTCATCAGGACGAGGTGGTCGGGGTCGTGCGACGCGCCGGCCACCCGGGTGGAGAGGCTGACCACGCAGCGGGTCAACGGCGCGGCGGCGTCCTGGCCGGGCAGCCGCCACCACAGGGTCTGGATCGCCTTCTTGGCGTTGCCCGGCTGCCAGGAGAGGCTGACCTCGCCGAGGTTCGCGTAGCCCACCACCTCCTTGCCGTCACCCCATTTGCCCAGGTAATCGTCGTGGTTCTCGGTGGCCGCCAGGTACTGCCCGAGGGCCGCCGAGCGGTCGCCTGTCGGCGGGTAGACCGGTCGCGGCGAGCCGGGGCGGGGCGGGATCGTCGGGTCGGCGGCGTCGTGCTTGGCGAAGCTCAGGTCGTAGGACCAGTCCGGGGTACTTGTGACAGTGCGCAGCGGCCCGGTCTCGGCCACTGCCGGGGTGCCGCTCACCGTCCACGGCACGCTCCGGAGGTGCCCGGTGATCGTGTCGACCAGCTCGGTGCCGACCGTGAGATTCCCGCCGGCCGGGTTCGCCCAGCCGACCCGGCTGCTGCGGGGCAGCACGTCGGCTGTCACGTCGAAGCCGGTGCCGTGCAGGAACCGGGTCAGCCCGTCCTCGTTGCGCGCCGCGCTGGCCACGAACTGCGCGACCACTCCCCGGGTGGGCACCGGAGCGGTGGCCCGGAACGGCGCCGCGCCCTCGTAGCGCAGCCGAGCGGCGAAGCCGTAGCCGACCTCACCGGAGAGCAGGACGATTCGCTGCCGGCGGGTGGCGTCCGGTCGTGCGGCGCCCCTGTTGAACAGTCGGGACAGCAGCTTCTCGTACCCGGCGCGTTGCAGCCCCCAGGCCTCGCTGTCCACCGTGGCCCGGCCCCGGTAGCGCTTGCCGAGTAGCTGTTGCGCGAAGTCGGAGACGAACGGGTAGCCGACCACAGGTGTCGCCGAGACCACGAAGGTGGCGGCCTCCGGGCCGAGGTCCGGCGGGTCCAGCACCTGTTCCTTCAGGGCGGCGTCGCCGTAGAGCAGGGCGGGCGGGTCGCCCGCCCCGCCGAGGAAGACCCGCATGGTCCGGGTGTCCAGCACGATGAGTTGGTGATTGGCCGACTCGACGTGGTAGTGCCAACTCAGCGCGCCGGCCGGGCGCAGCGGTACGCCGCTGTTGAAGCCTGTGGGCAGGCCGACGCAGGTACGGATGGCGGCCGAGGTGTCGTTCTCGGTGCCGTCCCACCCCGCGACAGCGGCGAGCAGCCGCCGGCCGGGTTCACCGGCCGGACCGTCGGTGGCGAACCGTTCCGGCGTGTTCCCCCAGCCCTGGCAGAGGGCGTACGCGGTGAGCGCGTTCTGCATCACCCGCCGGCCCAGCCCGCTGGCGTCGCCGGTGGTGGCAAGCGCCTTCTCGGCCCAACTCTGCGTGGAGAACCAGTCCTCGCTGACCTCGTGCTCGCCGAGCACCAGGTAGGTAGGGGTGTTCGCCAGCACCCGGCGGACCGCGCCGACGCTGGATCGGAACTCCAGCACCGCCGCGCGCTCGTCGGCGAATGTGTCCCGCCGCTGCTTGGCCGGGCCGTACCGGGCCATGGTGGCCCAGGCGTCGGTGAGCCCGGAGTCGGTGAGCGACCGTTCCAGCAGCGCGTGCTCGTCCGGGTGCACGTCGGCGAACTCCGGCAGGGTCTCCGGCCAGAGCACGTCGGACCAGACGAGCAGGTACATCGCCCAGAACTCGGCAAGCGACAGCAGGTGGCTCTTCGCCGCCGCGGCGGTCAGTCCGGCCGCCCCGGTGACCAGATCCTGCCGGTACCCGGGACGCAGTCGGAGGTCCGCGTCGACGACTCCGGGCAGCGCCTCGGGGCCGGCCTTGAGGGTCTGTCCAATCCCGGTGACGACCGCCAGCAGCGGATCGGCGACGTCGTCGGCGTAGATCTGGCTGCCACTGAGCACCAGTTGCTGCGGCCGGGCGAGAGGGTCGGCGACGTCGGCCCGCAGGATCTCGTCGAGCACGGCGAGCGCGTCGTCGCCACCGCCGTGCGGCTTGCGGCAGGAGGTGTGCACCACGCGGAGGCGGTTGAGGTCCTGCGGCGGGGTGGCGAAGCTCGGCAGGCTCGGCGCACCCGGCCCGGCGTAGGTGAGGGCAGCGCGGGCGGCGGGCGTCGTCGCGGCGACCACGCTCGGGGAGTACAGCCGAGGCTCGGTGGCCGGTACCGGCACGGATTCGTCGCCGGGGGCGCCGAAGAACACGTCGTACCGGTAGAGGGTGCCTGCCGCCAGCGGCGCCGCGCCGGTGGCGGTGACAGCGACCAGGTGGCAGTTGGCTGCCACCTTGACCGTGTTGCGGCTGCCCTCGCCGACCTGGGTCACCCCGACCCCGTCGGCGTCCGACGAGTAGACCCGCAGGGTGACCTTGCGGGGTTCCCGCAGCGCCAGCCACACGGTGACGGACGTGCCGTCCACCCGCCGCAGCAGGGGGCCGGCCAGCACCAGCGGAAGGCTGGCGAGCGGGCGGGGCTGCCAGGTCACGCCGACCTCCACGAGCCCGAGTCTGCGGCACCGAGCCGGTCACATATGTCCACAGTGGACATGTCTGTTGCACTGGATCCCTTCACACGCCACCCATTCCACGCTCGCCGACGTCCGGAGCGTTCAGTCAACGCTGGGTGACCAATGAGTAACATCGTTCGATTGCCGCTCAACTCGCAACCCTTCGTTTGACAACCAGGGGCCTTTTGCGGGCGGCCGACCTACCGATCGGTCGCCTGCTCCTCAACCTGTCCGGCCCTCCTGCTGCAAGGAACCCGACTAGCCCTTGTGGACGGAAATCCGGAGCACACAGCCTGGTGGCGGCCGCTGCCGGGACGGTTCGTCTCCCGCGCCGCGCCGCCGGCAACCACACCTCTGGGAGGACGACATGGACGAGGCACCCGACATCGACGAGCCCGACGTCACCCACAACGGCGAGGACGACGACCCGGGCAGCCTGATCGGCGAGGAGATCGAGTACGACCTCGGGCCGGACGACGACCCGGGCATCGATCCCGGCGGAGATGAGCCGGACGACGGCGAAGAACCGCCGCCGGGGCTGCGCCCGCCGGTCCGGCTCGCCCCGGTGCTGGTGTGCCTGCGAAACGAGATCAACGCCCGCTGGCCGAACCGGGACCGCGCGTCGGACGGCTGGATCGGCGACGCGGCTCACCGGGCCACGAAATCGGACCACAACCCGGATCAGGACAACTCCGTCAACGCACTCGACGTCGACCGGGACGGCATCGATCCGCAGCTGGTGGTGCGTCGGGCCATCGCTCACCCGTCCACCCAGTACGTGATCTTCGACCGGACGATCTGGAGCCGTACCCGCGGGTTCACGCCGTCCCGGTACACCGGGTCGAATCCGCACACCAAGCATCTGCACGTCAGCGTCAGCCACTCCCCGGCCCTGGAGAACAGCAGCCGGGCCTGGGGCATCGACACCGGGGTGACGACCACTCTCCTGAAGCTCGGCGATCGGGTGCTGCGTACGGGGTGCACGGGTGGTGACGTCCGCGAACTCCAGGGCCTGGCTAACACGCTCGGGGCGAAGCCGAAGCTCACGGTGGACGGCGACTTCGGCAGCCGGACCGAGGCGTGGGTCCGCGACTTCCAGAAGGCGAAAAAACTCACCGTCGACGGCGTGGTCGGACCGAAGACCATGACGGCACTCCGTGCGGCATCCAAGCCCACACCGGCCAAGCCCTCGACGCCCGCCAAGCCCTCGGCGCCGGCGAAGCCGATGACAAAACCGCCTGCTCAACCGCGGCGGGAGCCCGGCTCCCGTACCCTGCGCCAGGGAGCGACCGGCGACGACGTCGGCTTCGTCCAGCGGTTCATCGGCGCGCGGCGGTGCGGCGCGGCGGACGGAAAGTTCGGCGCCCGGACCGAGGCCGGGGTCCGCTGGTACCAGAAGATGCAGGGCCTCACGGCCGACGGCGCGGTCGGCCCGCGCACCTGGCGCAAGATGGGAGTGACGGTCCGATACTGACCTGCGCCTCGGCGGGGGCAGGTGGTCGCGCCCGGTCATGCGGCCTGCCCCCTCGCCGGTCGCAGGGATCGACCCGGTCGGTCCGACGGCACGCCGAGGGCGGCCGACAGATCCTGCCCGACCCGGTCGATCCCGTCGACCGCCGCCAGGGCGAACACGAAGCGGTCCGGCCGCAGCACCGCCAGGTCGGCGCTGTGGCGGCGCAGCCACCCGCCGAGCACACCGTCGACGTCGACGACATCGACCCGGTCCGGCTGACCGTCCGCGGATGGGCCCGGCAGGTCAGTCACCGGAGTGCCGGCCGGGTGAACGGCGACGAACCGCACCGGCAGCCCCCGCCACTGCGGCCCGAGCGGACCGCCCGCCGTGGCGGGGCCGAGTACGACGAAGCCGTCGCCGAGCGCCTCGTCGAGCAGCCCCGCGCCGGGGGAACCCGGCATGAGGATCCGGGGCTGGGGAAACATCGTGCCGACCACGCCGTCGCGCCGGCCGCCGGCCATCAGACCCCGCCGGTAGGCCGGGACCGGCTTGAACTCGAACCGCTCCACGAACCGCCGTACCCGGGGGACCGTCTGGACCGCCCGGAGCACGGTGTCCCGCATCCAGGCGGTGGCCCGGTTGCGGGCCAGGAAGACGCGCCCGAGCCGGACGCTCGTCTGCGCCATCTCCACGGTGTGCGGGCGCCGCTCGGTCTCGTACGTGTCCAACACCGTGGCGCCGGCGGCGCCGGACAGCACCAGAGCCAGCTTCCACGACAGGTTCGCCGCGTCGCGCAGACCGCTGCACAGGCCCTGGCCCAGGAACGGCGGCATCTGGTGGGCCGCGTCACCCAGCAGGAACACCCGGCCTTCTCGCCACCGTTTGGCGATGAGGTGGTGGAAGCTGTAGACCACCGCCCGGGTGACGTCGAACCGGTCCGGGTCGACGTACGGCGAGACGAGCGCCGCGATCATGTCCGGGCGCCGCATCTCGGCTTCGGTCTCCCCCGGGCGCAGCATGAACTCCAGCCGGTAGCTGCCGGCCGCGCCGGGAGACACGAACGCCGGGCGCCGCCAGTCGCAGACGAACCGGGTGTCCCTGACCCGCACCGCGTCGGGCGGCACATCGCCGGAGACCGCCAACCACGGCTCGGCGTAGCTCGCACCGCCCAGCGGGATCCGCACGGCGGCACGGGTGGCGCTGCGGGCGCCGTCGCATCCGAGCACGTACTTCGCGCGGACCACACGCCGCTGGCCGGTGCCCACCTCGGACAGGAGCACTGTCACCCCGTCCTGGTCCTGCTGGAGACCGACCAGCTCGGTGCCGAACGAGAGCTGGACGTGCGGGAAGCGGTCCAGCCCGGTCCGCAGCGTCTGCTCCAGCCGTGGCTGGTCGAAGAAGCGCAGCGGAGCGTGCCCGTACCCGAAATCCGTCTCGGACAACGCCATCCGGGCGAAGACCCGGCCCACGCGGTTGACGTACTCGACGAGCGGCGGGGCGATCGTCTCGCCGCGTATCTCGTCGAGCAGGCCGGCCTGCTGGTAGATGCGCAGCGCCTCGTCGTCGCAGGAGAAGGCCCGCGGCTGGCCGTGCGGGGCCGCGCTGCGCTCCACGACGAGCGTGGTGACGCCGCGGGCGCCGAGCAGGTTGGCGGTGAGCGCACCTACCGGCCCGCAGCCGATGACGGCCACGTCGACATCCTGGACCGGGTGGTGGGCCGACGACTGAACTGGACGCATGGCGGTGCCTCTCGGAACACGTTCCCGTGGGGACGGCACCCGGCCGTCCTCCTCCGACGTGAACCAGGGCACCAGGCCGGCGTGGAGAAGGTGTGGAGACGGCGTGGAGGCGGGCCTCCAGGCCGGGTCAGAAACCGGCGAACCGGGGCAGCAACAGCCCAGCCCCCTGCGCGGCGGCGATCCGGGCGCCGAGGTCCCACTCCGTGCGGTCGCGGCGGGCGACGCCGCGGATGCGGTGCAGTTCCGCGGCGAACACCCGCTCGCCCAACCGCTCGGCCACGGCCAGCGCCTCCTCGGCCAGCGTCGCCGCGGTCTCCGGGCGACCGGCGGTCAGGTACGCCTCGGCCATGGCGCAGAGCGTGATGGTCCGGGTGGACCGCAGCCCGGGACGGTAGATTTCGTGACCTGCGGCGCGCATCGCTTCGAGCCGGCCGTGGTCGCCGCCGCGCGCGGCAGCCCACTCGATGAAGAACGCGCCTGTCGCCATCATGTGCGGCAGCCCGGTGGCCTGTCCGATGTTCCGGCACCGCCGCCCGGCGGCGTCGGCCGCGGCGACGTCGTGTTCCTGCATCGCCAGCCAGGCGGCGTAGAGTGCCGCGTTCGCCCGGCCGTACGGGTCGTCCAGCTCCTCGGCGAGCGCCTCGGCGTCGGCGATGTCCGCCCAGGCGCCGGAGGGGTTGCCGCGCACCGAGCGGACAAGCGCCCGGAAGTTGTGGCAGCCCAGGACCGGACGCCTGCCGACCTCGCGGCGCAGCAGCCCACGATCGACGGTACGCAGCCGGTCGATCGCGGCGGTGAGCCGGCGCTCGCCGTCGGCCGGTCGTCCGGTGAAGTAGCCGACCGCGCCCAGCAGGTACTCGCCGGCCACGGCGATCAGCCGGCTGCCGTCGTCCTCGGCCCGTACCAGCCGCTCGGCGAGGTCGGCGCAGATCGCGAACTCGGCCCGGTTGGCGGCCAGCTCGCCCAGTGCCCAGAGCGCGGAACGGATGTCGGCGTCCGGCCCCACGAGCGTCAACAGCTCACGGGCGCGAGCGCAGACCTGGTCGACCGCGTCGCTGCCGACGCCTACCGTCATCTGCAACAGCGACGCGCGATGCAGATGGACTGTCAGCTCGGTGAACGCCCTGTCGGGCGAGACCTGCGCGGTAGGGGCCAGCCGGTGCGCGGCGCGCTCGAGGTGACCGAGCGCGTCCTCGTAGGCGACCCGCCGGGTCGCGTCGTCGGCGGCGAGCAGCGACCACCGCAGGTGGTCCTCGCCGTGGCCGATCCCGATGGCCTGACCGTAGTGGTGGGCCAGCTCCGCCGGTGCGACGTCGGCGGTCCGTTCGTAGGCAAGGGCCAGCCGGGCGTGCAGCGCGGCCCGGTGCGGCGGGAACAGCTCGGCGTAGGTGACCTCGGCGATGAGCGGATGGCGGAAGGTGACCGCGCCCGGTCCGGCCTCGGTCACCAGTGCGGACGTGTACGCCGGGACGAGCTGCTCGGCGACCGCCGACGCTGAGGTGTCCAACGCCGCCGCCAGCACCTGGAGGTCCAGGTCGTGTCCGGCAACGCTGAGCAGGTCGAGGCAGCGCCGGACGGGGTCGGGCAGCCCGCCGAGCCGCAGCCGGAGGGTGTCCCGGATGCTCGGCGGCAGCTCCCCGGCATCCACCGGGTCGGTCCGAGACCTGAGCAGCTCCGTGATGAAGAACGGATTTCCTCCGGTACGGGTGACGAGTCGGGCCACGGCCGGCTCCGGCGGTGACACTCCGGTCCGGTCCCGGACGAGGTCGGCAACCGAGAAGGCGTCCAGCCCGGCGAGCCGCAGCTGACCGAAACCCCAGCCGCGAGCCAGTTCGGCGACCGTCGCCACCAGGACCGGATCGTGGTCGTACGGCCGGAGGGTGGCGACCACGAGCGCCCGCGACGCCGACAGATCGGCCGAGAGGAACCGCAGCAACAGCAGCGAGTCCGGGTCTGCGGCGTGCAGGTCGTCAAGCACGACGAGCAGGCCCCGCCGCCGGGCCACCGCGTGCACCAGTTCCGACACCGCCTCGTACACCTGGAACCGCGCCGTCGGGTCGAGTCCGCCGCTGTCGGCGGAGCCGGCCAGCGACCCGGCGGCGAACCCGTCCAGCCGGCTCGCCGAGCCTGTGGCGTTGGCCTCCGGCATCGCCACGAGCGCGCGGACGACCTGGCTCCACAGCCAGAACGGTGGCGCCTGCCCGACGTCGGGACAGCGGCCCCGGACCACCGGAACGCCGCTAGCGGCGGCCTGCGCGCCGAGTGCCGCGGCGAGGCTGGTCTTGCCGATGCCGGCCTCCCCCACCAGGGCCAGCATCCGCCCGCCGTGCCGGTTGGCCGCGTGCAGCGTCTCCCGCAGCCGCGCCATCTCCGCGCTGCGACCCACCAGCGGGTCCGCGTCCCGGTCCGGCGACGCGCCGGCCCCCGCCTGGTCTCGCCCGGACGGCCCGCCCTCACGCTCACCTGCCTGCGCTCCAGGCTCGGTCGGCAGGGGTTCGGGCTCGGTCGGCCTTGGTCCGGACGGCTGCGGATCGCGCTCGCCCGCCTGCGGTTCGGGCTCGACCGGCCGCGGTCCAGGATCGCTCGGCCGCGCTCCGGGATCGGTCGGGGTGGGCGGCGCCGGGCTCGACCCGGTCTCGGCGGCAGGCGGCGCGGTGCCGGCCACCTGCACAGCCTGCCTACCGAGCGTCGGCGCAGGACCGGTCTCCGCCGGTACGGCCTGCTCAAGGATCAGCCGGTACGCCGCCCGTATCTGTTCGCCGGGATCGAGCCCGTACTCGCTGGCCAGGACCCGGCGCCCCTCGTCGAAGACCGCAAGCGCCTCGCTCTGCCGGCCGGACCGGTACAGCGCCACCATCAACTGCGCCCGCGCCCCCTCGCGCAACGGGTGTGCCGCCACGAACCGACGCAGCTCGGCCAGGAGCGTCGCGTGCCGACCGGCCACGACGGCGGCGGTCAACCGCCCCTCCTCGGCGCTCAACCGCAGTTCAGTCAGGCGTGCCGCCTCCGGGCGCACCGCAGCCAGCTCGGCGACGCCCGCGAGCGGATCGCCCCGCCACAGCGCCAACGCCTCGGCGTAGCCGGACTCGGCGGTCGCCGGCTCCCCGGCCGCGAGCGCGTCCGCCGCCCGATCCACAAGACTGCCGAACCGGATCGCGTCGATGGCTTCGATCTTCACCCGCAGCTCGTACCCTTTGGGGCGGCTACGCAGGAATCGCGCCGGCTCGCGGTGGGACCGCTCGGGCTCCAGGACCCGACGCAACCCGGCCACGTACGTACGCAGCGTCATGTGGGCGCTGGCCGGCGGTCGCCCGTCCCACAGCGCCTCGACCAGCCAGTCGGCGGCGACGAACCGGTTCGGCCGCAGCACGAACAGGGCCAGCAGCGCCTGCTGCTTCGGGCTTCCGAGGGGCACCACCTGCCCGTCCCGGACGACCTCCGGCGGACCTAGCACCCGGAACTGCACGCCATCACCACAACGACGATCCCCACCTGTCCAGTGCCGAGTATGGCAGCGGTGGGTCGCGTCGGACATCCGCGACCCACCGTCCAGTGTGTCCTGTCATGGCGGCGGTCAGGTCAGGCTTTCGGTCCGGCCCGGCCGCATGGAAGTGCCGGAAGCTACCCGTGGGCTCCCCGGGCACTGACGTGGAAGTTGAATACTGCGCCGTTGCGGACGAGGGTGAAGTTCCACTTCCCGCCCGTCTTGAGCACGTTCGGCTTGGATCCCGGATACCGCTTCCGGAACCACTCCTCGAGCCGCTCCGCCTCGGCGAGGGACAGCTCTCCGACGTCATCCACCTTCGCCGCAACGCCCCGATCGTCGTTACAGCCGGCGTTGAACCGGTAGCTGGTGTCCCGGTTCCACCGGCCGTTGCCGAACATGGTGACAGTGACCGGGCCGGACCGCTTGGACTCCAGCTGCGGGATGGGAGGGTCGGCGACGACCACGCCGGGTGGCGTCTCCAGCGAGGGGAACGGCACCGCCACCGTCTCGATGATCGCCTGTGAGGCCCAGTTGAAATCAACGTTGAACGGCATGCCCATCCCCCTGCCCGGAGTTCCACGCCCGCCGGCCCGTCGTGGCGGCACGTCGACGTGGTCCATCATCGGGCCGTGCCGAGGTCAGACGGCGCGCACTGTCCGTGCTCGGACAGTGCCGCGCAACCGACAGCGCCGACGATTCGCGCCGGCCCTCATCGGGCCGAGCGCCGGTTCTGAGCGATGGGTGTCGGTCAGGCCGACGCGTGGCAGCGGATCAGGGCGTCCAGCGCACGCCGGGGTTCACCCTCCCGGACCAGTCGAAGACGGCCATGTTGTCCCACTGGTTTCCGGTGCCGTTGATGTTGGCTGGGTCCCAGCCGTTGCCGTTGACGGCGTACCAGGTCGGTTCCCAGTAGAAGACCCCGACGGCTCCCGCGTTACGGGCGGTGTTCTGGACCCAGTCGAACTCCTGGGCCTGCCCGGCCCAGGTCGCGCTGATCCCGTCACATGTCGCGTCGCCGATGGCGTTCGGCTCGCTGTCCGCGTTGTTGCGGGTGAACGGGTACGCGGTCTCCACGATCACCACCGGCTTCCCGTAACGCCCGCGAACGTCGACGATGTTGTTGTAGAGATTCGACAGGCTGCCGTGCCACATGCAGTAGTACGACAGCGCCGTGATGTCCCACTGCACGCCCTGCGCGCGGATGCCGTCGTAGAACCAACGGGCGTTGGCGTTGCTGTCGGCGTTCGCGGTGTGGATCATCACGGGGATGCCGCTGCCGCACGCCTTGGTGGCGTTGTAGCCCTGCTTCAGCAGCCCGGCCAGCGGGGCGAAGTCGTTGTTGACGACCTTTCCCTCGTTCCACAGCATCCCGACGTTGATCTCGTTGCCGATCTGCACGCTGTCCGGCGTGGTGCCCTGCCCCCTGAGGCTGGCGCAGACGTCGTAGGTGAAGGCGTACACGTCGCTGCGCAGTTGGCTCAGGCTGTGACCGGCCCAGGCAGCCGGCTTGTACTGCTTGCCCGGGTCGGCCCAGGTGTCGGAGTAGTGGAAGTCGATGAGGACCTTGAGGCCCTTCGCCTTGGCCACCCTCGCCTGCCCCAGCACCTTGCTCTTGTTGTTGTAGCCGCTGATCGGGTTGTTCCAGACGCGCAGCCGTACGTAGTTGACGCCGACGGACTTCAGGATGTCCAGCGGGTCGCGGGCGGCGCCGCCGGCGTCGTAGTACTTCGCGCCCAGGTCGAGGCTGCGCTGCAACGATGAGACGTCGGCGCCCCGCATGCTCAGCGTGTTCGCGGCGGAGGCGGGCGTGCCACCGAGCGTGGTGGAGGCCACGAGGATGCCGGCCGTGACGGCGCCGATCAGGGCCCTGCGAAGGCGATGAGGTGTGGCCGGATGCGTGCTCACGAGACTCCTTCGCAGAAGGGGGACGGGGTCACGCTCAACCCACGGTGCAGGGCGCGCCGTTCAGCGAGAATCCGGTCGGCGGGGCGTTGCTGGCGCTCCACCGCCCCTGGATGCCGAAGGACGCGGAGCCGCTCGGCGCGATGACGCGGTTCCAGTCGACGTTGCGGGCGGTCACCGTGGCACCCGTCTGGGCGATAGTGGCGTTCCATCCCGAGGTGACCTGCTGGTCTCCCGGGAAGCCGAAGGTGACCGTCCAACCGTCGATCGGCGTCGCCCCGGAATTCTGGATCGTCACGGTGGCCACGAAACCGCCCTGCCACTGGGACTGGTTCCGGTAGGTCACCTGGCAGGTAGAGGGCGGCGGAGGCGGCGAGGACGGCGGAGGCGACGTCGGATCGGACGTCGTGGGCAGCTCGACCGTGTTGGAGGCGATCGACACGTTGCCCACCGCGTCCCGGGCACGCACGTAGTACAGGTTGTGCAGCGGCGTCGAGGCGGGCAGAGATACCGTGTACGTCGTTGCGCTCACGGTGGCGACCAGCCTTGAGGTGAACCAGCCGTCGAACCGGTAGACGTCGTACCCGAGGACGCCGACGTTGTCCGTCGACGGCGACCAGGACAGCGTGGCGGTCGAGGCGGTCACCGCGCCGACGGTCAGGTTCTGCGGGGCGCTCGGCGGGGTCGTGTCCGGCCCGGTGTCCGTCGCCGGGGTGACGACTGTCAGCACGTCCCCGTAGCTCGATCGGTGGCCGAGGGAGTCCCGGGCGGACACCCGGAACGAGTACTGCCAGCCCGGCCGGATGTAGTTGGTGATCGTGGTGGTGGTGACGGGCCCGACGCTGGCGCTGTAGATGACATCGCTGAACGCCTCGTAGTACATGATGTCGTAGCCCTCGATGGCGCAACAGCCGCGCGTGGAAGCTGTCCAGGTGAGGGTGACCGAGCCGGTGCGGACCTGGCTGGCAGCCAGGTTGGTGGGCACGCTCGGCGGGAAGGGTGAGGTGCTCGGCGTGCTGGGCGCCGAGGTCGGCGACGCGGGCCCGGTCGGGTCGGCCGCCCCAGCGGGGGCCGGTGCGACCCCGGGATAAGCGGCGGCGGCCGGTGCCGTGCCGGCGTCGGCCGCCGGTGCGACGCTCAGAGCGGACGCGAGTACCGCCGTCGACAGCGCGGCCGCGGCCAGCAGGCCCGGCCGGAGGCGGCGGAACAGCGAGGACGAGAAGACGCCTGTCATACCTCGACGATGACGCAGTGCATCGATGATCGCCAATCTATCTCACACCTCGGTCGATGCTTTTGCCGGACTCCCCGTCAGACGACGGTGCGCGACCACTGCTGATTGGCGCCGGTGTTGCACGTGTACTGCTTGAGGATCACCCCGTCCGCTGTCGACGCGGCCGGTACGTCCACGCACTTGCCGCTGTGGCGCGCCCGGAGCTGGAAGTAGCCGCCGCTGGTGACCATCTGGAACTGCTGGTTGGCGCCGGCGCCACAGGTGTACTGGACGAGTTCGGCACCGTCGGCGGTCGAGGCGCTCACCACGTCGAGGCACTTCCCGCTGTGCCTGCTGATGATGCGCCAGTAGCCGCTGCCGGCATCCTGGAACTGCCACTGCTGCCAGGCGCTGCCGCCGTACGTGTACTGGCCGACGCGCGCGCCGTTGTCGGTGTTCGGCTGCTGGACGTCCATGGCCTTGCCGCTGTGCCGCACGGTGATCCGGTAGTACGTACCCGTCGAAGGCGGGGGCGTCGTGGGACCGCCACCGACGGTGTCGCCCCACGCGTACCGGATCTGGTCGGCGCCGGAGGTGTTGCGCACGGTGAGGTTGAGGTCGGTGCCGGTACCGCTCAGGGAGAACATCGAGTACCAGTCGTAGCCGATGGTGCCGGGCTTGCCGCCAAGGGCGGGCCAGTAGGTGCCGCCCATCTGGTTGTCGCGCATGACCTGGGCCATGGCGCGGATGTGCCGCACGAAGTTGTCGCTGCTGCCCGCGTCGGCGTAGTTGCGGCCGTCGTTCATGGGCGCGCCGAACTCGGTCGCCACCGCGCGGGAGGCGCAGTTGCCGAGGCGGGTCTGGATGTGGCTCCGGAAGGCGTCATAGGTCATCGCGCCGTAGAAGAAGGCATAGTGGTGGAAGGACAGCAGCGTCGAGGCGAAGCGGCTGTCGTTGCAGATGTCCCGCAGGTCCTGGCTGAAGCCGGTGCCGCCGATGAGCACCCGGCCGGGCACCGCCGAGTAGTGGTAGCTGAGCCAGTTCGCCGCGACGTTGCGCCACTCCGCCGAGCTGTAACCGTGCGGCTCGTTCATCGGCTCGAAGTAGACGCTCGTGTTCGCCCCGTACGTGTTCGTCACAGTGGACCACATGGCGTTCCACGCGGCGAGGTTCGTGATCCTGCCTCCGGAGGCGGCGCCGTCCTCCCAGTACGCGAGGATGACCTTGAAGCCGCGGGCGGTGGCGGCGTCGATGGCACCTCGGTACGCCTCCCACCATGCCGTCCCGACCGTGTGGGTGTTGATGGGCAGCCGGACGGTGTTGACTCCCATTGTGGAGGCCATGTCGTCGTAGAGGGCGTTCGCCTTGGCCCGCACCGTCGCGTTGCTGTCGGAGGCACTCAGGCCCTGCACGACGAGCGGGCCGGTGCTGAAGTTGTCACCCAGCACCGCCCAGTTCATGCCTCGGAACTGGTTGGTGGCGGCGGTGGCGGGCGACGACGTGACGACGATGGTGCCGACAAGCACTGTCAACGCGGTCACCAGAGTGATCGCCAGCCGACGTGCCGACCTGATCCGTGCCATGACATGTCCAATCGGTGTGGGCTCAGACGACGTTCAGCTGGTCACGCGGAATGTGGCGTCGGCGCGGCTCTGCGCGTCGGTGACCGGATCGAGCCGGAGCAGGTAGTTGTAGTGCCTGATGTAGCGGTCGGGGTGGCTGTAGGACTGGAACGACGTCCACGACGAGTTTGCGAGGCCGGCGACCTGCCGGAACGTGGCGTCGGACGCGAAGGTGGTGGTGCCGTCGTTGGCTTCCAGTCGGAAGTCGAACCCGTAGTGGCGCAGGTAGTAGCCGGGGTAGTTGACCGACTGGATGGAGACCGTGCCGGAGCCGGCGAGGCCGGGCACCAACCGCCACTGGCCGTCCTGGGCGGGGCTGACGTTCGCGTCCACGCGGGCGTCGTAGTTGGCGTGCCGCACGTACCGGTCCTGGAGGTTGTACGACTGGATCCGGTTGACCGCTGTGGCGGGCCAGCGGGCGAGCACGCGGCTCTGTTCGGCGGCGGTCAGGTTGAGGATCGATCCGTGGCGTTTCTTGGTGCCACCCAGGGAGTACGAGCCGGAGGCCGGCAGCCGGAAGCCACCCGGGCTCGACGGATCGGTTGTCAGCACGGGCAGGTAACCGCGCCCGCTGGCGTACTGGTCGAGGTAGAGAACCCACTCGTTGCGGGTGTTGAACTTCAGCCACATCGGGCCTTCGACCTGGGCGCCGGTCAGCCCGATGCCGGACAGGTTTCCGAGGGTCGTCCAGGTGCCGAGGATCGAGTTGCTGCCTTCGAGTGTGATCTGACCGTCCCGGGACGCCCGCACGTAGCGGTAGGCACCGACGCCGGCCGGAACCTCGACGATCTGGGTGTCGATGATCTCCTGGTTGCCGGGTCGGCTGATGTAGAGCTGCGGTGTGGTGATGCTGCGGAAGTTCGTCGTCCGCGCGTAGTAGATGCGGTGTTTGGTGACCCCGTTGAGCGGGACGTTCGTCGCCCAGTAGAGGACGTAGTCGCCGGTGGCCGGGTTCCAGATCGCCTCGGGCGCCCAGGCGTTGCGCCCGTCCGGGATGGCACCAGCGACGTTCAGCAGCCACGGCGCCGACCAGGTGACCAGGTCGGTGGACTCCCACACGACGAAGTTGCGGCTGCCGTTGTTGATCGCTGTCGACCAGTCCTGGCCGCAGCCGATGCAGAGGTCCGTGGCGATGATCCAGTACCTGTCGCCGCCGGGCGAGCGGACCAGGACAGGGTCGCGGACACCGCGGGTGCCGATGGGGGAACGCAGGACGAGGCCACCGTTGTTGAGGTCCGTCCAGCGAAGGCCGTCGGCGCTGTGGGCGAGGTAGATCTGTTGGTCGGTCGACGACTCTCCGGTGAAGTGCGCCATCAGGTATCCGACGGTCGGGTCGAGCGCGGACGCCTCCTTCGGGGTCGCCGCCGACCATGTGGTGAACAGCAGACACGCGGCGACCGCCACCGCACACAGCCGGGAGAGGGCTCTCGACATGGTGTTTCTCCTTCGCGGATGGCCATACGAGTCAGCTGGAGGAGCGCACGAGCATCCGGCCTCGGATGATCATCAATGTTAGCGTTAACAAGATCAACCTGTTCGAGGTCGAGGACCATCGGGATCTGGAACCATGACAACCGATGCGGAGCGGTTGCCGTTTCGCACATCACGCGAAATGCGGCGCAATGTTTTGTGCTTGTTACCCTCGCGTTGCGAACAGTGTTAGCGATCGCATCGGTGAGTGTCAAGGAATCGACATGCCGGCATGGAGCAGGGCCGCGAGGCCGCTGCTGGAGGCCACCGACACCCCTCGGCCGCATCACCCCGGGGCACCGAGCGCGCCGGGACGCATCGACCCGCAACCCGCCGGACACAGCATTGACACACTTCTCTGCCTGATCTAGCGTCTGGCCGAACCGATTCGACCACCGACTGGTCCCGCGTGGGCGGCGAGACCGGTGGCGGGATCTGGTGCCGATGAGCCGGCCGGACGCCGTGCACAACGCGTCTTCTCGGGCTCCGCTGCGGCGAGTGGTCAGCGGGGGCACCCGGACGCGACGCCGCGCGGTCGCCGCGCTTCTTCTACCTGTGGATCGATCCGTGCCGAGTGGCGGGAGCCCCATCATGACAAAACGTAGACCCCTCCTTCGTTCTCTCGCGACGGCCGCGGCTGTCGTCGTGGCCGTGGGCGCGACCGCACTGGCCGGCGGTGTGGGCGGCACCGCGTCGGCCGCGAACGTCGCGGTGGCCGCCGCCACCGCCGGGTGCGGCAAGGCACCCACGTTGACAAGCGGACAACGGTCCATCCAGAGCAGCGGCCAGAACCGCAGTTTCATCCTGAGGATCCCCGACAACTACGACCGCAACCACGCCTACCGATTGATCTTCGGATTCCACTGGAACGGCGGCACCGCCAACGACGTCGACTCCGGTGGGTCGGACGGGGCTGCCTGGTCCTACTACGGGCTGCGGCAGCAGGCGAACAACAGCACCATTTTCGTCGCCCCCCAGGGCAACGGCAACGGCTGGGCCAACCCCGGAGGCCAGGACGTCACCTTCGTCGACGACATGATCAGGCTGATCGACGCAGACCTCTGTGTCGACACGACGCAGCGCTTCGCGCTCGGCTTCAGCTACGGCGGAGGCATGAGCTTCTCGCTCGCCTGTTCCCGAGCCAGTGTCTTCCGCGCTGTCGCGGTCTACTCGGGCGGGCAGCTCAGCGGGTGCAGCGGCGGCACCGAGCCGATCGCGTACATGGGAATCCACGGCCTTGGGGACTCGGTGCTCAACATCTCCGCCGGACGTTCTCTCCGGGACAGGTTCGTGCGGAACAACGGGTGCACCGCACAGAACCCACCCGAGCCCAGGGCGGGCAGCCTGACCCACATCACCACCACCTACTCCGGTTGCCGGGCCGGCTATCCGGTGGTGTGGGCCGCCTTCGACGGCGGGCACACCCCCGGCCCGGTGGACGGCGGTGGGGACAGCGGAGCCAGGACCTGGACCAAGGGCGAGGTATGGAGGTTCTTCACCCAGTTCGGCAGCACCGACCCCACGCCGGGCCCGACCACCCCGCCCCCGACCACCCCGCCGCCGAGCGGCACGTCGATCCTGCGCAACACGTCCTCCGGACGGTGCCTGGACGTCAACGGCGCCTCGCAGACGAACGGGACCACGGCGATCATCTGGGACTGCCACGGCCAGACCAACCAGAGCTGGACCTCGACCGCCTCGCAGGAGCTGCGGGTCTTCGGCGGCAAGTGCCTCGACGTCAGCGGCGCCGGCACCGCAAACGGCAGCCCGGTGATCATTTGGGACTGCAACGGCCAGTCCAACCAGAAGTGGCGGCTCAATGCCGACGGCTCAATCACCGGAGTTGGTTCGGGCCGGTGTCTGGACGTCGTCAGCGGCGGCACTGCCAACGGGACACGAATCCAGATCTGGGACTGCACCGGCGCGGCCAGCCAACGATGGAGCCGAGGCTGACCCCTGCCGAGCGCCTCGGTAGGGCAACGATCCCGCGGAGTTTTCTTCGCCCCATAGGGAGGCTCAACTGTGTTAGTTCGCAAACTCTCCACCCCCTGGATAGGGGCAGCACTGGCGCTCATGACGCTGGTCGCCGTCGGAGCGTACGTCCTCACGACCGCCGCGTCGGCGGCCGCGGCCACCACTGCCGGCTGCGGCAGGGCGCCCGGGCTGAACAGCGGCACCCACACCATCCAGAGCAGTGGGAAGAGCCGCAGCTTCATCCTTCGGCTGCCCGACAACTACAACAACACCTATGCCCACCGGCTGGCCTTCGGGTTCCACTGGTTGGGAGGCACGGCCGAGCAGGTGGCGTCGGGCGGAACCGACGGAGCAGCGTGGGCCTACTACGGCATGCAGTCGCAGGCGAACAACACCACGATCTTCGTCGCCCCGCAGGGCATCGGTAACGGCTGGGGCAATTCCAATGGTGAGGACGTGACCTTCACCGACGACATGATCCGCCTGATCGACAACGCGCTCTGTGTCGACACGACACAACGTTTCTCGGTCGGGTTCAGCTACGGCGGCGCGATGAGCTACTCGTTGGCGTGTTCCCGACCCACTGTGTTCCGGGCGGTAGCGGCAATCGCGGCTCCCGGGCCGATCAGCGGGTGCAGCGGCGGCACGCAGCCGGTGGCGTACCTGGGGATCCACGGCATCAACGACAACATCTCCAGCGGACGGGCTCTGCGCGACAGGTTCGTCCGGAACAACGGCTGTGCCGCGCAGAACCCACCCGAGCCCGCACCGGGCAGCCGGACCCACATCACCACCGCCTACTCGTGCCAGAGCGGCTATCCGGTGGTCTGGGCCGCGTTCGACGGCGGCCACCAGCAGGGCCCGGTGGACGGGTGCGCCGGCTGTGAGAGCGGCGCGCGGAGCTGGGTCAAGCAGGAGGTGTGGCGGTTCTTCACCCAGTTCGGGTCCACTCCGCCGCCCACCACTCCCCCGCCGTCGACCCCGCCATCGAGCCCGCCACCCGCCCGGCAGAACGTGCTGATCGCGGGCAGCCAGTCCGGCCGGTGCATCGACATCCCCAATTCCAGCACGAGCAACGGCGCCCGGGCGCAGTTGT
Source organism: Micromonospora sp. DT41 (assembly GCF_049841715.1). Lineage (NCBI taxonomy): Bacteria > Bacillati > Actinomycetota > Actinomycetes > Micromonosporales > Micromonosporaceae > Micromonospora > Micromonospora sp. DT41. The sequence goes on along the minus strand of NZ_JBNCKU010000011.1, from coordinate 52,863 downwards.
GGGACTGTCACGGCGGGACCAACCAGCGCTGGACCCATACCGCCAACCGCACCCTTACCGTGTACGGCAACAAATGCCTGGACGCCAGCGGAGCCGGCAGCGCCAACGGCACCGCGGTCATCATCTGGGACTGCAACGGCCAGGCGAACCAGCAGTGGAACCTGAACTCCAACGGCACCATCACCGCGGCGCAGTCGGGGCTCTGCCTCGATGCCGTCGGCGCCGGCACTGCCAACGGGACGCAACTTCACCTCTGGGCCTGCCACGGTGGCGCCAACCAGCAGTGGAGCACGCGCACCTAGCACCGCATCAGGCAGCGCCGACCACGCGCTGCCCGGCCTCTGTGCTGGGCGGCGCGTGGTCGTCAGGCCACGTCGTCGATCGCGAACTGCCACCCCGGCAGCCGCCCGTCGACCGGGATGAGGAATTCGGTAGTGCGTTGCCTCAGAACGGAGGCGCGTCCTCGCCCATCAACGCCAGCACGGTGCCGCCCTTGCCCTGTTTGAGGCTCTGGACCACGACAGTGCCGGTGCTGCCGTCGGGCAACTCCAGACTGAAGGTCTTTCCGACTGCGTTCTTGGGGCCGTTACCGGCGCTGTTGGCAGGCCGGAAGTCGCCTGCCCACGGCGCGATCCCACCCCTGCGGGCGGGCTCGGCGAAGAGCGCGACGGTGCCGGGGGTCCTGGTGCCGTCGGACGAGAGAAGCACTGAGGCACTGCGATAGGTAGCCATATGCGGCAAGGCTATCCCGGACCGCGCTCGTTTGCGCCACGACATCCGTGCGGCCGTACGGACGGCCACGGAAGCGATCTCCTGCGGTGATCTTCTCGGAGCAGGGAGGTGGCCCACGCAGCGGCGCCCCTGACCAGGCGCGACCGGGTCAGGGGCACCGCCTGCCGTCAGCAAGAGCAGAGGAGGACTACGTGCCTCTGCCTCACCCGGCGTACCTGAACGTCAGGATCTCACCGGCGCCTTACCCTTGCCCTTGCCCCGACCCCGGTGCTGGAGTGTCGACTGGTTGCTCGACTCCCCCTGCTGGTACGCGTCGAACTCCTGCGGGGCGTATGGCGCGGTCATCCGGGCGGCCCCGCTTGTCGTCCCGTGCGACCGATGCGACGGCGGCGGGTTGAGCGTCTCGTGCGACCCGTGCTCGCTGCCGGCGTCGGTGGGGTTTGCTGCTTCCCTCCGGCGCTGCACGTTGGCCAGATAGGCGCCAGCCGTGTTCGCGAGTGCGCCAGCAGCGTTCAGGTAACCCGCCGCTTCGATGTTGGCCCTGTTGATGACGAGTTGCGTGGCCGAGGACGCCTGCCGGTCCACGCCGGAGATGATGGTGTAGCCGGCCGCGATACCGGTGGTGAGGCCGACGACGTCGGCGACGTCCCGCGCCAGCAGCGGCACGTCGACCGGCGGCGTGGTGAGGTTGTTGTAGATGCTCTGCCCTCTGTTGTAGATGTCGGAGCCGAGGACAACAGCGTTGCCTGTCGCGATGGCGTACGACACGCCAGCGCTTCGCCCGATCCCCTCGAGCGTGCTGCCGATCGCGTACCCGACCCGGGTCCGGATCTCCTCGTCCTGGACGGCCGCCCACAAACCCGCCGCGGTACGTTGCAGGAGCGTCCCGGTGTCCGGGGCCACCCGGAACGAGGGCGTCCGCCCTGCCTCCAGGTCAGCCCTGCCCGGAACGTTTCCGGTCGAGTACGCGCTGCTGGTCGGGCGGGGCGGCGATCCACTCGGGGTGTGGCTGGGGCTGGCTAGCGGGGAACCTTCGGGGACGACCACCTCGCCGCCGGTCACCGGGTAGGTCCCGAGCTGGAACCCCTCCCCGTTCACGGCGTCGGTGAGCCCGTCGGCGATCTCCTGATCCTCCCTCTGCCACGCCGCAGTGCTCTCGTCCAACTCGCCGAAGGTCGGCGGCGGTGGCGTCACCGGGGCAGGTACGGACGCCCAGTAATCAGCAGATGACGTGGCGAAGACGTCCTGCGCCTCCCGCGCCTCCTCGTAGACGGAGGCGAAGTTGTCGGAGAGTTGCTGCTGCTGCATCAGGGCGGCGAGGTGGTCGACCTGGTCGCTCTGCGCCCATTCGGTCGGGTAGGGGTACATCCCGTACGTCGAGGGCAGGTAGTAGTCGCCGGTCGAGGACGAGCCCATATCGAGCGCGGGACTGTCCTCGTAGGTGTAGGTGTAGGTGTAGGCGTTGTCGTCGCCCTGGTCGCTGGTGCCGCGGCTGGAGCCCTGGTAGCCGCTTCCGTGGTCGTAGGGTTGTCTGGAGTCCTGACTACGTTCCATTTCATCGTCTCCTGACGACGGCGGACGTGGATTCCCGCTCTACGCGGCACCCGGCGCGCCGGTTCAGTCCGGAACGGAGATCTTTTTGAATGGCCCGCCCGCCGTGACCGGCCGTACCCAGGACGGACCCCGGCCGGTCACGGCGGCAATGCCGGCTACCGACCGCGCCCGCCCCGGCGGGCGGGCTGCTGCGGGTTGCTCCCGGCGGGATACCCCTGCCCGGGGTACTCCTGCGCGGGGTACCCCTGCTCGGCGTGGTCCTGGCCCGCGCGTGCCGCGTTGACCTGGGCGAGATACGCGAGCGTCTGGCTGGGGGTCCAGCTGTGCGAGGATCCGGCCTGCTGGGTGACACTGGGCCCCGGGTCCGTCTGCCCCGGTGGCGACGGTGAGTCCGAGACCGACAGATCACTGAACTGTCCCTCGACCGAGGCGCTCCAGGCGGGGTGTCCGTAGCCGAACTGGTCGTAGGCGAAGTGGCCAGGTGCTGCGGGCTCCGCCGTCGGCGACTCCCCTTCCGAGCCCGAACCGTGGGCCGTGGGCAGCATCCGGTCCCCGAACGACAGCGATGCCGCGCCCGCGGGCAGGTAGGGGCCCAGCGCCTCGGCCTGGTCCGACGACGGCGTCAGGGGGGTGGGAGACCAGTTCTCGGGGTACACCGCGAAGCCCTGAGCGCCCGTCGCCAACAGGGTGTCCTGATTCAGTGGCCGGCCGAGGGCAGGGTCCGCGACGCCGTGGTAGGGATGTCCGATCTGGTACACGGCGTGCGCGTCGGCATGGTCCTCGATCGCATCGAGGGTCGCGGTCGCGGTGTTCGGGCTGGCAGTGATGTCCGCCCGCGGATGATTGGCGATCCACGCGTGATCGAGGTACTGGGCTCTGGCTGTGGCCAGATAGTCCCTGCCGTGCGCCCACTTCTGATAGTCGTTGTCGTACGCGTGGGCCTCACGAACCGAATAGTCGAGGGCGCCGAGGGCTCTCGGCTGGTCCGTCCACGCCTCGCAGACAACGCCCTCGGGCGAGGTGGGAGGGCCGAAGTAGACAACCACGTGATCACGAGCGGCGGCTGGCGCGCCGGGTGCGGACGTCACATCGGAGAAGTCCTTTCTCGTGATCACGTCGCCGGTCCCTGTGGCCGGGTCGTAGAGGTCGCGGTGCCCGGCGCAGGCCATCAGGGACGCGAACTCCTCGCAGCCGGCCTCCTGGTAATGCTCTGCCAGCGCCCCCTCCTGACCCATCTCGATCTCCTGGGTCGGCGGATCGAGTTTGGCCTCCGGATTACGCACCTGGGCGTGGAGGACCTCCAGGCTCTGGCCGCCGGTCGCGGCGAAGCGGCCGTGCTGATTGGCGACGTTGATCCGGCCGCGCAGGTCGTCGATCACCTGCTGGGCGTAGTGCTGCCGGGACTCCCTCAGGTCGCGTTCCAGTTCGAATTTTTCCCCGAACAGGTCTCTCGCCCGGTTCAGGTCCGCACGGTCCGCCGGGTTCACCAGCCTGCCGCGCCGGTCGAGTTCCGCGCAGCGCTGCCGTGCGGTCTCGATCAGCGCGCGGACCGGCTCGTCGACAAGCGTCCGGGCATTGCGCTGGTAGCGCTCGAAGCGTCGTGACTCGTGGGATCCGAGGTCCGGCGGGTTGTTGAGCGACGACGCGCGCAGCGCCTCGACGAACCGGTACCGCCCGACCGCCACGCCGAACTCGTTCTCGTGGCGGCTGCTGCTCCACAACCGACGCCTGATCTCCGGCAGACGGTCGATGATCCCGGCGAGTTCCTGACGCCTGTCGTCCAGTGCGTCCTGCTGGAGTCCGATCTCCCACGGTGCGTACCTGACCACTGTTGCCGCCTTCCTGTAGCACGGTGCCGAGCGCGGCGGCACCGTGCTCGTCGCACGCTTTCTGTCGCCAGCACTACGGAGGAAGGCGCGGCGCGGTTCATCTCATAACGGGAGATTTTATCGCTTTCCGAGGCGGCCGCCGAAGCCCTACGACCACCCCGTGCCGAGCTTGGCGGCGGCCCGTTCGGTGATGGCCGCGACCTCCTGCTTGGCAAGCGCCGAGATCCGTCCGGCGTCCGGCTCCTTGTACCAGGGACGCAGCTTGATCACCGCAGGACGGACGCCGGTGGCCAGCAGCAGGGCGGTCCCCTTCGGCAGCGCCCGGATCCGGTCGGCCGGCAACACGCTCTCCTGGCGGTACGAGACGGACCGCGACGAGCCATCCTTGCTGCGCGAGACGCTGACGGTGCTCACGTCGTGCTGGCCGACCAGCTTGGAGATCTTCTCCACGAAGTCGGCGTCGTCGAGGCCCGCGCCGAGCAGTTTGATGGTGGCGGCGCCCCACATGGCGTCCATGCCCGCCTCGCCCCAGACCCGGGACCCCTGCCGGTAGCTCTGCAACAGGGTCACCACGTTGATTCCGCGCGAGCCGAGGTGCGAGTAGAGGTCGGGCAGGTCGGAGATCCGGCAGACGTTCGCCGCCTCGTCGAGCACCGCCGTCATCGGCGGGTCCAGCCGCCCGCCCATCCGCTCGGCGGCGACCACTCCGGCCCGCAGCGTCGCGTCGGCGAGCCCGGCGATCACACCTGCGGCGGAGCCGCCGCCGTCCTTGGAGAGCAGGTAGAGGGTGTCCCGGCCGAGCACGTGCCGGTCCGGGCGGAACTGCGGCAGGTACGGGTCCGGGCTGACCCAGGCCAGGATCTCCGGGTCGAGCAGGCACGCCACGCACTGCCGGGCGGTCTCGTAGATGCCGTCGCGGGTCTCCACAGCCCCGCGTACGGTGCCCTGCAACTGCTCCGCCATCGCCGACATCCCCGCGTCGCGCAGCAGGTCGACAGGGGTGCGGTCGGCCGGGTCGGCCAGCCAGCCGAGCAGGTCGGTGACCGAGGCCCGCCCCCGGGCGGCGGCCAGGAAGAGCGCGGTCAGGGTGTTCTGCGCCGCCGAGATCCAGAAGTCCTTCTTCGAGCTGTCGTCGTTCACCGATGCGACGAAGTGTCCGGCCAGCCGCCGCGCGCCCTCGATCGTGACGCAGTCGGCGAGGATGTCCCACCACATCTCCCGAGGCGCGTGCGCGATGCCCTGCGGGTCGAACGTCCAGACGGTGCCCACGCGTTCCCGTTCGGCGCGGGTCACCGCGTACACGTCGGACTTGTTCGACGTGAGCAGGACCGCACCGCGGGCCCGCAGCACCCGGGGTATGGCGATGCCCGTGGACTTGCCGGCCCGGGGCGCCATCAGGTCCAGCTCCACGTCCTCGTAGGAGGAACGCAGCTCCGGGCCGTTCGGGGACAGGTCGCCGAGCAGGTTGCCGGTCTCGTCCGGCGGCAGGTGCTTCATCCCGGCCAGCGAGGGCCGCAGTTCCCGGGCGCGGGCGGCGATGCCCGCCGGTGCGAGCGATGCGAGATCGCCGCGGCGGGCCAGCCCGACGCCCTGGTTGCGCCGGTCGAGCAGCCAGCGCCCGGCCACCACGACCGGCACGACGAGGAGCGCGGCCACCACGGCCATCCCGCCGTAGACCGCGTACGGGGACGCGCCGGGCCAGAGCGTGTCGAGGTCGCCGGAGGCCAGGGCGAAGTACGAGCCCATTGTGAACGGCGGCGGGCTCCAGCCGTGCCCGGTCACGCCGGCGCCGAGCGTGCCGCCGGTCCAGGCGACGATGAAGAGTCCGAGGTTGGCGAGGACCACCAGGCTGAAGGCCCAGAAGAACAGGTCTGCCCCGCGTGGCGGGCCGGAGGACATCTTCCCGCTCACGCCTCCCACCTCCGGCCGGCTCCGTCGGTCACCTGGGCGTACTCCGGTCGGGTGGTCAGGTTGCCCAGCTCGGCCTCGGCCTCGAAGACGGCCTTGCGGGCCGCCGCCCGCTCGGCGGCCTGCTGCTCGGCGTATCCGTTCTGCACCCAGCGCTGGTTGGTGTCGTGCAGGCGGCGCTCGGTGTCGGTGATGGACACCCGGATCGGGATGCCGGGCCGACCACCCACCTTGATCAGGAACCGACCCCGGCCGGGTGGCTCCTCGTTGCTGCCGCTGCTCGCCCAGCCCGGCGGGGACGACCAGGAGGAGACCAGCTCGATCTCCCTGCGGGACAGGCCGATCACCCGGCCCAACTCGGTCATCTCGGCGGCCGGCAGCCCGGCGCAGGCGACGATCCCGGCCCGCTCCACGAAACCGCGCGCCTTGGCCCGGTCGGCGTCGGTGCCGAGCGCCTCGGCGTCCTTGAGGGTGTGGGTGATCTTCGCGTCGCCGAGGCCGAGCGAACGGTTGAGCCGGGTCAGCGCGTCGATCCGGTCGACGATGCCGGAGGCTGCCCGCAGCGGGCGCCACAACTCGTCGAGGATTGTGAAGAACCAGCGGCGCGGGGCCAGGCCGGCGTCGGCCAGGGCGTGCGCGGCTGCGACCGTGCCCAGTCCGTCAGACCAGGCGGCGAGCATCGCCGCCGCGGTGAGCTGGGTGTCCGACTCGCCGATCCGGGAGATGTCGATGCAGACGGCGGGAGCGTCCAGGTTGATCCGGGTCGAGGTGGTCGAGCCGAATGTGTCACCGAGCGCGCCGTCGAGGATGCCGAGCAGCGACCGGTGCAGCGGATCCACCGCGTCGCGGTACCGGGTCTCCTGCCCCCGGTCCAAGGTCACCGCCCGGACCCGGTCCGGGCCCTCCTCCAACACCCGCAGCAGATCCGGCAGGACCGGGGCAGACCCACTCGGGGTACGTTCCCGCAGGTGCCGAAGGCAGGCGGACAGCACCGCCTGCTCATGGTCGTCGAGGGCCCGGCCGCGCACGATTGTCAGCAGCGCCGCCACCATGTTGAGGACCCGGCCGTGGGTTTCGGCGGCCAGCGCCTGACCGGCCTTGCCGCCGATCCGTTCGGCGGCAAGGCCCATCGCCCCCGGGTCCAGCACGTTGATGCCGCCGACGCCACGGCCGATCGAGATCACCTGTCCACCGAGGGCGCGGACCGTGTCGGCGTAGTCCGGCTTCAGGTCGCCGAGGACCAGCGGCACCACACCTGTGGCGGCCAGACCCACAGCCATCCGGTTGATCAGGGTCGACTTGCCCAGACCCGGCATGCCGAGCATGAACAGCGACGGGTTGGAGATGTACTTCGCCCTGGTGAACCACGAGATCGGGTCACCGCAGACCGTCGCGCCGGTGAAGAGGTGCTGACCGAGCGGCACCCCCGACATCGGCGCGCCGGAGCCGGCCGAGAACGGCCAGAGCCCGCACGCCTGCACCGTGGTGGCCCGCCACATCGTCGGCGCGTCCAGGTAGCCGACCTTGCCGCCGCCCGGGCCGTCCCAGCCGCGTGCCGAGATCGGAAAGTCCCGGCGGGGCCTCTGTGGTTTGACCTTCGCCGGCTTGGGAGCCTCGTCGTCCGGGTCGCCGACAAGGCCCGTGAGCGCCGTGGACGCCCCGGCGTACCCGACCGGCCAGCCGGCACCGAGTGGGGTGTTCACATCGCCTCCTGAAGTTCGTGCGGCAGCATGGTCTGCTCCCAGGGCAGGATTCCGGCCGGCAGGCTGCAACTGAACGCCGCCGCCTGCATCCGGTTGGCCGAACGCATGGAGATCCGGGCGGCACCGGTCAGGTTGCGCACCACCACCGAGGCGTCGTCGAGCTGGTCGGGACGGTCGACGGTGATGGTGAGCATCAGCGAGAACTCGACAAGCCCGGCGCCGGTGGCCTCCTCGGAGGCGGCCTGTTCGGCGGCGCGTACCTCGGCGGCGGCCCGCGCCTGCACCATGCCGCGACCCGAGGTGGCCATGAACTGGGCGGTCCGTCGGTCCGCCTCGACGATCCGGGCGGAGGTGGCCGGGTCGATCGGCCGGTAGAGCAGCGCCACCCGCTTGCGGCGGGTGCCGGCGGAGGCGTCCAACATGGTCCGCAGCACACTGGAGCGGACCGTGCCCCGAGGTGCCAGGGTGAGCAGCCAGGTCCGCGACACCCCGGAGTCATGCTGGTACGCGTCGACAGTCTCCACGGCCGCCACCGGCCCGGCGTCGATCCACTCCAGCCCGGTGCGCCCGTGCTCGGCGCGGACGCTGAGCACGTCGGCGGCGCACGCGGGGTCGTACGCGACCCGGACCACCTCGGCGATCTGCTCGGCCGTGAGTGGCTCGGCCACCCCACCGCCGGCGCTGACCAGCCCGGTCAGCAGGCTCGGCACCCTGATGGCCAGGTCGGTGACGACGTCCTCCGGGTCGCGGCGGGGTCCACCCACTGGCGCGTACGTCAGGGTGATGTACGAGTTCATCTCCGACGACGCCGACGGGTAGTCGTCGACCACCTCCTGCATCACCGCCCGGGCGGCGGGCGGGGCGTCGGCGTCGAGGCGGGGAAGCACCTCGGTCGCCAGCCGGGTGCCCGGGTCGGGAGCGGTCTCCACCACCACCGATGCGCCGCGCAACCCCGGTTCGTGGGCGAGTCGCGACAACCATTCGCCCCACAGCGCCACCCAGGTGTCGACCTGGTCCGGGTCGACGAGCGACCCGCCGTCGGGTTCGCAGCGCAGCACGATCGTGTAGAGGTTGCGGCGGCGGTGGTGCAGCACCCCGAACGCCCGGTCGTAGGCGTCCCGCCCTTCCAGGGCGACCACCCCGCTGAGCATGCCGGGCGGGGCGAACCGACCCTCGGGGCGGGCCGACAGCGGCCCGGAGACGTACAGGTGCTCGCCCCGGGCCCGTCGCCGGGACCAGCCGACGCGCAGCGCCACGAGCTGGTACAGATTGCGGCCGTCCGGGGTACGCACCGCCATGGGAAGCAGGCCCAGCACGAACGGCGTACCGATCACCATCGCCGCCTGGAGCGATGCCAGCGACGCCAGCAGCACCACCACCAGCCCTCCGAAGACGCCGACCGTGCCGAGCAGACCGAACGGGCCCAGCCCGGCGCGGCGTGGTCGGCGCCAGTTGCCGTACGTCGGTTCGATGATGGTCTCCGTCGACATGGACCTCTCCCTCGTCTCTTCTGGTCGGCGGTCGGCCGCCGACCCGCAGTCAGTTGTGGCCCGCGTCGCCGTCGGCGCGTTCCACAGCGCCTGTCACCATGCGGCTGCCGACCCGGGCCGCCTGGTACGACGCTCCGATCACGGCGGCCACCGGCCCGGCGGCTGCCGCCGCTGCGCCGGTGGCGCTCGACGCGGCACCGGCCTGGCTCGGGGCGGGCCGTACGCCGACGCCGTCGCGGCCGGACGCGCCGTCGCGGCCGCCACTCCCGGAGCCGCCACCCCTGCCGTCGCGGCCGGAAGGGCCCGAGGCGCCGCTGGGTGCCCGTGCCCCGGACGGGGCGACGCTGGCTCCGGAGGGCGACGACGCGGAGCTGGCGACCTTCTTCGCACCGGAGGCGATCGCTCCGCCGGCCGCGGAGATGGCGGTGCCGGCCGGGTCGCCGGTGCCCAGCGCCGCCGTGGCCGGGACCACCAGCTTGAGCAGGGCGGGAAGTGCGATGGCCGACAGCAGCAGCACGCCGACCCCGGCTATTCGACTGTGGATGCCGTTCTCGAAGTTGTTTCCCTGCGCGATCATCTGCGAGCCGGCATACATGATCAGGCCGACCGCCGGTTTGTAGAGCAGCCAGGCGACCGTCCAGCCGATGTGCTTACGCCACCAGCCCGCACCCCAGTTGGTCATGGAGGCGGCGGCTGCCAGCGGCAGCGTGCCGAGCAGGAGGATCATCACACCGAGCCGGACGTAGAGCAGCAGGACGTGCACGATCGCCGAGATCAGCAGCAGGAAGGCCAGGACCAGGAGGAGGAACGCCTCCATCCCGGAGCCGTCGTCGATGCACGGCACGCTCTTGATGATGTTCAGGGCGGAGGTGGAGAAGAGGTGCCTGGTGTAGTCGTCGGAGACGGCGGCGGCCTTGATCGCGATCCACGAGCCCGCGCCGGCCACCAGGATCACCCGGAGGAAGCCGCGCAGCGCCACCTTGCCGGCCTCGCCGCGCCGTTCCATCGCCATCTTCGCGGCGGCGAAGAGGATCGAACCGATCGCCAGGTAGACGATGAGCCATTCGACCTGGTCGCTGATCATTGCGGGGACGGCCATTGAGGGTTCGCCGTCGGCTTCCGCCGAGAGGGTGGGCACCTGGTCGGTCAGCTCACCGAAGATCGCGATCGCCCCGGCGAGGATCAGGTTGGCGATGATCCGGACGAACATCCCGACCGGGTTGGTGATGAGCTCGAAGATGTCCCTCAAGCCGTTCAGCGGGTTCGTGTCACACACCTGTCACTGCCTCCACACGCTGAAGCCACGGCTGCTGGCGATCGTGCCGATCGGCTCGAACACCACGCCCACCCGCGACGGCGCGAGCTTCCAGTCCCCGCCGTCCCAGCGCACCTCGATCCGGCTCGCCATGTACGACCCCGCGCCCTGGACGAGTAGCTGCACGGTGGCCGCCTCCGGCGTGTACGCGTCGACCGCGTAACCGGCGTAGTTGCCGCCACCCCGGCGGTTGTTGTTGACCGCCCGGTCGAGCCGGGCAGTCAGCACCTCCCGGCCCTGGCCTGGCAGAACCTGGAGGTCGGCCACGGTCCGCCAGTCGGGGCCGTCCAACTTCACAGGGATGATGTGCGCGGCCAGCACCGCACCGATCGGAGTGTGGGCGAAGCAGCGCAGCACCCCGCCCTCGATGCGCAACGGCCCCTGACTGGCCGAGACCGGCACCTGGTAGCCGAGGTCGACGGCCCGCCAGGACACGTCCGCAGGTGGCTTCGTCGGGGCCGACGCCACTGTGGAGGTCTCCGGGCAGGGCGTGACCGGCCGCTTCGCGGACTCCGCTGCCGGCCGATCGCCCTGGCTGGACCTGTCGTTCCCGCCCAGCCCGGCGATCCAGACCATCCCGGAGAGCAGTACCGCTCCGGCGAGGAAGACCGCCGAGACGATCCACCCCCGTTCCGTCCAGAAGGGCGGTTTTTCGCCGTCGGACCACCCTCGGTCGGCGCCGGTCACTGGGCTCCGCCCTGGGTGGTGCCCCCACCGCCGCCGCTGCCGAGGAAGTAGTTCGCCACCGGCCCGGCGACGGCGATGAGGATGCAGCCGCCGAGGACGAGGCCGAGCCGGGACATGTGCTCGGAACTCTCGCCGCGCTTCACCGAGATCGCCATCATCGTGCCGGTGATCAGCACGCCGGCCACCCCGGCGGCGGTACCGCCCCAGGCGATCAACCCGAGCAGCTTGTTGACCAGGTTGGAGAGTGCGGTCGGGGCGGCAGGCGTCGGGTTGACCACGCCACCGCCTCCGGGCGCCGGCTCCATCGGCAGCCGGGTGAGCACGTGGACGGCGACGGACTGGGCGAGGCTGGTGATCGACATCGGAAAACTCCTTGTGGAGAACTAGCGGATCAGGACGATCGGCGATCCGGGAACGCCCGGTCGACCGGCGGCGAACTGGTCAGAGACCGAGGTCGCCGAAGAACGAGACGAGCGGGCCGGCCGAGGCGCCGAGGACGCAGGCGAGCGCGACGACAACCAGGCCACGGAAGTGTTCGGCTCCCTCGCCGGGCGTACCCCGGTTGAGCTGCAGGGCCATCTGGATGCCGACGATGATGAGGCCGGCCACGGCGGCGGCCGACACGCACCAGGCGAGCAGGCCGAGCAGGTCGTTGGCCGCGGAGACCGGTGTGTAGCCCGGCGGCGGCACGAACGGGCTCGGATCTGCCGCGCGGGTGAACCCGGGGTTCACGAGGTCCTCCCCCGTGTCGCCGGGCCCAGACCTGCCGCCGCGGCGAGCCGTAGCACCGCCTTGGGCAGCGTGCGTGCCTGCCGGCCCAGACGCCATTCCGGCACCCACGGCACCCGGTGCACAGGGGCGACCGAGCGCAGCACCCGGATCCGCCGGGACAGCGCCATCGGCAGCCGGCCAGGTGCGTCGGCGAGCAGCACCAGGCCGGTCAACCGCATGCCCGGTGGGTGCCGACCCTCGCGCAACGCGTTGAGGGCCCGCGACAGTGCCCGGATCCCCTCCGCGTTGGTCCTGCCGACGAGCATGACAGTTGCGGGTTCGGCCAACGCGGCGTCCGGCCATCGGCAGCCGAGGTCGGTACCGCCGAGGAGTCGGGCCAGTGTTGTCGTGCCGGCGCCCCCGTGCGCCGCGATCCAGCCGATCCCCTCGTCGGACAGGTAGCGGCGGGGCTGCGGCTCGGGGCTGTGACCGGGTGGACGCGCGGACACCGATCCCGGTGGCACACGCGATGCCGGCCCGGCCATGGTCGCGGGCATCATGCCATCCACCTCCTCCTCGTGAGTCCCGATCTGATCTGTCCCGACCGGGGTTGAACCGACCGGCCCTCGGCCCCGTTGTGCGGCCGTCCGGCTCGTTGACGGACGCCTCTACGGGGCGCCCGACGCCCCGGTTCAAGACGAGTTCCAGATTTTTCAAGCGACCCGAGGACGGGAGGCGACGTGAGTGGTTCCAGTGCGGGTGGGGAGGGCAGCGGCACCCGGATCGCCGTGATCGGCGCGGCGGTCGGCGCGGGCATGGCATTGATGAGCAGCCCGATCGCCCTGGTCATCGGCGGCGCCCTGATCATCGTGGTGGGCGCGCTCTACATCCTGCTGCTCCCGTTGATCCTGCTCATCTGGCTCTTCGGCGGATTCGGTGGAGGCGGCGGCCCGGACATCGACGTCCAGGACGCCGCCCGGCAGTCCATCGAGGCGGGCCGGGGCGACGGCAAGGGCGAACTGGACACCGAGCAGGTGCCGGCCTCCCTGCTGGAGACCATCGAGGACGCCGGCGAGGAGTGCACCCAGGTCGGCCCTGTGGTGATCGCCGCCCAGATTCAGGTGGGCTCCGGGTGGTACACCGCGAAGGTCGGCGAGGACGGGAAGGTGGGCATTTCCCAGCTCGATCCCGAGATCTTCGAGAAGTACGGCGAGGACACCGACGACAACGACAAGACCCGCCCGGAGGACCCGGAAGACTCGATCATGGCGCAGGCGAAGTACATGTGCGCGCTCGCCAAGGAGGTCCAGACCCTGCTGGACGAGGGGCAGGTGATCGGCAACGCCCTCGACCTGATCCTGTCGGCGTACCAGGAGGGGATCGACGCGGTACGCGAGGCCGGCGGAGTCAGCCCGAGCACGAACACCCGGGCCTACATCGCGAAGGTACGCGCGTACTTCGGCCAGTACATGGGGATCCTCGGCGAGCCGTACGAGACGCCGAAGACCACCGGCCCCGGTTCGGACGACGCCGACGACGACTCCGGCGGTGCGGGCGGTGGCGACAGCGCCGCCGCCGCGGGCCGGGTCCTCGAACTCGTCAACGCCCGGCGGAGCGAGGCCGGCTGCGCGCCGGTCCAGAGCAATCCGGAGCTGACCACTGCGGCGCAGCGGCACAGTCAGGACCAGGCCGAGCACCGGAGCATGTCGCACACCGGCAGCGACGGCAGCGACGTGGGCCAGCGGCTGGACCGGGCCGGCTACGCGTGGCGCACCTACGGGGAGAACGTCGCGTACAACCAGTCGACGCCGGAGGCGGTGATGACCGCCTGGATGGACAGCCCCGGTCACCGGGCGAACATCCTCAACTGCGCGTTCACCGAGGTCGGGATCGGTCGGGCCGACACCGGGGACGGCCCGTACTGGACGCAGAACTTCGCCGCGCCGAGCTGACAGTCAGCGCACCGACCAACCGAGAAGGAGAGGACATGCTGTCACAACAGGAGCAGCAGCTGGCCGCCGAGCCCACGCCGCCGACCGGGGCACCGGCTCCGCCGGACACGGGCGCGTCAGACCCACCCGCGCCGAGGAAGCCGCCGTTCATCCTCTACCTGGAGGGTGACGAGTACGCCGAGGCGCTGCGCATGCTGACGATGTGGGTACGGCACCTGCTCGTGCCGGTCTACGCCCGGGAGGTCGCCTCCACAGCGCCCTGGTGTTCCCGGTGGTGGCTGCACCCCGAGGCGATCGCCCAGCTGTACGGGTTGTGGTTGGCGTGGCAGGAACTCACCGGCCCGAACGCCGGGCTGAGCGGGCCGGCGAACTGGCACCGGGACTACCTCGGCCCGGTGATGAGCACGCTGCGCGACCCGTCCGGTCCGTTCGCAGGGTGCAAGCCGGGCGCCCACCGGGCCAAGGAGATCCCGCACGTCGAGCCGTACTGAATCCCGCCGGCGGCCTCCCGGCCGAGGGGGACGGGAGGCCGCGGCGGCTGTTTGACCGGAGCGTGCCCGGTCGGGGTCAGGGCGCTAGATCACACGGCGCCGTACCCGCCACACCACCACACCGATCAGGACCGCCGCGACGGCGACGAACAGGGCCGCCTCGATGAGCTGGAACGCCCAGAACCGGTCGGCCGGGTGGTAGACCCCGAACTCCTGGATGCCCCGCTCGTGCAGGAACTGGTTGACGTTGGTGCCGGCCCGGTTGGCGGCGTCCTCCAGCTCGTAGTACTCGGTCGAGCTCAGCCTGCGCCCGGCGGCGTCCGCGAAGCCGCGTTCGATCACCCAGTCGGCGACGCTGGGCACGGGCCGGAGCCCCGCCTGGTCCGTGCCCACACCGACGGGCTCCGTTGTGGTGAGCGGAGTGGCGTACGCGGGACGGGCCAACAGCGCCACCGACATCCGGGCGGCGAGGAACGCCCCGAACGCGACGCCGAAGGCGGGCAGGCTGCGCCGCAGGATCGCCCCGGCAGCGGTGGCGACGCCGAACGCGAACAGCGCGTACGCCACCGGGACAAGTCCCTCCAGGTCGAAGGCGTCGTACTGGAACCGCCCTTCCCACGCGTCGAATGGCTGACGGAACCAGGTGAGCACAGCGGTGAACATCCCGGTGAGCGCGACGGTGACGCCGGCCAGTGCCGCGAGCTTGGCCGCCAGCCAGCGCATCCGCGGCACGGCCTGCGTCCAGGCGAGCTGCCAGGTGCCGTCCTCCAGTTCGCGCGCGAGCAGCGGCGCACCGAGGAACGCACCGATGACGACGGGGACCAGGTAGAAGGCCGCCAGGAGGTTCTCGACGTACCCGTACTCCTCGTCGAGACGGCGGAAGGAGGCCGCGCAGGCCTCGTTGACACCGGCGTCTCCCGCACACCGGGCGGGACCGCCGGGGAACAGGTCGTGGGCCTGCGTCCCGAGCACGAGCAGGGAGATGCCGAACATGCCCACAAGCAGACCCAGGACACAGACCTCGGTCCGGTGCTGACGCCAGATCAACCACGTCATACCGCCACCTCCGAGGTGACAGCGGTGCTCGGCTCGGACGGCCGGCGCAGGTACGCCAGCACCAGGTCCTCCAGCGCGACCGGTTGGGCCTGCCACCCGGGCGCGGCCGGGATACCGCCGTCGCGTACCAGCAGTGTCGTGTGCCGGTCGCTGTGGACGGACTGGACGACGGTGCCGGCCCGGTCGAGGTCGGTGGTGGTGCGCGGGCCGACGAGCAGCCGGTGCTCGGCGAGGAGGGTGTCGATGTCACCGGTGAGCGTGACCCGGCCGTTGTTGAGCACGACCAGGTGGTCGCAGACGCGCTCCAACTCGTGCACGACGTGGGAGGAGAACAGGACGGTCACGCCGCCTTCAGCCACCGCGCCCATGAGGACCTGTAGGAACTCGTGGCGGGCCAGCGGGTCGAGGCTGGCCACCGGCTCGTCGAGGACGAGCAGATCCGGCCGCTTCGCCAGTGCCAGAGCCAACGCGACCTGGGCCTGCTGCCCACCGGAGAGCGTACCGGCCCTGCGGTCGAGCGGGATGCCCAGCTTCGCCAGCCGGCGCTCGGCCAACCCCTTGTCGAACCGCAGGTTGCAGGCTTGGCCGAAGCGGAGCATCTCGGCGACTGTGAAGCGCTTGTACAGCGGATGGTCCTGGGCCAGGAACCCGACCCGGGACAGGGTTTGCGGGGTGCTGGCGGTGACGTCGTGGCCGAGGACCTCCACAGTGCCGGTGCTCGGTGCCAGCAACCCGACGACCAGTCGCAGCAGCGTGGTCTTGCCCGCGCCGTTCGGCCCGACCAGGGCGATCACACCGCCCGCCGGCAGGGCCAGGGTGCAGTCGCGCAGCGCCCAGCCCTTCCGGTACCGCTTGCCCACACCGTCGGTGCGCAGCGCGAACTGGGTCTCTGTCACGCCGCGTCCTCATTCCTCGTCTGCTGGTGGACGGACGTAAAGAGCGCGTCGACCGCCTGCTCGTCGAGGCCGGCCGCGTAGGCGCGGCGCAGCCAGGTCGCCAGGCCACGGCGCAGCGACGTGTACGTCGATGCCGACATCACGGCCGACTGCTGCTCGTTGACGAACGTGCCCTGGCCCGGCCGGCCCGTGACCAGGTTCTCCTGCTCCATCTGCCGGTACGCCTTGGCGACGGTGTTCGGGTTGATCGCCAGGTCCTCGACCACCTCGCGGATGAGCGGTAGGCGGTCACCGGGTTGAAGGAAGCCCAGCAGCACCGCCTGGCGTACCTGCTGGACGAGTTGCAGGTACGGCGGCACGCCGGAGTGGGTGTCGAGCCGGAAGACGAACACGGTAGCCCCTTACTGCTTTACTAGGACCATAGTAAAGCAGTAAATCGGCGGTCAAGAGAGGCGCCCGCCTCCGCGGGCGGCCTCCCGGCCGGGGGCCGGACGGGAGGCCGCGGGTCAGTGAGACGACCGCCGCATTGGGCTCCGGCTCGGCGCGGGGGTCAGGGCTATTGCGAGGTCGGGCAGCAGCCCGCCGTGCTCACCGTCGGTGACTGGCACTGCCTCGGTGATGGATTGCCCTGGGCGACACGCGTTCGGCACCCGCCGGGTCACGTCAACCGTGGCGCCGACCATCCGCGGCAGGGTAATGCGAACGCTGCCGTCGCTGGTTGCCGGACCTGATGACCTGTCGCCGGCTGCTGCCCGGCTCACAACTACTTGCTCGTCATCGTCGGCCGTTCCGCGTAGGTGGCGAGCCCCCAAGCCATCCGGCGCATGAAGCGGAGCAGGTAGAGGCGCATGAACGGACCCAACAAACGGATGTTCGTCTCGAACTCGGCCTGCCAGCTGATCCGGGTTCCGGAGCCGTCAGGTATCAGTTCTATCTGGCCGCGGTAGCTGCGAAACGGTCCGGAGGGATTGATGTAGACGAAGCGGCGATCGGGCTCAAGTTCTTCGATTGATTCGCGGCTCAGAGCCCGTCCTGTGCGGAATAGCCGGACGTCGCCTACACGGCCGCGATCCCACGGGTCGCGACCGTCTGCCAGGGTCACCGAGTCGATAGGTGACCACAGTGGCCAGGAGCCGGCACGCAGCAGCGCATCATAGACAGCCGTGGGAGCGGCGTCCGAGCGCGCGTTGATAGAGTAGCGGTGAGGCATGCCCCGACGGTAGAAGCGTGGGCGTGATCGTTTGTTACGTGAGATTGCGGACAGCCGCAGCAATCTTGCGGTGTTAGCGTCGACTTGCGGTGTTAACGTCGATCTGTGAATCGCGAGGCCCATTTCGACTTCGCCGCCTACGCGGGATACGACACGTCACGACTCCACACGAATCTGTACAGCTGGGACGCCGCAGGCTGGCGGGCTCTGCTTGTCCAGAGCTTCGATCATCTGGACAAGGCCGCCGAAATCGACCTGCCCGCCACATCCAGCTACCACGTGTGGCTGGTCGTGGCCGGGCAGGGCACGATGCGGATCGAGCAGGGCAACGAACGCAAGACCGTTCCGGTCGCCCCGGGGTTGATCGGCGGGTCCGTGGGCGGCGATCAGAGCCGCCTGCGGTTCGAGCTCTCGGAACCGATGTCCACTGTCCACCTACATCTGCCCGGCCACACGGTACGCAGGGTGGCAGCCGAGATGAGTCTCCCGACTGCAACACACATCCCCAGCGATGACGAACTACTCCCGTCGCTACTGCCATCACTCGCGAGCGCGGCACGCCGGGGCGCCGGCGACCTTCATGCTCAAACGGCTGCTGAGTTCCTCGCGGTTCACCTGCTGGGCCGGCCCGGAGAGGCCGAACGGGTGGGTCGTGAGGACAAGCGGGTCCACGCCGCTATCGAGCTCATGAACGAGCGTATGGCTGAACCACTGAGACTGGCCGATCTGGCACGGGAGGTGCACCTCAGCACCTTTCACTTCCTGCGGGTGTTCAGGCAGACCACCGGGCTGACCCCGGCCCGGTACCTGACCCGTTTGCGCATCGATCAGGCCCGCCGCTACCTGGAACGTGGGATGGGGGTAGGACAGACTGCGATCCGCTGCGGGTTCGGCGGCACCGCGCAGTTTTCGGCGGCCTTCCTGCGAGAGACCGGTATTCGGCCGTCGGCGTACCGGATGGGTAACTGATCAGGGCTTATGCGAGGGGTCACTGACCCGGCCACGCTTGGGATGCACCCAGATCAGCGTGTACTTGCCGGTGGTGGCCACGTGCACCCGGCGCGGGCGTGCGCGGCGGCGACCGCGGCCACCCGGCCGAGGGAGACGGGAGGCCGCGGGCCAGCGAGGCTACCCCCGCGTTGGCCCCCGACTCGCCACGGAGCTGCTCCGCCGCCGGCTGACCGGCGAAACCGGCCGGGTGCTCGGCGTCAGCTCGGGCGACGACCGGACGGCAGCCGCTCTCGCCATCGGCGTCTCCGGCTCGCGCTGGGAGGACAGGGTGCGGCCGCCGTCCGGGCTGACGAGCGCGGCCATGTTGGCGATGGTCGGCTCGGCCGGTGCCCGGTCGAGCCGCGCCTCGGCCCCCTCCGGTTCGACCCCGCGGCCCTTGAGGAAGTGGGACACCGTGGGCAGGTCGACCTGTTTGTACAGCTCGCTCAGCGCGTGGTTTTCCTTCAGCATCGATTCCACCGCATCGGTGAGTTGGCTGCGCAGCACCGCTTCGTCGAATTCGGACGTTGGCCGGCTGCCGAGCGGTAAGTCGTGGAGAGGCAGCCCGAACGGCGTGCCGGACGGGACCGGAGGCTGCCCCGCCGGCCACGGCTCCGACCCCGCCGGCCACGGCCCCGACCCCGTCGGCCACGGGCCCCGCGTCGCGTGCGGTGGCCCCTGCGAGGTTGGATACGCCGCTGTCGCATCCGACGTCCCGTCCAACATGTGCCGCAGCTCCTGTATGAGGCGCCCGATGATGGCGTCCCAGTCCTGGCGGACAACGGGTTCGGGCTGCCACTGCACTTCCGTTGGGTCCAGATCCTGATCCGGATCCCGGTCGCGCCGCCTCATCCCACCGGGCGGGGGCGGCCCTCCGCGGTCGAGTTCGCGCTGTTTGCGGTCGACGAACGTGCTCGCGTCGCTCCATTTGTTCGCCAGTTCGGGCGAGCGGGTGCTTGCAATGCCCCCGATCAGGCGCAGGTCGTCCTCGACGATCTTCAGCGCCAGCCGCTCGACGTGTGGGTTGGTCGCTCGCTTCTGCTCGGGCACGGACACCTCCGGTGGGCCTCGGTCATCGCCGTCGGAGGCCCTACGGCTGCCATCGGCGTTCGGTTCAGCCCGATCCGCGGGAGCCGTCCGAACGCCGGTCAGCGGGAGATCGGAGCGGTGACGATCGCCGTGCCGTCGACAAGCCCCACCGTGACGAACGCGAGGTCGTTCACGGGCAGCGACAGCTCGGCAGTCACCTCCTGCGGGCCGGACGACGCCGTCCAGTCGCGTATCACGTGGGTGGCGCCGTCCCGGGTCACGCCGAAGAGGCGGTACCGCAGGCCCTGACGCAGACCGATGGCGGTGACCTTGATGCTGGATCTGTCCTCGTCGGTGGTGATCGTGACGGCGAGACTCACGCCCTGGGCGGGCGCCTCCCCGTTCGCGGTGAGCACCACGTCGCTGTTCGTGAGGCCCAGGCCGGCTACGACACCACCGCCGGCAACGACGACGGCCAGCACCGCGGCGGCCACGCCGGCCCAGAGCTTGAGCCGGCGACGCCGAGGGTCGCCCGGCCGCCCCGGGCGGCTGTCGGACCCCGTTGGCGACCCCGGTCGGTTTCCGGCAGGCCGGTCCGACCCGACGGTACGTGGACCGGCGCCGCCACGGTTACCTCTGCGGCGGGCCACGTCAGCCCCGCCGCTGGCCGGCGTCGGAGCTGTCACCCCTGCCGGAGTGCCGACCGAGGGCTCAGCCGGGTCGGCTGCGGCCTCGACCGGGTCGACGACGACCCTGGTCGGGTCGGCTGCGGCCTCGACCGGCTCAGCTGCGGCGCTGATCGCGAGATCATCCGCCGGGAGAGCCGGACCGCTCGCCAGCGGTACGACCGTCGACGTGTCGGGCCCGGTCGGGAGCGCGGCCTCCGACGGCAGGGCCGCGAACGCCTCCCAATCGGCGGCGTCCAGCTCGGGGAGGGCGCTGGTCACGCTCCCCATCTCCCCCGCCGCGGACAGACACTCCCAGCAGCCCGCGAGGTGCGCCTCGAACGCGACGCGCTCGGGCTCGTCCAGGGCACCGAGCAGATAGCGGGCCAGCGTGGCGTGCTCGGCGGTCGAGTTCTCCTCGCCGGTTCGCATCACGCCCCCCATCTCGGACCCAGAGCACCGCGAACGGCGGAACGCCACACGCGACGACCTCCGTGCCGGAGATCTGGCGAGGAAACGGGGCGACGAGACATCAGGAGAGATGACATCAGGACGACTCGATCGGACCAATTGCCGCGTGCAGCGCGCGCACCGCATAGTACGTCCTGGACTTTACCGTACCCTCCGGAATTCCTAGTCTCTCCGCGGCCTCGGCGACCGACGAGCCCTTGTAGTACATCTCGATCAGCACCGCGCGATGCTCTGCGGAGATTCGCTGTAGCGCCAGCCGGACGGTGTGCGCGGACGCCACCCGGTCCATGTCGTCAGTCGCGACGGAGAGCCGGTTCAGGTCGGGGATGGCGACCTCAGGTGGACGTGCCTGCCGGGCGCGCATCGCGTCGATCGCCACGTGCCGGGCGACGGTGTAGAGCCACGGGGCGATCCGCCGCGGATCGGCGGCCAGCGTCTCCAGATTGCGCCAGGTGCGCAGAAACGTCTCCTGCACCAGATCCTCGGCCAGCTCGTGCTGGCCGAGGACGAGCCGGGTGAGAAACCGCAGCAAGGGCGCCCGGTACTGCTCGTGGATCCACCGCATCAGGGCATCCGGAGAGGTCTGCCCGCTCACGGTGTCGCTGACGACCTCAGATCCCAGCGCTTCGTTGGGCACCGCCGACACAGAACGCCTCCCCCTCGCGTACGGGGTGTGCCCGTACGGTCGCGTCGACGTGTCAACGTCGATCACAGCCTGAGGGGAAGGATAGCCGGATCCGGTCGACAGCCACTGTGGACGCCGCCCGATGGGCTCCCGTGGTCGCGCGTCGGCACTGCCGCTTGCGGGCCGTCGCCCGCCGCTGGTGCGCTCGTCTGTCCGGTCGGCACCGATGAGGACGGCGGCGCTCACGTGCTGAACCGCAGCCAGCGGACGTTCGCGTACTCCTCGGGCTGTCCGCTGGAGAACGTCAGATAGACGTCGTGCGTGCCGGTGACCGGGGCGAGGGTGCCGGGCACCGTCGCCCAGCTCTGCCAGCCACCGGTGTTCGCCACCGCGATCGAGCCCACCGGCGGACCGTCCGGGGCGTCGAGGCGTACCTCGATCAGGCCAGAGACGCCGTGCGGCGCCCCGGAGGCGACCCGCACCTGGAACTGCGTGACAGGCTTACCGCCGAACTCGACCCCCCGGTAGCCGGCCCAGTCACCGTTGGCGAGGAAGCCGATGTGCTCGCCACCCTCGTTGGATGCCTCGGTCTGGACCCCGTGCTGGCGGTCGAAGCTCGCGGCGGCGATCTCCTTGCCCACCTCCCGGGCGCCCGGTGCGGCGGCCGCGGCCACCACCGGCGGCGGCACGACGACCGTCTCGTTGGCCTGCGGCTGCGGCACGTTCACCCGTCCCCCGCCGAACGGGGTGAGCGTGATGGTCATTTCCTGGGGCGCGGTGTCCTGGATGTACGAAGCGTCATCGATCACGTCATCGAACGGAAACCCGTACGCCTTACCGTCTGCGGCGTTCCGGTGCAGAATCCGCGAGTAGTGGTTGGTGATCGGATGCTGGTAGAAGGCGCTGCGGTTGGTGGTGGGATGGTCGTTCTGGCCCAGGGTCGATCGGTTGAACCCGGCGCCGAGGACCCGTGCCACCTGGTTGGCGGCCTCGTCACCGGTCATGCCGAGCGCGCCGGCACAGTAGAAGACATCAAGCGACGAGGGCCTGTCGAAGGCTCGCACGCCGCCGTCGAAGGCCAGTCGCCCGTCGACCACGCGGCCCCGGCGCGTGCCGGACGGGGTGTGCACCCGCAGCTCGGTGCGGCTGTAGCGGTCCCACACCTCGTTGACGTAGCCGTCGTAGTAGTGCGGGTCGAACCGGCCGGTCTCGATGCCCTTGCCCGGTGCTATCACCCGCAGCCCGTCGCCGATGACGAGGCGCTCGTAGCCGGGCTGGCGGGACAACTCCGCGAAGATCGCCTCGCGTCCACCGTCAACGAGTTTGCCGGTGACCTGCTCGTCGTTGCCGCGCAGCCGGATCGCCATCGGGATGCTGAACATGTCGACAGTCGTGGTGTTGCAGGCCAGCACGGAGGCGTTGTAGGTGAACTCGCAGCAGTCGTGCAGCACCTGGAACGCCGGGTCGCCCTCC
This sequence comes from Micromonospora sp. DT41, assembly GCF_049841715.1. Taxonomy (NCBI): domain Bacteria; kingdom Bacillati; phylum Actinomycetota; class Actinomycetes; order Micromonosporales; family Micromonosporaceae; genus Micromonospora; species Micromonospora sp. DT41. The sequence continues at coordinate 30,076 of NZ_JBNCKU010000011.1, read as the reverse complement.
GCCCAGCCCACCGGGTACTGCAACGCCGGCTGGCCGTCACCGCCGCTGACCACTGTGAGCCGCAGCCGTCCGTTGATCGCGAAGTAGATCCGCCCGGACATCCTCGGCAGCACGAACCGGGTCGTGCCGGAGGCGTCAAGCCGTACCCCGATGTCGGCGAAGCCGTCCGGGCCGTTGTGTGCCGGGTTGGCGGGGGTGAACCGGCCGCTCTCGCGGACGTACCCCATCCGGCCGGTCGCCAGGTCGGTGCCGACGACGTACATGGTGATCGCGGCGCTGTCGAAACGGCCGGTGCTGTTCACGATTGTCAACGGCAGCCCGTCCGCGGCGTGTGCCCGGGAGATCAGCGGTGCGGCCACCAGGGGTGCCCCGACCACGGCAGCCCCGGCAAGTCCGATCCGGAGCATCCTGCGCCGAGTCAGCATTCATCAACTCCGATCAAAGGTCTGACGGTCAGCCGTCGGCGTCGTTGCGGTGTGACACACAACGCGGGCCGGCGGTTGCTGCGTTGACGGCTCGGCATGCCCCTCGGTTCAATACCCCGGCAGAAAAAAGATTTTCGTCAGATCCGCACACGAGCCGGTGAACCGAGGGCATCGCCCGCCCGTCGAGACAGCGATGCCAACACCGGAAGGGATACCCCGTGGAATCCGATCAGCCCTCCCCCCTGCGCCGACTGGGCCCGATCTCACGACGCGCGGCCGCCGGTGTGGTCGCCGGCCTGGCGGTGCTGTCCGCGGTCGTCGCCACCGTCAGCTGGGGAGTCGCCTCGGCTCAGGACGATGACTTCGTCGGCCGTGCCGTGACCGACGAGCAGCTGACCACGATCCGGGCCGCCGCCCGGTCCTGCCCGGCCCTGACACCGGCCCGGCTCGCCGGCCAACTCATGGCCGAGTCAGGGCTCGACGGTCGGGCCAGGAAGACCGCCTCCGGCGGCCGGGGCATCGCCGGCCTGGACGACGCCGCATGGGAGGCCTGGGTGCCGTGGCCAGGCGCGCGACGCTCGGACAGCGCGGCGAACATCCTCGCCCTGGCCCACAAGATGTGCGATCTGAGCGGCCAGGTCCGGGTGACCAAGATCGAAGGCGACCCGTGGCGGCTCTCGCTTGCCGCGTTCAACGCCGGCATCGACGAGGTACGTAAGGCCAAGGGGGTCCCGTCCAGCGCCGTCGACTATGTCGACCACGCCAGCGGGTACGCCGCCTTCTACGCCGAACTGGTGCCCTTCGGTGGGGCCGGTGAGCCCCGACCGAACAACAAGCCGCAGCAGCCGAGGGCGGTCCCCGAGGGGTACCTCCCGCTCGTCGTGCGCGCCGGGGCGGCCTGTCCCGAGGTACCGCCCGCGGCGGTCGCCGGCCAGGTGATGGCGCTGTCCGGCTTCGACCCCAACATGCTCGGTGACGAGGGGCAGCGCGGGATCGGGCAGTTCCTGCCCGAGGTGTGGCAGGAGCACGGCCCGGCACGGGGTTCGGTCTGGGACCCACAGGTGGCCGTACCCGCGGTCGGCACCGTGATGTGCGCGCTGCGCAACGAGCTGAGCGGTATCGAGGGTGACCCCTACCTGCTGGCGCTTGCCGCGTTCCGCAACGGGCCCACGGCCGTCCGGCAGACCGGCGGGGAGTTCGACGGCCCGACCCAGGTGTTCCTGCGCACCGTTCGGGAGAACACCGAGTTCTACGCCCTCGACTCCCGACTGAAGCCGACGGCACCCACCAAGCCGGTCGTGCCGCCGAAGCCCGGCGCTTCACCGTCCCTGTCGCCCTCCCCCACCGCCACCGCTGCCAACCCCCGGCCTCCGGTGCCGCCCGCGCAGCCGGAGCGGCCCGACGAGCCCACCAAGGCACCGGCACCGCCGGTCCGACCCGCCGGCGCCAAGCAGATCGTCGGCAAGGAGACCGGACTCTGCCTCAGCGGCGGCGAAGGCGACGGCGTTCGGGCCACTGTGCGCAAGTGCCAGGAGGTACGGAACCAGTGGTGGTCCTTCTCGTCCGACGGCACCATCCGGGCGAACGGCCTCTGCCTGGACGTCGCCTGGGGCGAGAAGCGCGACGGCGCTCCCGTGCAGTCGGCCCACTGCACCGCCGTGCCCGCCCAGAAGTGGGAGTGGATCGAAAGCAATGGACGCCGCTCACTCTTCAACCGGGCGACCGACAAGTGCCTGGACGTCGACGGCCACGCGCCGGGCGCACCCATGGTGATCTGGATCTGCGTGTTCAACCCGAAGCAGACGTTCAGCCAGAGGTAGCCCCGCCTCGCAGGGAATGTTCGTAACAGCCGGTGCCCGGCGGCCCATCCCGAAAGGGCGGCCGCCGGGCACCGGCGTCTGTGGTGAGACGATCAGCCGGCGAAGCGGCGTCGACGCATCCGAAGGCCGAAGACCACACCAACTCCGCACACCAACGCCAGGCCCAGCAGGACGATGATCGCCGCGCCCGAGCCTCGCCTGTCCTGCCCGGCGGACACCGGACCCTTGTTGTCCAGAGCGCCCGCCACCGACGTGGCCAGGTTGATCATTCCGGCGCCGAACGCCCGGTGCTGGTCCTGTCCACCGAGCGGATCTGCGGTGCCGAGAATCCGCTCCTTGACCTGGGCTGCCGTAAGGTCGGGCTCGGCCGCCCGGATGAGTGCCGCCTGCCCCGCCACGAAGGCGACAGCGAGTCCGGTACCAGTCCGGCCGGTCACCCTGCCGCCGGTGCCGAGGCTCGCCACGTCGACACCAGGTGCGACGACCTCGACGGTCCCTTCCAGATATTCGTCAGCGAACTGGTCGGCCGGGCCCACCCCGCCGGTGAGCAGCAGCGCGCCGCCTGCGGCACCATTGCCCGGGGACGGCAGCGGTGCCGGTTTGGTCGGTGCGCCCGCCACCACCAGCACGTCGTGGTTGAGGGCGGTGGTCAGCGAGGCCGCCACCGCGGGAGCGGCCAGGTCCACGTGGGAGCCGAGCGCGACGACTGACGCGCCCGCGCTGACCGCCACCTCGATGGCGGTCGCCGCGTCGGCCGCCCGGGCAGCGCCGGAGCCCACCATCCGGACCGGCAGAATCGTGGCATCCGGGGCGATCCCGACCGGGCTGCCGTCGACGCTGCTGTCAGCGGCGATGATGCCCGCCATCGCGGTGCCGGAACCGACGCAGTCGGTGTCGCCGCGACCGTTGCCGACGGTCACGTCCGCCCCGACGGCCACCCGGCCGCTCAGCTGCTGGAGGCTCGCGTCGACGCCGGTGTCGACCACCGCGATCTTCACCCCGTTGCCCCGGGTCAGGGTCCATGCGCTGTCGGCGGCCATCCGCAGCTGCGCCCAGTCCGAGCGGCTGCTGGACCCGGCGGCGGCGGTGCACTTCTGGGTGCCGCCGGTGGCGCCGGGTCCGGGGCTGGCCCTGGTCGGGCTCGCCGTGGGCGACGGGCTGCCGCTGGGCTTCGGGGTGCCACCGGGCTTCGCGGTGCCACCGGGACGGGCCGACGGTGTCTGCGCCGGTGGCGCAGGAAGCTGGCCGTACTTGACCCCCTCACCGGCGGCGTCCCAGGGCAGCACCAGATACCAGCCGGCGGTCAGGACTCCCGGGTCGGTCAGCCGGAGCCCGTCCGGCTGCACCCGTCCGGTGTTGAGGTGATAAATCTCATCGGATCGCTCGCCGCTGCCGAGCAGCCGCCACGCGATGTCGGTCAGGTTCTCCGGCTGGCCCTGAAACTGGGCCGCGACCACGTAGTACTTCACGTACGGCCGGTTGTCAGGTGTGGGGTTCGCCGCCGACAGCCGGGGTACGGCCAACAGCACGCAACCGGTCATCACCACCACGAGCAGGCGGGCAAGGATGGGGTGCTTCGCCAGCACTGGGTGTCCTCCTTCAGTCACCACGGCCATGAACGTCGCCGCGTTCCACCGTCTATTGCGGATTCGCGCCGCGTTAGTTCAAATCAATTTGAACCGGGCCCCGACGAACCTCGTCATGAGGTCGGCCGAGCGTACCGGCGAGGGCTGAGAGACGATCTTTTCAGGACTCGCGTATACGGCACGTTTCGCCGACCGTGCACAGTGGTCAAATCACGACGATGGTCCAGTGGGGACGAAGGCAGGGCGGCGGTGACAGCACTCGGACGGACCGCCAGGGCGGTGGCGAGCAGGGATATCGACCGGGTCCCGGTGACCCGGCGCTTCGACCCGCGCCGGCACCGGCGGGTCGCCGGGCTCTTCGACCTGTGGCTCGCCCCGGGCCCGAAGGGCCGTCTCATGGTGCCCACCGACCCCAACCGGTTGCTCGACGCCCGGTCCATCGCCGACCTCGTACGGCGCGCCGGGGACGCCGCCGACGACGTCCGGATCCTCACCGACGACGGCGCCCGGCACGCCGACCTCTTCACCGAGGTTGCCGGGCTGCTCGGTCACGACGTGCTGGTCAGCCCTGAGGGCACCGACATCCGGCACACCGCCCACCGGGTCAACGGCGCCGACAGCGCGAGCGCGGGCAGCGCCGGTCCGCTGCACGCGGTGCCGCTGCACCGGGTAACCCGGCAGCCGATGGACTGGCTCGTGCTCCAGCCACCCGACCTCGCCACCCACCTGCCCGGCTGGTTCGCCCTAGACGAGGGCCTGGTCCGCCCCCGCACCGGCGTCGTACGCCTGCCGCTCGCCGACGGGCTCGCCCTGGCGACGCGAGCCGACTTCGTGGCCCGCCGGGCCACCGCGCACCGGCTCGGCCTGGTCTCCGAGGGCATCGTCACCATCGCCGTCACGGCCCGCGCCGACGGCTTCCTGGTGGGCAACTACAGCGGCACCCAGGGCGTACACAGCGGCCGTCAGCTCGCCGCCCTCGTGGGCGACCTTCCCCTCTACGGCGCCGACCTGCGGCTCTGGCTGACCTGGCCCTCCGATGCCGGCGAACAGGCCCGGCTCGCCGAGCAGACCATCGAGCTGGCCGAGACGACCGGCGCCACGGTCTGGACCCCGCCGCCGGGAGGGCGCGCGGAACTGATCGACGACCACCGGGACCTGCGTGCGCTCGACGCGGCGGGCGCCGTCGCGCCGTGGCGGGCGTACCGGCCGAGGTACGCCGACGGTCCGGCGACCCTCGACGCCACCCCCGACGGGCTGCTGGTGTCCCGGCTCACCAGAGAGCGGGTCACGCTGACCCTCGCGAATGGTGTCGCCGCTGGTTTGGCCGTCACCGCGCCGAACGACCCGGCGTCCGGCGTGGTCGGCTCGGCGCCGGGCGTCGGCGGGTCGGCGCAGGACCCCGCCGGGTCGCCGGCGGGCGTCGACGGCTCGTCGGAGGCGGGCCGGGAGGCTGCGGACGGAACTCCGGCGAACGGCCGCGTGACGGACGCCGCACCGACGAAAACGACGACGGTCGGCGCGTCGAAGGAACCGACCGCGCCCGATCCGCCCGCCGTCGCACCCACTGCGGTGCTGACCCCGCCGCTGTCCCGCCCCGCGCTCGTCACCGAGCGACGGCGCGCGTCCGACTACGGTCCGCCCTGGCTGCGCCGTGGCCAGCAGGTCAACGCGGAGACGTTCGAGGCGTTCGTCCAGACACCGGGCGACCCCGCCGAGGTGGTCGCCGACGGCATGCCCAGCGCCGAGCTGTTCCTGATCGCCTTCCTCGACCCCCGGTCCGCGCCCGAGGGCTGCAACCTGCTGCGGGTACGGATCGAGCCGGGCGGGGCGATCGCGGTCGCCACGCTGCGATCACACGTGCCGGCCCGGTTGCAGTACCTCCTCGGCACCTCGGACACCTACCTGCTGCCGGCGGCCCGACTGGATCGGGTACGCGCGGTCAGTGGGTTCCGCACCGAGGGCATCGGATGGCTCCTGCCGGTCGGCGACGCATACGACGCGATGGTGCGCATCCGGTCCGCGCCCACCGCCCGCTCGACCGCCGGCCTGCCCAACGACGTACGCCGCTGGCCCGAGTTCGGCACCAGGAGGGCATACGCCCTCCTACCGGCGCGGTCACGCGGTCTCCCCAAGGGCTGGCTGCGGTTGTACCGGCAGCCGCCACCGGCGCGACAGGGCCGACTGCTTGTCGACGTGCGGGTGCCCCGGAGCCGTACCGTCGATGTCGGCGCCACCGCCGCGATGCTCGCCCCGCTCACCTCGGTGCGGACCCGGGCGGACGCGCTGCACCGGGCCGGGGTGGAGCTGATCCTGGGCAGCCGCTCCTACGACCGGATCCAGGTACGGCGCGTCCACCACGCCCGCGACGGCGCCTGGCAGCGCAGCCCGGGTGCAGCCTCCGGGCCGCTGCCAGCCACGCTGCGCCGGCTTCAGTCCGGCGCCACCACCCCCGCATCCGGCCCGACCTGAATCGACCACCGGCCGCCGGGGACCGGGCCGATCACCACGGGGACGCACCGTCCGCCCGTCGTGGCGGCGAGGCTCCGCGCGCCGGCCGCGTCACCGGCGGCCAACCCGGCGGTGAACACGACGTACGGCTTCGGCAACTCCTCTTCCGGCGTGGGCGGCTGCGGCAGGGCGTCCAGGACCCGGCTGCCGCCGGGGGCCTGCGTGCCGAGCGCCGCGCCGACCACCGCCACACCGATCCCGGCGGCATGCAGCCGCCGGGCGAGGAGCACCGCCGCACGCCGGCAGGCACCGACGGGCCCCACGAGAGTGAGTACGTCCGGAGCCCGACCGAGGTCGACGTGCAGCCGCCACGGACCCCTGTGGCCCAACACCAGCGGGAGGATGGCCGGTGGGGCGGGCTCCCGCTCACCGAGCCAGGCGTACGCGGGCGCGGCACCACGCCCCGTCGCCACCCCTGCCAACCGGACCCGCATCGGACCGGCCTCGCTGTCCAGATCGGCGCTCAGGTAGGGAACGTCGTCGCCGCCCGGCACCGTCGGTCGTGGCACCTCCGGCATCAGTGCCTGCGTTGGCTCCTGCTCACTCGATGGCCCCGCCGCCACGGGGCCCGGCACCTGGTGCTCGGCATTCGTCGCCGGCTCCGGAGTGGTCGGTGACACGGAAGCTTCGCCTGGCCGCGTGCCGCCCTGGATCTGGGACGGCGTCGGCGGCGGTGTTGGCGCGGGCGTCCGCGTCGGTGTTGGAGATGGTGTCGGCGTCGGCGGGATGACGGGCACCGTGGGTTCAGAACGCCCCTGTTCCGTGGACGGCGGGGCGGTAGACACCGAGGGCGGAGCGACGGGCGGCCGGGCGTGACCGTTGCCCGAGTCGGTGGCGAGTTCGGCGGGGGTCGGGGTGTGGTGCCGCTGCGGCGGCCATGGCCCGTCGTCGGTGAGGGCGAGCGCACCCCGGCGTGATCCCGCACGGCGCAGCAGCATCAGCGCCACCACTGCGAAGATCACCGCCAGTACGCCCGCACCACCCCGTACCAGCAGCGGGTTGACGGGATCAGTGGTGACGTCCCGCTCGTCCCGCGGCCTGGCAATCGTTTCGGTATCCGTGGCCGCCACGGCAGGGGCCGAGGGTGGCGGCGGGGCAGCCGTGGACGGGGCAGCCGTCGAAGGGGCCGGTGTGGAGGGCGCGACCGACCGGGGAGCCGGCCTGGACGGAACGGCGCTCGGCGTCAGTACGCTCGGCGACGGTCGCGGCGATCGAGCGGCGATCGTCGGCATCCGGCCGATGCGTACCCCTTGGCCCTTAGCGTCTGCGGGCAGCACCAGCATCCAGCCTGGTTCGAGCACCAGGCCGTCGGTGAACGTCGCACCGTCAGGCTGCTTCCGCCCCACGTTGAGTTCGACGATCTCCCGGTACCGGTTGCCATTACCGAGGGTGCGCAGGGCAATCGCGTACAGATACTCCTTCTGGCCGTCGACCGCCGGCCCCACCACGTAGTACCGGCCGGTCTCAGCCGGGGCCGCACGCGCCTGCCCCGCTGGGGCACCCACGACGAGCCCGACCAGCACCAGTGCCGCCGCCACGGCTCGCCGTATCAGCACCATCGCCTCCGTACCCTCGGTCCATCCACATCCTGCCGTTCCGGTCCTGTAATACGAGCCGGGGTCACGACGGTTCAACGCGACAGTCATCGGTTCTGGGGCAGGGCAACCGGCGGTGGGTCCGGCGGCTCCGGCCGTCGACCGCAGGCCGGATGTCCGACGCGGTGACATCGCCCGTTCCGCGCCGCCATGTTCGACTACCGCGGGTCCGTGAACCTCGCGCTCCCCCCTGCGTCGTCTAACTCGTGGACGATGAAGAATTCACGGTTCTCCGACCTGGGCAGTTCCTGTGGTGACGCCGGTCTGAGCGTCCACCAGCAGCAGGGCCGCCTGGTCAGCAGCCGCGACGAGGAACGTATCGGCCGTGGAGCCGCTCGGCAGGTCCCAGCGGACGGGCAACGGCCATGCCAGGCTGCTGCCTGGCGTGAGCCCCGGAATCCGGCCCGGCAGAGGCTGGCCGTTCGTCAGGTCGAGCCGCGTCAGCCCGCGGTAACCGCGCCACCCGCCCAGGAGAACGACAGATCCGGCAACGCTGACGTGGTGGCGCAAGCTCAGGTCCGGCGTCGACCACCTCCGCTGCCCGGTGTGCATGTCGAAGCAATGCAGGACACCGGCCTGACTCAGATAGAGACAGCATTCCCCCGCGACGGCGGTGGTGCCCCAGCAGTCCTCAACGGCCTGGTCCCACAAGGAAGCTCCGGTCTCGGGGTCCAGTCGGACCAGACGGGAGTGCCGCTCCGCCACGACAAGGGCACCGGGCGAACCCGCCAACGTCGACTCGTTCGAGCGCAGGTGCAGGAGCCGCGACCAGAGCACCTGCAACGCGTGATCCACTAGCCCAGTGTCGCGCACCAGGTCCCGGTCCGCCGTACCGTCGACGGCATCCCACTGGCGACGGCGACGCATGACGCCGGCGACCGGCACTCGCAACCCTGGCGTTGCCGGCCACGGCCACGAGCGGACTGCAGTGGGTGCGGATACCGGCTGGCGCATGGGACTCGCGCGGGTGAAGCTGAGGTGTGATCGTCATCCAGCGGGTTCGTGTGCGGTGGACGGCTGCGGCACGGGGTGCGCCGGCCGCGAACGCCCGTCGCGGCCTCGACCAGGCGGTGGTCCTGCCTCAATCACTGCCGGATACCGACGTGGTGGTCCATGAGGTCCTTGCCGACGAGGCGGTCAACTACCAACCCCAGGGCAAGGTGCTCGCCGGAGGCGTCAGGCAGGCCATCGACATCGGCCTCCGGCTGGGCCGTGACGAAGCGGCGGTCACCGTCGACCGGCTGTCCGGTTCGGCGGCCTATCCGCGCCCGTACGCGCCAGCTCGCCTGTTCACGCTGACCCGAGGGCAGGTTGGCCGCTACCGGGCCAACTTCCGGTTCACCGGCTGCGCGTGCAGCCCGAGCTGGTACTACGAGGACTGGCTGGTCCATGTCAGCTACGGCCGAGTGACCCCTGACCGCTTCGTGCGCGGCCAGCCGGACCACGATGCCGACCAGCGCGTGCATCTCTACGGCGGGACCAGCCGACGCGCAGTCACCCACCCATGAACTAGGCAACCTTGTGATCGGCAAACCTCGACGAGGTCGATCTCAGGCGCTCACGTCCGCGAACAACGCCTCCACAAGCCTGGAGCAAGGCCGGTCGAACCGCGTCGGCAATCAGGATGGCGGGATCGGTGCGGCGCTGTCCGGCCGTACCGGGGATGGGTTGTGTTGCCTGATTTCCGGGTGGGTGTGCACTCTCCGGTCTGGAAGCCGGTGTAGGCGTACCTCCCGCGACCGCTGTGGTCGCGGGAGGTACGCCTCGGTCGGGACCGTCCCGGCCGCCTACTGGTGGCTGGGTGGGCGCGCTGTCGGCGGGGGCCTGGGCCCGGTGAGAGCACGCGGTGGAACGCGACGAACGACGTCAGCAGCCGAGCCGCTTTGTGGACAGAGCGATGTCGTCGATCCAGATGTCGAACTCGCCCGGCGTGGTGCCGCCCTGGTAGAGCTGCCAGCCGATCTTCACGGTGTTCACCGTCGGCAGGATGAACGGCACGTCGTTGCCGCCGTGTTGCGTGGTGGAGGCGGTCAGCTCCGGGTTCGCCACCCCGTCGATCCACACCACGACGCGGTTGTCTTTCGGGTCGAGTTGCCACTCGAAGCACTGCCAGGTGTCCTCGACCACGGGTGCCGACTCCCGCCAGTTGGTCCAGTCGCCGGTCGGGCCACCGTCGGCGCCCACGCCCCAGAAGATGCCGGGGACTGTGGGCGCGTACTGGCCGCCGACCGGACGGACGACCTCCGAACTGCCGGTGCCTGTCGCCTCCACAAGCGTGAAGTGCGCCCAGTCGGGGGCGGTGGGGAACTCATCGACGCGCAGGCGCATCCGGCCGTAGAAGCGGTTGCCCGGCGCGGCGAAATCGTCGACGCGCAGGAAGGCCCGGCCGTTGTCGACAGTGTGCACGTGCAACACCTGGTTGCCGTGGCGTGCACGCTCGACGGTGAGCGTGCCGTTGCGGGTGTCGACGCCCCAGTCCAACGTACTGGCGCCACCTCGCGGCAAACGCTCGAAGTCTTCGCAGAAGAGCAGGGCACGGGTGCACGAGCGGTGGGAGGCACCCGACGCGCCGGCGGGGACGCTGCCGGCTGTGGTGCCGAGGATCAGGGCGGCGGAGAACACCGCGAGGAAACGGCGCATGGTCATCCTTCATGGCGTGGGGTCCCTACCGCGCGGGCAGGGACCGGATCAGTGCTGTCGGACATCGCGATCGCTGCTCACTCGTCACCGGTTCAGGTGCGTCGGGTCGACGCATCGGACGCCTCCGGCGTACCAGAGGTCGAACGACTCGGTGTCGTGGGAACACGAGACGTACGGCGGACACCTGCACGTCGTCGTGGAGATGGTTCGGCGGTGCGGCGCGCGTCCGCCGAAGCGGCGCTCTGCCAGCATTGCGATGCTCCCGCGCTGACCGTTCCCAGCGCGGTTGCCTCCGCGCTGCAGCGATGTTCGCCATTCCAGCACACCCGCAACCGTTCGGGCAACATCGACGTTCGTCGCTGGGAGTGGCCGGTAGACGTCAGTGACCTCGGTCCGGGCGGAGGAAGCACGACAGTAGTTGCCTGAACTCGTGCGGGTGCTCGATCGCGGGCACGTGCCCGCATCGGCCGAACACGTGCAGACGGACATCGGCCAGGTATTCGAGCAGGGGCTGTGCTGCCGTCCCGAGCGGGGTGACCCGGTCCTGGGCGCCGTGCACGAGCAGCACGGGCACGCGGATCGCTGCCAGTTGCTGCGCCGAGAGGGCGAGTTTGTCGGCCCATCGTGTCCTGGGCGGAGGGAACAACGACGCGAATGCGGTCGCCCCCGCCCGCATCGCGGCCGCTCGGGCATCGACTGCCGATTCGGTCACGAGCGCCTGGTCGAAAAGGAGCCGACTCAGCATGTCCCGTGCCCCGAGCGGGCCGGCGGGGGCGGCCCAGATCGCGTCGAGATCGGCGGACAGCGGTGCTCCGGGGGCGCCCATCGTCGAGACCGCCACGACACTGGTGACCTGCTGGGGGCGCGCGGCCGCCAACGCCAGCGCTACGGCGCCGCCCATCGAGTGACCCACCACTGCGTAGTTGTCGATACCGAGGGCATCCATCAGGCCCGCGGCCTGCTCCGTCCACAGTCGGAGCCCGCCCTTGGCGCCTGCCGGGACAGGTGTACGGCCGAACCCCGCCTGGTCAGGGGCCACCAGGTGCCAGGACTCGCCCAGCGCCTGCATGGTCGTTGCCCAGGCTCCGGACCCGGTCGTGCCGGGTCCGGAGCCGTGCAGCATCAGCACCGCGGGTCCGGTGCCGCTTTCCAGGACGTGGACGGGGGAACCGTCGACTGTGACCGTCCGAAGTGGTGTCACCGGGTTAGGCCGGGTGCGCTCATGCCGCCGCGGAGTTGAGGGACTTCGAGAAGACCTCCATCATCGCCCTGCCGAACTGCGGCATGTCGGGCCATCCCCGGCAGGAGACGAGGTTGCCGTCCACGACGTCGGGAGCGTCGATGACCGTCGCGCCCGCGTTCTCCATGTCGCCGGTGATGGGCGGGAAGCACGCCGTCTTGCGACCCTTCAACAGCCCGTACACCGCAGGGACCTGCGCGCCGTGGCACACCAGCGCGATGGGGAGGTTGCGGGCGAAGAAGTGCTCGGTGATGCGCCTGACGTCGGCGTCGACCCGGATCCACTCGGGGGCACGGCCCCCGGGAATGATGAGGGCGTCGTAGCGCTCGACGTCGACCTCGGCCCAGGGCACGTCGACAGGCAGCTTCCGGCCGTTCTTCTCCACGTAGGCGTCGGAGTTGGGGTCGAACTCGTGGATGACCAGTTGCACGTCACGCATCGTCCGGGACGAGACGTCGACGTCCCAGCCGCCCTCCTGCACGCGGTAGTAGGGATACATGGTGTCGAGTTCCTCGGCGGCGTCGCCGGTCAGGAGCAGCGCTCTGGGCACCTGCTTCTCCTCGCATTTGGTGGTGGGTGAGGTAGATCCAATCCGATCCGATCCGGTTGAGCAAGCATTCCCCGGCCCATCTCCACCGTCAAGCCTCTACCGCCATCGCGTCCGCATCCTTGACCTCCTCGAACAACCGACGGAAACGCTCGCCGGAGCGCAGGATGTGCCGTCGCATCGCGTACGCGGCGGCATCGGGATCGCGCGCGGCGATCGCCGCCACGATGTCCTCGTGCTCGGCCATTGCCAGGTGAGTGACCTGGGCGTCGCGGTGCAGCCGGAAGAGGTGCACGTGGCTGTGCAGGCGGGCGAGCGCTTCACGGATGACCTGGTTCTCCGCGCTCAGGGCGACAAGATCGTGAAAAGCGGCGTCGCGTAGCCCGAAGGCGCCATAGGCGGTGGGCCCGCTGCCTCCCTCCAACTCCGCCATCTCCTCCAGCATTCGTCGCAGACCGGCCACCTGCTCCGACGATGCGCGCTCGGCGGATCGGCGTGCCGCCGCCGGCTCGAGCAGCAGTCGGACCTCGAGCATGTCCTCGAATCGGTGGCGGGTGATCTGGGGCGGAATGCGGTAGCCGGCGTGCGGCACGCGAACGACAAGACCCTCGGCCTCCATGCGGTTCAGAGCGTCTCGGATCGGCGTCTGCGAGACCCCCAGCTCTCGCGCCAGGACGTCGATCGTGACGCGGGAGCCAGGCTCGATCCGTAGCGACATCAGCTGTTCGAGCAGCGTGTCGTACACCTCGTCAGCAAGCCGGCCGCGAGCTCTTCCCGACGGCATTCCGTCCGTCGCGGCCCTACGGCCCCGCGTGATCATCGCTTCGTCGTCCATCGTGACCTGAGGTCCTCTCGTGCGCCTTCGGGAACCTATTGACATCAGTTACAACGCTGCGACATGCTGACGCCCCCAACCGGATCGTATAGGAAAAGTGGCGGATGATCATCCTCCACATCGCGGCGTACTCGTGACGCCGGGCCGCAGGTCGGCCCTCGCGACCGCCCGGCAACGCGCGCCATGGCAACCCAGCAACTGCTCGACGAAGCACATAGCGAGGCCCTAGAAGTCCCCACCCAGAAAGCAGGCCAGACGATGCGATACCCGAAGCGAATAGGGCGATCGGCTACTCCCAGACGAAAGGTGCAGTTGGCGGCAGCGGCCATGCTGCTGCTGGCCACGACAGTGGCAGCGTGCGGCGGTGACGAGGACGACGGCGGGAAGGCGAGCGCCCCCAAGGCACCGGCGACCATCCCGGAACTCACGAAGGACCCGCTGACCCTCAGCTTCATCTGGTTCGACTGGCCGCCCGCCCACGCCTTGGAAGACTTCGCGAACGCGGAGTACAAGAAGGAACGGCCGAACGCGACCATCAAGGTCAACACCGTGCCGAACGCGAACTGGCACGACGCGATGTTCACCCAGTTCGCCGCGCGCAAGACCGACTTCGACATCGCGATCCTGGACTCGCAACACATCGGTGAGGCCGTGACGAACGGCAACATCCTCGACCTCACCGACTTCGTCAAGGGCAACATCGACGTCAACGCCTACAACCCGTACCTCCTGGCCGCATACGGCCAGTTCCCCCAGGCGGAGACCGGTAAGCGTGACGAGAACGCCAGCCTGTACGGGCTGCCGCTGCTCGGTGACACCTGGACGATGATCTACCGCAAGGACCTGATCGGCGACAAGCCACCGCAGACCTGGGACCAGATGATCTCAGTGGCCGAGAAGTGCCAGGCGGACAACCCCGGTGTCAGCGGGCTGGCTTTCCACCAGGCCAACGGCTCCGACGCCGCGGCCGTCACCTACAACACGGTAAACGGCGTCTACGGCGGCAACCTCTGGGACCCCAAGACGCGCAAGATCGAGGGCGTCCTCAACGACGCTGCGGGCCAGGAGGCGATGGACGTCCTGGTCAACAAGATGAAGCCGCTGACCGCCAAGGGCTCCGGCAACTGGTTCATCGACGAGGTGAACGCGGCGGTCGCCCAGGGCAAGGCCTGCATCGCGTTCAACTGGATCGCCGCGAGCGGCGGCCTGCTCGATCCGAAGCAGTCGACGCTCGGCACTTCTCGTGAGCAGATTCTCGACAAGCTGGGTTTCGCCACCCTCCCGAGCCAGAAGACGAACCTGGTCCCTCTCGGCGGCATGGGAATGCACGTGTCGGCCTACTCGGCGAAGGCGAACCAGGCGGAGGCCCTGAACTTCATGAAGTGGTTCCAGCGGGCCGATATCCAGAAAAAGTGGGCCGCGGCCGGTGGCGTGCCATCGCGTACGGACGCCCTTCAGTCGCCTGAGTTCCTCAACGCCGGGCCGTTCAACCAGGTGTACGCCGACTCGGTTCCGCGGATGCGGGACATGTGGAACGTGCCTGAGTACGCGCGCCTCGTCGACATCGAGAACACCAACGTGAACGCGGCGCTCAACGGCGCGAAGAAGCCGAAGGATGCGCTCGACGACATCGCCAAGGAACAGCAGGGCGTGCTCGACTCCAGCGGCCGCAAGGGCGGCGGCGGGCTGTGAGCGATCCCGTCCCTCTGACGACCGACCAGCCCGGGCAGGTGGCGTCCGCGACGCCACCTGCACCGGGCCGGTCCCGCCGGCTGAGCGACCGCGGGCTTGCCGTGGCCTTCATCTCCCCCGCATTGCTGCTGTTGCTCGCCATGTCGGTGTTCCCGTTGCTGTGGGCGTTGTACCTGTCCTTCACCGACTACTCGGCTACCCGCGGGGGGCCCGCCAACTTCGTCGGATTCGGGAACTACACGGCCATCCTGACGTCGGCGCAGGTCCACCAGCGGGCCCTCACGACGTTGATCTACGTGATCGGCGCGGTCGGTCTGCAGACCGTGCTCGGTTTCGGCATCGCCTACCTGATCTCACGGCGTACGCGCGGGCGGGGAGCGCTGACCACCCTGTTCCTGGTGCCGATGATGCTGTCACCGGTCGTGGTCGGGCTGTTCTGGAAGTTCATGCTCGACGCGCAGTTCGGCGTGGTCAACAGCATGCTGGGCTCGCTCGGCCTGGGGCAGGTGGAGTGGCTCACCCGGCAGCGGACCGCACTGGTGTCCCTGATCGTGGTCGACACCTGGCAGTGGACGCCGTTCATCATGCTGATCGCCCTCGCGGGCCTCACCGCGGTACCGAAGTACCTGTACGAGGCCGCCTCGATCGACCGGGCGTCCGAGTGGTTCAAGTTCCGCACCATCACTCTTCCGCTGGTGTGGCCGTTGCTGCTCATCGCCGTGATGTTCCGGGCCATCGAAGCGTTCCGGCTGTTCGACCTCGTCTACATCCTCACCAGCGGCGGTCCGGGTGTCTCCACCGAGACGCTGTCGTTCCACGTCTACAAGGTCGCGTTCCTGGGCTTCAACACCGGAACCGCCTCGGCGTACGGAATTCTCATGGTCCTCGTCGTCATCGTCCTCACGCAGCTCTACCTGCGCTATCTGAACAAGCTCAAGGAGGACTGATGGCAGTCTCCGTCGACGAGGCCGTGTCCACGGGTCCTGCCCCGGATCGCACGCCGCCCGCACGCCGCAGTGGCGGCCGGGGCCGCTCCGCGCTGGAGATCGTGCTGCTGATCGTCCTGGCCGTCGTGATGCTCTTCCCGGTGCTCTGGATGATCGAGACATCCATCAAGGAGAACCGGGACGTCTACGCCATTCCGGCCAAGTTCTTCGGCTTCACGGTCACCATGGACCACTTCAAGGACGTGTTCGTCGCCCCCGGTGGCGGTCGCTCGGCCCTGTCCGTCGCGTTCCTCAACTCCGTCGTGGTCGCCGGGATCTCCACGGTGCTTGCCACGGTGCTTGGGGTCCCGGCGGCCTGGGCCTACTCACGCTTCGGTGTGAAGGCCAAGAAGGACCAACTGTTCTTCATCCTGTCCACCCGCTTCATGCCGCCCGTGGTGGTCGTGGTCCCGATCTTCCTCATGTACCGGCAGGTCGGACTCATCGACAGCAAGCTCGGCCTGATCCTCATCTACACCGCGTTCAACGTCCCGTTCACGATCTGGATGATGAAGGGATTCGTCGACGAGGTGCCAGCGGAGTACGAGGATGCCGCCATGCTCGACGGCTACACCCGCTTGCAGGCGTTCTGGAAATACACCCTTCCCCTGCTCCTACCCGGCATCGCCGCGACAGCGGTCTTCGCACTCATCTTCTCGTGGAACGAGTTCGTGTTCGCCATCTTCCTCACCTCCAGCGACGACGTCCGGACGGCCCCACCCGCCATCGCCGGTCTCATCGGTGGCACCACAGTGGACTGGGGTCTCGTGGCCGCCGCCTCCGTGGTGTTCGCCCTACCGGTGCTCGTCTTCGCGTACCTGGTGCGCAAGCACCTCGTCGCCGGTGTGACGCTCGGGGCGGTGCGACGCTGATGGCAGGCATCGAGGTCACCGCGCTGCACAAGCGCTACCCGGACGGAACGGTCGCGGTTGATCGCGTGGACCTGTCCATCGACGACGGCGAGCTGTTCGTGATGCTCGGCCCTTCGGGTTGCGGCAAGACGACGACGTTGCGGGCCATAGCCGGTCTGGAGAGGCAGACGACGGGCGACATCCGCATCGGCGACACGCTGGTGAACGACCTGCCGCCCGCAGAGCGCGACATCGCCATGGTGTTCCAGTTCTACGCGCTCTATCCGCATCTGAGGACCCGCGACAACCTGGCGTTCCCACTGCGGGCCGAGGGACTGCCCAAGTCGGAGGTGCACAAGCGGGTCGACGAGGCCGCCCGGCTGATGCGCCTCGGACCGCTGCTGAACCGGCGACCGCGCCAGCTGTCCGGCGGGGAGCAGCAGCGCGTCGCGCTCGCTCGTGCCCTGGTACGACGGCCGCGCGCCTTCCTCATGGACGAACCTCTCACCAATCTGGACGCGGAGCTGCGGGCGGACATGCGCACGGAGATCAAGCACCTGCAGGGGGAACTGGGAGCGACGATGGTCTACGTCACCCACGACCAGGTCGAGGCGATGTCGCTCGGTCACCGGATCGCCATCCTCAACAAGGGTCGCGTCGAGCAGATCGGCACGCCGCTGGAGGTCTACGACCGTCCGGCGAGTCTTTTCTGCGCCGCGTTCATCGGCTCACCGCCGATGAATTTGATCGATGTGGAGGTGGCCGACGGGAAGCTGCGCGGTCAGGGCGGACTGGTCCTCACGCCACCGCCGGGCGTACCGCGCGACCGTCAACTGGTGGCGGGCGTCCGGCCGGAGGCGCTGGAGGTCACCGCGCCAGGGGCGGATCGCGCGGTCCCGGCCCGCGTGGTCTCGGCGGAGTGGCTGGGCGACGAGATCATCTACGTGGTCGACCACAGCGGGCAGCGCGACGTACGGGTTCGGATGCCTCCGACTGTCCGCTTCGCCACTGACGCACAGGTCGGGCTGCGGCACACCGGCGGGACCCCGGCGGTCTACGACGTGAGCACGGAAGAGCTGGTGGCCTGATGGGAACCGTGGCAGTGCAAGGGCTGCGTAAGTCCTTCGGAAAAGTCCAGGCCCTGGACGGGGTGACGTGCGATGTGCCGGACGGCTCGTTCTTCGTCGTGCTCGGGCCCTCCGGGGCAGGCAAGACGACGACCCTGCGAGCGATCGCCGGCCTGGAGAAGCTCGACGCGGGGTCGGTGCATCTGGACGGCAGGGACGCGACAGGTGACGCCCCTGCCGCACGCGACCTGGCAATGGTCTTCCAGAGCTACGCTCTCTACCCGCGACACACGGTGTACGAGAACATCGCCTCGCCGCTGCGGGCACGCCGCTGCTCCTCGAGCGAGATCGCCGCTGCCGTCGAGCAGATGTCGAGCCTGCTGCACATCGAACGTCTGCTGCAGCGTCGTCCCGCGCAGTTGTCGGGCGGCGAGATGCAACGTGTCGCCCTGGCCCGGGCGCTGGTCCGTCGCCCGCGCGCGTTCCTCATGGACGAGCCGCTGACGAACCTCGACCTCAAGCTCCGCGTCGAGATGCGCACCGAGCTGACCCGCATTCACCGGAGCCTCGGAGCAACCTTCATCTACGTGACGAACGACCAGGTCGAGGCCCTGTCGATGGCCGACCAGGTCGCCGTTCTCAAGGAGGGGAAGGTGCAGCAGGTCGGAACGCCGACCGAGGTGTACGAGCGTCCCGCCAACAAGTGGGTCGCAGGGTTCGTCGGGAGTCCGCCGATCAGCCTGCTCCCCTGCCACGCCGAGGGGGATCGTCTGGTCGGCGCGGGAGGCTGGACGCTGCCACGGCCCCGCTGGACCACTGCCGAGGACGGTCGTGCGCTGCTGCTGGGCCTGCGCGCGGAGGATCTGTCCGTCGAGCAGCGTGGGGACGCGTCGTTGTCGGGGGAGCTCTACGGGCTCGAACCGCTCGGTGACCGAACGGTGGTCGACGTCCGAGTGGGGACGGCGATCCTCAAGGTCAAGGCACGACCCACCGTCGCCGGTACGCCGGGCGAGCGGCTGTCGGTGACTGTCGACCTGGACCGCGCGCACTTGTTCGATGCGGACACCGGGCTGTCGCTGTCGGAGGCCGGGCGGTAGCCGCGCCGGCAGCGACGGCGCCATTGCGCCCGCACATGGCAATCCGGCCTCGCGAACCGTCACCGGTCAGAAGGCGATCGGTGGCGCGGTGCGTCGCCTGCACATCACCACGAAGAGCAAAGGAGGCGGCGCAATGAGTGACCCGATGAACGTCCTGGCCCCCGAGCACCGGCGGCTCCGGATCGGCGACGCCTGGCGGAACGCCGCGAGCGGAGCCACATTCGCCGTCGAGGACCCGGCCACCGGCAAGACCATCGCCGAGGTGGCGGACGCCGGCGTCGCCGACGGGCTCGCCGCTCTGGACGCGGCGACCAGGGCGATGGCGCAGTGGGCTGCGACCCCGCCCCGGAAACGGTCGGAGTTGTTGACAGCGACGTACCGGGCACTGACCGCGCGATCCGAGGAGATCGCCCGGCTGATAACGCTCGAGATGGGCAAGCCGCTGGCCGAGGCTCGGGCAGAGGTGGCCTACGGCGCCGAGTTCTTCCGGTGGTTCGGCGAGGAGGCGGTACGCGTCGAGGGGCGCTACAGCACCGCTCCCGCAGGTGGATACCGCATCCTCACCGTGCCGAAGCCGGTCGGACCGTGCGTATTCGTGACGCCCTGGAACTTCCCGTTGGCAATGGGTGCCCGCAAGGTCGCCCCTGCGTTGGCCGCGGGCTGCACGACGATCACCAAGCCGGCTGCCCAGACGCCCCTCACCATGCTGTTGCTGGCCCGCATCATGGAGGAGGTCGGCGTACCTCCGGGCGTCGTCAACGTGATCACCACCAAGCGTTCCGGCGAGGTCGTCTCCGCACTGCTTGCCGACAGGCGCACCCGCAAGCTGTCGTTCACCGGCTCGACAGAGGTCGGGCGCGTGCTGCTCCGGCAGGCCGCTGACAACGTGCTGCGTACCTCGATGGAACTGGGCGGCAACGCGGCCCTGATCGTGTGCGCGGACGCCGACCTGGACGTCGCGGTCGACGGCGCCATGGTGGCCAAGATGCGCAACATCGGCGAGTCGTGCATCGCGGCCAACCGGATCTACGTCGAGGAGCCGGTGCGCGAGGAGTTCACGGCGCGCTTCGCCGAGCGGATGGGCGCACTGTCGGTGGGCCACGGTCTCGACGACGGCGTGGACGTCGGAGCGTTGATCGACGACCCCTCGGTCACCAAGATCGACGAACTCGTGGCCGACGCTGTCGACCGTGGCGCCCGGGTCCTGGTGGGCGGCGAACGGCCGGACGGGCCGGGCCACTTCTACCCGCCCACCGTCCTCGTCGACGTGCCCGACGACGCGCGGATGTTGCAGGAGGAGATCTTCGGCCCGGTGGCGCCGATCATCTCGTTCACCTCCGACGACGAGGTGCTGGCGAAGGCCAACGACACCGAGTACGGCCTGGTCGGCTACGTCTTCACCCGTGACCTCCAGCGGGCGCTCCGGTTCGCCGAAGGGCTGGAGACGGGGATGATCGGCGTCAACCGCGGTCTGATCTCGGACCCGTCAGCTCCGTTCGGAGGCGTGAAGCAGTCCGGCATCGGCAAGGAGGGGTCACACGAGGGCATCCTCGAGTACCTCGACCTCACCTACGCGGCGATCGACCTGCCATGACCCGCCCGCTGCTCCGGCCGTCCGGCGCGCGCACCTGCGCCACCCGGGCGGCCAGCCTTGCCGACTCCGTCGGGGTCCCGCAGGTGACCCGGACGTCCGCCCCGCACATCGCCGCCGACGTTTCGGAGAGGCACCGACATGCTTGAGACCGTCCGCGGACCACGCCAGCTCATAGTGGGCGAAGGGGTCGCGCAGAACATCCCACGGGTGGTGGCCGAGAGCGGCTCGCGAGTCCTCATCGTCACCGACAAGGTTCTTCTGGGACAGCCGGGCGTGGCCGAGATCGTGGCCGCCGTACGGGAGAAGGTCGAGGCCGTCGAGGTGTTCTCCGACGCGACTCCTGACGTGCCACTCACCGATGTCGCACTGGCCGTCTCCGCCGCCGCAGTGGTGGACGCCGACGTGATCCTCGCCATCGGAGGCGGCACGGTGATCGACCTGGCCAAAATCGTCGGCGTCATCCGCCGCCACGGTGGGACGCCACGCGACTTCTACGGCGAGTCGAAGGTGCCGGGGCCGACGATCCCTCTCGTCGCGGTCCCGACGACATCAGGCACCGGCTCCGAGCTCACACCCGTCTCGGTGTTGACCGACCCGGACCGCGAGCTGAAGGTGGGGGTTTCCAGCGTCCACATCGTGCCCGACTTCGCCATCGTCGACCCCGAACTCACCTACACCTGCCCTGCGACCGTCACCGCCCACTCCGGCATCGACGCGTTCTGTCACGCGGTGGAGAGCTACACCGCGCGACCCCGGCCCCACGGGCCACGCGACCCGGTGGAGCAGGTCTTCCTCGGCCGCAACCCGATCACCGACCACTACGCGCTCCTGGCGGCGGAACGGATCGCCCGGAGCCTGCGTCGTGCCTTCCGGGACGGAGGCGACACGGACGCGCGCGCCGACATGTCCTACGGGTCCATGCTCGCCGGGCTCGCGTTTTCCCACGCGGGTAACGCAGCCCCGCACGCTCTCCAGTACCCCATCGGCGCCGCCACGCACACGCCGCACGGCCTGGGCGTCGGACTCTTGCTGCCCTACGCGCTGGACGCTGCCAAGGACGCCATCAGCGACCGGCTGGCCATTCTCGCCAAGGTGTGCGGGCTCGACGTGACCGACGCGTCGGATCGCGAGGCCGCAGATGCGTTCCTCACCTGGCTCGACGGGCTCCTTGCCGACATCGGCATCCCTGGAACCCTTGCCGACGTCGGCGTGGCGCGCGCCGACCTCCCGCGCTTCGCGGAGATGGCCAGTGGCGTCACTCGCTTGATCCAGAACCATCCGGGGCCGACCGACACCGCCAGCCTGACAGCGATCCTCGAAGCGGCCTGGACCGGGGATCGGACGCGAAACGCCTGACTCCGATTATCGCGCGTTCGGACTCGGCCCCAGCGCGCGAGCCGCTGCCGGGCATCCGGCGGCATTCTCAAGCAGGCCGGCCAGATTTCAGCGGGCAAGCTTGGCACGTACCTGCTCTGCCTTCGGGTGGTCAATCGCGACGAAGATGGTGAGGGCTTTCTGCCACGCTACTAGCGCAGCCCTCGCGTTCCCTGCGGCAGCCTCCGTGTCACCGAGATGGTGCAGGGTTTCCGCCTCGTAGTACCGATCGCCCAGTGCCTCGTAGATGGCGATGGCCTGCTGGTAGTGGTGTGCCGCCTCGGCGTACCGCTGCAGATGTTGAAGGCTGTACCCGATGCTGTCCAAGGTGTGGGCCCGGTAGGTACGGTCGTCGAGTTCGTCGAACAGAGCCAGGGCCTGTGAGCAGTGCTCAAGCGAGCTGTCGTAGTCGCCCTGTAGCGCCCGGTACCAGCCCAGCGCATTCAGTGCCTGCGCCTCGCCTGTTCGGTCAGCTATCTCCCGGTAGAGACCCAGGGCAGAACTGGCATGCTGTTCGGCCGCGCGGAAGTCCCTCATTTGTTCACTGGCGTACCCCATGGCGCGTTCGGTGCGGGCGACGCCCTGGATGTCACCGGCCTTCCGGAAGAAGCCAACCGCCAGCCGGTGGTGCGTCATCGCCTGGTCGTACTCCCCGAGCTGCGCCAGCGCGTTAGCGAGATTACGCAGTGCGACACCCTGTGCGCGCCCATCGCCCATCTGCTCGGCAGCCTCCACAGCGAACCGGTACAGGTCGGCGTACTCACGCCAGTACCCGCGCCGGTGAAGAAACGTCGTCAGGCTCCACGGCAGAAGGAACGCCGGTCGGTGCCGGCCGCGCGCGGCAGCGAGTCGGGTCACCGCGGAGAGGTTGCCGTACTCCTGCTCGAACCACAGGGCCGCGCTCTCGGCCGAGGAGAGCCTGACCGACTGGATTCCGTCCTCTGGAGCAGGCGTCGGGAAGGTCTCCCGAAGCGGGTCCAACAGACGGTCACCACGGAGAGCGGCCTGGAGGTAATAGTCGACCAACCGATCGTGCGCATCGGAACGGTCGGCGGCGGAGTCGTGCTCCTCGGCCAGCTCGTCCGCATAGGCACGCAGCAGATCGTGAAGCCGGTAGCGACCCGGGCAATACTCCTCGATTAGGTGCTGAGCTGCCAAGGTCCTCAGCAACCTGTCGGCGAACCCCGCTTCGGCACCGGTCAGACTGGCGGCGGCACCGACGGTGAAGTCGGGGCCGGAAAGCAGACCCAGGTATCGGAACAGCCGCGCGGCATCCGGGTCGAGGGCCCGGTAGGACCAGGAGAAGACGGTGGGCAGGTCCGACTCTGCGTCGTCGACCTCGAAGTCCCGTAGTGAAGGTCCACCGCCCGTAGCCTCCGCGACGAGTCGGTCCAGTGGGAGGTCCGGTGCGAGCATGATCCTCGCCGCTGCGACGACAAGCGCCAGCGGCAGCCCGCCGCACAGGGTGAGCAGCGTGGCGGTCGCCTCCGGGAACGCGTCCAGCCGCTCGCGGCCTATGCGGTCATCGAGCAGCTGTCTCGCCTGCTCGCGAGGAAGAACGTCCAGTTTGAGCGGGAGAGCCTTGTCACGGGCGACGATCCCGGTGAGCTGGTTGCGGCTGGTGACGATCGTGAAGCACGACGGGCTGCCGGGCAGCAGTGGGCGGACCTGCTCGGCGGTGGCGGCATTGTCCAACAACAGCAGCAGGCGTCTGCCGGCTACCACACTGCGATACAGGCTGAGTTGAGCGTCGAACTTGGCCGGTATTCTCTCGGCCGGCACGCCGAGCCCGTCCAGCAGCTCGCGCACAGCATGGGTAGGCGCGACCGGAGGTTCTCCATTGAACCCGCGCAGGTTGAGGTACAGGTGGCCATGGGCGAACTGTCGTGCGTTCGTGTGCGCCCAGCGCAGCGCGAGCGCAGTCTTACCGATGCCCGCAGTGCCATGCACGGCAGATATGACCGCTACTCCGTTGCGCGCCCTCCGGTACAGGGCGGTGAGCTGGTCCAGTTCGGCCTGTCGACCGACAAAAGGGCTGGTGTCCATCGGTAGCTGCCTGGGCAGCACACCGCCCTGCGTGCCAGGTGACGGTGCTCCCGCTGTGGCGTGTTGACGTGCCGTGGCCCAGGCGTGTTCCCACGCGCGATAGCGACGCGTACCGGTGCCGACGCCGCAGACGTTGATATACGCGCGAAGCCAGTCCAAGCGCGGCAGCTCACCGCCCTCCACCTTGCTGATCTTCGTACGGGTCAGCCGCACATCGCCAAAGCGCGTCCGCGCGTCCATCTCCCTCGTGGTGAGGCCAGCTCTCTCCCTGAGCGCCTGAAGCGCCGCGCCGAGGTCGGCCGGTGTCAACACGCTCGTCGGGTCCCGGTCCACTCCGTACACCTCGCAGTCGTCCCACAGGTGTCTGCAGCTTCTCTGTGGTGTCTCGATGGCAGCCGCCCTAGCAGGCGATCCACATCGATTGTGTCCCGGCTTGTCCCGCAGAGCCTCACCGAGCGGCTCGGGCGTGAAGGTGCGATCAGAACTGCGGAGCGACGACAGGGAAAGCGGCGAGGTGGACCAGTGGACCTTGAGCGGTATCTGACGTACGGCCCATGGGTGGCGATCGTGGCCGTGGGGCTGCCCGTGTTTGCCAAGGTGGTCGTCGCGCTGATCGTGACGAAGGGTGCCCCACCTCGTGAGAAGGCGGCGATCCTTCGTGCGGTGGGGGACATGTTCCGGCCGTGGCGTCGCGGCGGCGATCGCCGGTGAACGCGACGACGGTGCCGTCGCCCGCCGGTCCGCGCGCAACCTCGATCGGGTACGCGACCAACAGGGGTCTTGCCTCCCCCGACGCCGACGGTGAACCTTAATCCACGGGCGGGCGCACGCCAGTCGTCCGCGCCGCACGGCCGGGAGGAACGCGGTGCATCCGTTGCGGGCAGGCCATCAGCGGGGGGTCTACTGCGTCGTGGCCGCCGCCGGTTATGGCAAGTCCACCGCGCTGCACCGTTGGTTTCCCCGAGCGGGCGCCCGCTGGTGCAGGGGGGACGACGCACCAGTGCGCCAGCTCGTCGCCGACGCCGTCGCGGCCGGCGACCGCCTGGTCGTGGTCGACGACCTGCCGCCGACCTCGGCGGAGCAGCTGCACCTTCTGTTGAAGGAGGTCGGGCGGTGGGAGGACGACGTCACAGTCGTCCTCGCCTCGCGGTGGCCACTGTCGGCACCGGCTACCCGCCTGCTCGGCAGCGGCCTCTGGACCGAGTTGGGCCCGGCCGACCTTGCGCTCTCCCCGGCACGGATCGCCGACCTGATCGCCGAGGAGTACGGCCTCTCCACACCGGACCTTGCCGACCGGTTGTACGAGGCGACCGGGGGCTGGCCTGCGCTCGTCCATCTGTCCGCCGAGACTCTGCGGCTGGGTGGGGTGCCGCCCGGGCCGCTCGCCCCGATCCTCAGCGAGCCCGGTGGGCCGATCGCGCGGTACGTCGCCGACGAGGTGCTGGCCGGGCTACCAGCGGATGCGAACCGGCTACTGCGTCAGGTCGGTGCGCTGACGCCGGTGAGTGTGGGGCTGTGCCGCGCGCTCGGCCATCGCGGCGCCCAGCGCATCATCGACGGGCTGCGCCGCACCGGCCTGCTGACCCGGCCGGCCTGGGCCGCGGCCGGGCCAGGTGCACCGGCGCCCGAGGAGCTTTTCGTGCCGATCGTCGTCGAGACCGCCCGGCACGGGCGCCGGGCGCCGACCGCCGATCAGATTCGCGACACGGCCGCCGCAGCAGCAGTCTGGTACGACGAGCACGGGCCGCCGGTCGCCGCGGCCCGGGAGTACCTGCGGGCCGGAGACCTTGCCGCGGGCGCCCGGGTGCTCGAAGCGTACGGCGATCGGATGATCGCGGCGGGTCGCTCCGTCGCGGTGACCGAGCTGGTCGGCATGCTGCCGGAGCGGCATCGCAGCCGGCGGCTGCGCCTGCTGCTCGGCGACGCCCTGCGCACCAGCAGCGACCTGGGCGCGGCCACCCACGAGTACGACACCGTCGCCGAGGAGGCCTGGGACGCCGGCCTGGCCTGGCGGCTGGGTCGGATCCACTACCAGCGGGGTGACGCCCGGTCGGCCCTGGCGATCCTCGACCGGCCGCTCCCCCGGCCCGCTCCGCTGGCCGATCAGGCGCTGCTGCTCGCCTGGACCGCACACGCGCACCTGCTGGCCGGCGACACCGAGACCGCGACCGCATGCGCACGGCGGGCACTCGCCGCCGCGACAAGCGCCGGGCAGGACGATGTGCTGGCCGCGACCCACCTCAGCGTCGCCCTGTGCCTCAGTGTGGCCGGTGACATCGCGGGCAGCCAGGAGCACTTCGCCCTGGCGTTGCCGATTGCGGAACGCATCGGTGACGTCCTGCTGCTCACCCGGATCCACACCAACCGCACCCACCAGTTCCTGCGTACCGGACGGTTCGCCGAGGCGTTGACGATGGCCGAGCGGTCGGCCCGCTACGCCGCGCTGGCCGGCGCCCCGAGCCTGCGCGCGATCGCGACGAGCAACGAGGCGGAAGCGCTGGCGATGCTCGGCCGTTACGACGAGGCGGTGCAGCGGTACGAGGCGGCGCTGGGGTTCTACCAGCAGAAGGGTTCCCGTCGGTTCATCCATGCGCTGCTCGGACTGGGTGAGCTGTACCGCCGGCGAGGCTGGCGTGAGCAGGCGCGCGCCGCCTACGAGGAGACGATCCGGGTCACCGAGGAGACCGGCAACGTGCACGTCCTGGTGTCCGCGCTCGCCGGGCTGGCGCTGGTGCGACTGGACGACGACGTACCGGCCGCCGCGGGGCACGCCGACCGGGCCGCTCGGGACGTCGGGGACGAGATCGTCGTACCGGCACTGCTGGCCCAGGGCTGGGTCGCGCTCCGGATGGCCGCGCCCGACCGGGCCACAGTGCTCGCTGACGAGGCCGCCCGCATCGCACGTGTTCAGGGCGACCTTGCCGGGATGGCCGACGCGCTGGAGCTGCGGGCCGCCGCCGAGCAGGACCTCGAACGGGCCCGCGAGGCGCTGCGCGAGGGGTACGCCATCTGGACCCGGGCCGGTGCGGCGGTCGAGGCGGCTCGGCTGCTCGTCCTCCTCGGGCGGTTGCCCGGGGCCGACATCGACGATCGGCTGGCCGGCCTGCTCGCAGGCGAGCAGGTCGCCCTTGCCGGCGCTCTGGTGGACCGGACAGCGAGCAGCTTCGGCGGGTGGGCGGCTGGCGCCGGACCGGTCTACCAGCGGGTCGTGATCCGGGCCCTCGGCCGCTTCGAGGTGCATCTCGACGGTCACCCGGTACCGGCCTCGCAGTGGCAGTCCCGCAAGGCGCGTGACCTCGTGCGTATCCTCGTCGCTCGGCGTGGCCGGCCGGTGCCACGAGGCGAACTGTGCGAACTGCTCTGGCCGGACGACGACCCGGATCGCACCGGTCACCGGCTGTCGGTCCTGCTCTCGATCGTGCGCGGGGTGTTCGACCCGACGAAGACGTTCGCGCCCGACCACTTCCTCATCGCCGATCAGGCGTGCATCGCGTTGGATGTCAGCCGGTTGCGGGTGGACGTCGAGGAGTTCCTCGCGCACGTCGCGCACGCGCGACGCCTGCTGGAACGAGGGGCGATGGCGGAGGGGCGGACTGTGCTGCTGTCCGCCGACCGGCAGTACCGCGCCGACGCGTTCGAAGATGAGCCGTACGCCGACTGGTCCGGCCCACTGCGCGAGGAGGCGCGGGCGGCGTACCTCGGCCTCCTGCGCATGCTGGCCCAGGTCAGCCGGGCCACTGCGGGCCCGGCGGCGGCGGTGACGTACCTGCTGCGGCTCCTCGAACGGGATCCGTACGACCAGCCGGCGCACCGGGCGTTGGTGCGCGCGCTGGTCGCCGCCGGCCAGCACGGCGAGGCCCGCCGGGCACTCGCCCGATACCGCGAGGCGATGCGGGCAATCGGGGTGCACCCGCCGGACGAGCTCATCCTCGCGCCGGCCGGGCAGGGCCGACAACCGCGGGCCGCCGTTCGTCAGGGTCCGCCGGCCGCTGGCAACGGCCGGCGGGACCCGGCGCCCGATCGCGGGCGTTGACCGGCCGCGGGATGCCGGCGCCCGACCGGGGTCGCCGGCCGGCTCACGGCGACCGTCAGTGGAAGACGGCCGATTCCAGGGCAGCTACGGCGAGCGAGCCTTC
The DNA here is from genome assembly GCF_049841715.1 of Micromonospora sp. DT41. Taxonomy (NCBI): domain Bacteria; kingdom Bacillati; phylum Actinomycetota; class Actinomycetes; order Micromonosporales; family Micromonosporaceae; genus Micromonospora; species Micromonospora sp. DT41. The sequence goes on along the minus strand of NZ_JBNCKU010000011.1, from coordinate 2,037 downwards.
GCCGTCGCCTTCGGCATCGTCCCGGGCGGCGGGCGACCCCGGCAGTTGGCTCGCCCGGACGGCCTCGGCGCCCGCCTGACGGAGGTCCGGGCTGGGGACGAGCGCGCTGAGGAAGAAGGGTCCCGCGCCGGTCACGCGGGCGCCGACGCCGTACACGTGGACGTCCGGGCCGGCTTCCTCGGTGACGACAGTCTTCGGCCACGTGCCGTCGTACCCGGTGGCGGCCTCGACGCGTTCGCCGGGCGGCCCGGTCGGTTGTGTGGGCTCCTTGCAGATTCCGACGGCGGTGAGACTTTCCGGCTCGGCACCGCCCGCATGCACCCGCACCGTCCGCAGTCCGGGGCCGAAGCCAACCTCGTCGACGTACGTCTGGTCCACCGGTCCTTCGAAGCGGAAGCCGGTGCCGAACAACCGTGTGCTGCCCGGGCAGTTCACCTCCACCGTTGACGCCGATTCCACAGTGGCTGTCGCCCGCACCGGTGGGCTCGTCGACACGTCGCACGTGGCATACGCCACCACCGACCACGCGCCCGCGTACCCCGTGCGGGCTGTCGCGGTGACTGTCACAGTGTTGAGTTCCGCGTCAGGCTCCATCGCGGTCAGTACGACTCCGCCGTTGCCGTTCACGATCCGGGCGCCCGCCGCGAAGACGGATAGCGCCCCCGGGCAGGTCGCGGTGACGACCTTGGTCCCGCTCCCGTCGTTCTCGCTGGCCTCCACGACCCGTACCGGTGCGAGCCCTCCCGCGTGGGCCTGCCGGTCCGGTGCGGCCGTCCCGGCCGCCGTACCCAGCACGACAACGACCGCGCCTGCCACAGTCCGCCGTGCGATGTCCCTTGTGCGCATATCGCTCCTTCGCTCGCCGACCCGGCCGGGTCAGACTCTGGTCGATCTCGCTGGCCCGGCGGGCCGGCGATGGTCGATTCCGCCGATTCCGCCGGGCCACTCGGGCCTGGCGAGGGTGGGTTTCGTCCCGGCCCAGTGGGGACCGGGCATCATCCATGGTCCGGTCGGACCTCAGGGTGGCGTCATGGTGCGCCCGCCCCGAGCCGCCACCCGGAGCGGAGCGTGACGTGACCCTGACGCACCTGCCGAGACTCGATGACGAACGCCGCGCAACGGCCGCGGCGCGATCGAGGAGGAAGACATGCGATTCAGCAAAACGGCGACCCGGCTCCTGGTGTTGCCCGTGGTGTGCGCACTCGGGCTGATCGGGGCGAGCCCGGCGCAGGCTGCGTTGAAGCGGACCGACCGGTTCTCCATCACCCAGCCACACTTCGACTTCGGCGACGGCGACCTGGGCAGCATCTCCGGGGATCCCAAGGCTGACGGCCGGCTGGAGTGGGATCTGGTCAACGGCACCTGGGAGCCTCGGCTGCTCGGACGCATCTACATCAACAACGCCTCGGGCGAGTGTGTCCGGGTTCAGATGGTCATCACCTACCAGAACGGCGTGGTGGTGCCCTACACCGACACCGCGTCGGACTTCTGCGCCCCGAACGGGAGGAGCTGGCACAACGACGTCGATTTCACCCCGGTCAGCTCGCCGTACATCGCGCACGTCGTCGTCAAGCTGCAAAGCGCGCCGGCGGGCGGATGGTCCTTCTCGGACGAGGGAGCGTCGGTGCCGTACCTCGCACCGTGGTGGCTGCCCTAGGCGTACCCCGACCCCGGGCGGGTCGGTGATCAGCGACCAAAGCGAGGGAGTGCCCCTGCAGCCGCGAACGCGTCAGCAGGGGCACTCCCCTGTCGTTAACGTCGATAGGTCCCGCTGACGGGCGAGATCTACCTCGAGCAGGCACTCATGATGGCGGGCGGGCTGCTCGTCGTCGTACACCTTGGCCAACCCGCGGCCTGCTCGCGTGGATCACACCGCCGTCGAGGTGGCCCAAGCCCTGCACAACCTCGCCTAGCGGTCACTCACGCACAAGGTGCAACACCTGGGATTGGCCCTGCGCATGCAGGGCCCCGGCAAAGTCGTGACGGTGTCTGACTTGTGGGGCTTGGAGTAGAAGCGCCGCTGTTGGTGGCAGCAAG